>JACQDX010000075.1 GCA_016200895.1 Burkholderiales bacterium
AAAATTGGCTATTTTCAGAAGAATCTAGCCAGATGCAATTTAAATTCAGTGATAATAAATATCATGGCAAAAAGCATAAATGTTCCCATTGCAAAAACTAAAATACCGTTTTTAAAAGCAGCATTCTTGATTTGTTTGCTTACGGCCTCGTCTCCCGCCTTATCCGCTGGCGGCAAATTCGTCATTGCATACAATGAGCGTCCACCATACCTTATTAGCAATGCGGATGGAACTGTTAGCGGGCTAACGGCCAACCCGGTTGCTCGTGCATTCAAAAATGCAGGCATTGAATATGTATGGGAAAAAGAGCCGACAAATCGTCAACTGCAAAACATCAAGGAAAATCTTGGATTGTATTGTGCAGTTGGCTGGTTTAAAAATCCTGAACGCGAAAAATTTGCGAAATTTACCAAAGCAATCTATCGCGACAATGCATCTGTCTTAATTGCCGATACCGATTTCAAGATGCAAAACGACAGTCTGCTTTCTGAAATCCTGGGCCGTCGGAACATACGGGTTTTGGTCAAATCACAGTACTCCTATGGACAGTATATTGATGCTTTGATTTCCAGATTTAAACCTGCTCTGGTACAGACTACGGCAGAGAATATCAGCATGATCAAGATGATCAAGGCAAACCGTGCAGATTTCATGTTCATCTCTGAAGAAGAGGCAGCGTATTCTATAGAGCTGGCAGGATTTACATCAGGCGAATTACAGTTGATCCATTTACGGGATATGCCCGAAGGCGAAAAAAGGTATTTGATGTGCAATAAAAATGTTTCTGATGAGATCATTGAAAAACTCAATAAATTCATCGCAACTGAGTAGACTAGCAACGCACTGCCGCTTTCGGTCTCAAAAGAATCTCTAGTCCAGCATCTGATATTTCAACTATCGCATTGCCGCTGCACCCATGCGATCACACCTTCCAGACTGCGAAAATCTGCCACTGAGCGGCAGGTAATCTGAGGATGACGTGCCTGCAGCATTTTAGACAAGGCCGGGCCTGGCCCTAGTTCCAGTGCATAGCTGATGCCATTTTCAGCCATTGCGTCCATACAGGCTTGCCATTGTATTGTCTGGGTCAACTGTGCCAACAAGCTGCTGCGTGTGATTGCTGACAGAGTGATTTTTTCAGCATTGATGCCCGCCAATACCGCAATCTCAGTTTCGCGCATGGGAGTGTCATTCAGCAATCGTGCAAAGCCAGGTGCAGCAGCCTGCATCAGGGGAGTATGGGATGCGATGTGTACGGCTATTTCTGTGTGCGTAATATCATGACCAGGCAGGCTGGCAATGTCAGGTATTGCCGCGCTGATCTTGTTTGCCAGGCCAGCGACGATGGCCTTGTTGTCTGCCGTAATAATGGCGACGTACAGATCATGGTTGATGGCGAATTGCTGTATATCGATGATGGCGACGCCAGATACTGCCAACATGCGTTGCGGCTCTTGCACGCAAGCCTGCATCAAAGCTGCGCGAGTGGTGGCGAGTTGCAGCGCAGCTTGCACATCCATGCTGCCACTGACAGCATGTGCAGCAATTTCACCTACGCTATAACCGGCAATCAAATCCGGTGCGGGTAAATGATCCCGCAACGCCAGCCAGTTGGCCAGCGTGGCTGCGACGATCAAAGGCTGGGCATTGCGATTCTCGAACAGAAGCCTGTTCGACGAAAGTGCATCTGCCAGCGTGTGTTGTTCTATCTTATGGCTCAATGCATCTTGAATAAAACTGGCTGCACGATCGTGTTGCTTAGCCAGCGCAAACATATCCGCAGATTGCGCCCCCTGCCCCGGGCATAGCAGGGCAAACTTATTCATGACTCTCTATCGCAGAAAATTCTTCCAGGCATTGATGCACAAAGCAAGTTGCAGCCAGCATGTCTGCTGCACCACCCGGCGACAATCTGCGTGCGGTAAATTCTTGATGGCAGTTTTCTGCCGTAAGCATCCATTGCGGATCAGCTGTACCGCCCTGTTCCAGAAAATTTTGTGCCGCATCCTTGGCATAAGCTATGCCTGCCGCACCGCCACGATGGTACAAGTTAGTGTCGCTGATATGTGCCATCAGAGTGAAGAAACAATCTATTTGCGCCAGATACAGCTTACGGCCTTCTCGCAGGCTTTGCTGCAGGCGTGGCAGGGACAGTTCAAAAATGGAAGGAAAACCCAAGGCTGCCTCTTCCCTGGCACCGCTGGCAGCATATTGCTTTGCAGCCTGCAATCCGTGACTCAGATCTTGTGCATCGTCAGGAACGCTATGGTCTGCCAGCGCTTGCCCCCATTGCAAGATGAGGGCTTGTCGTAAAGTTGAAGTCGACAATATTTCGCCATGTGACAGGCAATATCCTGCCGCCGCACTGAGCATACCCAAAGCAAAGATGGCGCCGCGATGCGTATTGATGCCCCTGGTTGCTATTAACATGCGCTGTTCTGCTGCCATGCCCAGACGTTTCAGTACATTAAATTCAGCACCAGCGGCACCAGCGAGCGCAATGTCTCTGAAATAATGGCGTAACGAAAACAGACTACGCATGAAGCAGTCTGCATCCATATCAACATGACTGCCATTGTCACGCAGAGATACAAGACCGGGTTTGGGATACAAGACGAGTTCTGCATACAGGCTGCGCACTGCGAGCATGGCGATCTGCTGCGCAATATGTTTTCTTTGAGGTGAAGCTATAGGCGACTGAATTGAATACAGTTCAGCATGCACATGCGCTTGCGTTAGCATGGCAATTCACCCTCAGCCAACAGCTCAAGCAAACTTTGCCGCGTGCGCAGGCTGACGCCATGCATGTCTTTGACCATCACGCGTTGTTGATTAAAATCCTGACCTGGGTGGGCTGGCTGTATCCACTCTTTCCATGCCACTGCGGCTTCGCCGGGGAAAACAATCTCACCATCCATCGGCAGAGCTTGTTGCTGCTCTTGCAGCAAAGCCAGGCCAGCGCGCAGTTGTGCCTGGTGATAAGGCCGGAACAGGATATCGATATCTGAAGTCGCACCCAGATAATCTTGTCCCGTCAAAAATTGCATGGCGACAGAACCATAGACGCGCAACTTGATACCCGCCATCAAGGCCTGCTGGTGCAGGTGTTGCAAACCAGCCTGCCATGTGGGTGGTGCAATGGCAACAACAGTATGCAAGGACAAAGCAGACTGATGAATGGCGATATGCTCACCCTTTACCCTGGCAGCAAAGCGCGGCTTGTTGGCATTGACCGGTGGCATTGGAAAACCTATGCAGACTTCATCTTCTGCCACATCAGGATGGCGACGTGTGACTACTGCTGGCCATTCTTCTTGCTGCCACTGTCTGAGCAAGTCTGGCGCGCCAAAAGACTGCAAGACGGCCAGCCAGGCTTCGTCGGAAAGCCAGACCAGATCATGTCTTTGGTATTGCGTGATGCTATCCATACCCTACTCTACTTGTGCTGCCTGAGATAGAACAGCTTCTATCACCTGCTGCGACTTGCGGCGACCTCCACGTTGTTGGCCAAGTTCACTGCGTCTGTCGCTGGCATCTGCCTGCAACAGTGCATCGCGCAAGCACTTTGCCAGATCAGCTTCCCATATCGCTTGCACGCCACCCATGCGCTCATAATTTTTTGGACCCGGCGCGAACACTGGATTATGCAATGCCAGTGCCGTCAGCTTTTCTTCTGCGACCTTGGTAATGCGCGCCATCGCTGGCAAACCCATGACGCGTATGGTGGCTTCTGGCAAGGCATAACAGGCATCAGCCATCATGCCGCTGGTGATGAAGCCACCGGACAAGGCTTGATCATATACGAGGGCGATGATCTTGTGGCCGGACTGCCTAGCCAGTTCCAGGCATTTGCCCAGATGTGCCATATAGCTGTTGATGCCCAGCATTTCATCGCGATGGCGCAGGCGCTGACCCTGGGTATCCACCATTAACAATATAGCTCTTTGCGGGAAGTCACGCACTGTCGCCAGCACTGCGCTGGCCTGTGCCAGTGCTATCTCCACACCTATGGGTGTATGGCCGCTGGTGCCGATGACGCTGATGTTCTGCCCATCGACAGCCGCTGTGCCAGAAATAAAATCATCGGCAATAGTGACCTCATGGCCTTGCGGGAATAATTGCGCAAGCAATTGCACGCTATCCATGTTGGCGCTCCGTCTGCCTGATGCAGGCACTCAGTTGCAAGAAAGCCTGGGTATCGAGCATGGCAATATCCTCAGGATGTTCTACGCCCATGGCAGCCCAGATATCCATGGGTTCCGTCTTGTTACCAAAGTCTTGCAGGCGTGCTGCCAGCATTTGCTGTTCAGCTTCCAGTGCTGCCAGACTGAGGGCGACTTCGCTTTGTACACTGTTCTGCATGGCTTGCACTATGGCCGATTTGAATGCGGCATCATCATCTGTTACCAGCATCTGACAATCACCGAGCAGGTAACGATGCTTGCCACCGGTAGTGCGCCATACCAGCGCCCGGTCACGTGAATCAAATTCTTCTACGCCGTTGGCAGTTTCTATGACTTCAGGGCCGGACATGGCCAGCCTGGCTTCTTCCGACATGATGATGACATTTGCGCAGCGCGAGACTATGCCCATGCCACCAAAGCAGCCATTGCTGCCGCCAATGACGACGATCACTGGTATGCCCGCCGCACGCACGGCCAGCAAGGCGCGCATGACTTCTGACACGGCAATCAGGCCTGCATTGGCTTCATGCAGGCGCACGCCGCCTGACTCTGCCAGCAACACCAGCGCCTGTGGCTTGTAGATGATGGCAGCACGCATGAGGCCTACCAGTTTGGCCCCATGCACTTCGCCAACTGCACCGCCCATGAAGCCGCCTTCCTGCGCGGCGACATAGACTTGCTTGCCATCGACTGTACCGCGACCGATGACGACGCCATCATCAAAGGATACAGGTGCATTGAGTTGTGGCAAATGCGGGCTGGTCCATTCTTTTGAGGGTGGCAGAAATTCTGTGAAATTGCTGATCAGTGCGGCCACTCTTTGCCTGGCAGTTGCTTCCAGATAGCTGCTCATTTGACTTGCTCCAGACAGGCTTCTATGGCCTGATCCATGCGCAGGCTGACGACAGCAGGAGTGGCGCCCATGTCGTTGATGGCGATGCGGCAATCAGCCAGTTGCCAGCGCTGGTTGAAATCATTCATCACCGCTTGCCAGATCGCACCAAAGCCAGTAGCGGCAGTGCTGATCTCTATTTCGCAGGCTGACTGCAAATCCAGCGACTGCACCAGCACTTCAAGGTTACCCGAGCTGACCACGCCGACCAGTTGCGCAGCAGACCCCAGCTTGCGCTGCCCTTGTTCAAAACGATATATCAAAGTTTCCATGATTATCCTTACCAATTCCTGAAACGCTTGGGCGGTTGATATAAACCACCCGATGCACGCACCAGGTCTTTCATATTCTTTGCAGCAAGCAGATCACGCGTGGCCAAGCGCTTGTCTATGCCCAGGTCTTCTGCCCGTTTGATGATGCCACGGTCACGCAGGTTTTCTACCATGCGTTTGTCACGCGCCAGCCCGACTGGCGTGTAACCTGCGACACCGCGTATAGCTTGTTCGCGTTCTTCTTCACTGCGGCACAGGAGCAAATTCGCTATGCCTTCTTCAGTCAGGATATGGGTGACATCATCACCATAAATCATGACCGGTGGTATCGCCATATTCGCCTGCTCTGCCAACTGCCAGGCATCGAGTTTTTCTACAAAGGCGGGTTGCATGTGCTCGCGGAAAGTCTCTACCATTTGCACCACCAGCTTTTGCCCGCGCGGTATCTGGTTGCTGCCTGCTCGTGCTTCACGCCCTGCTTTTAGCCATGCCGGGCTGGCATGGCGGCGGCCACGTGCATCAGCACCCATATTTGGTGCGCCACCAAAACCGGCGATACGGCCCAAAGTAGCTGTCGATGAATTACCCTGCAAATCGATTTGCAGAGTGGAACCTATGAACATATCGCAGGCATAATGCCCTGCTGCCTGCGACAGCGCACGGTTGCTGCGCATGCTGCCATCGGCACCGACAAAGAAGATATCGGGGCGGGCGCGGATATAGTCTTCCATGCCCAGTTCAGATCCGAAGGAATGGACGGATTCAACAAAGCCTGCTTCTATAGCAGGAATGAGCGCCGGGTGCGGGTTCAGCGCCCAGTGGCTGGCGATCTTGCCTTTCAGTCCCAGCGACGCTGCATAGGTGGGCAAGAGCAATTCTATCGCGGCAGTATCAAAGCCTATGCCATGGTTGAGGCGCTTGACTTCATATTCTGCATAGATACCCTTGATAGCCATCATCGCCATCAAGACTTGTATCTCGGAGATCAAAGCCGGGTCACGGGTAAACAGCGGTTCTATGTAATGCGGCGTCGGTGCCTGCACCACGAAATCTACCCAGCCTGCCGGGATATCGACACGCGGCAAGACATCAACGACCTCATTGACCTGGGCAATCACGATGCCGGATTTGAATGCCGTGGCTTCGACTATCGTCGGCGTGTCTTCGGTATTGGGGCCGGTATATAAGTTGCCTGCACGGTCTGCCGACTGCGCGGCTACCAGGGCCACGCGCGGTGTCAGGTCAACGAAATAACGTGCATACAATTCCAGATAAGTATGGATGGCACCGATATTCAATTTGCCTGCAGATGCCAGCTTGGCCAGGCGTGCTGCCTGTGGGCCGGAAAAAGAAAAATCCAGCTTGCTGGCGATGCCCTTGTCAAATACATCCAGGTGTTCAGGCAAGGCCAGCACGGACAGCAGCATGTGCAAATCGTGGACACGCGCAGCATCCAGTCTGGTGAGTGCCTTGGCCAGGAAGTCTGCCTGCTTCTGGTTATTCCCTTCCAGGCAAACCCGGTCGCCTTTTTCCAGTACCGCATGCAGGCAGTCGCCTATGCGCTGCTGCGGAAATAGTTTGCCTTGCAAATCATTGCCCAACACGGTGGCAGCCCTTTGCAGGCGTTGCTGGCGGTTGGTTTGCAGGGTGTTCCAGCGACCGGCTGCGGTCATTATTTCGCTCCCATCAAAGCATCAGGAAATGCGGTGGCGATGTGCGGGAATACGCATAACAAAATCACGGCCACCAGCATCAATAATAGAAAAGGCATGACACCCCAGACGATATCCTTCAAGGGTATATCAGGTGCAATATTCTTGATGACAAAAATATTCAAACCCACGGGTGGATGTATCAGGCCCATCTCCATGACTATGGTCATGACCACACCAAACCAGATCAGGTCAAACCCAGCCACTTTCAAAGGTGGCAAGATGATGGGGCACATCATCAAGATAATCGAGACCGGTGGCAGGAAGAACCCAAACACCACCACCATCAGCAAGATCACCGTCAACAACATCCATTTACTAAGATGCAGGTCCACCACCCATTGTGCAGCAGATTGGCTGATATGCAGATAACTCATGACATAGGAATATAGCAGCGACATGCCTATGATGAACAACAGCATCGTTGATTCTTTGATGGTCGAGGTGATGAAGGGTGAGATATCTTTTGGCCGCCAGACGCCATACACAATCGCGATCAGCACCATCGCCAGCAAGGCACCCAAGCCCGCAGTTTCTGAAGGCGTGGCATAACCACCATACAGAGCCACCATGACACCGATGAGCAGGATAACGAAGGGTAAAACCCGCGGCAGCATCTCGACTTTTTGTGCAACGGTGAAATGCTCTTCTTCCAGATAAGCTGATTTGACACCACCCTGCTCGTAAGCCTTATACGCAAGCGCATACTCACGGCGCGCCCTGTACACAGCATAAGCAGAGAACAAAATCACCAGCAAAACACCCGGGCCTATGCCAGCCAGGAATAAACGTCCAAGCGACTGTTCGGCGGCAACGGCATACAAGATCATGGTTATCGACGGCGGCAGCAAAATACCCAGAGTACCACCAGCGGCGATGATGCCTGCCGCAAAGCCGGGTGAATAACCACGCCTGCGCATTTCCGGTATGCCTGCAGAACCAATAGCAGAACAGGTCGCAGGTGAAGAACCTGCCATAGCCGCAAACATGGCACAGGCAAAAACATTCGCAATACCCAGTCCACCCGGCACCTTGTGCAACCAGGCATGAATGGCAGAATACAGATCACGCCCGGCCGGTGATTTGCCTATCGCCGCACCTTTAAGAATGAACAGCGGTATCGACAACAAGGTGATCGATGCCATTTCTTCATAGACGTTCTGGGTAATGGTATCAAGTGAGGCGGCAGGCATGAAAAAATACATGAAGCTGGTGGCCACTACACCCAAGGCAAAGGCGATGGGCATGCCGGAGAACATCACGACCAGGGTGACGATGCCATATAAAACACCAAGGGTAAGCGGACTCATGCTGGCCTCCTCTTATTGGTGGCGGCAGCCAGTATCTGCACCAGGATTTGCAGCGACAACAGGGTCATGCCGGTTGCCATCATGGCATAGGGTATCCACAAGGGCGGCGCGAATGTCGAAGAAGTCGTTTGCCCATCCACCCAGGCTTCATGAAACAGCGTCCAGGATTTCCAGGAAAAGAACAGGCAAAACGTCGCACTGGTAATATCCACTAGCAACAGACGGAAGCGGTTGACGGCTGGTGGCAAAATAGACGACAAGACCTCTATGCCTATATGGCCGCGATAGGACTGTACGTAAGCCGCAGAAAAGAAAGTCACGCCTATCAGCATGAAGACCGAGGCTTCATCTTGCCAGTCTGTCGGTATCTTGAACAGATAACGCGTGACGACAGAATAAGTGAGGATGAAAGCTGTCAGCAACATGGCAAACATGGATATGCGCACGATGGCTTTGTTAATCCATTCCAGCACTTTTGCCAGTCGGGCTACAAAGGGATTATCCGGTTGCGGCGGGCCCTTCGGAATTTCTATTTCAAAACCATGGCTCATAATAATTTCTCCGCCAGTTTCAGTAATTTGGCGCAGTTTTCATTTTTGTCGGCATAGTCTTTCCAGGCGGTAGTGCGGGCGATTGCCTGCCATTTTTTTACCGTGGCAGCATTCAGGTCAACGACCTTGGCACCTTTCTTTTCATAGACAGTGGCGACGGCGATATCATCCTGCTTGGCGGCCTTGATGGCAAAGGCTTCGAGTTCAGCACCAACGGTCATGATGGTGTTTTGCTGGTCTTTGGTCAGCTTGTCAAAAATCGTTTTTGACATCATCAGCGGTTCAAACATATACCAGTAACTTTGGCCGCGGCCACTGGTCAGGAATTTGGATACTTCTTCCAGACGGAAAGAGATCAGTGAAGTCGATGAAGTCATCGCCGCTTCCATCGCGCCGGTTTGCATCGCCGCATAGATTTCATTCGATGGCAGTGACACCACGGCAGCACCTGCTGCTTTCAATACCAGATCGACTTCACGCGAACCACCACGTATCTTCATGCCCTTGACATCATCCGGGTCAACCACCGCCTTGGTGCGCGATGCCACGCCACCTGCCTGCCAGATCCAGCTGACGACAACGATGCCCTTGTCCAACAAGAGTTTATTGAGTTCCCTGCCGACTTCAGCATTCTTCCAGGCGGCACCCACTTCATACGATGGCACCAGGCCGGGCATGAGGCCGATATTCACTTCTGGCACTTCACCACCGGCATACGACAAAGGCACCAGCGACAAATCCAGCGCACCCTTGCGCATGGAAGAAAATTGCGCATTGGTCTTCATCAGTGAAGAGCCGGGGTAGATTTCAAACTTCAGGCTGCCATTCGTGCGTTTTTGTACTTCTGCGGCGAACATGCGACAGAGGCGGTCACGAAAGTCGCCTTCTTCCAACGTGCCGCCAGGGAATTGGTGGGAGATTTTCAAGGCAGTGCTTTGTGCCCATGCCGTAAGTGGCGACCATGCCGCCGCCAACGGTGCCAGACTTAATGCTTGCAAGACTGTTCTTCTCTTCAGTTGCGACATGATTACTCCTAAGGTTTTATGGATGAGACATCTCTTTTTGACAAGGTTTTGCCTCGTCTTTGGTCTTTGCATATCCCGCTTAACACTCTGCCTTGTATGCTTTATTAAAATTCTTGTATACAAGATCGACTATTTTGCATTCAAAGTCAACTTGAATATATACTGGAGACATAAATTACTAAAAGACTTAGCAAAATGAAAAATCGCTCAGCCAGCCTGCGAGAAGAAATAGAAGAATTGATAGCAACCGGACAACTACAGCCTGGCCACCATCTCGACGAAACGGAACTGGCCGAGCGCTTTGGCGTATCCCGCACACCGATACGGGAGGCGCTGATACAACTGGCATCGATGGGCATCATAGAAATGCGGCCACGTCGTGGCGCACAGGTGGCCACCATCAGCCCGCAACAATTAGTGGAAATGTTTGAAGTCATGGCAGAGTTTGAAGCCATGTGTGGCCGCATGGCTGCACGCCGCATGTCGAAGCAGGAGCAGGCTGATTTAAAAACTGCCCATGAGGCCTGCAAGGAGGCGCGTGACGCGGAAGACCCGGATGAGTATTTCTACAAGAATGAAGTATTTCACTACCTGATTTATCGCGGCAGCCACAATGATTTTCTGGAGACGCAAGCCATGAATCTGCATAAACGCCTGCGCCCTTATCGCCGCCTGCAATTACGTGTGCGTGACCGAGTTGCCAATTCTTATAATGAGCATGACCAGGTGGTACAGGCCATCTTGCAGGGAGAAGCTGAACTGACCGCGAATTTATTGCGCGGCCATATCATGATACAGGGTCAGCGTTTTGCGGATTTGATTGCGTCGCTGCCCAGACAAAGTACTTGATTAGGACTTACGCAAAACCGCCCCAGCTGCGTTGCAGCTCCTCGCCGTACTAAAGTACTGTCTTCGTCGCTACGCCTTGCTGGGACAATTTTGCGTAAGTCCTATTGATAATAAAAATTATGTAAATGAGCTTCACGCTCGCTGCAATACCTAAGGCCGTTTCTGATTCTCCGCTTTTTGTGTATCAAAGAAATAAGTCATGCGTTTGCGCGGGCTCAGGTATTCATACACTTCTGGCGACAGCTGGCCGGGCTTGAGGCTGGCGGTGATGTCGAGTATGGGTTCGTGTATCAGGTCGAGGATGATGGCCTCCGACTTGGGCACACTTGGGTCATAGATCAATACGCTGGGGCGCAAAGGCTTGCCTGAATTGACGCCCACTACCATGCCCAGAGTACCGTCACTGAGTTTGACAATGGTACCTGGCGGGAACACACCCATGCAGCGTATGAACAAGTTCAATGCGGTTGCATCGAATTGCTTGCGCTGATGGGCAAACATATAGGACATGGCTTCATACGGACTGAGTGAATCAGCGGGGTTGGGTTTGTTGCACAGATTATCGTAGGCATTGGTGATGGCGACTATGCGTGCCAGCGGTGAGATACGCTCAGCTTTGAGTTGTTGCGGATAACCGCTGCCGTCAGCCAGCTCATGGTGTTGCGCGATGATCTCGGTCACGCCTTTGGGCAAGTTGAGTTTCTCGGCTATCTGCTGACCATAGTGGCTGTGCATCTGCAAGAGATTTTGCTCGGCCTTGGTCAAGGCAAAAGCCTTGTTGACGATACGGTCAGGGATCTCAACTTTACCTATGTCGTGGAACATGCATCCCATGCCCAATTGCTTGATGTCGTCTGCCGGAAAGGATAATTCTTTTGCCAGCATCATGGTCAGCACGGCCACATTCAGGGAATGGTAATAGGCTTCTTCGCCGACTATCTTGTCGTTCATGAGATGGATGGCGATGTCTTTATCGACCAGCAAAGAATCCAGCATTTGCTGTACCAGTTGCTCAGCCTCACGCACAGATTCCTGCGGGCGCGAAAATAAATTCTTGGTAATATTCTTGAGGGTATTGGCCGCCTTCAACAATTGCTTTTCGCATTGGGCGATGGCATTGCGTTCCTTGATCAAGCGATCTATGCGCGCCTTTTTTTCAGCAATCAGGGCCAGTTCTTCCGGGCTGTGCACGATGGCTGGCTCTGGCTCCACTGCCTCTGCAGTTTTTGGCTGTGGCGGCAAGGGACGATTATCGGATTTGGACGGGCTGACCCTGATGGTTTTCAGACCTAACTGCTTTATCGCATTGATCTCTTGCTGGCTCTTGATCTTGAAACTATTAAGGGCAAAAGAATGTTCCAGCCACGAAATATCCAGATGCACATATAGACCGATGCATAATTGCTCAACTGGAACATCAACGGTAATTGGGGTTGCGCACATGTAAACACTTTAAAGCGGATTGAACTGAACTAAGCTCATTGTAGCAAAATGCCGTATTGGTCAGGACTTAGGCAAAATTGTCCCAGCAAGGCGGAGCGACGAAGACAGTACTTTTGTACGGCTAGGAGCTTCAACGCAGCTGGGGCGGTTTTGCGTAAGTCCTATTGGTCTATTTTCCAACAAAAACCTGGGTCAAGGTTGACAAGTTTGAGCCGGGTGCAGGAATATGGCTGAAGCTCAGGTTCAGCCTGCTGGCATAACAACATATCAACATGCAGCAACACACTCCAGGATAAATCTGATGACACGCCCACTTGCCAGTTATAAATATTACGATTTTGTCATGGCAGCCTTTGTCACTGTGTTGTTATGCTCGAATCTCATCGGCGCGGCCAAGGCTGCACAAGTCACGCTGCCGATATTGGGAACAGTGACTTTTGGTGCCGGTGTGCTGTTTTTCCCTATCTCTTATATTTTTGGCGATGTTTTGACTGAAGTATATGGCTATGGACGTGACCGCCGCGTGATCTGGGCAGGGTTTGGCGCTGTCTTGTTTGCAGCCATCATGTCGGTGGTCGTGCTGGCGTTGACACCGGCTGCGGACCCTTTTAATACTGAATACCAGACCCACCTGAACGCAGTATTTGGCAATACCCCAAGAATTATCCTGGGTTCAGTTACCGCATTCTGGTGTGGCAGTTTTGTGAATAGCTATGTGCTGGCCAAGATGAAGGTGGCGATGGAAGGCAGGCATTTATGGATGCGCACCATAGGTTCGACCATTTGTGGCGAATTTGTTGATTCCAGCCTGTTTTATGTGATCGCCTTTTACGGTATCTGGTCAGACAGCCAACTGATCACAGTCATGGTTGCACAATATATTTTGAAGACCAGTTGGGAAGTCATCATGACGCCGGTGACTTATAAAGTAGTCGCCTTTTTGAAGCGCAAAGAGAATGAAGATTACTATGACAAAGATACCAATTTCACACCTTTCCAATTAAAAGTATAAGCGACATAAACATTTCACCCTGGAAATTTCCTTGAAGCTTGAGCCCGCCTGCCAAAATGGGCTGCTAAAGTTTTAGGCAAATTGACCGTTCTAAGTGCGAACAGCCTTATTTCCAGCACTTATGTTATGTTTCCATTAAAAGTATTCCGACTATTTGGGCAAGCCGCAGAAATGCCGCATGCCACCAGCCAATACCGCCGCCCAGTTGCACATGGGCAAGCACAAGATGGCAAATCTGCCGGTGACGAAGCCACCTGGCCGGACGTAGATCGTCGTCAAACAGAAAGCAGACGCAGTGCTGACCGCCGCGAAAAACAGCAAGCCATTTTGTTGAATACCCGCAAAATGCAGGGCAGGCGCAAAGACCCGGGGCGACGCCTGAGCGATAAGCTGGCTGCGCCGAATTCGCGCATCCATTTTTCCATCAAGGGTTAAGCTTCAAATACCTGAAGGCACGCCTAGCTTGCGCAAAATGCTTTCCATCAAGCACCACTTGCTGATGCCGCTTTGTAGTAAATTAATCCCGACAAAAGCGGTGAAGCCCAGCCACCACTCATTGACAAAAAACGGACTGCTGGGTATGCCCAGAGTCAGGCTCAAAAGAATAAAACAACCTGCAACGATGCGCACGATTTGCCAGCTAGTCATGATGAAGCTCCTTGTTGATAATCAGGGTGGTTTTTATAAGCGTGGTAATACAGCAGCGGTATCACTACCAGTGTCAGCAAGGTAGACACCAGGATGCCGAAAATCAGCGAGATCGCCAGGCCATTGAAAATGGGATCATCGAGAATAAAGAAAGCGCCCAGCATGGCGGCAAAACCTGTCAGCGCAATAGGCTGGGCGCGTGTAGTGGCAGAGCTGACTATCGCATCCTTGAACGTCATGCCTGCGGCCACCTGCACATGGATAAAGTCCACCAACAAGATAGAATTCCTGACGATGATGCCTGCCAGGGCGATCATGCCTATCATGCTGGTGGCAGTATATTGCGCACCCAGCATGGCATGACCTGGCATGACGCCGATGATGGTTAAAGGTATTGGTGCCATGATGATCAGCGGCGTAAGGTAAGAACCAAATTGTGCCACCACCAGCAAGTAAATCAGTATCAGACCCACGGCATAGGCAGCCCCCATGTCGCGAAAGGTTTCATAAGTAATATTCCATTCGCCATCCCACTTCAGGCTAAATCCACGATAGGGATCAGATGGTGCATGAATGAAAAATTCATTCAGTTTGCCGCCGTCAGGCGCAATGATTTTTGCAATATCATTGCGCATGGCAAACATGCCGTACAGCGGGCTGTCTATGGTACCAGCCATATCGGCAGTGACATAATTGACTGCCAGGCCATCCTTATGAAACAGCGGCTGCTCGCGCAGGGTATCAGAGATATTCACCAGCTCACGTACCGGCACCAGCTTGCCTTGCGCTGACCTGACACTCAGGCTTAACAAGTTATCCAGATTGCCTTGCTCAGTGACTGGCAATTGCAATTGTATGGCGGTCGCATACTTGCTTTCATCATGCAGATAGCTAGCTGCATCACCATGCAAACCGGCGCGCAGGGTTGTGACTATGCTGGTCTGGCTGATTCCCAATGCGGCTGCCTTGCGCTGGTCTATCAACAAGACCTTGCGCGGTGCGTCAATAATACTGCTGTCACCGATATCAACCACGCCCGTAGTCTTGTTGAAGACGGCACGAACAGCACGGGCGACTTGCTGCCGGCCTTCATCTGTGGGGCCATAAATTTCTGCAACGATGGCAGCCTGCACTGGTGGGCCGGGAGGTACCTCCACCACTTTGACATTGGCAGAAAATCGTTGACCAATTTCCTGGAGTGCAGGATGCAAGCGGCTGGCGATGGCATGGCTTTGTTCGCTGCGATGCTGCTTGTCCACCAGATTGACTTGCAGGTCACCGACATCACCACCAGAGCGCAAATAATACTGACGCACGAGGCCATTGAAATTGATAGGTGCTGCTGTACCTGCATACGCCTGATAATCAGCCACTTCCGGCACTTTGGACAAGTAAGCACCAAGCTCACGCAATACCGCCGCTGTTTTTTCTACCGGTGTGCCAGCGGGCATATCAACCACGACCTGGAATTCTGATTTATTATCAAACGGCAGCATCTTCAATTGTACCCAGCCCAGAACTGGCAAGATGGTGGACATGGCGATGAGAGCGAGGATAGCCAGCGTAAGTTTCCAGCCATTCATCCGCCCCTTGTGTTCATCAAGGAAGGGATGAAATACGCGCATAAAAATACTGCCAATTTTTTTCTGTAATTTACCCTCATGCTTGGCATTACCATGCTTCATCCAGATACGCGCCAGCCACGGCGTGACAATGAAAGCAATCGCCAGCGACAGCAACATGCCCATGCTGGCATTGATGGGTATAGGACTCATATATGGCCCCATGAGTCCGCTGACAAAGGCCATGGGCAGCAAGGCAGCGATCACGGTCAGTGTCGCCAGTATGGTGGGTCCACCGACTTCATCTACGGCGGCGGGTATGATTTCTGTCAGTGACTTCTCCGGAAACAGAGCCTGATGCCTGTGTATGTTTTCAACCACGACGATCGCATCATCGACCAGTATGCCTATGGAAAAAATCAGGGCAAACAGGGATACCCGGTTCAAGGTAAAGCCCCAGGCCCATGATGCAAACAGGGTCACGGTCAAGGTCAAAATCACTGCCGTGCCGACGATTGCTGCTTCACGCCGCCCCAGTGCAATAAACACCAGGGCCACTACGGAGGCAGTGGCGAACAATAATTTCTGTATGAGTTTTTTGGCCTTGTCGTCAGCGGTCTGGCCATAATTGCGTGTCATGCTGACTTCCATACCTTCTGGTATGACGGTATTACGCAGTTCTGCTACACGCTGTTTGATGGCATCGGCAACGGCGACAGCATTCTGGCCAGCTTGCTTGCTGATGGTGATAGTGACAGCGGGATATTCAGCAGCGTCTTTACCTGTCTGACCATGCCAGACATAAGAATTCACTGGCAATGCGCCATCCACCACTTTTGCCACATCTCCCATGAAAATAGGCTTGCCTGCCTTGACGCCGACCACCACGTCAGACACGGCTTGTGCATCATGCAAAAATGGTCCGGCATCGATGGCGATACTTTGATTGGCACGCGTCAATTCGCCGACAGGCAAACCCAGGTTGACGGCTTGCAGGCTGTTTTGCAGATCCGCCACTGTCAGGCCATTTGCCGCCAGCCTGGCTGGGTCAAGTTCTATATTGATGGCGTGACCGGGTCCGCCTGTTGTACTTACTTCACGTGTGCCTTTTACACGCTTGAGCTCAGCTTCCATGCTATGCGCAACGCGCTCCAGGTCATAGGCTGCGGTCTGCGGATTCTTGCTCCACAATGTCAAGGCGATTATGGGTACATCATCTATACCTTTTGGTTTGACGATGGCTTCCAGTACACCTAACCTGGCGGGCAACCAGTCGCGATTACTGTGAACTACATCATACAAACGCACCAATGCCTCAGTGCGTGGCACTCCCACTTCAAATTGCACAGTCATGACCGCCATGCCCGGCCGCGATACCGACATTACATGTTCGACATTGGCGATTTGTCCCAGCACCTGTTCCGCTGGTATCGCCACTTGCTGCTCCACCTGTTTCACCGATGCACCGGGAAACGGGATCAGCACATTCGCCATCGTCACATTGATTTGCGGCTCTTCTTCACGTGGCGTGACGATGACGGCAAACACGCCGAGTAAAAATGCCACCAGCGCCAGCAGGGGCGTGATTTGTGCCATCTGAAAAAACCTGGCGATGCGGCCTGAATATCCCAATTGTTTTGCCATGAAATATCCTCAGCGTGACTGCGCGGCAGCCACAGGATTGAGCGCCACTTTTTCACCTGCTGCGACACCTGCCAGCACTTCCTGCTCACCCCCGCTGATGGGCCCAGGCTTGATTTGCCTGAGCATTGGCCTGCCTTGCGAATTGACGACATACACAGCATACAACTCTGCCCGGCGCAATACTGCTTTGGCAGGTACATACAGACGCGCCACGTCATCCTTGCCCGCAGCCCGCACAGGCAATTGCAAGCGTGCGAACATGCCGGGTGCCAGTCCATATACTGCTGGTAAATCAAGGCGCAGTTGCACAGTGTGCGTGCTCGCATCTGTCACAGGCAAGACGATGAATTTATTCAACTTGATGATGCGTTGCGCGACTGGCAAAGCCGGTATTTCTATCGTGATAGTCTGTCCTTGCGCCAGATTGGCGAGCAGTGCTTCAGGCAATGTGGCCGTTACGCGCAAGGCTGCAGGGTCATATACCGCCATCAAGGCCTTGCCCGGTGTAACCATATCCCCATTGCTGATATAGACATCAGCAATGCGACCAGCATAAGGTGCTGTCAATGCATAAAACCCCGATTGTGTCTGCACTGCGCCAGCCTGGGCTATTTGTGCATTGGCATCGGCAGTGGCGGATTTGAATTGCGCCTCTGCCCTGTCGAGCTGTGCCTGGCTAATGTATTGCTGCGCAAACAATTGCTTTTGTCGTCCATAGTCTTTGCTTGCCACTTGCAAGGCAGCCCTTGCTGCATCAGCTTGCGCCTGGCTGGCATGCGCCTGCTGATTGGCGGCACGGCCATCAATGCGCACCAGCATTTGCCCGGCCTTCATGCTGTCGCCAGCCTTGACCGGTAGATTTGTGACGGCACCCGATACCTGGGCAGCGATGATGGTTTGCCTGACAGCTTCGACTACGCCATCTGTTGTAATCTGGCTGGCTGCATTGCTGGACCTGACCGCAGCCACCTCCAGCTCTGCGGCAGACGCAGTGACAGTTGCGCTTGCTGCTGCAAAAAGAATAATCAATATAGTAAGCACTTGCTTCATCACGGAATACTCAAGGGTTCTGGAGGTCATGGATGGCTGTTGGTGGCATGGGTAGCAGGTTTTTGCAGATGTTTTTGCAGATGTTTTTGCATATGCTACAAAAACATAATATTCCTATTTGCGCAATTACGCAAATAGTAAATTAGGCATGTGCAATATGCTGGACTAGGGGTATGATAGAAACATTCCCACTACTACATTGACTGTTATGGACGGATTATCTGATCAGGCTTTGATACAGATTGCCCATTATTTTTCGGCACTGGCTGAGCCTACGCGCCTGCGTATCCTGAATTGCCTGCGCGAAAAAGAACATAATGTTGGCGAACTCGCCGAGCGTTGCGCCTGCTCGCAGGCGAATGTCTCACGCCATCTGTCTACCCTGGCCAAGCACGGTCTGGTGGCACGCGAAGGTCGTGGTACTTCGGTGTATTATCATATCGCGGATGAATCAATTTATGCCCTGTGTGACCTGGTGTGCGGCAATGTGGCACGGCAACTGGAATCACAAGCTGCCATCTTGAATGGTACGAATATGACGAATGGCAGCCGCAGCCTGAACTAAGTCGTATGAGCTACACAATTGCACGGTAAATAAGACTGGCAGCCACACATACCAGTGCAGCCACAAAGATCATTTGCACTTTTTGCGCAGGCAACTGCAGAGCTATGCGCCTGGCCAGCAACATGCCGCCCACTGTAGTCGCCACAAACATGGCTGACAGCATCACAGGCAAATGCGCGCCACTCAGCAAGGCTGATCCCACGCCCATGGAGCCAACGATGCTGACCACCAGCAAAGAAGTCGCTACCGCCACATGCATACTGGCATTGGTGTAATGCCTGAGCATAGGAACGATGATAAAGCCACCGCCCACGCCCAGCAAACCTGTCATGAAACCAGAAACTGCGCCTATGCCAGCGATCACTGCCCCGGTTTTGAAAGACCATTCAAAGCGACCGGTACTGCTATTGATACGCGCCATGGCAGCACGCTTGTCATCATCACAGTCAGGTGAACGCAATTGCACTATCAGCCTCACAGCCACCACACCCAGTATCATGGCAAACAACAGCATCAGCCATTGCTGCGACATGCGCTGTGCAACTTGCACGCCCAGAAGGGTCGGAAAGCTACCCGCCACCGCCATCAGGATGGCGGCACGGTAACGTACCAGCTTGCGTATCAGGCCTTCTATCGCGCCTATCATGGCGGCACTGCTGACGGCCAGCAAGGCGATGGGCATGGCTTGCTGCATGCTGAAGCCCTGGGTATACACCAGTGCTGGGACCGCCAGTATGCCGCCGCCTGCCCCAGTCAGGCCCATGATGAGGCCGACCAAAGCACCGATGAGCGCCACCAGGAATTCTGCCGCTGATATGAACATGTCAGGATGGATAAAGAATGATGCGCTAGTGTATTCCTTGCTGGCATACACGTCGAGTCAGAATAAGCCTGTTGATCCCGCTCATGCATGACAGATGTCAAAATCCGCAACAATTTTGCTATTATTCTGTAAAGCGCCTAATCGAGTCCATCATGAAACCTACCGTACAAAGTTACTTCGATACGCAAACCTGCACGGCCACCCATATTGTGTTTGATGCGCCCGGCGGACATGCTGCCGTGATAGATCCCGTGCTGAATTATGAACCCAAGTCAGGGCGAACGACGACCAGGTCTGCCGATCAGGTGCTGGAGTTTCTTGCTGCCCATGACTTGACATTGCAATGGCTGCTGGAAACCCATGCGCATGCTGATCACCTGTCGGGCGCCAGGTATCTGCAAGAAAAAGCTGGCGGTCAAATCGCCATCGGTGAAAAAATCACGGAAGTACAAAAGGTGTTCAAAAGCCTGTTCAACCTGGAAGCAGAGTTCCCGGTCGATGGCAGGCAATTTGATGTCTTGTTTGCTGCAGATGCAACATTCTTTATCGGTGAATTGCCAGCACTGGCCTTGTATGTACCCGGCCATACCCCGGCTGATATGGCGTATGTGATCGGGGACTGCATCTTTGTCGGCGACACCCTGTTCATGCCTGACGTGGGCTCGGCACGCTGCGACTTTCCAGGTGGTGATGCCCGCCAGTTATATAGCTCCATACAAAAGCTCTTGTCCTTTCCGCCTGAGACCAGGCTATTTCTTTGTCACGACTACCCACCTGCCGGGCGTGAGGTTTGCACACACACCACGGTCGCCATGCAAAAAGCAGAAAACATCCATGTACGCGATGGCGTCAGCGAAGCCGACTTTGTTGCATTGCGTCAGAAGCGCGACAGCGGGTTGGAAATGCCCTACCTGTTGATACCCGCCATACAAGTCAATATACGCGCAGGTGCCCTGCCCGAAGCAGAAGACAATGGCATATGCTATTTGAAGATACCATTGAACGCACTATAACCCTGAGCAGGCCACTATCATGAGCAATAAAATCAAACGTATAGCCATCAGCACCGGCGGCGGCGATGCGCCGGGTTTGAATGCAGTGATACGTTCAGTGGTGTTGGCAGCCGAACTGCGGGGCTGGGAATGCTATGGCATACGCGAAGGTTTCAATGGCATCTTGCTCCCGGAACGTTATCCACACAATGGCGTGGTGCGCCTGACGGTAGACCAGGTACGCGGCATAGGCCATCTGGGTGGCACCATACTGGGGACCACCAATCATGGTAATCCGCTGCGCTTTGCCACTACCATGCATGACGGCAGTGTGCAGGAAATTGACCGTAGCGCAGACATCCATGATTACCTGAAAAAAATGGACATCGATGCCCTGGTCTGCATAGGTGGTGATGGCACACTGACGATTGCCAATGCCCTGCATCTGCAAGGCTTGCGTGTGGTGGGTGTGCCCAAGACCATAGACAATGATCTTGACAAGACTTTTACCACTTTTGGTTTTGACACTGCTGTCTCGTTCGCTACTGAATGTGTGGATCGCCTGCACAGCACGGCAGAAAGCCACCAGCGCATCATGGTGGTGGAGGTCATGGGGCGTTATGCTGGCTGGATAGCGCTGCACTCTGGCATCGCTGCCAACGCACATGCGATCGTCATACCAGAAATACCGTATGACATACAAAAAATCGCGGCAATGATACGCCAGCGCGATGCAAATGGCCGCCACTATTCCATCGTGCTGGCTGCAGAGGGAGCATTGCCTGTTGGCGGCCAGCATCTCGTGCAGACTGCAGCAGGTAGTGGTTATGTAGAAAGATTGGGCGGTGTGGGAGAGCAATTGGCCCATGATTTGCAAACCCTGACGGGCAAGGAAGCACGCGCCGTCGTGCTGGGGCATTTATTGCGTGGCGGCAGCCCGACTGCCTTTGACCGTTTATCTGCCATGCGTTTTGGCGCTGCAGCTGTACGTGCGCTTGACGAAGGTCATTCCGGCATCATGGTGGCGCTGGCTTTTCCAAATGTGAACTATGTGGCGTTGGAAGAAGTTGCAGGCCGTATGAAAGCCGTGCCCATGGATAGCGACACCCTGCAAACAGGCAGGGATATAGGAATTTGTTTTGGTGATTGACGCGGTGAAATTCAACTCAAAAGCATCTGAAAATCAACTCAAAACCGGCTCAAGATTATTGCAGACTATTCCTGAAAAAATCTGCAAACTCATCTGCCGGCAAAGGCCGCGAATAATAATAGCCCTGTACTTCATCACATTTCTGTTGCCGCAAAAATTCCAGTTGCTCTGCTGTTTCCACACCTTCGGCTATCGTCAACAGACCCAGGCTCTTGGTCATGCTGATGACGGCGCTCACAATGGCGCGGTCTTCAGGGTCGCTGGTGATATCACGCACAAAACTCTGATCTATTTTTAATTTGTAGACCTTGAATTTTTTGAGGTAACTGAGTGAAGAATAGCCAGTGCCAAAATCATCGATAGACATACGTATGCCGCGCTCATGCAGATTATTCATGACTGCTATTGCCACTTGCGGATCATGCATGGCCACGCCTTCAGTCAATTCCAGTTCCAGACATGCTGGCGGCATGTCAGCCTCTTGCAGTATGCGCGTCACCAATGCAGGCAAGTCATGATGGCGGAACTGGACTGCTGACAGGTTTACTGCGATCAGCAAGTCTGGCAAACCACTCGCCTGCCATTGCTTCCATTGTTTTACCGCCGAGCGCAAGACCCATTCACCTATGGGCAAAATCAAACCACTGTCTTCTGCCACGGGAATGAATTCTGCAGGGGATACATGACCCAGCACAGGATGGTGCCAGCGCAACAGTGCTTCAGCACCCTGCATATGACCGGTTTGCATGGAGAGTTGTGGCTGGAAATGCAACTGGAATTGCTGCTTCTCCAGCGCCTGACGCAAGGCATTCACCAACTCCAGGTGACGGGTAGAACGTTCCTGCATTTCCTGGGTGAAGAAGCGATAAGAATTCCTGCCTTCGCGCTTGGCCCTGTACATGGCAGCATCAGCATTGCGCGACAGCATCTCCAGATCTATGCCATCATTCGGATAGATTGCTATGCCCATGGAAGCAGTCACATTCAAATCATATTCACCCAAATGGAAAGGTGTATTCACGACCTGCATGAGTTTCTGCACGACTTGTTCAACCTTGTGTTCATCGACGCCCGTCAACAGCAAAATAAATTCATCGCCACCCAGGCGCGAGATTGTATCGTTTTCGCGCATGGCAGCCACCAGTCGCTTGGCAAGTTCCACCAGCAAGACATCGCCGAGGCTATGGCCCAGGGTGTCATTGATGTCCTTGAAATGATCAAGATCAAAAAAGATGACGGCCAGCGCATCCTGACTACGTTCGGCCAGGCTTAAAGCATAACGCGCCAATTCATCCAGCAGGGTGCGATTGGGCAGACCGGTCAAAGCATCATAATGCGCCAGATATTTGATGCGTTCTTCGGTACGTTTTTTATCGCTGATATCTTCCTGTATCGACAGGAAATGCGTCACCACACCTTCACTGTTCCTGATGGGTGAGATATGTGCAAGATCAGTATGGTCCAGACCGTCGGCATAACGGTTGATCAACTCACCTTTCCAGTTTTCGCCCCGGCCCAATTGTTGCCACATGTCGGCATAAACTTCAGGTGCGGTTCGCCCGGACCGCATGATACTGGGCTTGTGACCCAAGACCTCGGCCAGCTGTTTCCCAGCATTTTTTAAGTATGCCTCATTTGCATATTCTATATTCACCGCTGTATCGGTAATCAAGATAGCATTTGAACTTTGCTCTACGGCTTGTGATAGCTTGTGCAAGCTCTCTTCGGACTGCTTACGCTCCATGCCGATGGCAATCAGGTTAGCTGCCATTTCCAGCAAGTTCAAAGAAAACACATCCGGCACCGAGGGCTGACGGCGATAAATAGCGAAAGCACCTATAGTCTTGCGCTCGGTTGAGCGTATGGGCTCAGACCAGCATGAACGCAGATCAGCCTGTTTAGCCAGTTGCCAGTAATCACGCCAGTAGTCATGGGTGGCTAGATCAGAGGCAATAGTACGCTCGCCTGTGAACAAAGTATTACCACAAGAACCCACACCGGCCCCAACAACCACTCCGTCTAATGCTGAGGAAAAAGCCTGTGGCAAATTGGGCGCAGCACCAGTACGTAAATGTATGCCATCTTTATCAAGTAACATGATGGAGCACAGGCATTCTGGCAATAAGGATTCCACCTTGAGGACGACATCATGAAACAGTTCTTTCTGTGTCGTATTGGCGGTAATTCTCTCCAGCATATAACTGCGTAATTCTTCCATCTGCAAAGCGTGCAGACGTTCGCCTTCCAGCTCAAAACGATTCAGGACATGGCTGATATCCGTGGCAAATTCCATCAACAAGCCTTGCACTGCTTCGTCAAAGGCATTTTCATTTTCGGCATATAAATTGAAGGTACCGACCACCTTGCCGTTTTTATGCAAGGGCAAGGCAGCGGAAGAACGCCAACCCTGTGCAGCACCGCGTTCATGCCAGGGTGCGGTCAAGGCATCATGTAAAAAATCCTGACACCAGTATGCCTGTTTTTGCAGATATGCCAGCGCGCTGGGGCCATGTTTTTCCACCTGACCAGGATGAACTGAGAGCTGCAAGTCATCAAGATAGCTGGCCCCGGCACCAAAAGATGCTACAGGCTTAAGCATCTGTGCACCGTCAGGCACCAGACCTATCCATGCCATTTTCAGGCCACCTACGATCACTGCATTTTCACAGATGCGTGGCAATAAATCAGTCTTGTTTTCCAGGCGCGAGATTGATTGATTGCATTGGTTCAGGGCGTTGTACAAGCGGCTCAGACGCTCATTTTTTTGTGCTGCCTGATTGCGCGCTGCATCTATCTCGGCCAACCTGGCCTGGGTGATGGCCAGCCAGCCCATGATGCTTTCTTCCATGCCGGGTTTGACGATGACAGGCGCTGTGAAATTACCCTTGCCCAGATTAATCAGACTGGCAGACACTTCGTGTATAGAACCACCAAGGCTCATATTGAGGGAGCGATAGGCGCGCCAAAGCAAACCAACCAGCAAGATGCCGACAAAAATAAACAGCATGCGTACCCGCAAAGCAAACTGGGCAGCATCCTCGACCAGGGCCAGCCCGCGCTTTTCCATCAAATCACTGGCTTCTGCGATGGGGCGTAAGATCGCCAGTTTGGCCAATCGGTATTGTTCGTCATACAGCAGCTTGCTGGCCTGCTCAGTGGCCGCGTGCACATCGGCACCCGGATGTTCTATCAAATCCATAGCCTTATACTCTATCGCAGTGAGTGCGTCAGAATTATGCTTGGCTATTTCCAGCAGCTTGAATTCTTCCTGGCTGATACCAGTTTTGCGGATGAGGTCCATCAAGGGGATACGCAGGCCGGCCTGCCCGGCCGGTTCTATAACACTGGATTGACTGGCTGGCACCAGGTCCCAGAACAAATTCTTGCCCAGCGCTGGCCGGGCAGTCTTACCATTGCGCACATCGAGAATATGCTGGTAATAGCGTTTATAGTCGGGGTTGCCAGTCACCACATAGCTGCGCACCATGCGTGTCAGGTCTTCTGAACTTTGCTGCAATTCCAGGGATAGGGCATGGGATTCAAAGCGCAAGTCATTCAGGTGGTCTACGGTTTTTTCTGAATAGACATACCAGCCAAAAACCAGAGTAAACACAGCAAACACCAGCAGCGTCAGCCAAAAGCTGCGCGAATAGATAGATAAGCTGTTATGAGTAGCCATTGCGTCAGCGCTTTCAAGGACCGGGCAACAAAAAGTCAGCCCCAAATTAGCAAAATACGTGCTGACTTGCGGGAAACAACTATTCTAAAACAAGTTTCTCCTGAAGCAAGCCTTACTTTGCCTGACTTAGGCTTACCGCGACGCTTATGTCTCGGCTTTGGGATGTATCCTCACCAGGATGATACGTGGGCCATTCATTTTCTTGACTACTGCATCAAAGCGTTCGAATTCAATTTTTTGTCCCTCAACTGGCAAATCACCGAGTTTGTGCATGATCAGGCCACCTATGGATTCAACTTCGTCACTGTCCACATCAAAACCCAGTGCACCGCCCAGCGTAAACAAGGGCAGGCTACCCTTGCCTATCAGTGTGCCGTCATCCAGCGAGGTCCAGTCATTTTCGTTTTGACGGAACTCGTCGCGTATCTGTCCCACCAGGGCACTCAACAAATTATCCAGCGTCAAAAAGCCGACGGGTTTGCTACCACGCACACCAACGATAGCGAAATGTGGTGCCCCCTTACGGAAGCGGCGGAACAATTCCAGCGCTGGCATGGTAGGCGGCACAAATTCAACCTGACGCAAATGCTTGCTCAAGTCATCCAGAGGCTTGCCAGCCTGCTGCGCCAGGAACAAGTCTTTCAGATGCAGCATGCCAAGCACGGTTTCTTCATCTTCATCAAAGTAAGGATAACGGCTGAAACGGTTACGCGCTGCCGTTTGCATGTTTTCTTCCAGGCTGGAGCCCTTGTACATGGCCACGACTTCGTTGATAGGACGCATCAGGTCGGAAATTTCGAGACCACCAAAGTCCAGTACCTGGGCCATGATGCTCCATTCATCGCGGGTCTCTTTTTTGCCGCCATGGCTGCCGCGCAGGATGAGCTTGAGTTCTTCTGGTGAGTAATGGGCATCGCCTCCATGTTCTGCACTCAGGCCTATCCATTTCAAGACCTTGTTGGAACTGAAATTCAGTGTCCAGATAGCAGGATACATGGCCCAGTAAAACGCATACAGGGCTGGCGCTGTCCACAGTGAGACGCGCTCAGGCATGCGTATCGCCATGGATTTGGGAGCAAGTTCACCGACCACGATATGCAGGAAGGAAATAACAAAGAAAGCGAAAAAGAAAGAGATGCCGTGTATCAATTCTGCAGAATCCACACCAACCAGGGAAAATACAGGATGCAGCAAGCGGGCAAAGGCAGGTTCACCTATCCAGCCCAGGCCCAGTGACGCCAGAGTGATGCCCAACTGACAGGCGGATAAATAGGTATCCAGGTTTTGATGCACCGTGAATAAGAGGCGGCCTCGCAAACCTGAAGTTTTTGCAATACTGCGCACCCTGGTCTGACGCAACTTCACCAGACCGAATTCCGCCGCCACGAAAAAACCATTTAACAAGACCAGTAACAGGGCAGCCAGCACCAACAATAAATTATCCAACGCTCAACCTTTTTAATGAACACCCCGACACTTTAGACTAAATTGCCTCTTTTTGCATGCAAATGCAATGGCTTACGTCAGCCCGCTCTTGAAAAATCAGCAATTTGCCACACCTCTTAAAGTCTTAGGTGTGCTAATGAAAGACTCTCCACTTTCGATAGTTGCATGACAAAACCCATGAATTGCGTTAAAAGCTTATGTTCATGGCATTTTGAGGGGAAAGGTTTGAGCTTAGACAGTGTTTTAGCGGAAATTGAGATCCGCCTTGGCGAATATCCTGCACTCAATGATATCCGGCACTTGCGTGAGCTGATTGCAGAAATTCGGCCATCCCGCCCACAAGATACAACAAGGGCCACCGATAATCTGCGTGCCCTGTGTTTTGTGCTGCAAAATAATCCGGCATGGCGCAAGGCTCTGCGCTGCTATCTGGTACAGGTATTGACCACACGCAAACTGGTGCATTTGTTCACCGATGTCGGCATTACCCAGAATGCCGGTTTCTGGTCCGTGGCCAGGCAAAGATTGATGAATAAATTTTTGCCACCGCTGGTGAATGACGCCTATATCAAGGACGTGTTCGGCCAGTTGTTTTATAAAAAAACAGATCATATCTGGATCAATGCAGTCGCACATCAGTCCTGGATGGATCTGCTCAAGGCCATAAGCTTTCGCTCACGGGCTCCACGCACCACCTATGCTGCACTGACATGTGAAATCCTGAGTGCCGTGCAAGTGCTGTCTTACCGCATCACGAATATAGGTCTGGAAGCCGAACTGGTGCGTAATTATCCCGATATAGAAAAATTCGAGTCACCCTTTTTGCGTCAGAATGATGCCATCAATGACTATGTGATTTGCTATACGAAATGGTTGGTAGACAAATCACATGAACGGGAAGACAGCAAACATATCGAAGTCTTGCTGACCCAGTGCGAAGACATCGTCAACCGCATACGCCGTACCGCCGCCCTGCAAGGCGTATCGATCAGCCTGACGCGCCTGCTATTGCAATTGATGCAGAGCATAGCACGCTTGCGCCAGTTGCTCGACATGCTAGACAGCCGCAGCACTGACCATGCTGCAGCCATAGGCACTACTCTTTTCAAGGAATTGTCTATCGCAGAAAACCACAGCCATAGCCTGCGCAACCTGATGCAAAGCAATACTGAACTCTTGTCCCTGCAAGTGACAGAAAGAGCCGGTAAAAGTGGTGAGCACTATGTGACGAATAACCGCGCAGAATGGCTGGAGATGCTGCGCTCTGCCTTGGGGGCTGGTTTCATCGTCGGCTTCATGGCACTGATCAAGATCTTGTTTGGCACGCTGGCGCTGGCACCGTTTGGCTACGCTCTGTTGTACAGCCTGAATTATTCAGGTGGCTTCATGCTGGTGCATGTGCTGCATTTCACCATCGCCACCAAGCAACCGGCGATGACGGCAGCCTTGCTGGCACGCGCCATTGATGGTGGCAAACAAAAACTGGATGAACTGGCTGAACTTATCGTCAGGGTGCTGCGTTCACAATTCATCGCCATCGTCGGCAATATCGCCCTGGCTATGCCAACTGCGTATGGTATTGCCTGGGCCTGGATTGCCGTCACGGGCAAGCATCTGGTGTCGCCAGAAAAAGCCCAGCATTTGCTACATGATATTGATCCCTTTGGCAGCCTGGCCTTGCCGCATGCGGCCATCGCCGGTATCTGCCTGTTTTTGTCTGGTTTGATTTCAGGCTATTACGATAACAAGGCCAGCTATGGAAATATCCCTGAGCGCTTGCGTCAGTTGGTTTGGCTGAAGCGCCTGCTTGGTGAGGCTCGCCTGCTGCGTGTCACCACATACATAGGTAACAATCTGGGTGCGCTCGCGGGGAATTTTTTCTTCGGCATCATGCTGGGCACGATAGGGCAATTGGGCAGCTTCTTTGGTTTGCCTATAGACATACGTCACATCACTTTTGCCAGTGCTAACTTTGCCTTTGCCCTGGTCGGCCTTGACAACGTCATGAGCTGGCAAGTGGCCGCTTATTCCCTGTTTGGCATCATTGCGATAGGTATGGTGAACCTGGGTGTCAGCTTCAGCCTGGCCATGCTGGTGGCATTGCGTTCGCGCCGCGTCAGTTTTGGACAAGGTGGTTTGCTGACTGTCTTGCTGTGGACACGCTTCAAGGAAAATCCACGTGATTATTTCTTCCCGGCCAAGGAAGTCAAAATAGAAACTGAAAACGAAAGCAAAAAAGAAAACGATGTGAAAAATAAGGAGTGAGATTCAAGATTGAGATTCAAGAGTGAAATTCATCTCTCGTTTTGATCTGTCTCATTGCAGCGCCAGTCAACCAAATGGCTGGCGCTGCGTTTAGATGAGGTCAACTCTTCCCTTAGGTGTTCCATGAAAATTTTTCCTGCCCTGCTTGCCAGCGCAACAGTTTTGCTCATAACGCAACTCGCCAGCGCCCATGAATATGATGGCCTGATGAAAGCCAAGAAATATGCGGAAGCAGAAAAAGCAGCGAATGCGAAATTAAATACTGATGCCAATAATGCTGACGCCTTATTAGTGAAAGCAGAATTGATACTGGCGGAAGGCAAGCTGGATAAACTTGATGAGGCGGCGAAATATGCAGAGCAATGCGCCAACGCACATCCACAACTATCTGAATGCCACGAAATGCTGGGCAATGTTTTAGGCACCAAGGCAACTTCAGGCAGCATGTTTGCCGCCATGTCTTACGCTGGCAAAATACGTGATGCCTTTATCAAGGCGATAGAGCTTGACCCTAAAAATTACAGCGCACGCGGCTCATTGCTGCAATATTATTTGCAGGCACCAGCAATTGCCGGTGGTGGTAAAAGCAAGGCACAAAACCTGGTCATAGAAACTGCCAAAGTGAATAGTGCTGCGGGTAATTTATTGCAAGCGAATATGGACCTGGCAGACGATAAATTTGCCAGTGCAGAAACAGCCGCATTGACAGCCATCCCAGGCAATGTCGAATCCCTGAGCAAAATGCAGCGCAGTACCTTGTATAACCTGGGTGCTTATTATGTTCAACAAAAGAAATTCAATGATGCCGAGCGCATTTTTGGCGATATTCAACAACGTTATCCAGACAAGTACCAGGGTGCTTTTGGCATGGGCCGCTCCATGCAGGAACAAGGTAAATACAAGGAAGCGATAAGCTGGTTTGAAAAAGCCCAGACACTCGACACCAATGCAGGTGTCTATTACCGCCTGGGACAATGTCTGCAAGCCACGAATGATAAGCCCAAGGCGATTTCGTATTTTGAAAAAGCATTGACGTACAAACCTGGCCTGAGCAAAAAATTTCGCTCAGATGCAGAAGATCAGTTAAAGGCCTTGAAAGCCTGAACGGATAGTAAGCATTCTATCAGTCCTCTCCAAAATGAAAAACGGGCATGACTTACTGATGATAGTAAGTCATGCTTTTTTAAACTCATCCAACACGATGGTTGCGAAACCGTATCGTCAGGTTTGACGCAGGTCAATGAAAACAAGAATGCTGGCACTCTCATGATTTAAGCTCAGGAGAAGCAGCTTACAATTCAAGTTCATTCCGCTTCCCTGCTCCATCATGAAGACCGCCACTGCATCAAAACGATTCATTCCGCATAGCCTGCTGGAAGATGTGCTGGCGATTATCACAGGTACTTTGCTGGTTTCTCTCGGTATCGCTTTATTCAATCAGGCAGGTTTGCTCACAGGTGGTACAGCAGGTCTGGCCTTCCTGCTGCATTACACCACCGGCTGGTCATTTGGCATGCTGTTCTTTTTGATCAACCTGCCATTTTACTGGCTGGCCTGGCGACGCATGGGATGGCGTTTTACCCTGAAGACTTTTTGTGCTGTAGCGCTGGTTTCTGTATTTTCCAGCCTGCATCCCAAGCTGCTGCACCTGACGGCGATGACTACCCTGACGCCTTTCTACGTTGCCTTGACAGGTGGCCTGATGATGGGTGTTGGTTTCATCGTTTTATTCCGCCACCAGGCAAGCCTGGGTGGCATCAATATCCTGGCATTGTATCTGCAGGAAAAACGGGGGATACGCGCAGGAAAATTGCAGATGGGTCTTGATTTCATCATCGTGCTGGCTTCATTGTCCGTGGTAACACCGATGGCATTACTGGCATCTGTACTAGGTGCTTTCGCCTTGAACCTGGCCATCAGCCTGAACCACAGACCAGGGCGTTATATGGCAATGTGAGTCATGTGGATGTTAAGCTTATCGATGTTAAGTTTATCGATGTAAAAGTTTATTTTCTCAGACCAACGCAGCACGGTATTGTGTCGGCGACATCTGCAAGCGTTTTTGAAATGCCCTGCGCAACTGGTCATCACTACCAAAACCACAGCGTGCTGCGATTGTCTTCACAGGCAAGGTTTGTTCAGACATATCTGCCAGCAATTGCCGGGCAAACTCAAGGCGTGCTGTCTCAATAAATTCTGTTGTGCTGACACCTACTTCATGCTGAAAAAGTCGGGTGAAATTGCGCAAGCTCATGCCTGCCATCTTGGCCAGTTGCGACACAGGCAGGCGCTGATGCAGGTTGGACAATATCCATTGTTGCAATTCGCGGATATTGGTTTGTGCAGTTTTCTGGCTCATCAGATGCGTGCTGAATTGTGATTGCCCGCCCGGACGTTTCAAGTAAACCACCATGTCGCTGGCAACTTCCAGCGCCAGTTCATGACCGCAATCATCTTCCACAAAGGCCAGCGCCAGATCAATGCCGGCGGTGACGCCTGCAGAAGTCCACAGGTTGCCGCTGCGGATAAAAATCGCATCGGCATCTACTTTTACAGCTGCAAAGTCATCTTGCAATTGTTGGGCGACACTCCAATGCGTAGTCGCATGTTTGCCATCCAGCAAACCTGTGCGGGCCAGGAAAAAAGCCCCTGAACATAGTGCCGCCAGACGTTTGATTCTGGGTGCAACTACAGCCACCCAATCAATGATAGCCTGATTATCTTCCAACGCCTGCTGTATGTGCCGCGAACCGACGATGATGGCATCATCTGGCAAAGCCAGGGTATTAATGATCTTGCTGGCCTCCAGGCACATCAGGGTATCTGAGCGCACAGGACCCAGATGCGCCGCTGCAATCTTCACATCATAGGCAGCAGGCTTGCCCTGGCGCTGTAAATGGATATTGGCGTATTCAAACACCGACATCGGGCCTATCGCTTCGAGTGCCTTGAAGCCGGGATAAATCACGATATCTACCGTGCGCGCGGACACGCCTTGCCTGAGCTTGCCTGGTTTAACAGTTTTCATCGTTTTCATCCTCAACCCGGTTTCAGCAAAGTGCTCATCATAATCCAAGCCACCTCAACCGTCTTTTTAAGCCATTCTTGGCGCACAATCGGCCATACATGTAAAAAGATTGCAGGACTACTACAGCTTTACAGCACAATCAGCAAACTAAGCTTAGTGCACGACAAGACCCCCATTTAAAGGATAGCCATGAAAACCAAAGCCGCCATCGCCTGGAAAGCCGGAGCACCGCTGACGATAGAAGAAGTTGAGCTGCAAGGCCCGCAAGCTGGCGAAGTGCTGATCGAAGTCAAAGCTACCGGCATTTGCCACACCGATTATTACACCCTGTCCGGCGCTGACCCTGAAGGCCTGTTCCCGGCTATCCTCGGTCATGAAGGCGCAGGCGTTATCGTCGATACCGGCCCTGGCGTGACCAGCGTACGCAAGGGTGATCATGTCATCCCGCTGTACACCCCAGAATGCCGCCAGTGCAAATTCTGCCTGTCACGCAAAACCAATCTTTGCCAGGCAATACGCTCTACCCAGGGCCGTGGCCTGATGCCGGATGCGACATCGCGTTTCTCGCTCGATGGCAAACCGCTGTTCCATTACATGGGTACATCGACATTCTCCAATTACATCGTGGTGCCAGAAATCGCCGTCGCCAAGGTGCGTGAAGATGCGCCCTTCGACAAGATTTGCTATATCGGTTGTGGCGTTACCACTGGCGTCGGTGCGGTGGTTTTCACGGCCAAGGTTGAAGCTGGTGCAAACGTTGTGGTGTTTGGTCTGGGCGGTATCGGCCTCAACGTGATACAAGCTGCCAAGATGGTGGGTGCTGACAAGATCATCGGTGTAGACCTGAACCCTGCGCGTGAAAGCATGGCGCGCCAGTTTGGCATGACCCATTTCATCAATCCTACGCAAGTAGAAAACGTGGTTGACCACATTATCCAGCTGACGGATGGCGGTGCGGATTATTCCTTTGAATGCATAGGCAATACCAAGGTCATGCGCCAGGCGCTGGAATGCTGCCACAAGGGCTGGGGCAAATCCATCATCATCGGTGTCGCTGAAGCAGGTGCAGAAATCTCTACCCGCCCCTTCCAGCTGGTCACTGGCCGTGAATGGAAAGGCTCAGCCTTTGGTGGCGCACGTGGCCGCACCGATGTACCAAAAATCGTCGACTGGTATATGGAAGGCAAGCTCAATATCGACGACCTGATCACGCACCGCTTACCGCTGGAGCGTATCAATGAAGGTTTCGATCTCATGAAAAGTGGTGAATCGATACGTTCTGTGGTGTTGTTCTGATGACGCAGCGTGAATCCACGGACAATACGGCAGATGACGCAGAAGAAGTGACACTGCTAAGCCAACATGCCTGCCATGGCGGCGTACAACGCTTTTATCAACATGAGTCTGCCGAGATAGGCTTGCCCATGCGGTTTTCCGTCTACCTGCCTCCACAAGCAATGGCAGGTGAAACCTGCCCGGCCATTGTTTACCTGGCTGGCCTGACCTGCACCGAAGAAACCTTCATGATCAAGGCGGGCGCGCAAGCCATTGCAGCACGCGAAGGCATCATCCTCATCACGCCAGATACCAGCCCACGCAATGCCAACATCCCTGGCGACAGCGATGCATGGGATTTTGGTGTGGCTGCTGGTTTTTACCTGGATGCAAGGCAAGCTCCCTGGAGTAAGCACTACCGTATGCACAGCTACATCGTCGCTGAGCTGCTACCCATGTTGCTGGCCAGCCTGCCTATGGACGAGTCGCGCGTCGGCGTCATGGGGCATTCCATGGGTGGCCACGGTGCCCTGGTACTGGCTTTGCGCCACCCCGAGCTGTTCAGCAGCGTGTCAGCCTTCGCCCCTATCGCCGCCCCGAGCCAGTGCCCCTGGGGACAAAAAGCCTTCACCGGCTACCTGGGAACTGAGCAAAGTGCCTGGGCCGATTATGACGCCACAGCACTGATGCAAAAGCAGAGCCAGCCGCCCTTCCCCAAAGGCATTTTGATCGACCAGGGATTTGCCGACAAATTTTTGGTAGAACAGCTACACCCGGAAGCCTTCAAGACCGCTTGCGCCAGCGTGCAACAGCCGCTGACACTGCGCTACCACGAAGGCTATGACCACGGTTATTACTTCATCAACAGCTTCATCGAAGATCATTTGCTTCACCATAAGCAGCAATTAGGCCTGTAACTTCTTCATCATCATGTCGATGACGGCTTGTTCCAGATGCACCAAACTGGAACAAGCACTCTATTTCTGTGCGTTTCTCGTTTAACTGTCATCTTTATTGTGTAAAATCGAGCGACTTCGTCGCGCGTTTTTGCGCATACTTCAGAACGACATAACCAGAAAGCAAGAGATGAGTAAAGTAGTCATCAGCGGCACCGGCCTGTACACGCCTTCCCAGTCCATTTCCAATGAAGAACTGATCGCCAGTTTCAATGCTTATGTCCAGCAACACAATGCACAAAACGCCGCTGCCATCGCCAGTGGTGAAGTAGTCGCGCTGGAAGAATCCAGCGTTGCCTTCATAGAAAAAGCCTCAGGCATCAAATCCCGCTTTGTCATGAACAAAGAAGGCGTGCTCGACATCAACCGCATGGTGCCAAGCCTGCCAGAGCGCAGCGATGAAGAACCATCCATCATGTGTGAAATGGCCGTCGCTGCCGCCAATCAGGCGCTGGAACGTGCAGGCCGCACCGCCGCCGATATCGACGCCGTCATCTGCGCCGCCAGCAATATGCAACGTGGCTACCCAGCCATGGCGGTGGAAATTCAGAATGCACTCGGCATCGATGGCTATGGCTATGACATCAACGTCGCCTGCTCATCTGCCACCTTTGGGATACAGGCTGCTGTCACTGCAATACAAGGCGGCCAGGCGCGTGCAGTACTGGTCGTCAACCCAGAGATCACCAGCGGCCACCTGAACTGGCGCGACCGTGACAGCCACTTCATTTTTGGTGATGCCTGCACCGCCATCATTGTAGAACGCGCTGACCTGGCGACATCCAAGCACCAGTTTGAAATTGTCGGCCTGAAGCTGAAGACGCAATTCTCCAACAACATCCGCAACAACTTCGGTTTCTTGAACCGTGCAGATGAAAGCGGCATAGGCAAGCCAGACAAACTGTTCCGCCAGCAAGGCCGCAAAGTGTTCAAGGATGTCTGCCCCATGGCCGCATCTGTCATTACATCGACGGTACAGGCTGCCGACATCGCCATCCCCGATGTCAAACGCTACTGGCTGCACCAGGCTAACCTGAATATGAATTTGCTGATTGCCCGCATGATACTGGGACGCGATGCTACGCCGGAAGAATCGCCGACCATTCTGGACACTTACGCCAATACTTCATCGGCTGGATCCATCATTGCCTTCCACAAATACCAGGATGACCTGGAAACTGGCAATGTAGGTGTCATCTGCTCGTTTGGTGCGGGTTATTCGATAGGCTGCGTGGTGGTTAAAAAACTGGGCTAACATCTTCCACTTGAATAGCTAAAAGGCCGCATATGCGGCCTTTTGTTTTACTGATCAGTTGATAAGACAGAAGCGATTTTTCTACATACCCAAAGACTTCAGCAATTCAGAGTTTTCGTCATCATCATCGGCTGCAAAAGCTGCTGCCCCCGCGGCGTTCTGATCGGCAGCTTGCTGCATATGGAGCAGTGCATCAGGATCAGGAACTTCGTGCGTTTCAAAATCATGCAATTTGATGAATTCTGTCCTGTCTATCGCCAGTTCAAGATAGAAAATATTGTTTTTCTCAGTGAAGAAAGACACGCGCCGTAATTCCGGCCTGTCCAGCGGCGTATCCACACTCAGCATGACTTGCTTGGTCAGCACCAGCATCTTGGGTTGATTCTGGGTGATATTGGTTTGCAACTCCCTGCGCACCTTGCCAGTGAAATCACCAACGATCTGGTTCATCAACTCACCCAGGATATTCGCCACTTCATCTGAAGTAAACGAAGTCGCCAGCTCAGACTTGGGCATGCCCATGTTGAGCATGTACTTCTCATAGATTTCCAGCGCCGTATCACCATCAAAATTCAACACCACCAGCCCAGAAAAGCCACCGTCAAACAGCACGAAGCAACCGATATCCGGCTTCAAACCTATCTTCGTGATGCGCTGCACCATGGCAGAATAATGCACCTTGCTGTTCGTGGCGACATTCAATACCCGTATCACCGAATTACACAAACTGGTCAACAAGTCCTCTGTACCATACACAACGCTAGTTTCTTCTGTGGCCATGACCAACTCCCGAATTTATTACATGAAAAATCAATCCACCCCGCCCAATGAACACTAAGTGCCGCAAGGCTGCGGTCACACTCAACATCCTGGCAAGATAGAGACACAGCATTCCCGCCCCGGCTTCATCGGTAACGGCAACACGAAACTTATCTGGAATAGCAATTAACAGCATACTCCCACTATGAATTACAAGACATACCCAAAACCAGCCAGGCATATCCCCTATTGAACAGGCGCAAAGTCTGTTGGAATATTGAAAGAATACTGAAGCGATAGCGCCCCGTCTACATGTTTCATGCAATGAGAGTAATTTGGAGGTATTCGGCTTTAAGTGTGCTTAACGGGTGTTGCTAATTTGCAAGTACTCAAATATGGCAGGCACTGTCATTAATATGGCCTGTTAAAGTTGCCGCTCGTCATCAATGTTAATCAATTTGCAAAAATTAACATAAATGCATATTGACTGATGCACTTATTGAAATTATCTTTAAAACAATAAATTCCTTGTCAGCCTCATTATATTTCCTTTGGACGAACTCAAAACAGCGAAAACTGCCCAATGAATAGCCATGAATAAATTAAAAGCAATCGCACACGCGGCAATGAATAAAGATGGAAGCTGGCGTGAACCTCACGGCTTGGATGAGCATTTACACTCAGTAGCTATTCTGAGTGCGCAATTCGCCAAACCATTTAACAGCGCAGACTGGGCTGAACTTGCAGGACTGTGGCATGACCTCGGAAAATACAGATTACGGTTCCAGAACTATATCCGGCTTGCAAGTGGCTTTGAAGCAGATGCGCATATTAAAGGCGAAGCTGGCAAAGCACCGCACTCCACGGCAGGTGCCATTTTGGCGTGCGAAAAATTTGGCGTCAAAGGGCGAGTTCTCGCCTATCTCATTGCTGGGCATCACGCTGGTTTAGCTGATTGGTTTGATAGTCTAGATTATCGCTTAAGTTCAGAGAACAGCCTGGCTGAATACAATGAAGCATTAGCACAAAGCCCTCCAGCAGATATTCTGGATCACGGAATATTTACGCCTGATTTGTCAGTGATTCCGGGTGGTAAGGATGGTTTCGCCTTATGGGTCCGCATGATGTTTTCATGTCTTATTGATGCAGACCGCCTTGATACAGAAGCCTATATGGATCCTGAGAAGTTCGCACAACGGACAGAATGGCCCAACATACAACACCTTTTGCTTCAATTTGATAATTTCATAGAAACAAAAGCGGCATCTGCTCCGGCAACTTCAGTTAATTCCTTGCGTCAGGACATTTTGCGTCAATGTCGCGACAAAGCGACGGGCACACCAGGACTTTTTTCACTAACTGTTCCAACGGGCGGAGGAAAAACCCTCTCCAGTCTTGCATTTGGTTTAGAACATGCAAAACACCACAATAAGCTTCGCCTTATTTATGTTATTCCATACACCAGTATCATCGAACAAACAGCGGATATCTTCCGCTCCATATTTGGTGAAGCAGTTATCGAGCATCATAGCAATGCCGAAGCTGATCCACTAAAAGAAAATCATAAAAGTCATCTGGCTACAGAAAACTGGGATGCCCCAATTATCGTCACAACAACTGTCCAGTTTTTTGAATCACTATTCGCAGCCAAAACATCTCGTTGTCGAAAATTGCACAACATAGTTGATTCAGTTGTTGTTCTTGATGAAGCACAACTGTTACCTCCAGAATTTTTACAAGCTATTCTTGATGCACTGAATTTGTTAAGCAAATTTTACGGCGTCAGTGTCGTGCTTTCGACCGCCACTCAGCCCGCGCTGTCCACACGTGAATACTTCGACGCTGGCAACAATATGCGCGGACTTGAAAATGTACGTGAAATCATAGCCGATCCCGATGCACTATATTCTGCACTGGACAGAGTCACCGTACGCTTACCATTCGACTGGAATGCGCATACTGACTGGGACACGTTAGCAAACGATATTACTCAGCATCCATCCGTCCTCGCGATAGTAAATCGTCGTAAGGATGCTCGTGAACTCTGGCAACGTCTGCCTGAGGGTAGTCTGCACTTATCTGCACTAATGTGCGGCCAGCACCGGTCAGACACAATACAATCAATCAAAGAGCGACTCAAAGCTGGTATACCGATACGGGTAGTAAGTACGCAACTTGTAGAGGCTGGTGTAGATGTAGATTTCCCTATCGTTTTCCGTGCCTTGGCAGGTCTAGATTCTATCGCACAGGCAGCAGGGCGTTGCAACCGCGAAGGCGGAATAGAAAAGGGAGAGGTCATTGTTTTTATACCGCCAGAACTCTCGCCCAAAGGACATTTACGCAAAGCCGAAGATTCTTGCCGCAGCGTACTCTATGGTCACACAGGTCACCCTTTGGAGCGTGGCTTATTCGAAAAATATTTCGAAAAACTATACCATTCTTGCGAATTGGATCAGCATGAAATTGTCAATCTGCTTAAAGTTGATGGTGAACTGGCGGTAAATTTCCGTACCGCGGCGGATAAGTTCAAACTTATTCAGGATGAAGACACTGCATCTGTCATTGTGCGTTATCGTGGACTGAATGGCAGCAACAACGACATTGAGAAATGGATCAATACCTTGAAAAAGGAAGGCACAGATAGATGGTTGATGCGCAAGCTTCAACGTTACACGGTCAATATCCCGCGCCATGATGCTACACGCTTACTGATGCAGGGTGATATTGAGGAATTGATCCCAGGTTTGTTCATACAAATTAGCGACTATCTTTACGATGAACAACTTGGCTTGATTCCCGAGGGATTGCTTCCGTCAAAGTCAGAATTGATTTTCTGAAAGGACTTATCTTGAAACGTTATTGTTTAGAACTATCAGGTAACTATGCATGTTTTACACGCCCCGAAATGAAAGTCGAACGCGTCAGTTATGACGTGATTACTCCTTCTGCGGCTCGTGCGTGCTTTGAATCCATTTTATGGAAGCCTGCAATTCGCTGGCACATCCGGGAAGTTGAAGTCCTGAATCCTATCAACTGGATTAATTTGCGACGCAATGAAGTAGGTAACGTCATATCTACTCGTAATGTTGAAGCCGCCATGAAAGGCGGGGATGCAATACTGGGTTTGAATATTGAAGATGAAAGACAGCAGCGTGCTGGTTTGTTCTTGCGTGATGTTGCTTATCGAATCCATGCCGATTTGGAATTTATTGCCGAACGGGATAAAAGCGCAAACGCCAATAAATATTACGAAATGTTTGAACGCCGGGCAAGTCGTGGCCAATGCGTCAATCAACCCTATCTGGGCTGCCGTGAGTTTTCTGCTTTCTTCCGTTTAATCACGGATATATCCGTCGAACCGGCACCAATCAATGAGACCCGAGAATTAGGTTTCATGTTGCATGATCTGGATTTCAGTAAGCCTGATGATCCCATGCCCAGATTCTTTCGCGCACGCTTGGAAAACGGCAAAGTGAGCATTCCTGACTGGAATAGCACAGAGGTCAAAGCATGATACTGCAAGCACTCAATGACTACTATACACGTAGGCAAACTTCATCAGACCCACAAGACCGCTTGCCCGCGTTTGGGCTAGAAGAAAAAGAAATTCCTTTCATCATAGAAATTGACGCACAAGGTAATCTCGTCAATCTTGCCGACACTCGAAAAATTGAAGGTAAGAAAAAAATCGCACAAGGATTTTTAGTACCGCAAGGAGTAAAAAAGACTTCCGGTGTAGCTGCGAATCTATTGTGGGATAACGCCGAATATGTCCTGGGCATAGATACAAAAGGGAAGCCAGAACGGGTAGCAGAGCAACATGCAGCCTTTCGCTCTCGCCTTGCAGATTTGACTTCAAAAGTATCAGATGACGCTGGCTTAAATGCCATTAACGCCTTTTTTGATCAGAAGAACCTGAGCCAATTTGAAAAATTTCCTTCATGGGAAGAGATCCTACTAACTAATCCCAATCTGACATTTCGATTAAATAGTGACATCGGATTAATTTGTCAGCGCCCGGCAATAGTGGCCGCTACTGCACAGAGTTCGGAAGTCACTGCAAATGACGGAACTTGCCTCGTCACTGGTAAGCCGGCTCAAATTGAACGCCTCCACTCGTCAATCAAAGGGGTATGGGGTGCTCAAACTGCTGGCGCCAACATAGTTTCTTTTAATCTTCCAGCATTTAGCTCATATGGCAAGAATCAAGGTGCCAACGCGCCCCTGGGCAAAGCAACAATGTTCGCTTACACCACAGCGCTCAATAGTTTGCTTGCGCGTGATTCACGTCAACGCGTTCAAGTCGGCGATGCATCTACCGTCTTTTGGGCCGAGGAAGAGCATGATCTTGAAACACAATTGCCAGATATCTTTGGTGAACCACAAAAAGATAATCCGGATCGCGGCACCGAAGCAATCAAGTCAATGCTATCCGCGGCACAATCAGGAAAATTTGTTCACGGTTCAGAAAAAACCAAGTTTCATGTCCTAGGTTTAGCGCCCAACGCAGCACGCATCGCGATTCGTTTTTGGGAGACCGCGACAGCGAAAGAACTGGCGCAACGCATCGCTCTCCACTTCGCGGACATGAAAATAGCTCGTGCTTCCTACGACCCCGAACACCTCTCTTTATTTCGTTTACTGACTTCCCTTGCGGTACAAAACAAAGCCGACAATATCCCACCAAATCTCGCTGGTGAGGTCATGCGATCCATTCTACAAGGATCTCTTTACCCAGCACCATTACTTACCTTGGCAGTGCAGCGTAGCCGCGCCGAACAAAAACCAACCTATGCTCGCGCTTCGATTATCAAAGCTTCATTGAATCGTTTGATCCGTCGCAAAAACCTGGATATTTTATCAGACGAAAAAGTTACGGCAATCCATCTAGAAAAGGAATTTCAAATCATGCTTGATCCAACCAATGATAATCCCGCCTATCTGCTAGGACGCTTGTTTGCCACGCTTGAAAAAATCCAGGAGGAGGCAAGCCCGGGACTAAATGCAACGATCAGAGACCGATATTACAGCGCAGCATCAAGTACACCTGTTGCTGTGTTCACTACATTATTGCGTCTAAAAAATCATCATTTGGGAAAATTATCCAAGGGGCGTGCAATTGAAAAAGAAAGATTGATTACGGAAATTTTAGGCGGTTTAAGCGACTTCCCCAAAATACTTCCTTTACCCGAACAAGGAAAATTCGCTTTGGGTTACTACCACCAGCGACAAGTATTTTTCACAAAAAACGACACAACCAACAATGAAGAGGAATCAAAATGAGCCTGAATAATCGCTACGATTTCGTATTACTTTTTGATGTGAAAGATGGAAATCCAAATGGTGACCCTGATGCCGGAAATTTGCCACGACTGGACGCAGAAACTGGGCATGGCCTTGTGACTGATGTTAGTCTCAAACGGAAAATACGCAATTTTGTTGGCATTGCCAAAGGTGAACAACCTCCTTTCGAAATTTATATCAAAGAAAAAGCAATACTTAATAATCAAAATAAACGGGCATATATTGGAATTGGTCGTGAAGAACTATTAGAGAGCGATGATAAAAAACGTAAGGGAGGTGATGCGGTAGAGGGTGCACGCAACTGGATGTGCAAAAACTTCTTTGACGTCAGAACTTTCGGCGCAGTCATGTCCACCGGCATCAACTGCGGCCAAGTTCGCGGCCCAGTACAATTAACTTTCGCCCGATCAGTTGATCCGATTATTGCCCAAGAACATTCCATCACGCGTATGGCCGTTGCCACCGAAGCAGAGGCCGAAAAGCAAGGGGGTGATAATCGGACTATGGGACGAAAGCATACTGTCCCTTACGGTCTTTATATTGCCCATGGCTTTGTCTCCAGTTTCCTCGCCAAGCAAACCGGCTTCTCTGATGAAGACCTGGACTTACTTTGGCAAGCCTTGAGCCAAATGTTTGAACATGACCGATCTGCGGCTCGTGGAGAAATGAGTACGCGTGGACTATATGTATTTAAACATGCCTCCGAACTTGGTAACGCTCCCGCGAATAGTCTGTTTGATCGCATCCGGATAAATCGTAAAGAAGGGATAGATGTTGCACGCAATTTTAGTGACTACGAAGTAAGCGTTCAAGACAATGATTTACCCGCTGGTGTCGAACTAATGAAACTAATGTAAAAATTTTCGCTATGGATAAGCCATGTCCACCTCCTCAGAGAATGACGCCATTGCATTATCAGCTCTACAGCATTGGATATATTGCCCGCGACAATGCGGACTGATACATCTAGAGCAGGCATTTGCAGAAAACATCCATACTGCTCGTGGCCAGGCAGTTCATCACCTGGTTGACACACCGGGATATGAAATCAAGGCGGGGGGGCGTGTGGAGCGCGCCCTACCTGTATGGAGTGATCGCTATAACTTGATCGGTAAAGCAGATTTAGTTGAATTTCATCCTGATGGCATGGTTTATCCAGTTGAATTCAAACACGGTGCAAAACGGCAGAAACTTCACGATGACATTCAACTTGCAGCGCAAGCATTGTGTCTTGAAGAGATGTTAAATCGTCCTGTACCGAAAGGGGCCATATTCCACGCCAGCAGCCATCGCCGACGAGAAGTGTTAATTACGCCTGCATTACGCGACCTTGTCATTGCTACGGCTGATGCGATACGCCACATGCTGGCCGTTGGAAAACTTCCCAACCCTGTCAATGATGCGCGTTGCAAAGAATGTTCACTGAAAGAAATGTGTCAGCCTGAAGCATTAACATTACGTGAAAAGCAACGTCAACAAAGAAACAATTTGTTTAACCCGGAGGCATAAGGTGCATACCATTCAAAACACCTTGTACGTCATGACGCCAAATGCTTATGCGCACCTGGAAAACTCTACTTTACGAATAGAGGTGGAACGGGAAAAGAAATTGCAAGTACCACTTCATCTTTTGAATGGACTTGTATGCTTCGGCAATGTGATGGTGTCGCCCGCGTTAATGCATAGACTTGCAGACGAAGGAAAATCCCTTGTCTTGCTGGATAATGCGGGTCGTTTCAAGGCGCGGCTCGAGGGGCCAGTGTCCGGCAATATCCTGTTGCGTCAGGCACATCACCGTGCCTCGAATGAAACAAGTTTCGCCCTCGAATTCGCTCGCAGCATTGTCGCTGGCAAATTGAAAAATAGTCGCACCAATATTCAGCGAGGTGCACGCGAAACCTCTGACACTGAAGAGATTAGCAGTCTTACTCGTACCATCGATAATCTGGCCGCCTCTTTACGCGCGGCTGCAGTTGCGACCACAATAGATGAACTGCGTGGTATTGAGGGTGAAGCTGCACGTGGTTATTTCGCCGCCCTCAACTTGGTGGTAAAACCACAAGCACGTAGCTTGTTTTCATTGAATGGTCGCACCCGTCGCCCTCCCCTTGATCGCTTTAATGCTTTGATTTCTTTTCTATATGCCATGCATATGAACGATTGCCGCTCGGCATGCGAAGCGGCAGGTCTGGATGTGCAATTGGGATTTTTACATACCGTACGACCAGGTCGTGCTTCACTTGCGCTGGACTTACAAGAGGAATTTCGTTCTATTGTTTGTGACCGGCTCGCATTGACTCTTATCAATCGTGGGCAATTGAACGCCAGTGATTTTGAGGAAAGAGAAGGTGGCGCAGTCATGCTTAACGATAGAGGTAGGCGTACCGTCATTGCGGCATGGCAGGAAAGAAAGCAAGAAGAAGTCACCCATCCACTGACTAATATCAAAACTCCAATTGCATTATTGCCTTTTATTCAAGCTCGCTTCATCGCCAGAACCATACGCGGTGAGATGGAAACGTATTTACCCTACCTTTCTAAGTAAATCATGTTGATGATCGTTACTTACGATGTAAGCACTGAGACAGCAGCAGGTCGCAAACGCCTGCGTCGTGTTGCCAAGCTTTGTGAAAGCGTGGGGCAACGCGTTCAAAAGTCCGTCTTTGAATGTACAGTGAACGAAATGCAATTTGAAGAATTGGAGCGAAATTTGCTGGCGGAAATTGACGTAACGACCGATAATTTACGCTTTTACAGAATAACTGAACCAGTTGATTTACGAGTCAAACAACACGGGTGCTTTCGTTCAGTGGATTTTGATGCTCCTCTTATCATATGAACGCGAACCTCAATCAACGGCATAATCGCCCAGAGTTCGCGGATACACTAAGCCTATGAAATACTTACGTTTTTTTTGATAATGAATTTCATACGGATCAAAAATTTTCTCTCGCTGGCAAGTTCGCGCAGAGATACAAGAATTCACTTTCATAACAACAAGTTATGTTAGTGGAGATTCGCCCGGCCACACGGTCGGGCGTGGATTGAAACATCTGTGTTGATCATTTTGCATCATCCTTATTTTTGATTCGCCCGGCCACACGGTCGGGCGTGGATTGAAACAAAGGTGATATGTTGCCTGACACATATCCAAAAGGATTCGCCCGGCCACACGGTCGGGCGTGGATTGAAACCAGTACTTTCAACGGCCCCTCTGACGGCATCTGCGATTCGCCCGGCCACACGGTCGGGCGTGGATTGAAACTTAAAATACTTATATTGGTGGACGCAAACATTATGATTCGCCCGGCCACACGGTCGGGCGTGGATTGAAACTGCCAACAAGCCGCCCTTAGAATTACTGTTGATGATGATTCGCCCGGCCACACGGTCGGGCGTGGATTGAAACTCTTGGAATGTAGCGCACTTGCTGACGGTTGCCAGATTCGCCCGGCCACACGGTCGGGCGTGGATTGAAACTTGTATGCCGATGTCAGAAACCCCGTACCGATACTGATTCGCCCGGCCACACGGTCGGGCGTGGATTGAAACAAGCAAGAAGGGGTAAAACGGTGCGATTGCCAGGATTCGCCCGGCCACACGGTCGGGCGTGGATTGAAACAGTGGCGGCAGGACATCTGCGCTCATGGCAAAAAAGAGATTCGCCCGGCCACACGGTCGGGCGTGGATTGAAACAGTTCGTCAATCCAATTCTTGCTTGCGGTTGTCATGATTCGCCCGGCCACACGGTCGGGCGTGGATTGAAACATCCCGGCCGAACACTGGCAAGCCTTCCTTGACAGATTCGCCCGGCCACACGGTCGGGCGTGGATTGAAACATATTATCGATCGCTTCTTTATTGGCCTTGAGCAGGATTCGCCCGGCCACACGGTCGGGCGTGGATTGAAACA
>JACQDX010000071.1 GCA_016200895.1 Burkholderiales bacterium
ATTTGGCTTACCAACAAGTATTGGCAATAATCCAGTCGGCTTGGGCGTTTCGATGTCATGTCTCGTAGTTTACAGATTTTAAAGCCGCTTTAGGTTTACATCATTTTTGAAATAGTTCACTTTTTTTGCGTAAGTCCTATTCATTATTTCAGGCAGCCACCCTGAGTGCCTTCAGTTCTGCAGTCAATGCAGTGCGCAGTGTATCTTCCAGATCGGTCAGCGCTTTTTTCTGCGCATCGATATCTGCCTGCAAGCTCTCGAACGACGATATCTTGTCTTCCAGGCTGTCGGTCGCCACATGGATACGTTGTATCGATTGCATGCGGTTTTTCAACTGGCCCTTGTGTTCACGTATCTGTGCTTCCAGCGGTGCCATGACAACTTTTTGCCAAGCTTCGACATCGCGGTTGGCTTGCAAGAAGCTTTGCTTGACGCGGGCAGCGACAGAGTCAAAGAACTTGTGCATCAGCACCACTTGCGGTGTGGTCAGCAAAGTCGCGGTACTGAACTGCTTTTGATACACGCCTTCAATCGCTTCGACTTCCTTGATGTATTTGTCCAGCGAGAACGACATCGGTGAGGACAAGGCCAGACCATGCTCAGTCGAAAACTTGCGGTACATGACCGTCATCATTTCCGAAATTTCATCCGTCTTTTTATTGGATGTCTGCAGGTTCAGTTTGACCTGAGAAAAGAATTGCCTGACCGATTCACGCAGACCGACAGAGAATTTGCTCTTCTCCATGGATTCACGCGATTTGCGGATTTCTTCACGCAGGATGTCCATGCCCAGGCTGGTATACACCTCGGTAGACAAACGGGTGAACACCGAACGTGTGCCCTGCATACGCAAGAGGCTGGCGTCGAATTCTTTTTTCTCGGCATCGATACGTTTCATCATGTGTTCGATGACGTTCATATTCTTGCCGCGCAGGCTCTTCAATTCCATCATTTGCTCAACCATGCTACGGCTGCGGGCAGAAATTACTGCCTGCTGCGCATGGATGATTTCATTGATTTCTGAAGACATCTGGGCGCGGATGATGTTTTGCTTGGCCGGTATCAATTCCTTGGACAAGGCATATTCCAGCGTAGGCAGGCGGCTGCGTGCCAGCAATGGGGCATCTTTATTGATCTTGGCAACCAGCCCTTTTTGCGCCGAGATAGGGAAAATCTGCTTTTCTTCCAGACCAAGTGTGTGAGCAACCGTGCTGACCTGGCGAACGATTTGTGCTTCCACTTCTTCAGGCGTGCGCAATTCATCCCACATGCTGTCGATCTTGTTCAGAACGACCATGCGGCCAGGGCCGTTGCCGATATTATTGCGCCAGACATCAATGTCGCTCTTGGTGACACCAGTATCAGCAGCCAAGATAAACAATACGGCATGCGCATTGGGGATCAGGTTCAGTGTCAGTTCAGGCTCGGTGCCTATCGCATTCAGACCTGGTGTATCGACAATGATCAAGCCTTCTTTCAACAAAGGATGGGGGAAATTGATAATGGCATGACGCCATTGAGAAATCTCTACCAGACCATCTTCATCGATTTCCAGCGGTGCATCGGGGTCGTTTTCATCGAACAGGCCATATTGCTTGGCCACTTCTATGCTGACTTTTTTGGTCAGGCTGACTTGCTTGAAGGCTTCCAGCATGCCGTCGCCGGAGTTGATATTCAGCGGCAGCACGGTCCAGACGTGGCTTTGGCCCTTGTATTCACTGGTCGATTGCGCTTCAGCGCGGGTTTCTATCGGCAGCAAGCGTATGCAAGGCGGGATGGTGTCGTCATACAAAAGCTCGGTCGGGCACATGGTGGTGCGACCGGCAGATGACGGCAATATACGTTGACCATAGTCTGCGAAGAAGATGGCATTGATGAGTTCGGACTTGCCGCGTGAAAATTCAGCAACAAAGGCGATGGACAGTTTGTCGTCAACCAGACGTTCCATCAAACGCGCAATGCGTTGATCACTGGCGGCATCGGCCATATCCGATCCATGTATCCATGACCGGTACTGCTCCAGCGCTTTGACCACTCCTTTGCGCCAGTCGCTGTACTCCTGGAATTTCTGAACCAGATTGCTCATGTTCCCCTCAGTTAACTTTTTTGATATTCCAAGTATATATGGAAGCGTTGAAAAAATACGTGTAAATCGAATTTTGCCCACATTTCAGACAGATTTGTGGGTTTATTTCTGACATTTTGCACAATAAAAGCTGCTGCGCTGCCCTTGTTTTATCTGTCTGATCGCTTCGCCACACACGCGGCAGGCCTTGCCAGTGCGGTCATACACGAAATAAGACTGCTGGAAATAGCCACTTTGCCCATCCACACCCATGAAATCTTTAAGCGTGCTGCCACCCTGTTCTATCGCAGCGGCCAGCGTCGCCCGGATGGCCGCTTCCAGTAAAGTATAGCGCTTAAGGCTGATGCGTCCAGCCTGAGTTTTAGGGTTGATGCCCGCCCTGAACAGGCTTTCTGATGCATAAATATTACCAACACCCACCACGATATCTCCCGCCAGCAAGACTTGCTTGATGGGGGCGCTACGGTTTCTTGTTAATTTATACAATAATTCTGGATTGAACCCGGCTTCCAGCGGCTCCACGCCCAGTTGCCGTATCAGCAGATGCTCTTCCAGGTCGCCATCGGTGGCATCGTGCCAGAGTACTGCGCCAAAGCGGCGTGGGTCTGTCATGCGCAGAGCGAATTCACCAACGACGATATCAATATGATCATGTTTTGCCGGGGGCACGTCTTTATCCAGCACCCGCAAATGGCCAGACATGCCAAGATGGATCAGCAGTACCCCATGCGGAAAGTGCAATAACAGATACTTGCCCCTGCGGCCAGTCGCCACTATCTGCTGCCCCTTCAGCAAAGCAGGCAGATTGGGTGGAAAAGGCCAGCGCAAGCCAGCGCGGCGCATGATCACATCAGTGACTTGTTTGCCGGTCAGATGTGGCTCTACGCCACGACGGGTCACTTCTACTTCAGGTAATTCTGGCATGGTAGGGAACTTTTACTATTACAATCTGACACAGTCCATATACGCAGTGAAACCCACAGTTCTGCTGCTTCAGCGTAAAATCAGTCATCAACGTCAAATCCGGATTCGTTTTGAAAACACTGCCTACTCTATTATTTAAGCCTATTGTATCCGCAATATCGTCCATGTCTGCCGCTTCACCATGGCGGCCTGCTGCGTTGGTACTAAGTGCAGCCCTGATCAGCGGATGTGCAAGCACAGGCACGCAAAGCGGTGCTGTCGATGACACCCACCATGCCAGCGATGCTGCGCAGGCTGCGCTGTCGGCAGAAAAAACCCTGAATGGCGTCAGCAGTGCACCAGTCTATGAAGACCCTTTGCCTGAAGTAAAGCTGACCGAAGAAATATTCTACAAAATCATTACCGCAGAAATTGCCAATCAGCGCGGCAGCTGGCAAGGCGCTTATGTGACCATGTATTCCGTGGCCGAACAAACCCGTGATCCGCGCATTGCCAAACGGGCTGCCGAAATCGCCCTGGCTGCCAAACAATCAGGCGAGGCCTTGCAGGCTGTGCGCCTGTGGCGCGAACTGGCCCCAAATTCAAATGAAGCCACTCAGTACTACCTTGGTTTCATGCTGATGAATAATAATCTGGCTGAAATCCAGTCCGTTTATACTGAAAAACTGAAATCATCTGATCCCAAGCAGTTGGGTGTGATGATGTTGCAGGCACAGCGTTTGTTATCACGTTCACGGGATAAAAATGCCGCATTCACGACACTGCAAACCTTGCTGGAACCGTATAAAAACAGCTCCGATGCGCATATGGCGCTGGCTCAGGGTGCCTATGCCAAAGGTGATAGCAAGCTTGCTGCAAGTGAGGCGCAAGAAGTATTGAAAGCCAGGCCGGATTCGCAACTGGCAGTGTTGACAGTTGCCCAGGCCTCGTCACAGGCTGATGCAGCCAAGTCATTAGCCGCTTTTTTGGTAAAAAACCCCAGTGCCCGCGACGTTCGCCTGGCCTATGCCAGCATACTGATAGACCTGAAACAACTGGACCAGGCCAATCACGAATTTGAAACAATCGCCCGAGAAAGACCTGATGACATCAGCGCCATCTACACCCTCGGTGTGTTGGCAATGGAGCGTAACCAATCGCAAAAAGCCGAGGCTTATTTCCTGCAATATCTGCAGGCACTGGAAGGCAAAACTGGCGAAGAGCGTGACCCGACCACGGCCCTGGTGAACCTGTCGCGCATTGCGGCTGAACGCAAGGACTACAAGGCTGCGCAAGACTGGCTGGCGCAAGTAGAGTCGTATGATGGCCGCAACCCCGCCTGGTTCAATGTGCAGATACGCCGTACCTTCTTGCTGGCCAAAGAAGGCAAGCTGTTGGAAGCACGCGCCTTCATACAGCAAATCAAGGCCAGCAATGAAACTGAACAAATCCAGCTGATACAGTCAGAAGCACAGTTATTACGTGATGCCGGTCTGCCGGAGCAGGCCAAAACCGTGCTGGAACAAGGCATTAAACAGGCACCAAATAATCCTGACTTGCTGTATGACTTTGCCATGCTGGCCGAGTCACAAAAAGACATCACCGGCATGGAAACATCGCTGCGCAAGGTCATAGAACTGGCACCGACCAGCCAGCATGCCTACAATGCCCTCGGCTATTCTTTTGCTGACCGCAATGTGCAACTCGATGAAGCAAATACGCTGATAGAAAAAGCCAACCAATTGGCACCGGACGACCCCTTCATTCTTGATAGTCTGGGCTGGGTCAAGTTCAGGTTGTCCAAATATGACGAAGCTGAACAAGCCTTGCGCCGCGCCTATCAAATGCGCCCTGATGCCGAGATAGCCGTGCATCTGGGTGAAGTCTTGTGGACCATGGGGCAAAAAGACAGCGCAAAAAAAATCTGGCGCGATGCATTGCAAAAAGATCCGGAAAACCAGACGTTGAAATCCACGCTGGAAAGATTGAAAGTCAAACCCTGATGCTGATCGTGCCAAAGATGTTTACATCGAAAATTGAATAGAATGACACCGGGCGGACAGAAAATGTCCGCCTTGTCATTTGCATCCACAATATACGCAACCGATATTGCAACTCATTATTAGCAACCATGTCATCAACTACCCGATTTAGCCTGCTCGCCTCTGCCTTTTTTTGCGCCTTGCTTAGTACCGGCTGCGCCAGCCTGAATAACCAGACGAAAGCACCCGCAACTGCAGTGACCAGCACAGCGAGTACCCGTCAATATCAGCAACAGATACAAATCAGCGGCAAGATATCCATCCAGTATCAGCAAGCCGACAAGCCACAAAGCCTGCCTGGTGGCTTTGAATGGGAACAGGATGCCCAAGGTATACGCATCAATCTCTTGTCGCCACTGGGCCAGACCATGGCGCGCATTACCCAGACTGCACAAGGTGCCACACTAGAGCAAGATGGCAAGGTCCCGCGCACTGCCCGTGATCTTGACCAACTCTTGCAAGATACACTGGGCTGGTCTTTACCCGTGGCAGGCTTGCGCGACTGGCTGCAAGGCTTCGTCGCTGCGGATGGCAAACCACTAGTTGCAGTAAAGGCTGAAGACCAGACCGTGAATACACAAGGCTGGAAACTGCGCTATGTCAGTTGGCATGAACAACCGAGCTTCCCGAAGCGCATAGACTTGCAAAGGTATACGGAGCAAGCCGGCGATGTCTCCATCCGTATCGTGGTGAATGAATGGAAATGAGCAGACTGGACAATTGCCCGGCCCCGGCCAAGCTCAACCTGTTTTTACATGTGACGGGCCGCCGCGCTGATGGTTATCATTTGTTGCAAACCGCATTCCAGTTGATAGACCGCTGCGATTATCTGGATGTAGAAGTGCGTGCCGATGGCCAGATACACCGCAGCAATGAGATAGAAGGTGTGCCTGCGGACAGCGACCTTATCGTCCGTGCAGCAAAATTATTGCAAACCCATACCGGCTGCGCTTTGGGTGCGAACCTGACTTTGCGCAAAAACCTGCCCATGGGCGGGGGCCTGGGTGGCGGTTCATCCGACGCCGCAACTACCCTGCTGGCGCTAAATCATTTATGGAAAATCAACTTGCAGCGTGATGAGTTGATGAAAATGGCACTGCAACTGGGGGCAGATGTGCCATTCTTTCTGTTTGGAACAAATGCCTTTGCGGAAGGGGTAGGGGAAGAATTGCAGGCCCTGGTCACGCCAGACGTCTGGTTTGTGGTGCTGGAACCGGGTGTACAAGTCCCCACGCCTGCAATTTTTTCGGCAAAGGAGTTGACAAGGGACACAAATCCGGTCAGAATAGCGGACTTTTCCAGTGATGCAAAACATAATTGGAAAAACGATCTGCAAACAGTTGCCTGCGCATTGTTCCCGCAAGTTGATGCAGCCATTAAATGGCTCTCGCAATACGGTGATGCAAGGATGACGGGATCTGGAGCTTGTGTTTTTTGTGCCTTTGCCGACGAAACGGCAGCAGACATAGTCTTAAAACAAGTACCAGATCGCTGGACATCATGGAAAGCAAAAGCGCTGAGTAGCCACCCGATGGCGCAGAAATTGGGATCGAAAAATATTTGGCTTGAAGCCAGTTTAACGCTAAAATAGCGGCGAACTTGGAAACAGGCAAACGGTTGTGTAGGGGAGTCGCCAAGCTGGTTAAGGCACCGGATTTTGATTCCGGCATGCGAAGGTTCGAATCCTTCCTCCCCTGCCATTAAATTAAAGCCGCCGCATAGATTGTGCGGCGGCTTTTTCAGTTTTATCAGCGGCTATTTTTGTGTGAAACCCATGCAAAATAAGCCAGACCCACAATCTCAGCCGATAGGTCCCAGCCATGGCAAATGCGCGCGCAAATGACAACATGATGGTTTTCACTGGCAACGCCAATCCAGCACTGGCTGCCGGTGTTGCCAAACAACTCGGCATCCCCCTCGGCAAGGCAGACGTTTCCAAATTCTCTGACGGCGAAGTGCTGGTCGAGATCAATGAAAACGTTCGCGGTAAAGATGTTTTCGTTTTGCAATCCACCTGCGCACCAACCAACGACAACCTGATGGAAATCATGTTGATGGTCGATGCACTGAAACGTGCCTCTGCCGGTCGTATCACTGCTGCTATCCCTTATTTTGGTTATGCCCGTCAAGACCGTCGTCCCCGCTCTGCGCGTGTGGCGATCTCTGCCAAGGTGGTGGCCAACATGCTGGAAGAAGCCGGTGTAGACCGCGTGTTGATCATGGACTTGCATGCTGATCAAATCCAGGGTTTCTTTGATATCCCTGTCGACAATATTTACGCTTCACCAATTTTGCTGGGTGACCTGGTCGCCAAGAATTACGAAGACTTGCTGGTCGTTTCCCCTGACGTCGGCGGCGTGGTACGCGCCCGCGCTTTGGCAAAACGCCTGGGTTGTGACCTGGCTATCATCGACAAACGCCGTCCAAAAGCGAATGTCTCTGAAGTCATGAACATCATTGGTGAAGTTGAAGGCCGTAACTGCGTCATCATGGATGACATGGTTGACACTGCCGGGACACTGACCAAAGCTGCTGAAGTATTGAAAGAGCGTGGCGCCAAGAAGGTATTGGCTTACTGTACTCACCCTGTCTTGTCCGGCCCTGCGATACAACGTATTTCGCAATCGCCGCTGGATGAGCTGGTCGTGACAGACACGATTCCGCTGACAGAAGCTGCCCGTGCCTGCTCCAAGATCCGTCAATTGTCTTGCGACAGCCTGCTGGCCGAGACTTTCCGCCGCATCACCAAGGGCGAGTCGGTCATCTCTTTGTTCACGGACTAAAATATTTTCCGGCCCTGCCATCTGCTTGATGGCGAGGCTATTTTCTGGGCCCCTGGTCGCGGGGGTTCAACACCGCAAAACAAATCAATGTTTTGCATTTTTTGGAGTAACACCATGAAAGTAATCGCATTTGCACGCAATGTACAGGGGACCGGAGCGAGCCGCCGCCTGCGCCTTGCTGGCCAAACACCTGGCATCATCTACGGTGGTACAGAAGCCCCGGTATCCATCACTCTGGATCACAATGCGCTGTACCATGCATTGAAAAAAGAAGCCTTCCACTCTTCCATTCTGGACCTGGAAGTAGATGGCAAATCAGAAAAAGTATTGTTGCGCGACTTCCAGGTCCACGCATACAAACAACTGGTTTTGCACGCTGATTTCCAACGCGTAGATCCTAACCAAAAAATCCATGTTAAAGTGCCGCTGCACTTCATCAACGCTGACGTATCCCCAGCTGTGAAACTGTCTTCTGCAGTGATCAGCCACGTTGCTGTTGAACTGGACGTTTCCTGCTTGCCAGCAGACTTGCCAGAATTCGTTGCAGTTGACCTGTCCAAACTGGAAGCCGGTCAATCCATCCACGTATCTCAACTGCAACTGCCTAAAGGCGTGACAGCTGTCGTACACGGTGGTGACGCTACTGTTGCTATTGCTGTAGTACCAGCTGGCGCAACTTCTGCAGAAGCTGAAGCAAAATAATTTGCATTTATGCAGATGAGTTGGAAGCCGCCTTCGGGCGGCTTTTTTATTTTGTACATGAGGGATACTTTATCCATGTGCCATGTCAGAATTGGTATTACTATTTACACCATCACTGATTTCTGGAGTTATACGCATGCCCTCCCCCTCCTGCCGCAAGCTATACCTGAGTCTGCTAGTCCCTCTGTGTTTCGCCGTAGTTAGCCCCGCCAGCCAAGCGCAACTGGCGGCAGGCATCAAATACGACACCAGCTACCCCATCATCAGTCCGGTGTACGCCAAACAAGGCATGGTGGCAACTGAGCAGGCGCTGGCGACCCAGGTTGGCCTCGATATACTCAAGCGTGGCGGCAATGCAGTGGATGCCGCGGTGGCAGTCGGTTTCGCCCTCGCTGTAGTCTTGCCTAACGCGGGCAATATTGGTGGTGGTGGCTTCATGATTATTCATGACAGCAAATCAGGCAAGGATATCGCGCTGGATTTTCGTGAGCTGGCACCAGAAAAAGCCAGCCGTGACATGTACCTGGATGCGAAGGGCAACGTGATCTCTGGCAAGTCTCTGTATAGCCATCTGGCGGTTGGCATACCCGGCACGGTGTCAGGCATGGACCTGGCATTGCGCAAATATGGCAGCATGAAATGGAAGGACGTCATCGCTCCGGCGATACGCCTGGCAGATCAGGGTTTTGAGATCAGCCCGCATCTGGCGGAGGTGATAGATTCAAGCAAAAACCAGTTGGGCAAATGGCCAGCCAGCCGGGCGATTTTTTTCAGGGATGGCAAACCCATGCTGGCTGGTGAACGCTTGCTGCAAAAAGACCTGGCGCAATCGCTGCGCCTGATTGCCGAGCAAGGCCCGTCTGCATTTTATGAAGGTGCAGTCGCAAAAAAAATCGTCGCTGAAATGCAGCAGCATGAAGGTTTGATTTCTGTGAGCGACCTGAAAAACTACAAGGCAGTGGAACGCATCCCGGTACGCGGCAATTATCGCGGCTATGAGGTGGTCTCGATGCCGCCACCCAGCTCTGGTGGCGTGCACATCATACAAATGCTGAACATGCTGGAACATTACCCACTGAAAGAGCAAGGTGCCAACAGCGCGCAGACCCTGCACCAACTGAGCGAGGTGATGAAACTGGCATATGCTGACCGTTCTGAATTCCTGGGTGATCCGGATTATTACAAAGTGCCGACCAAGGCCCTGACTTCACGCGCCTATGCGGATGAACTGGTCAAAAGAATCCAGCCAGACCACGCCACGCCCTCTGCCGAAATCAAACCAGGCAAACCCCTGCCCTATGAAAGCGACCAGACCACGCATTACAGCGTGGCCGACAAATTTGGCAACGTTGTCGCCACGACCTATACCCTGAACCTGAACTTTGGCAGCGGCATCGTTGCCACTGGCACTGGCATAGTCCTGAATAATGAAATGGATGATTTCTCGGTCAAGGCAGGCGTACCAAATGCCTTTGGCTTGCTGGGTGGCGATGCCAATGCTGTACAGGGCTGGAAGCGGCCTTTAAGTTCGATGTCACCCACTATAGTACTCAAGGATGGCAAACCCTTCCTGGTGACTGGCAGCCCCGGTGGCAGCCGCATTATCACGACGACGTTGCAAACCATATTGAACGTCATTGACCATGACATGAACGTGGCCGAAGCCACCATTTCGCCACGCATACACCAGCAATGGATGCCGGATCAGTTACGCTTTGAAAAAGGCATTAGCATGGACACCCTGCGCCTGCTGGAACAAAAAGGTCAGGTGCTGCGCCCCACTGGCACCCTTGGCAAAACTCAGACCATACAAATCGTGCCGCAGGGCTTTGCCGGTTATTCTGACCCACGCAATCCAGATGGCGCTGCGCTGGGTTTTTAAAATTCTTGATTCAACCTGGACGGGATTTTGCCGTTCAGGTTGGCATATCAAACAGCACACTCCCTACTTCACGACTTCGCACCACCTCAAAGCAACTCAAACCACGTCACACCACTTCAGCCACATGGCGCGATAAGCTGCTTCAACTTTGCAGGTAAAGCCTGGCTCATCCATCAGGGCACTGTTTTGCATTTCCTCACGCAAGCCTGCCCTGATGCTGGCCAGTTGCTCTACATTCTCTGCCAGAGTGACGACTTTCTCTACATAGTCATCTTCTGTATGCGCTATCCATTCCGGACGCCCCAGACCTTCAAGTATGCAACTACCTAACCGTCCCAGGCTGGGGCGGCCTGCCAAGGTAACAAAGGGCACACCCATATACAGGGTTTCAAACAAGGTAGTGCCAGAATTATGCGGGAAGCAGTCCAAGCCTATATCAAGTGCCCTGAGCGTGTTCCAGGGTGGTGAATGAAAGCCGATATCGAGGCGAGACTCGTCAATGCCCTGAGCGGCAAACTTGTCCAGCAAGGACTGCCGCAAGTTCACATCCTGATAATTTGCACTGTCGACCACCAGCACGGCATTTTTTAAACGCTTCAATATCTCTGACCAGACTCTGATGGTTCTGTGATTGATGCGTATGGACCTGGTCAGCGTACCTATCCTGACATGGCCGTTACCAAATGCTGGCAACAGGCTTACCTCACCCATGCCTGGTGCTGGCCGGTAAGCATAAGAAGGTGCCGGTATGCGCCAGGGCTGTTCTGCAAACAGGGCATCACTGCCAGCAGGGGCACTGACATCGTCGCTCAGGAAGTAATCAATCGCGGTGAGGCCAGTGGTGTAGCCATAACCCAGCCATGACACCTGAATAGGGGCTGGTCTCCGTGCAAACACCGACAGGCGGTTATTGGCAGTATGACCAGCCAGGTCAACCAGGATATCTATCTCGTCATGGCGTATGCGTTCGGCAAGTGCGGCATCTGTCAGGCCACCAGTTTCTATCCAGTGATCAGCATAGCTTTGATAGCGTTCGGTGACACCATCAGCCACGCTGAGCTGTGCATAGGCATACACTTCAAACAAATTCTTATCATGATGACACATTAATGGTTCAAGGAAATATTGAACCGGATGACGGCTAAAATCTGGCGATACATAGCCAATTTTTAGTCGCCGATGACGATTTTTGTCATTATCAAAAGGCAAGCATTCACTTCGATAGCGATTTGCATAGCGTTTTTCATAATCCTGATATGCGGCAAAAATTTCTTCTGCACTACGGTCGGGATCATAATTAAGCATAAAAAGCAGATTGCTATAAGCTTGGGCATAACCAGGATCAAGCTTGACCGCCTGCCGGTAACTATTTTCAGCCTCTTCCAGTTTGCCTTGCCCAGCGAACAAACCAGCCAGATTGGTATAGGTTTCGGTGACGTCGCTGCCTATCTGCAAAGCTTTGTCATAGCATGCCTCAGCATCTGAGAGGCGATTGACCATACTATAAGTATTGCCGAGATTGTTGTATAACAATACGGAATGTGCATCATTGGCAATACCCTGCTGATAAATGGCAATCGCCTCCAGATATTGTTTGCGCTCGTGCAAAATAATACCCAGATTGCAATAAGCCCCAGGCAGTTTCGGCTGCATGGCAATTGCCTGACGATAACTTGCTTCTGCTTCGCTCAGCCGGTTTTGTGTCCTATATGCATCCCCCAGGCTGATCATTGCTTCCGCGAAATCCGGACGCAAATTCAGGGCTTGGCGAAAATGCGTGATTGCAAGATCAGTTTGCCGAAGATCACAGGCAACCAGCCCAAGATTATGGTGGGTTTCTGCATGTTGAGGATGTATCCGCAACGCCTGCTGGTATTGCTCTTTTGCCTGGGCGAATTGCCGCTTTGCCTGGTAAATCACACCCAGATTGCAATACGCCGCAAAATGCTGGGGATTGGCTTCAATAGTGCGCAGATAGTGCTCCTCTGCCTCATCCTGCAAGTCGTGGCGTTGTAGCAGCGTTGCCAGATTGAAATGTGCATGACTGAAACCTGGCTTTAACTCCAGCACTTTTTGGTAAGCGGAACGTGCCTCTTCTGGCTTGCTCAATGAAGTCAGCGTAACGGCAAGATTGAAATAGGCTAGATAGTTTGCTGGCTGCAGCTTTATCACATGCTCATAGCATGCCAGAGCCCCGTCAAACTGCCCGATTGCATCTAACGTCAGGCCAAGATTGAGCTCTGCCTCAGGGAAATCTGCCTGTATCTGCAAGGCACGGCGATAGTGAATTTCAGCTTTGCCATAGTCTTGCTGATCGTAGAAAACATCACCCAGTTTATTGTTCAGGTTTGCATCATCTGGCTGTGCTTCCAGGGCCTGCTGGTAATAGCGGGCGGCATCACTAAGCTTTCCATCACGGTAACTATGCTCAGCCAACCCGGAAAGACTGGAGACTGCTTCCTCAAGCACATCTCCGGCATTGACTAGTTGTACCGATACGTCCTTCGCAGGAATTGCATTACTCGTTGATGAAAATTGCTTCTTTAACCAATTCAGCATTACTTACCCTTAACATTGTTTTCCCTGAGCGCAACAAGGTGAAGAATTGTAAATCCTATCTGCCACAAAGCGTTAAAAAGTTGCGCCGTCCCTCTACTGCTCCTAGCATAGCAATAATAAGAACTCGTGTGGTTTGGCACAGAATTTGCTGAATACCCATATTCACACTGTTCCTGGCCGTAAAGGAGAGAAAAATGCAACACAATTTTGTCAAACTGCAGCGCGGCTTCACGCTCATAGAGTTAATGATCGTCGTCGCCATCATAGGTATTCTGGCTGCAATTGCCATACCTCAATATTCTGACTATGTATCACGCACCAGAGCTGCTGGGGCCATATCAGAACTCAACAGTCTGAAAAAAGAAATGTCCATTTGCTTCCAGAATGAAAGTGCCTGGACCAATTGCACGTTCATGGGCAGTAACTCTATCCCAATGGTGGTTACATCCAAGTTTTTGACTGGTGCACCTCCCGCTATTTCGGCAATTGGCGTGATTACTCAGGCTACGACAGGCGCAACAACCAGCGCTGGCGTACCTCTGAGTGTTATTTTGACGCCGTCAACATTGGCGAATCAAGCCAATCTGATATGGGCCAATACAGGCACCATTTGCGATCCTGTCCGCGGCATGAAACCTGGTCAGGGTGCTTGCTGATCACTGATAATATTCAACGTACTGCCGTCTGATAGTTTGAGTGTGATGAGGCGAGAAGTCATTTACCTTACTTATTGGTTCATGCATGATCATTGCCTAGACTACTTGAGATTAAAAAATTGAACTCCAAAAGTTAATGTTTCGCTTTTGGAGTTTTTTTATGTTCAGACAGAGAGGCAATTCAAGGTGGGCAGTCAAACGAGAATAATGGTTTGATAATCAGACTACTTGAGGCCATTTAAGATTATTTGCAGAATGACAAAGCGAAGAACTTCGTCGCGCCACTGAAACGAAAGTTCTTGTCTCAATAAATACGGTTGTGTCGAAAAACGCTAAGCCGAATTCTTCACTGTATTCATGAACACATAGCAAACAGTTCAGCACAGAAATCTTGCGCTCATTCTTATTAGTGAAAGGAGCGCTGATTAAACTATCCAGCCAGATGGGATCCGTTTAATGTAATCGTATGAAGATTTAGCGACCGATCAGCAACCACCCTGACCTGCTTTCAATCCACGTACAGGATCACAGATAGTGCCAGAAGCAGTCCACAACATATTAGCCTGACCAGACAAGGTAGAAGGTGTCAGTGTTACAGATAAAG
>JACQDX010000072.1 GCA_016200895.1 Burkholderiales bacterium
AACCCTTTTTGATCATGTCAACTGTTTTATTCCGGACAGCAGTGTGCCTGCGCAGGAATGACGTTAATATGAGGAAGGTTTATCAAAAGATGGCAGTGCTGGCCCACATCTGAGACGTGAAATTTGAAAACTGAAATCGGAGATCGACACGCATCAATGCTTAGTCCCACAACTCCCCCCACCCTTCACCGCCATAGGCGCATCCCGCCCCGTCTCCCCAACAAACCCCGCTGCCTGCAATTTCTCCAGGTATTCCTGCCAGACCTGGGCCTGGTTTTCACCCAGCCAATACAGATAATCCCAGGTAAAAATCCCCGAGCTATGCTGGTCAGAAAAGATAGGCTTGATCGCATAATTACCCACAGGCTCTATGCCAACAATGCCAACATCGCGTTTGCCGGTTTGCAGCGTCTCCTGCCCCGGCCCATGGCCGCGCACTTCGGCCGAAGGTGAAGACACGCGCAGTAATTCAAACGGCAAAGAAAACTCCTTGCCATCATCAAAAGCGACTTCAAGTACCCGCGATTGTGTGCGGGCATTCAGGGAAGTTGGTTGCGGGTTACCTATGCTCATGATGCGAAATTCGAAATAATGGTTTGCCTTAATTGCGGCAACAACAGACGACGCGCGTCCAGTGCCGTTTGGCCGGCAGCATCGCTGCGCGCAGCCGCCCAGATCGGGTTGGGGAAATGCGCATCATCGGTATACCGTGGTATCAGATGCCAGTGCAGATGCGGCACCATATTACCAAGGCTGGCTACATTCATCTTGTGCGGTTGCATGACTGCGCGTATGGCTGCTTCGAGCTTCCAGACTGCTTGCATGAACACAGACCTGTCGGCTTCGGACAGGTCCGTCATTTCCTTCACATGCGCATTCCAGATGACGCGGCAAAAGCCGGGGTAATTGGCGTCATCCACGAGGATGATGCGCAGCTGATCCGTGCTGACGATGACATCGCCAGCACTGGCATCACATAATTCACAAACGACAGTCATTACACCAGCACCCTTTCTATACCACCGTTATTGGCTTTGGCGACATACTCTGGCATCCAGTTTGGCCCCAAAATATGCTTGGCCATTTCAACGACGATATAGTCTGCAGTCGTGCCAGAATCTTCATCGTAGCGTGCCAAGCCCTGCAAACAGGCTGGGCAGGATGTCAGGATTTTGACGTCACCGGTAAAACCATCGGCACGCAGCTTATCTGCGCCCTTGTTCATTTCTTCTTCCTTGCGGAAGCGTATCTGGGTAGAGATATCAGGGCGCGATACCGCCAGCGTGCCCGCTTCACCACAGCAGCGATCATTCTTTTCTATCTTGACGTCATCGACCGTGGTGATCAGTGCATTCACCGTTTTCAAGGGGTCTTGCAATTTCATCGGTGTATGGCAAGGGTCGTGATACATATAACGCGTACCATTCACTGCGGCCAGCTTGACGTCTTTTTCCAACAAGAATTCATGGATGTCAATGATGCGGCTGCCAGGAAATATCTTGTCGAATTCATAGCCCTGTATCTGGTCATAGCAGGTGCCGCAAGAAACGACGACGGTCTTGATATCCAGATAGTTCAGGGTGTTGGCCATGCGATGGAACAGCACACGGTTATCGGTAATCATCTTCTCGGCCTTATCGAACTGGCCGGCACTGCGTTGCGGGTAACCGCAGCACAGATAACCTGGTGGCAGCACGGTTTGCACGCCTACATTCCACAACATCGCCTGCGTTGCCAGGCCGACTTGTGAGAACAGCCTTTCTGAACCGCAGCCAGGGAAATAGAACACGGCTTCAGTATCTGCTGTCGTGGTCTGCGGATTGCGGATGATGGGTACCATCTTGTCATCTTCAATATCCAGCAGCGCACGTGCAGTCTTCTTGGGAAGATTACCCGGCATTTTCTTGTTGATGAAGTGGATGACCTGCTCGCGTATGGCAGGCTTGCCCAGGCTCGCCGGTGGTGCTTTGGTCTGCTTTTTGGCGAGCTTTTTCAATACCGTATTACCGAGTCGTTGTGCCGCCACGCCCCATCCAAAAATCACCTGACGGGCCGCCTTGATGGTGGCCGGGTCTTTGGCATTCAAAAAGAACATGGCTGATGCCGTGCCAGGGTTGAAAGATTTCTTGTCCATCTTGCGCAAGAGATTACGCATATTCATCGACACATCACCAAAGTCGATATCGACCGGACAGGGCGTCAAGCATTTATGGCAGACCGTACAGTGATCGGCCACATCTTCAAATTCTTCCCAGTGCTTGATGGAAATACCGCGGCGCGTTTGCTCCTCATACAAAAAGGCTTCGACCAGCAGCGACGTTGCCAGGATTTTGTTACGCGGCGAATATAGCAAATTGGCGCGTGGTACATGGGTGGCGCAAACAGGCTTGCACTTGCCACAGCGCAGGCAATCCTTGACACTATTGGCAATCGCACCGATATCGCTTTGCTGCATGATCAGCGACTCATGGCCCATCAAACCAAACGAAGGCGTGTAGGCATTGCGCAAGTCGGCAGCAAAATCTGGCAGGTTCAGCAGCTTGCCCTTGTTGAAGCGGCCTTCGGGATCAATGCGCAGTTTGTACGAGCGGAAATCCTTAATTTCATCTTCAGTCAAGAATTCCAGCTTGGTGATACCTATGCCATGTTCACCAGAGATGACGCCATTCAGCGAACGCGCCAGCACCATGATGCGGGCAACGGCATGATGCGCCACCTGCAGCATTTCATAATCGTCAGAATTGACTGGCAAATTGGTATGTACATTGCCATCACCTGCATGCATGTGCAAGGCGACGAAGACGCGGCTGCGCAAGACTTTCTTGTGCACGGCCACGCATTCATCCAGTATCAGCTTGAAGGCTGAACCATTGAAAATCTGGCGCAGTTGCGCGCGAATTTCTGTCTTCCACGATACCCGCACTGTCCTGTCCTGGACGATGGAAAATACTGTCACATCAGGCTGTTGTTGCAGTCTTTCATCGAAAACAAATTCCAGCTTGTCCAGGCCCAGTTCCAACAACTCTGCCTTGGCTGCACTGAGTGGCTTGTCGAGATTATTGAGCAAATAAGTCCAGCGCGCTTCTGCTGCTTGCAGGAGTGCATTCGCCTCATTGACGCGATCTTCCAGCAATTCAGACGCGGGGATATCATCACCAGCGGCATCTTCACTTTTGCCCAGCGGCAGATTGCGTTTGGCGAAAAAGCCCTTCAAGGCGTCCAGCAAAGCCAGCTTGTTTTGTATCGATAATTCTATGTTGATACGCTCTATGCCATCGGTGTATTCACCCATGCGATTGAGCGGGATTACCACGTCTTCATTGATCTTGAAGGCATTGGTATGCTTGGAAATTGCCGCTGTCTTGGCACGGTCCAGCCAGAATTTTTTACGAGCTTCCGGGCTGACGGCGACAAAGCCTTCACCGACGCGAGTATTGGCGATGCGTATGACTTCAGACGCGGCTTGTGCCACGGCGTTTTCATCATCGCCCACGATGTCACCGAACAGCGCCATCTTGGGCAAGACACCGCGCTTGGATTTGGTCGTATAGCCGACAGCACGCAGATAGCGTTCATCCAGATGTTCCAGACCCGCCAATATCGCGCCGCCTTTGCGGGTTTCGTTATCGAGGTAATCCTTGATTTCAACGATGCTTGGTATGGCATCACGTGCCTGGCCAAAAAATTCCAGGCAGACGGTACGGGCAAACTTGGGCATCTTGTGCAAGATCCAGCGTGCCGATGTAATCAGACCATCGCAACCTTCTTTTTGCACACCTGGCAAACCCGCCAGGAATTTGTCGGTCACGTCCTTGCCCAAACCTTCTTTGCGGAAGACACGGCCCTTGATATCGAGTTGCTCAGTCTTGAATGCTTGCTTCTCGCCCGGATGTGTCCATTCGAGCTTGAACTTGGCGATTTCCACATCATGGATTTTGCCGAGATTATGCTCAAGTCTTGTCACTTCCAGCCAGTCACCATTCGGGTCCACCATGCGCCATGAGGCCAGATTGTCGAGCGCTGTGCCCCACAATACTGCCTTCTTGCCGCCTGCATTCATGGCGACATTACCGCCTATGCACGAGGCTTCAGCAGAGGTTGGGTCAACGGCAAATACAAAACCGGCTTTTTCAGCGGCATCTGACACGCGCTTGGTGACGACACCGGCACCTGAGTAGATGACGGCATAATCGCGGTCGACACCCGGCAGGCGCGTCATTTCGACTTCGCCCAGTTGTTCCAGCTTTTCAGTATTAATGACGGCCGACAAAGGCGTCAGCGGTATCGCGCCGCCGGTATAACCCGTGCCGCCGCCCCGCGGGATGATGGTCAGGCCAAGCTCTATACAGCTTTTGACGAGGCCCGCCATTTCATCTTCAGTGTCCGGCGTCAGCACGACGAAGGGGTATTCAACACGCCAGTCAGTTGCATCAGTGACATGCGATACGCGGCTCAGGCCATCGAACTTGATATTGTCTTTTGCCGTAAAACGCGCCAGCAACTTGCTGGCCTTCTTGCGCAAATCATAGGTGTCGCGAAAATCCTTGGAAAACGCTGCCACCGCCTTGCGGGCCGCCTGCACCAGTGTTTCCACGCTATTGCTGCGCTCTGCATCATGGTCATTGGCGGTACTGAGGCGACGCTTTTCGACTTCGGCGAGTCTGTGGTTCAGCGCATCAATCAAATCCTGACGACGCTTGGGGTTATCCAGCATATCGTCTTGCAGATAGGGATTGCGCTGCACGACCCAGATATCACCCAGCACTTCATACAGCATGCGCGCAGATCGCCCGGTCTGGCGTTTGCCGCGCAATTGATCAAGCAATTGCCATGCATCTTCACCTAGCAGGCGGATGACGATTTCGCGGTCAGAAAACGAGGTGTAGTTATAGGGGATTTCCCGCACGCGGGTCGGTGTGGCGCCTTGGGGTGCATCAGCGAGCAAGGCCTGGATCTGGGCTGGAGCGTTCATCAGTGACGTGGTTGGACGGATTTTTAAAAGTCCATTCTAACTTATTGCGATGCACCACGCTCCAACAGCCTTGAAGTTTATACGGTAATGAATGGCAATTGTAGCAATTTTCCAAATGGAATTTGGCAAAAACCGCCAGAAATGACGCAAAAGTGGCTATCTTTGTAAATTCATCACAATTGCGGCTGCATAAAAGTTTGGCAGGGAAATTTGACTAACATCGTAAGTCGTATTTTACACCCGCCTGCATGTGGGCAGCAGCCATTTAGACGTAAACAAAACAGAGGCATGTCGGTAAATTTATTTTGCCATAATAAAAAAACATCTTCCCGTTATCATGGGAATGGCAAAAATACCTGATAAAGAGATTTTTCAGTCTTAACGCTGCTAACTTTCAATAAAACAGCTTTAGCAAATACGGCATTCAAAATCTACCATCTCCCTGGGAATGACATATCTCTTGCCATCAAATCGCAACAAATATTTTTTGATTTCTCTCTTGATGACTTTTACCTGGCAGTCATCCTCATCCAACGTTGCCCCTTTGATACGCTCATCACGGGTGTCGACGAGCTCTTCGCTTACAAGTAAATCAAAATGGCCATTCTTTTTTTTCTTGGCCATATTAATGGTTCTCGTACCAGTGCGAGTTTCGTTCATACACTGAGGAAATCGTTTATTAAAACTCTCAATGATCGGCGCATTCGATAAAATCTCAAGCAAGCTTTTCCCTCTCAAAATATAAAGTGACAAGCTTTGATGATAAGAAAATCCAGTACCTCCCTCACTTGAGCGGATACCAAATGCCCTACCACTTGAAGTGATTTTGTAATTTGCAGTATCAATCTCAATTCCACCAAAGCGAGTGCCATCCCATACAAACCTCCGGGGATAAAATTGGTGTGCGATGGTATCCCCGCTACTCGTGTTGACTAGTGAAATATCCAGGTTGTACTCACCCATGACATCGCTATTTCCCACTTCACTACCTTTCTGAAGCCGGGCAATCGCGACAATGCTGATACCAGGCGCATCAGGCATGGGCTTGCATACAACAAACTGCGAGATTTCGTGACGCTCTTCGATATAACCGAGGCCACGCCGCACTTCATCCACGAATGCTTCTTCGCAGGCAGCAAATGAGGCATTTGAAAATAGCATCAACAGCAAGATCAAAGCGAGTCGTACCATGTTTACTGATCTTTCAATAATAGAGCAAGTTAATACCTTCAGCATAGCCAAGACCAGACCGTATTTGATCCATCAATGCAGTATCACAACCGCCATATGTAGCTCTTGAAAACAATGCCAATAGCGATATCAGACAAAAAAAAACACCATTTTTCTTAGACGTTCAGAGACGGAACGTGATGGAAGCACATAAACGTGATCGATTAAAAAGCCCTCAAATGAATTATCGGGAACTATGCGTGCCAAATATACTCTGTTTGAAACTCTTCATGTATATGTGAAGGTTCCATGCGAGCTGAAAAAGGCTGACTTATTGCTGACGCTTACTCCTGTCACGAATGATTTACGTACATCTTTTAATTTGGAGATGTCTTCAATAGCACTGGCAGCAGTAAGACTCCAGCGACCGTCTATCCATCTCAAGAATACGATAAAAGTTTTTGGTGGTTCGTTCTCGATATTCAAAGAAGAGGCATATCGTTCAGCAGCAAACGACACGCCATTCCGCAAATTGGGGCGGGACCTGAAACCGCAGTCCACGAGTGAAACCGGGTTGATGGTGACAACAAGCTTGTCTCCATTTTTGACGGGAGAGTCTGGCAATTTGGATGTGATGTCTGGAGAATCAAGCCTGGATGCATCAGTTCCAGAATAAAGCAGTTCACGCGCAATCAAAGGCCATGAAATTACATTGCAGGCATTGGCATTTGCGCTATTTTGAGGGGCGAATGTCGCTGGCCTGTCCACGACCAGCACAGCTTGCGATCTGGAAACCAGCTCGGGCAGACTAAGGTCGTTAAAAACCGGGCGACCGGCAAAGGCAAGCGTTGGAGTGAGCAACACTAGAGTCAGGGTAAGCAGCACTAAGCGCATACAGGAATCCCATGTCTGACAATGCTGCAATAAAATTAGCATCTACGGCGAGTAAAAAAACTCGCCGTAGCATCAGTCAGTAATCAACTAACAGATGAGCTAACAAATAGGCCAACAAACAAGCTGAAAATTAACCCAGCAATGCAGGCGCAGTCTTGCCGTATTTCAGTGTGGTTTCCACTGGCAACCAGTTACCTGTGGATTCCTGGCGGCCTTGCAGCAGGAAGCGTGGATGCGCTTCTTTGGCGGTGTCAGCAGCGGCCTTGGACAATTCACCGATCTTGCCTTTTTTGAGACGGTTCACGACCAGGCCGATTTCTGTTTCTTTGAAATCGCGCAGCATGTCGTAATCACCATCGCTGTCGCCCGCAACAAATACCGGGCCGTAGCCTTTTTTGGCAACCAGTTCACGTTTGATGACAACGCTCTTGCCGGGGCCCCAGTTCAAAGGCCAGTCTTTGCGGTAGGCGTTTTTATAAACGTCGCCATTTTGTTCCAGCCGCAGGCCAAGAACATTTTCACGCTGTACGTGGTAGCCATATTTTGGATTGGACGCGAATACAGCGACTACATCTTCCAGCGAGGCGGTGCTGACGTACACATCAAAACCATTTTGACGGAAGGTATTCATCAATGTGGCCACTTCTGTACACAGGCGTATGCCGTGGAAATGGGCCGTGGTGATGACACCGGCTATACCAGGCAAGGATGCCGGGCTGGTGTATTTGACTTTGCTCAGGCCCATGCCCAGGTTGGCATCATTCGATGCTTCTGCCAGTGCGCTGACTTCGGCAACTGTCATGTTGGCGAAGAAGTAGATCACCCATGGATAACCAACGTTCACGCCGTGCGTGTCATTGACGGCTTCGTACAAGAAGTAGAGCTTGGCGCGGAAGTCCTGGAATTGGGCAGTTTCGACGATTTCTTCGAGGCTGCGACTACCGGCCATGCCTTTGTAGTTGGCGTGCAGGTAAGCGTAGTCGCTGTCGAGGTCAGTACAAACGCTTTCCAGGTCGAGTTGCTTGCCAGCGGCATTTTTGTAGTCAGCAGTGAAGTTACCCACTGGTACATTTTGACGGATGATGGCAGAGAATTCTGGCGGACTCAGCTTGAATGCCAGATGATTGATCTGGTACATCAGCAGCGCTTCTTCGCAGTCATTCATGATGCTGGTGTTGTCCCAGTCAAACACGGCATAAGGCTTACGCCTGGCAGAATACGTTTTGCTGCTATTGCCATGTTTGGCGACCAGGGCCGCCACCAGGTCACGATTGCGTGGTGACCATTTGGCGCTGTCCAGAAATACTGTTGGTGCTGCTGCGGCAGGTTTTGCCATAGCTGGCACGGCCAATGTTGCGCCTGCCGCAGTTGCAACCAGACCTTGCAAAAAACCGCGGCGTGGCTGTTGATTGGTTTGTTTAGTATCTTGCATTTAATTTCCTTAATTTCCATTGCGCATGCTTTGCCGCATGCTAGAGCGGGTATTTTTATCAAAAAGCCATCTTGAAAATACAAAACTTGATGCGTGCTGAATACTGCCTATGCGTGCTTATTCGTTCTTTCCGGCAAGCATTATAGTCAAACATTGTGACATCCCTGCATGCGACACAAAAAATTTCAGCAAACTTGTCAATACATTATTTTCCAGCTCATTTGCAAGGGCGTTCTTCGCAATTACTGTTCTACTCTATCAAGCACAGAATGCAAATGGCATAAATGCACTTCTGATGGTGCGAATAGGCGTATTGGTAAATCACTCATGCCTATGCCCTGGCTGGTCAGCAGTTGACGCCCGTCTGGCAAGGCAAACAAGCCCCGTGCATAGCGGCGCTCACCTGAGCCTGGTGGCAAGACTAGCGGCTTGCCACCAGACGTGGCAATTTGCCCGCCATGGGTATGGCCGCAAAAAGCAAGCTGGAAATCATGTCCAGCTACAAGTTTGAGACCCAGCGGCGAATGCATGAGCAACAAACGCACATCACCTGCCCCTGCAAAAGTCTGCTCTGCATCAGGCATGCCGACACCTGGTTCATCCAGACCACAGATAGAAATTGCATCAAAGGGTTCAGGCAAGCGTGTGCTTTGATTGACCAGCACCTGCACACCCGCATCCTGCAGGCAATTGAAGATATGTACATCGTCCAACCACAAGTCATGGTTGCCCATGACAGCAAACTTGGGAGTGGCTGGATTGAGTAAACCCAGCGGTTTAATCAGATGCCGCATATGCCTGGCATGCAGGGAAACATAGTCGCCACCAAACAGGATGACATCTGGCGCAAAGTTGGCAATGGCGGCAAACGCCTGTTCCAGCAAACGTACATCCGTCAGCGGCCCTGCATGCAAATCCGAAATGAAAGCCAGCTTGCAACTGAAGCCTTCAGGCACAGGCAGGTAAAATTCACGCCTGTCTATATGCAAGCCACCTTGCAGCTTCAGGGCATAGGCAAATGCGCGCTGCCCAGTTTTCTTGATAGAAGGCGGCTTCCAGCCCCTCGCCCGCACGCCGCCACCAGCCATAGTATTTACCTCTGCCCATGTCAGATCAGAATATGAAGTTGGCGATTTTGCTCCAGTAGCCCTCTGGCACCCTCAGTAACAGCCATGTAATGACGATATAACGCAGGCATTTGCCCACTGCCATATAAAATACACTGGGCCAGAAAGGCAGGCGCAACCAACCTGCAAGGGTGCAGATAGGGTCACCGATGCCGGGCAGCCAGGCCAGCAGCATAGTCTTGGCACCAAAATGCTGTAGCCAGCGATACCAGTAACTTTCACGCTCGCGGTCAAAGGCCTGTTTGGCGGCGTAGCCCATGCCATAGTCGACCATGCCCCCCAGGGTATTGCCTATGGTAGCGACAACGATGACTTGCCAAAAAATTGCCGGATTGGCTTTGATGACGGCAAAAACGGCTGGTTCCGAGCCCAGGGGCAACAAAGTGGCCGAGATAAAACTGATGAGGAATACCGAACTCAAACCAATTTCAGGCAGTGCCAGAACGCTTAATAACCAATGGACTGCGGCTTCTATCATCGTGGTTTGATATGGCGGTAAAAGGCATACATTATAATGGCGCCGGTAATTTGAAATCAGTAAGCACGAATTTAGTACTAAGTTAGCCCTAAATTAGCCTGAAATCAGGCTTAGATCAGCAATTCAACTATACATAAGACATCCATGAGCACCGATTATCTGAAGAAGATCCTGACAGCGCGCGTCTATGACGTCGCATTTGAAACCCCGCTGGAATTCGCTACCAGCCTGTCAGCTCGCATGGATAACCGAATTTATTTCAAACGCGAAGACATGCAAAGCGTGTTCAGCTTCAAGCTGCGCGGTGCTTATAACAAGATTGCCCATCTCACACCAGCACAACTCAAGCGCGGCGTCATCTGTGCCTCTGCCGGTAACCATGCCCAAGGCGTGGCCCTGAGCGCCAGCAAGAAGGGTTGCAAGGCCGTCATCGTCATGCCGACGACCACACCGCCCGTCAAGATTGATGCCGTACGCACCCATGGTGGCGACCTGGTTGAAATTGTCCTGTTCGGCGATTCCTATACCGATGCCTATGGCCATGCACTGGAACTGGAAACGAAACGTAAGCTCACCTTTGTCCATCCATTTGATGACCCGGACGTAATTGCTGGCCAGGGTACGGTTGGCATGGAGATTTTGCGTCAACATGCTGAACCCATCCATGCGATTTTTGTCGCCATCGGTGGTGGCGGCCTGATTTCTGGCGTTGCTGCTTACGTCAAGGCAGTACGCCCTGACATCAAAATCATCGGTGTACAGACTACTGATTCTGACGCCATGGCGCGCAGCCTGAAAGCGGGCAAGCGCATCACGCTGACAGATGTAGGCCTGTTCTCTGATGGCACAGCGGTCAAGCTGGTGGGTGAAGAAACCTTCCGCCTGGCCAAGCTGTATGTTGATGAAGTGATTACGGTTGATACCGATGCTGTCTGCGCTGCCATCAAGGATGTCTTCCAGGATACCCGCAGCATTTTGGAGCCTGCCGGAGCATTGGCAGTAGCCGGTTGCAAGGCATATATAGAACGCGCCAAAGCAGAGAAGAAACCGCTGAATAATCAAACTCTGGTGACCATTGCCTGCGGTGCCAACATGAATTTTGACCGACTGCGCTTTGTTGCCGAGCGTGCCGAAGTGGGTGAAGCCCGTGAAGCCGTATTTGCCGTGACCATACCAGAAGAACGCGGCAGCTTCCGCCGTTTCTGTGAATTGATAGGCGCGCGCAATGTCACAGAATTTAATTACCGTATCAGCGATGAAAAAGCCGCTCATATTTTTGTGGGCATACAAGTACACGACAAGCTGGAATCTGGCAAAATTGCCAAGAATTTTGAAAAGCATGGCTTTGCAACTCTGGACCTCACGCATGATGAGCTGGCGAAATTACATATCCGCCATCTGGTCGGCGGCAAGAGCAGCCTGGCCAAGGATGAATTGCTGTACCGCTTTGAATTCCCTGAACGCCCCGGTGCTTTAGGGCGTTTCCTGAACAGCATGGCACCGAACTGGAACATCAGTTTGTTCCATTATCGTAACCATGGCGCAGATTACGGTAGAACTTTAGTCGGCTTACAGGTTCCAAAGAAAGAAATGAAGGCTTTCCGCGAATTCCTGGCAACCCTGGGTTATCGCTATTGGGATGAAAGCAAGAATCCCGTTTATAAATTATTTTTAGGCTGATCCAGCCTGGCCAAGTTAACACAGACAACATGACAGATTCCGCACCAAGTACACCAGAGCATTCACTATTAGGCAAACCCGCGACCTATAAGTCCGAATACGATGCCAGCCTGCTATTCCCGATTTCCCGCGCTGGAAAAAGGGAAGAGATAGGGCTGACCAACAGCCTGCCTTTCTTTGGTGTGGATATCTGGAATGCCTATGAAGTGTCCTGGCTGAACATGCGCGGCAAACCACAAGTGGCGATTGTTGCCATCACGGTGCCAGCAGATTCGCCGAATATCATCGAATCCAAGTCGTTCAAGCTTTACCTGAACTCTTTCAACCAGACCCGTCTGGCAGGCACGGATGCTTTGATCAGCTTGTTGCAGGCAGATTTGTCCGCAGGTTTTGGCTCAGCGGTGCAGGTAAAACTGACCACGCCAGACCAGTTCGGCAAACTGGCCATGCATGAATTGCAAGGCCAGTTGCTCGACAGGCTCGATATTGAAGTCGATAGCTATACCCCTAATCCTTCACTGCTGACAGCCAGCTTTGACCAGTCCCCAGTAGAAGAAACCCTGATCTCGCATTTGCTCAAGTCTAACTGCCTGGTCACTGGCCAGCCAGACTGGGGTAGCGTGCAAATCCATTATGTCGGCCCACAAATCAACCAGGAAGGCCTGTTGCAATATTTGATAGGCTTTCGCGACCACAATGAATTCCACGAGCAATGTGTGGAACGTATCTTTGTCGATATCATGCGCCACTGCAAACCGCAGAAATTGTCAGTCTATGCACGGTATACCCGTCGCGGCGGGCTGGACATCAACCCATGGCGCAGCAATTTCAGTACGGGCCAGGGTCCGGACAACCGCCGGAATGCTCGCCAATAAACTTGCTCGCATCCCTCTTATTCCTATTTTTTGTATCTATTTGTAACCATCATTATGCTGAAGTTTAAAAATTTTTCTTTATGCGCGGCCTTGTGCGCGTCCAGTCTCGTGCTGAGCATGTCGGCCCAGGCGCAAATTACGACCGAATCCCCTCCTGAAGAAATGGGCTGGTGGGATAGCGGCAAAGCCAAGGTCAATAAAATTCTCGACGAAGGTGATTTGTCACTGATGGTTGCCGGTCATACTCATCATGGCCGTGGTACATATACCAAGGAAAGAATCGCCGAATTGAATGAACACACCTGGGGCATGGGCTTTAGCAAAGCCATACGTACCAAAGAAGATAATGAAGAATCCTTGTACGCCATGGTGATTTCTGATTCCCACTTCCGCCCGCAACCCATGGCTGGCTACGCCTACCAATGGATGAGGCCACTGGGTGACAAGGTCGAAGTTGGTGGCGGCCTTACCGGCGTATTCATCAGCCGGACTGATTATTTTGGCGGCTTCCCCTTCCCGGTCATTTTACCGGTGGCGTCGATAGGCACCCGCAACACCAAGCTGATGGCAACTTATGTACCACGTCTGTCCAGAAACAAGGGTAATGGCGATGTACTGTTCATGTTTGTCCGGTTTGACCTGAAGTAAAAGTCTGCTCAACAATTGTCCATTTCCCAGGGCGGAATCAACTGAAGTATTTTTTGTCTGTCCTGGGTCATGTGTTTTTAATACTAGCTAATTACCATCATTGTCCTAAGAACTTGCTTGATGTAAAGTAGCCAGACTTATTCGTTTTATAGATTGTCGTCGTGATAATTCCGGTCCCGTTTTCAAGCACTAGCACACGCGAGCCTGTCGCCAGTCAAGACTGGCATATGGCCTTGCTGGAACATAATCCGGACGCGATGTATGTATTGATCGACGACAATCTGGTCTACGCCAATCCTGCAGGCGCAGAACTCATGCATGCCGGTGACCCGCAACAGTTGATTGGTCTCAAGCCAGAAGCCTTCTTGCATGGACGGCATCATGAAGGTGCCAGAACCATATTGCAGAAATTGCGGCAGGATGGTGCGCAAAGCAAGCACACCTGCCAGTGCATACGTCTTGATGGCCAATTGCTTGATATAGAAGTCCGGGCTACGCAATTCAGTTTTAATGAACAAACAGCTATCTTGCTGACAGCGCGCGAAATCACTCCCCGCAGCAGTTCCCGCTCCAGCGCTACCATCACCGCTCTCCCCCTCGCCGATCAAGTCCGTTACAAATCCAGCCGCGTACACGAAGCCCTGCATCATGAGAAAGAAATTCTCGAAATGATCGCGCTCGACAAACCGCTGACCGATATTCTGGAAGACGTCTGCGACCGTATGGAGCGCCTGCTCGACAATGGTGCCCTGTGTGCCATCACGCTGTATGATGCCAGCACCCAACAACTGAGTTTTGGCGCTGGCCCGTCCCTGCCAGATGGCTTTTGCGCCTTGCTGAGTAATGTTCCGGTCGATACCAGCTCAGGCTCAGCCTCAGCGGCAATTTATTACAAGCGCACTACCATAGTCCAGGATATCGCTGTCAGCCCGCTGTGGAAAAACCTGCGTGAGCCAGCACTGCGCTACGGCTTGCGCTCCTGCTGGTCATTACCGATTACCACTGCCTTCAATATCTTGTTGGGCACAGTCGATGTGTATCACCAGATGGTGCACAGCCCGAATGAAGATGAGCAGGCCATGATGATGGATGCTTGCGACCTTATCGGCCTGGCCATCGATAAAAAAAACATGGAACAAAGCCTGGAGGAAAGCGAAGAACGCTATCGCTCCGTGGTCACCAATCTCAGTGAAGGTATCATGGTGATAGGCCCTGACGGCCAGATCCTGACATGTAACCCCAGCGCCCAGCGCATTTTGAAGATAGAAGATATCGCTACCGTAGGCAGGCGTCATCGCTATTTCAAAAACATACTCGGTGACGAGGGGCAATCGATACGCATGGGCGATGATCCGGCATCCGTTGTGTTCCGCAGCAAAACCGCGATACTGAATTTGTCCATGGGCGTGGAGTTGCGTGATGGCTCTATCGTCTGGTTGCTGGTGAATGTATTGCCCATCAATAAAAAAAGCAGTGCCTCGGTGTCTGCCGTGCTGATTTCATTTACCGATACGACAGAAGTGCGCGAGACGCAAAGGCAATTGCATTTCATGGCGTCTTACGATGCCCTGACTGGCTTGCCCAACCGCCATCAACTTAATCAGCGTCTGGTCAAGGCTCTGGCGGGTGCCAAGCGCACCCAGCATCGCCTGGCCTTGCTCTTCCTAGACCTTGACAGGTTCAAGAACGTCAACGACACGGCTGGTCATGCGGCTGGTGACACGCTCCTGCGTGATGTATCTTCGCGCCTGAGTTCTTGCATACGCACTACCGACATGCTGGCCCGTCTGGGTGGGGATGAATTCGTCATCGTTGCCGAAGCCTTTGAAGATGCCATGCAACTCAAGGACCTGGCCGAACGCGTGCTGGCCCGCATGCGCGATCCTTTCGTGATTGATGGAAATGAATATCACCTGGGCACCTCGATAGGCATTGCGGTTTATCCGCATGATGGTGAAGATGGCCCCACGCTTATGCGTTGCGCCGACTCAGCCATGTACCATGCCAAGGAATCTGGCCGCAATAATTACCAGTTCTTCACTACAGAGCTCAACGTCCGCGCCCAGCACCGCTATGCGCTGGAAACCAACCTGCGCCGTGCCCTGACCGACAATGAATTCCTGGTGTATTATCAGCCGAAGATTTGCCTCAGCACTTCACGCATAGTCGGTGCGGAAGCCCTGATACGCTGGCAAATGCCGGACGTGGGTCTGGTACCTCCCAATGAATTCATCCCTATTTCTGAAGAAATCGGTCTCATCCTGCCATTGGGTCGCTGGATTTTGCGCCAGGCTTGCCTGCAAACCCAATTATGGCGTGAACAGTATTCGCCCGACCTGGTCATCAGCGTGAATATCTCTCCCAAACAATTCCAGGACCCTGGCTTACCCAAGTACATAGAACAGGTCTTGCACGAAATCGGCTTGCCCGCCTCTGCCCTGCAACTGGAAATCACCGAAGGTTTGCTGATGGGTGACATAGACGTGCTGCTGCCCGTCTTTGATGCGATCAAAAAACTGGGCATCAGTATTTCGCTCGACGATTTTGGCACAGGCTTCTCTTCTTTATCTTATTTACAACGCTTCCCTATCGATAATCTCAAGATAGACCGCTCTTTCATCCGCGATATACCGGGCAACCCTGACTCCGTTGTACTTACGCACGCGATTATCGCCATGGCGAATGCCTTGGGCATGAGTGTCACTGCAGAAGGTGTGGAAAAAGCCGACCAGATGTTTTTCCTGGCCGACTCTGGTTGCCAAGAGATGCAGGGCTTTTATTTCAGCCAGCCACTACCTGTTGATAAATTTGAAAAATTACTGAGAGACAACGTTCGTTAAAAGTGTTGTCAAGTTTTGCGCATATCAGCCAAAAGAAGCCTATAATTTGTCAAAACCTAATTTTGTGCATCGCACCATTTCGCTGTAAAACGATCTTGCACCATGACGAATATTGCAAAAATCTTACCTCTCAACAACGTACTCCTGGATCTGGAAGTCTCCAGCAAAAAAAGAGCATTTGAACAGGCCGGGCTGTTATTCGAGAATAATTGCAGCATAGCGCGCTCGGTTGTTTCTGATAATCTGTTTGCCCGTGAACGTCTGGGCTCTACCGGCCTCGGTCATGGCGTTGCCATCCCACATGGCCGCATCAAGGGCCTGAAGGCCCCGATTGCTGCCCTGGTCAGGTTGAAAGAAGCCATTCCCTTTGAATCGCCAGACAGCCAGCCAGTCAGCCTGCTGATCTTTTTGCTCATGCCTGACAATGTCACCCAACAGCATCTGGAAATCTTGTCTGAAGTGGCAGAGATGCTGTCGAACGAGACTTTCCGCGATACGCTCAATACCGAAGCCAGCGCCGCCGCAATTTATGAAAAAATCATGGCATGGCGTCCCAACCTGCCGGGCACAGCATGATTGTTCTTGCTGAGACTGCCAGGTTTGCAGGCATCCAGTAGCACTCAGGCTTTTCCCGTAATCTCCTGATCCCCAGCCAAACAACCAAGACAACCAAGACATCGTCAGATTCGACCAAAATAGCCATGCCATCATTGACAGAACTCACGGTACAAAAAATCTACGACGATAACCGCGACACCATGCAACTGGGCTGGTTTGCCGGTTTTTCTGGCGCAGACAAGCAAATCACGGGTGACGCTGCCTCTTCTGCCGACCAGGTCGGGCATTTGAACCTGATCCACCCTGGCCGCATACAAGTACTGGGGCATCAGGAACTGTCGTATTACAACCGTCTGTCAAATGCCTCGCGCAATAATCTCATGCGTGAACTGGTGGCTGGTGCACCACCTGCCCTGATCGTGGCGCAAGGCCTGGAATCGCCACCGGCATTCTTGACGACCTGCGACGACAATAATATCCCGCTGTTTTCAACACCTTATCCGTCCGCGCAAGTCATTGATTACTTGCGCGTGTACCTGTCGAAAAAACTGGCGCAAAAAATCACCATGCATGGCGTCTTCATGGACGTGCTGGGCGTGGGTGTGCTGATCACTGGTGAATCCGGCCTGGGCAAGAGTGAACTGGGGCTGGAACTGATTTCACGCAGCCATGGTCTGGTGGCCGATGATGCCGTCGAATTTTCACGCATTGCCCCCAATATGATAGAAGGCCGCTGCCACGAACTCTTGCAAAACCTGCTGGAAGTGCGCGGCTTGGGCCTGCTCGATATCAAGACCATTTTTGGTGAAACCGCAGTACGCCGCAAGATGCGTTTGAAACTCATCGTGCATCTGGTAAGACGCAGCACCCTTGAAGAAAATTACGAACGCCTGCCTATCGATTCGCAGACTGAAGAAGTGCTGGGCCTGCCCATCAGAAAAGTCGTCATCCCGGTTGCCGCAGGCCGCAATATCGCGGTTCTTCTGGAAGCAGCTGTGCGCAACACCATCCTGCAATTACGTGGTATTAATACGCTCGAAGACTTCATGGAGCGGCAACGCCGCGCCATGGAAAACGGCGACTAAATACCTGCTAAGTACCCTATGGAAATCCTGCTCATCTCTGGTATCTCCGGCTCCGGCAAATCGGTAGCCCTGAATGTAGTTGAAGATGCAGGCTACTATTGCGTCGACAACCTGCCACCCAGCCTGCTGGCCGACCTGGTCAATACATTAACCAAGGAAGGCATACCTTCCGCCGCCATCGCCATCGACAGCCGCAGCGCGAACTTGCTGACCAGCTTGCCAGGTTCGATCAACACCCTGCGCACGGAAGGCCACGATGTCAAAGTCCTGTTCCTGACTGCCAGTACAGAGTCGCTGGTCGCCCGCTTTTCAGAAACCCGCCGCAGCCACCCTCTGTCACACCGTCTGGGCCTGGACAAAGAACCTGGCGACCGACTCAGCCTGACCGAATGCATACAGGAAGAACGCGAAATCCTCTCAGGCATACAACTGGTCGCCCACGTCATCGACACCAGCGACCTGTCCGCCAACAAACTGCGCGCCTGGGTCAAGGACGTCATCCAGATAGGCCACACCCCGCTGACCCTGATGTTTGAATCCTTCGCCTTCAAGATAGGCGTGCCGCTGGACGCCGACTTCGTCTTCGACGTCCGCATGCTACCCAACCCCCACTACGACCCCATCATGCGCCCGCTGACAGGCCGTGACCTGCCTGTGATCGAATACCTCAAAGAACAACCCATGGTCGATGAGATGTTTGCCGACATTCAGCAGTTCATCGCCAAATGGCTACCCGCATTCAAACGCGACAACCGCAGCTACCTGACAGTCGCCATAGGTTGCACCGGCGGCCAGCACCGTTCAGTGTATATGGTAGAAAAACTCGCTGCGCATTTCAAGGCGCAGGAACAGGTGCTGGTCAGACATAGGCGCTTGAGTTAAGTAGGACTTACGCAAAACCGCCCCAGTTGCGTTGCAGCTCCTAGTCTTACTGAAAATGATTGCATTGAGGTAAGCATAGCAATGTGCTCTCCAGTAATTGCAATAATTACTGAAACAAGGATTTAAATTGGCAGCTAAACAGATAACAGTCTTTTTCCCACCAAGGGTAGATAAAGAGCTGATTCTTGCAAATTTAGTCAAGAGCCTTTCACTGGAAATTGATCGCCTTCCTGATGATTTTCCTTATGAATTCTCTGCACAACGTGGCAGAGGTCCATCTTATGTACTCATCGAGTACCAAGGAAATGATCGTGGTGAGATTGAAGAATTAAGTCAGTGGGAGCGCCCATCAGAAAATTACAAACAGCTGCTTTTGCAATGCGAATCTACAATCCTTCTGCACTATCGGGATACCAACCAAGCACGGAAATTTTTTCTTACGCTTGCGGCAGCCCTTGGAACAGTAAGTTCACGTTGCATCGTCGAGAATGGGTTTGGATGCTTGCTACTGCTTTCTGAAACTGTTGCCTGCCTTGAACATAATAAGGCGTGGGCTTGGGAACGAGATGCCTTCCCGGATTTACCTAATGTGGCCATATCGGAATGGGTAGATGATCTGTGTAGCTGAGATCCTAAATACCAATCATCAAGGATGCCTGATTTTCTATGATAAATCCCAATCTCGAAGAAGCTTTGGAAGCCCGCGTAGGCACGAGTAGCGCAGCATAATCGTACTCATGCCATGCTTTCATTTCGTAGCCAAGACCCCGTCACCCAGACGCAGAAAATTTTTCCTTGAGCCTTAAGATATTTTCAGCAGAAATCTTATAATCCCGGTAAATTAATTCACACATATTCTTTTCATTGGGCGGCAGTGGCTTAGCCTCTTCAAGATAAGGATTAAATTGATCTACATTTTGTATCTCGCTGTACTCTGAACATAAGCTTTGCAACACTTGCTTCCGTGCTCCGGCATGAATAATCAGAAATCGCGTTATTTGATAAATTGCGATGCCACGCCCCTTTGACAATTGATATAAATGTCTGTACTCATCAACCGGCATTCCAAGTAGATACGGCAAGCCGCATAGAAAAAATGCTGTAAAAACAGTACTAGTCAAACGATCAGACAATTCAGCCAAAAGTACGATCTTGTTTTCTTGAAGAAAAACGTCCCGCATTATTACTTCAAGTTCCGAATACTCCCTACTTTGCACCACCCTGGTTATCGTCTTTGAGAAGAAATCAAGTTGTGCCGTTGCTTGCATAAGCATCCTTTTAAATCGTGAACATAACCAAAACCTTCACCAAGTTGGCGAGTATCTTTAAGAACTCATAGTAAAGGATTTCAAGAAAATTGCATAAGACATGCATGCAGGTTATATTGCTGGCGGATGTAGGCATGCTCACCCTATGCGACTCACATCAGAATCTCCACCACCAACCGCTTTTCTCCGCATGAAGTTCAATGAACATTATCCTCAATTGCCTACCACAAAATCTCGACAATGCTGCCTGTAACGATTTCATAGCGCATGCTCCTTTAAAGGCCTGGATGCCTGCACTGGAACACCTGCAACAGGCATTTGAACTGCCGCCTGGCCCCTGGGAGAAAATCCCCCTGGGTGCCAATGCCTTGTTCGGACTGGGCAATAACGTGATAGTCAAACTGGTGCCACCCAATTGGCGGCGGCAGGGTGACAAAGAAATTCTGGTTGCTCCGCTACTGGAAGGCAAGCTGTCATTGCAGACACCCAGGCTCATCGCCAGCGGTGAAATCGACAACTGGGTATTCGTGATTTCCAGCCGCTTGCAAGGCACTTTGCTTGCAGATATCTGGCCGTCCCTGGATATTCAGCAGAAGCGTTCCATCATGATGCAGACTGGTGAGGTTTTGCGAGAAATTCGCAACGTCCGCTTTGATGCAGACATTGCCATCAAGGTGGATTGGCCAGTCTATATACGCGATTTGATAGCCGGATGCATGGCCAGGCACCAGCGCAGGAAAATGCCGGAAGGTTTGCTGGCGCAAGTCATGCCCTATATCGAAGCCGCCGGGGATTTTGCCACGGCGGGCGACTTGCGCTTTATTCACATGGATATACATCCATGGAACCTGATGGCACAACAGGAGCAGGGCTTATGGAAACTGAGTGGTTTACTCGACTTTGGCGATGCCATTGTCGGCAATTGTGACAAACTTGAACTCCTGACACCCATGATCTTCATGGCGCAGGGTAACCCCTTGCTACTTCAATCTCTTCTGGAGGCCTATGGCGAAGTCGATGAAGTCGAAGCATCCACTCTGCAACAGCAACTGACCGCCTATATGCTGATCAGGCCTGACTCTGATGTGGCTTTTTGCATGCAACAAGTGCCAGGCAGCGGGCCTCGTGATACCTGGGAACAAGTTGCGGTGCAAATGTTTCCATTGTGAAGCCAGACAAACACTAACCCGAACGTGTAGGTGCGACTAGCCCCGCGTAATCGCACATTCGTCAATCATTAATGACAGGCACAACACGGATTGTCGCCGCTTTATCGGACACAATTCACGACAAGAATTCCACTCTTCCATCAGTAAATAAGCAAAAATTTTTCACCTTGTGTTTGGCAATCTGGTTCTTATCCTGAAGTACAGCATGCGTGCGAGTACGCGGCGCTAATCGCACCTACCCGCGAATATCTTATGCATTTATCCGTCAATCGCTTTCTCTACCAAGCTTTGCGCATACCTAGCCAGAGAACGATTGTACCGCGGCAAATAGGCAGCCAATGCTGTCAGGCTGATAGCCAGGGCCTCGCGTTCGCGTCCCAGATCAGCCAGCGCCAAGGCAAGAAAACCGTGTACTGCACCATCCAGTTCATCGCTACCAACTTGCATTTCAGCAGTCAGAATATCAACAGCCGTTTGCGGGTTGCCCAGGTAACGGATGGAACTGGCCATTTGTATATTGGCCCGCCTACGGCGCAAGCCCGTCAGGCCATTTTCCAGCGCGGCTTTATACAAGGGAATGGCAAGTTCAGTGAACCCGCAAGAATCCCGAGCGCCGCCACGCTCAAAGAGGCCGATTGCGGCATTAGATGGCAATTCAGCTGCCATCGCATCAATGCGGGCAATGAAAGTCTGGGCATCCAGCATATCCAACTCTGCCCATAAGGCAGCCAGTCTCTCTTCCCATTGTTCGTTAAGTGTAGTCATGATTTTTGTCAATAAAGTAGGCTTGATCAATTATCCAGCATAAATCAAGCCCAGTGTTTGATCAAATGACTGGCACACCCGATGCAATAAAATCCTTAGCATGCATAAGCCATAGTTCATTTTTTTATTTTTCAAATCTCAAAACTATCAACTCAGGCTATACTCAGTTTGCGTTTCCTCGGTGGGAACAAAGTTGTCTGGCTGCAGAGGTTCTGACTCATGGGTTCAGACTGGCACAGCGCATTTTATGCGTTTGTGTACCGCATCAGGCAACTGTTAATAGGTTCGATTCCTATACTACGCAACCAAGCTCAAAATGAGCCTCAGACTCGTAATCTGATCGAAGTAAAAATGTGTAATACATCAGTAGTAATCCTCAAGGGAACTGCTTTCCTGTCCTTGAGCAGGCAGATTCAAGTATCAAATCTGTCTGCTCAAGGACAACGCAGCATCGCTTCGCATGATTGTTACCATGTATGTGTCCCGGCTCTTAATTCAAACTATTAAGACCAGGCAAACGGAAGCAGTGCCTTTGCTACCGTTTCTCTGGCTGGCGTACGAGAAGCAAGTTTGCGGCACCTTACGTGTACAGTCGTCCGCCATGCTGCGGGGATAGTTCTCTTGAGGCTGTTTCTGCACGAAACTGATATGGGTTAGCGTGTTTTCGACTGACAAAGTTACACAATTTTTTCTTGCCCCGGCTCGTTGAGTTCATCTGACGAAATATTTATCTTATTTGAGAATGTCTATGTTCCTCCGAAAAATAATTCAAGACCATCAGATTGGTCTGTTATATGGCCGTAGCGGTTTCGAAAAAATTCTTGCCAAGGGCAGTTATTTTTTACCCGGATCCAAGCGGGTAGAGCTTGCCAACCTGACCGATTTCCCGGCAAGTATTGCTGACCTTGAGTGGATCAGTTCGCACCATCAGACGGCGCTTGCAACAGATTTGGAAATCGTGCGCACTGGGCATGATGAAGTGGCTCTGGTATGCAGTGGTCAGCAATTTCTGTGCGTGACACCAAATTCACTGCGCGCTTTCTGGAAGCAGGGTTTGGGTGTCAAAGTATTCAGGGCAAATATTGCACCTGACTTGAAGGTGCCTGCCGAATGGCTAAAGCAGATTCCCATCGGTGTGTCAGTTGGCTGCGTCAAGCAGGTCACTATACCAGCAGGGGCTTATGGCTTGTTGTTCGCTGAGGAAAGCTTCAGTGATTTTCTGCTACCAGGCAGACATGCTTATTTTGATATTTTGCCCAAGACCAAATTGACGATCTGCCGACAATCACAGGTGATAGATGCCAAAGATGTCGTGCATGCCATCGTTGCCAGTGAGCATCCGGTTTTGTCAGCGCAACTGAAGAAAATCGAAACCAGTGACCAGCAACTCGCCGTCTGGTGGGACAAGAATGAATTGGTCCATATCACAGGCCAGGCCACACCAGCGCTAGCCAGCAGTGACCTGAAGCTGGAACTGATTTCATTGGCACAAGCGCCACGTGCAATTGAAGACCACATTGTTCTGGCTATGCGCAGCAATACCAACTGTGCGAAATTGCTGGCACCGCATGTGACAAATTATGAAGTACCTTCAGAGCATGTCGGTATGCTTTACATTGACGGCGTTTTTCATGCGAATTTGAAGCCTGGCTTTTATGCCTACTGGCATGGCGGAAACCGTTTGAGCCTGACCGTCATCGATACACGACTGACAACGCTGGAAATTACCGGCCAGGAAATGCTCACGCAAGACAAGGTGCCTTTGCGCGTCAATGTGACTGCAGGATATAAAATCATAGACGCTCCGCTCATGCTGGCGAGCTTGAATGACTATAAGGACTTTATCTACAAGGAAATCCAGTTCGCCCTGCGCGCCGCTGTCGGCGGTAAAACATTAGATGGTTTGCTGGAAAACAAAAATGAGACAGATGAACAGATACTGCATTACGTCGCTCAAAAAGCCCTGGCGCAGGGAATAGAGATCGTCAGTCTGGGTATCAAGGATTTGATCTTGCCGGGTGAAATAAAAACCATGCTGGGCAAAGTGGTGGAAGCAGAAAAAGCAGCACAAGCCAACGTTATCCGCCGCCGTGAAGAAACTGCCGCCACCAGGTCACTCATGAACACCTCAAGAGTGATGGAAGATAATCCGGTAGCTTTACGCCTCAAGGAATTGGAGACGCTGGAAAAAATGACTGAAAAAATCGACAAAATCAGTGTCTATGGCGGGCTGGAAAGTTTGCTCAAACAAGTCGCCGCTTTCAAGCCTGCAATCGAGAAATAGCAGCCTTGGACTGTTGCAGGATTCAAACTTGCGAACAAGCATTATCATCCACAACAGTGTGGTCCATATCAGGCAGACAAACTTCTATCTGCCTGATACAAACTCAAGCCCCGAAAAACAATTTATTTTCAAAAAACAAACCCTTGAGGCGTTTGCGGAAGATGGCGATGGTCAGTGCCAGCAATACCATCACGACATTAAAGCCCAGTATTTTATTGCCGCCAAGATCAACAAAGGGAATGGCATTGGAAGGCATGGTGGCGGCATTCAGGCCGCGGTCGTAACTTGCACCTATGACTTGTCCGCCGTCGTTGATGGCATTGGTCAGGTACAGGCTTTTACCAGCTGGATGCAGCGTCATTTTATTGTCGCGCCAGACGAAGGACAAACGCATGTCTACCGTATCAACCACACCAACGACATGGCCTTCATTATTGATGCCGGTGGCAAAGCTGTCGCCGAAACCGATTTTTGCACCCAGATCTATCATCTGCTTGCCATCGTGCATAAAGGCATGCCAGCGGCGGTCTTTCATTTCTGATGCGCCAACCACGACACCCTGGTCATTGATGGCAGTTGCCGAACTGTAGCGACCACCCAGAGTACCTAGATCGGACATACCTGAGGCAGCGTCATAGATAAAAGCGTGGCGAGAACCATCGGCAATCATTGCAGAGCCCACTACTCGTCCAGGATTATTAATCGCACTGGCATAGCTGACTTTGCCGCCCAGGGTGCCCAGGTCTTTCAGTGCTTCGCCAGGTGTATAGAGGAAAGCATGCCAGTCGCGCTCAGGTGTGTCAGAGAACCCTACCGCCAGGCCAGCATTATTGAGTGCGGCCCCATAACTGCTGGGGCCGCCCAGCGTGCCAAGGTCTTGCGTACCATGATTGCGGGTGCGGATGAAGGCACTCCAGGATTCACCCTTTTTTGAAGAACCTACAACCTCACCCTTGTCATTGATGCGCTTGACTTCGCTTTCAGTTTCGCCGGGCATTTCTAGTTTGATGAGTTTTCCCTTTTCAAGAAACACGGCATGGGTTGTGCCATCTTTTTCCTTGATGACCGCAGCAACTTGCCCCGCCGCATTCATGTCATAAGCAATCGACTCGCCATATTGTTTGCGTTCTATACCCAGTGAATGACTCGTCGAGGCGGCAGCATGGCCACCGATCAGGGCCAGCAGAAACAAAGAACTACGCAATGCATGGTGCATACAGGTATCCTTTCTGGAGGGAGGTCGTACGGGAAATTTGCTAACGAATATACAGGATTATTATTTGGCAATAAAGATAAATGATTATTATTCGTCACCAATGATTGATGGCTGGGTAGGCCAGTTTAGAGATGTTCAAACTTAGACAATCTATGTCAAATGCCTTGATCTTAACGTGGCGACAAGCAACGCGCAATCATATGTAGATGAACCATCTCGTCATCCAGCTGAGATGACGACGATCATCGCAATACTGATCGATGCTGAAATAAAGTTGTGCGTGAGTACAGCGTCAATTCAGACTAATGCCTTTAATTCCCCTCGATTTGCTGCGATTGCCCGATAACATAGGCTTAAGGCTTGATGAAATTGACAAGCCTTGCGCGTTTGCACATCCCTGCCCTCAAGATTGACTTCCATTTACTGCCTGCGTATATTGAAGACACAGATAATAAGAGGAGAAAATCATGTCTTTTCTGCCAATTCGTGCTTTGGCCACGTTGCTGTTCTGCATACTGGCTGCGTCGGAAACGATGGCAGAAGAAACGCAGCTCAAGTTTTACACCGAGGAATATCCACCCATTAGCTTTTCACAAAAAGGAAAAGCTGCTGGGCTTGGTACGGAAGTGGTTGAAGAGATCATGAACCGTCTTGGTATAAGTGCACCTATCGAAGTTGTGCCCTGGGCAAGAGCATATGCCTACGCTACGACCGGACCTAACGTAGGATTATTCGTCACCACGCGAACCCCGGAGCGCGAAAAACTATTCAAATGGGTAGGCCCGGTTTCGGCAACCACAGCACATTTCTACACCCGTCGCGGTGGTCAGCGTTTTGATAATCTGGAACAAGCCAAGCAAGCTGAGCGCATCCTGATTCCGCGAGAGTGGTATTTGCAGCAAATGCTGCGTGGCATGGGTTTTAACAATATCAATTCTGTGCCGACTCCAGCCGATGCCGTGCGCATGCTTGTAGCAGGACGGGCACCCTTGATGGCTCTTGACGACGTGACGCTCGCTGATACATTGTCGGCAGCCAGCATCAATGCCAATGACATAGAGACAGGCTCCACCATTACTCAGGCGGTCCAATATATCGCCTTCTCGCGCGACACACCGGACAGCGTCGCCATCCGGTGGCAAAAAACACTCGATGACATGAAAGTCGACGGCAGCTTTGAACGTATTTACAAAAAATGGCTGCCGGGTGTAGCGCTGCCTGCTGCACGCTAAAGCTATACATAAGCAAGGGTCAAAATATAGTTGCAAGCCCGGACAGCAAAATGTATTAATTCGCCGGTAACGCTTTTCTAAAGCATCGCTAAAGCATGCCCGGGCTGCTTGCAAATTCTAACAGTCAGCCAACTGCGCACGAAGCTGTTTTAACAAGCAAGGATATGAGTGATGTGGCTATGCCTGGGCTCAATATGCTAAAGCTGAAGCAGATTGGTGGCGGGTGCCAGCTTGCCGATAAAAATGGTGCGCACGGCGCGCCCTACTCACGGACGACTAAAATTTACGGAAAATGCGGCGTATTTGCCTGAGTTTATTTTCAAACATAACACGGTTACGCTAACTGTATCCAAAACAAAAACGGGACCTTTAAGGTCCCGTAATCATTACCAGCTAGCAATCAAGCCATTACACCACAATCGTCTGATGCTCATCACCTTCACGCGCACGGATTTCACCAATCTTGTAGACGGATTCACCAGCCGCAGCCAGTTGTGCAATCGCTGCATCAGCCAATTCAGCAGCAACGATGACGACCATGCCTATGCCGCAATTGAAGACGCGGTGCATTTCTGCGTCGGCGACGCCGCCGTGCTGTTGCAGCCATGTGAACAATGGTGGCAGTGTCCAGGCATCTTTATGCAACACAGCAGTCAGCTTGTTACCCAGTACGCGTGGGACGTTTTCTACCAGGCCGCCGCCGGTGATGTGGGCCATGCCTTTGACTTCCATGGATTCCATCAGGGCCAGCAAGGGTTTGACGTAGATGCGAGTCGGGGCCATCAGGGCGTCGCCCAGGCTGCGGCCATGAAAATCGGCGCTCAGGTCTGGTTTTGCCACTTCAATGATCTTGCGCACCAGCGAGAAGCCGTTGGAATGGATGCCAGAAGATGCCAGGCCGAGGATGACATCGCCCGGTTGTATCTTGCTGCCATCAATGATTTTGGATTTTTCAACCGCGCCAACGGCAAAGCCAGCCAGGTCGTATTCACCGTCTGGATACATGGAAGGCATTTCGGCTGTTTCACCACCGATCAGGGCGCAACCCGCTTGTTCGCAACCAAAGGCCACGCCCTTGATGACGTCGGTGGCAGTTGCCACGTCAAGCTTGCCGCAGGCAAAATAGTCGAGGAAGAACAGTGGCTCAGCGCCTTGTACCAGGATGTCATTCACGCTCATGGCTACCAGGTCGATGCCGACGGTATCATGCTTGTTGAGGTGGAAAGCCAGTTTCAGCTTGGTGCCCACGCCATCAGTGCCGGAGACCAGGACAGGTTCCTTGTATTTTTTGCTGACTTCAAACATGGCGCCAAAACCGCCTATGCCAGCCATGACACCTTCACGCATTGTGCGTTTGGCAAAGGGTTTGATGGCGTCAACCAAGGCGTCGCCAGCGACCATATCGACACCAGCGTCGGCGTAAGAGAGAGAAACAGGGGTAGAAGTGCTCATGATATTCGGCAATAGGGGCAGGAGGCGGTAAAATAGAGGAATTGCCAGAAAAAGTCCGGCAAAAGCGCTATTTTAACAAATTGACCGCGAAAACCCTGATTTTTTGGGACAGACGGTAATTCTGATAACAAATGACTACTAACCAAGCTTAAAAATGCCATTTACTTTTACGTCGGAGCAAAAACAATCCACGCTGTGGCTGGCCGTGGCATTTGCCCTGTTGTTATTGCTGGGTTTATTGGGCCCGGTGCTGATGCCCTTTATCGTAGCCAGTATATTGTCTTATGTGCTGACTCCCTGGGTTGACAAGCTGTGCGCCCTGCGTGTGCGTAAATTTGGCTTGCCACGTTCGGTGGCTGCCACCCTGGTCATTGTTATCTTGATTGCCACAGTACTGGCGATGATACTGATCATGATACCTATTTTACAAAAAGAAGTGCCACAATTACAAGACCAGATTCCGCGCTTCTTTGACAAGCTCGATGAAATGCTGGCCCCCATGCTCAACGAATTTGGCATCAAGGTGCGGCTCGACAGCACTGGCATCAAGACCTTGCTGACTGAGCAAATGGCCACCAGTGGTGAAGCCATCGGCAAGGCTGTATTGAATTCCATCCGCGTCGGCGGCACAGCAGTGCTGGGCATGGTCGCCAATTTATTGTTGATCCCAGTCGTGTTGTTTTATCTGTTAATGGATTGGCATTCGTTAATCAAGCGCCTGAGCAATTTCATTCCGCGCCGCTTTGTCAAAGTCATCGCCAATGCAGTAGAAGAAGTCGATGACATTCTGGCGCAATACCTGCGCGGGCAAATCCTGGTCATGATCGTGCTGGCTGTGTATTACTCAGTGGCACTCAGCATTGCCCGGTTTGACCTGGCTTTGCCAGTGGGCATCATTACTGGCTTTTTGGTGTTCATCCCTTACCTGGGCTATGGCCTGGGGCTGGTGCTGGCGCTGATTGGTGCTATCCTGCAATTTGATGGCTTTAGTGGCTTGATGTCGGTCGCCATCATTTATGGCATAGGACAAATACTGGAATCGTTTTACCTGACACCACGCCTGGTAGGCGAGCGTATAGGCCTGCACCCATTGACGGTGATTTTTGCCTTGATGGCATTCGGGCAATTGTTTGGCTTTATCGGCATCCTGATTGCCCTGCCAGCCTCTGCTGTTATCTCGGTAGCCGTCAAGCATTTACGTGTGTCTTATCTGAAAAGTCCTTTTTATAGTCAGACATGAGGCAATTACTACTCGATCTGGACGCGCAAAAGCTGCCGTCCCTTGCCACCTTCGTGGTGGGGCAAAATGCTGAACTGGCGCAATTGCTGGGTATGTTTGCCGAGCGTATCACCAGCCAGTATGGCGAACGCTCGGTCTATATCTGGGGTGAACCAGGTGCTGGCAAGACCCATTTGCTGCATGCTCTGGCGGCAGATGCCACGGCCCGCTATATCCCCGCAGATGCGCCGGAAAGCGCATTTGACTTTACTGAGGGTGTCAGCCTCTACCTGCTCGATGATTGCGACCAGTTACCACCACTGAACCAGATCGCTGCCTTTAATCTCTTCAATGAAGCGCGTGCACGAGGTGGCTTCTTGGTGGGTGCGGGCAATCACCCCCCCATGATTTTGAATGTGCGTGACGACTTGCGCACCCGTTTTGGCTGGGGCCTGATTTATCAGGTACACGGCCTGACCGACGAAGACAAGATTGATGCGCTGGAGCGTGCCGCCCATGCGCGGGGCATACAACTGTCACCTGGCGTGTTACCCTATCTGATTACCCATTACCGCCGTGACATGAGTTCGCTGACCGATGTTCTGGATCAGCTTGACCATTACTCACTGGAAACCAAACGTCCCATCACCCTGCCACTGCTGCGCGAACTGATGTTGCAGCAACAGCCGGGTCTGGACACTTTGACCGATTAGCAGACCAGCATGCGCAATATCGCCCTATTTGATCTTGACCACACCCTGATCCCCATCGATTCTGATTTTGAATGGGGCCAGTTCCTGTGCCGCGTCGGCGCTGTCGATGCCGACGAATTTGCCCGTCGCAATGCAGATTTTTTTGCACAATATCAGGCTGGTACACTGGACCCGGTGGAATACCTGGAATTTGCGCTGGGCACACTGGCACAGTTTCCACGCACCAGACTTGATGAATTGCATGCGCAATTCATGCAGGAAGTGATTACACCTGTGCTGTTGCCAGCAGCCTATGACCTGATCAAGAAACATCAGGATCAGGACGACCTGATCGCCATCATCACTGCCACCAACCGTTTTGTAACTGCACCCATCGCCCTTGCGCTGGGCGTACAGCATTTGATGGCGGCAGAACCTGAGCTGGATGCCACTGGCAATATTACAGGCAAGCTGCTGGGCGTGCCCAGTTCAGGCGCGGGCAAGGTCGTCCATCTGGAAAACTGGTTGGCCAGGCAAGAAGTTACTCAACTAAGACAGCTCAGCGACTTTAAGCACAGTTATTTTTACAGCGATTCGCAAAACGATATACCGCTGCTGGAACGCGTCAGCCATCCTGTCGCAACCAATCCCAATGCCAAATTAAGTGCCCATGCACTGGCAAAAGGTTGGCCTCAACTTCACCTGTTTGACAAGCAATGATCAAGAAATTTATTCGCAAAATACTGGGCGTAAAAAACAAGAGCGATGACGCCAGCGCCAACCAAAAGCCAACTGTGCTGAATCATAAAGACCATGGCATAGACCCGCAAATGGTGTCCGCGAATGCCATACGCATCACCCAGACCCTGCAAGAGAATGGCTTCAAGGCCTTTGTCGTTGGTGGTGCCGTGCGCGACTTGCTGACCGGCGTCAAACCCAAGGACTTTGACATTGCCACCAATGCCACGCCCGAGCAGGTCAAGCGCCTGTTCCGCCGTGCCTTTATCATAGGGCGCCGCTTCCAGATCGTGCATGTCATGTTTGGGCAGGATTTGCTCGAAGTGACCACCTTCCGTGGATCTGCCACCGACGGCGCACCCAAGGATGAACATGGCCGCGTGCTGCGTGACAATACATTTGGCGAACAATATGAAGATGCAGCCCGCCGCGACTTCACCGTGAATGCCATGTACTACGACCCGGCATCGCAAATCGTGCTCGACTATCACGGCGGCATGAAAGACATCAAAAAGAAAACCCTGCGCATCATCGGCGTGCCAGAAGCCCGTTACCGCGAAGACCCGGTGCGCATGCTGCGCGTGGTGCGCTTTGCGGCAAAACTGAACTTCACGATAGATGCATCCACCCGCGCGCCGATCGCCGTGATGGCACCGCTGATTAACAATGTACCGGCCGCCCGCGTCTTTGATGAAACCCTGAAACTGCTGACCAGCGGCCACGCCATGGCCTGCCTGCAACAACTGCGCAAAGAAGGCCTGCACCATGGCCTGATGCCTTTGCTAGACGTGGTACTGGAGCAACCCCTGGGCGAAAAATTTGTCACCCTGGCGCTGGCAAATACTGATGAACGCGTGCAACAAGGCAAGCCAGTCTCACCAGGCTTTTTGTTTGCATCCCTGCTGTGGCACCAGGTCGTAGAAAAATGGGAAGCCTATAAAGCCGCCGGTGAATTCCCCATCCCTGCCCTGCACCTGGCAGCCGATGATGTCCTGAATACCCAGACCGATGCCCTGGCAATACAACGCAAGATAGGCTCCGACATGCGTGACATCTGGGCCATGCAACCGCGCTTTGAAAAACGCGCAGGCAAGACCCCCTACAAAGTGCTGGAACATCCGCGCCTGCGCGCAGGTTATGACTTCTTGCTGCTGCGTTGCGCGTCTGGTGAAATCGATGAAGAAATCGGTGAATGGTGGACAGACTTCATGGAAGGCGACAGCGCCGACCGTGAACAACTCATCAACAGTAAACCCAAGACAGTCGAAGCTGGCCCTAAAAAACGCAAGCCCCGCCGCCGCGCCCCACGCAAGGCAGCAGCCGCCGCCGAATGAGTATGCAAGCGAGCGTGCAAGTTTTCATTGGCATAGGTGCCAACCTAGGTGACGCCAGCGTCACCGTCAGCAAAGCCATAGCCGCGCTGGCGCAATTGCCGGATACCACCCTTGTGGCGCATTCTGCCCTGTTTGGCAGTGCGCCCATAGATTCAAGCGGTGATGATTACGTCAATGCTGTCGCAGAGCTGGCAAGCAACCTGAGCGCCACAGACTTGTTGCAACACCTGCAAGCCATAGAACTGGCGCATGGTCGCGAACGCCCTTACCGCAATGCACCCCGTACCCTGGATCTGGATTTGCTCTTGTATGGTGATGAAAAGATCAATACCAGCGACTTGCAAGTTCCCCATCCACGCATGACAGACCGCGCCTTTGTGTTACTGCCCTTGCTGCAACTGTCTGCCGATATCAGCATCCCCGGCAAAGGCCGCGCGCAAAGCTATGTCGCCGCAGTGGCAAATCAACGCATACAAGAATTACCCACTACCTGACAGCCAGACAAGGCAATAAGCGAGGCAACATGCAAATCCCTATTATTCTGCAAACCACAGGCTTGCTGATACTATCCAACGTCTTCATGACGGTGGCCTGGTATGGCCATCTGAAAAGCCTTTCCAGCAAAGCCTGGTGGGTAGCCGCCTTCATCAGCTGGGGCATCGCCCTGTTCGAATACCTGCTGCAAGTGCCCGCCAACAGAATAGGCTACACTGCCTACAGTCTGGCCCAGCTAAAGATATTACAAGAAGCCCTGACCCTGATCGTCTTCGTGCCCTTTGCCATGTTTTACATGGGGCAGCCATTCAAGCTCGATTATGTGTGGGCGGGATTGTGTCTTGTTGGAGCAGTTTATTTTATCTTTAGAAACTAGTAAGCGCTGTCTAAACTACTGCGTGACGCTTATGCAGCACTTACTGATGCAAATAAATCAAACGCTATACAAAAATAAAAGTTGAGGATGTAGGTGGAGACAAAATCGCTGTCAAACAAAAACCAATGACAGCATCACCTTTGGAGAAAAAGAATGGCTGAATATTTGCAAGACCGTAAAGCAGTAAGCATTCCTGGCTTGATCGCACTACGTGAAAAGGGTGAAAAAATCACCATGCTCACCTGCTACGATGCCAGCTTCGCATCCCTCATGGACCGTTGCGGCGTAGAGATTTTGCTCATCGGTGATTCCCTAGGCATGGTATGCCAAGGCCACGACTCCACCCTGCCGGTGACACTGCAAGACGTGGCCTACCACACCGCCGCCGTCGCCCGTGGCAACCAAAAAGCCCTGGTGGTTGCAGACATGCCTTTTGGCAGCTACGCCACACCAGAAGCCGCTTTCAACAGCGCCGTACAACTGGTGCAAGCCGGTGCGCAAATGGTGAAACTCGAAGGCGGTAGCTGGCTGCTGCCCACCATCAAGTTCCTGACTGAACGCGCCATCCCAGTCTGCGCCCACCTGGGCCTGACGCCGCAATCCGTGCATCAGTTAGGCGGCTACAAGGTACAAGGCAAGACCGATGCATCCGCCAACCTGCTGAAAGCCGAAGCCCTGGCCGTACAAGAAGCCGGTGCCGCCCTACTGGTACTGGAAGCCATCCCCGCCAGCCTGGGCAAGGAAGTCACAGACGCCCTGCACATCCCCACTATAGGCATAGGTGCAGGCGTAGACTGCTCTGGACAGGTACTGGTAATGCACGACTTGCTAGGCGTCTTCCCGGGCCGCAAAGCCCGCTTCGTGAAAAACTTCATGGAAGGTCAGACCAGTATTGACGCTGCGGTACAAGCTTATGTAGCGGCGGTGAAGGATAAATCTTTCCCAGCGCTGGAACATAGTTTTTAAGTGCACAATGTCATGCAGTGCTGGCGAGCCCTACTTGCCAGTCAGGGACAATGAATTAATCGGTGCCAGATACCGGTATTCCTGATCATCTCCATACGCTCATCAGCGTACGGAGATGATAGTTACAAGCTCTTTTTTCACCATCGTTTTACCTCCATCAAAGTATCGCATTTACTTTTTGATACTTACTTTTCCTCACATACTTTACAGCTTTGATGTCAGTCAAAACGCCTCCCATAGCGTTTAATGTCTTTTGACACAGCGACATTTCGCTTTCTGTTTTTGGAGAAAATCATGGTAAACCGTGAGGCATACTTTCGTCCCCAGCTTTATTTTTTCATCTTCACTGGTCTACTATTCATGCTGGTCATGTGCAAGGTCGAACTGCCTTTACTGCTAGGCATGAATCTTCAATGGGAACAAAAAATAAATTCATATCGTTGGTGTCTGCATGTACACGCATTTGCAGCAACAATTGCCCTGATCGCTGCGCCTGTGCAATTTTTTCCCGGTTTTCGCGTCAGGCATTTGCAAATGCACAAACTACTCGGACGCCTGTACGCTTTGTCCATCTGCATCGCCGCCCCCATCGCAATCTACATTGCCTTGGTACATTTGACCGCCAATGAAAAATGGCCAACAGTTGCCCAAGGCAGTCTATGGCTATGTACTACACTGGCTGGCGTGTACACGGCCAGCAACAAGCAATTGATCATGCACCAAATCTGGATCACACGCAGCTATGCGCTGACACTGACTTTCATCACCACACGCATGATAGTCGACGTACTAAACGTAGACATCAACGCCATTTTTGGCGGAAACGCCAATCTGATCTGGACCAGCAGTTTCGTCGCATTAATGATGGCGGATATTTTGTGCGCATCGGCAAATCCGGTCAGGAAGTTAGAAATCGCCTGAACAGCATTAACCGGTCAGTTGAAATGTTTGTCATTGCAATTTGCAAGTCATCTACAGCTCAGCAGCTGCAATACGTTGCAGCATCTTCAATATCCGGAAAAGCATGCCAGGTTTTTCAAGCATCACTAAATTGCTCGCTTTACATCCTCGTCGTTTCATACAATTAGCGGCAATAGTTTTTGACGAGTAAAGTTAAAAACTCAAGTCCAAACGATGAAACCAGGGCAGCATCTCTTACTGTTTTCTGTGAAATCCAATTCTTTATATCTTCACAAGAAAAAAAATAGTCATATACGTCCGATAAAATTTCCTCAACCCTGACCTGACTGTTAAAGGCGAAAATACCCAGGTCAACAGGGCAGGGCTGATACAGAATCCACTGCTTGCTGGCATCGATCAAAATCAGTCCATCATGGATACCGGCATTTCTCAGGGTTTTTTCACACCTCATTATATGAGGCACCCAATCCTCAGCAATACAAAACTGACCCAGACTCTCGTAGCCCAAAGCAGAATACACTTCCACTCTCCCATCAAGCCCAAAACAGCCACGAACCACCTTTTGCACTGCAAGCATCAATTCATCGGAAGTAGAAATATCTATATCAAAGAACAGATGCCTGTCGAACTTGTGATGAAACACTTCGGAGGGAAGCGATGCGCCAAGGACCAAGGTCTCTTTTAATTTATTGTTTTCAATCGTCATAGGTTCAAACACGATAAGCCTGGTATTTGCTTTCGATTACCCATGTGTCTCTATGCGGAACACTTCAGGGAATACCCAAAACTTCTTCCAAAGTATTATGCGTCTCAATAATGAAACGTTCAAAAGATGCCACATCGCCAGTCACCTTTTCTACCCGTTTCCTTTGCCACTCCAAAAAACTTGGCAAGTACCACATCAGGGATACGAATCGCTTTGGAAGCAAAGCATTGTCGTCTACATGCAAATTCTTAAGTACATGCAAAAATTTCTCGCCTTCATTTGCATCAAACCGCCCTTCACGAATCTGCGCCAAGACGCCACCATCATCCCAGGCCATCTCAAGGAATGCAATCATCTGCTCAATATTCATTGTCTCTTTCAAATCTGTCGCCGATGACGTCAATTGGCAACAGGCAGAAGACCTGCCTGCACATTCCGACCGTAAGAAACAATCTCGACCATTCCTGTCACTGATTCAGCATTATCCGCATCGACTATATAAATCGAATAAGCCGGATCATCCTTGATACCGAAATCAATCAATGTACCTTCACGCTTTACTTCGACTGATTGTACAAATCCATTAGCCAATTCTTTATCCATGAAATATACGCCCACCATTGACAGTTTCATCAGTGTCAGGAATACATTTGGCAACCGGGATAAATCCTCAATTCTGATCAAGCCCTCATAACTTGCGACAACCCAGCTCAGAAATCGTAACTTCCTGGGTAGCGCACTTCTAAAAAATTCCACATGAACGCCATCAAGTTTTTGCATGGATTGATAAGTAGACCTGGGATGTGCTCCCATACCATACACATAACAGGCTACCGCGCTATTATTGCCTTGAGACTGCGCCAGCTTGACCAAGACGGCTTCAATTTCTGCACGACTGACATCGCGATCGAACTCTGCATGGGTATTTTTACTTGCTTGAAATACGCGCCTCATATACTTGTTTATTGAGATCCTGAAGTCCTGGTTGCAGAAGTGAATTAAATATGGTTTGCTTGCAAAGTTCGCCGTCCAAGTGAGGTTTCAAACGAAGGAAATCTATTGATCTGGCCTATCACCTTCATCCCAATATCGAATCCGGGTCTCGTTCATAGGCAATAAAAAATTCTTCAAGCCCATCAAATATCTTCGTTGGCAAATTTGAAGAGTCGAAGTAATCGACATAGACGGATGAACGCTCATCAGTTTCATATTTCAAACGATAGCACCAACTCTCTATCAAATGATCAGAGAATAATATTCCATAAGGCGACGGCTCTTTATTTTCTTCAATAATTTCTGCCAAAGACCAAAGACGCCAACAGGCATCATCGTCCATCACCCTCATGCCACCCACTGTAGAATAAAGTTTTACAACATCCAAGCTCGCTTTACACCCGAGTTGAGCAAATGTAGCTTGAATTTCATGAACTGAATTTCCTGGCATCAATCCCACATGTTGAGCATTCCATCTGGGAATAAGTTTTTTAATCAGTCGTAAAAAATAATCACTCCCTACAGGAGCTTGCTTCTCCAACTCAAGTGCCAGGAAATGATGGTAGGGTAAAAATACCAATTTGACTGCAAGGTAGACTGTGGCGAGCAAGGCCGGAAAACGGTAAGGAAAATGCGGCGCAAGAACCATGAAAGACAACATCAATACAATTTGGGTAAGCACAGGTAGCCAAACCTGCCAACGCAGCCAAACCTGGCTCCAAATGGGAAGAATAAGCTCCGCCTGTTCTTCTCTCGATAATCCCTTGAGAGCGGGAATGGATGCCTTGTTCCAATAGATAATCATAACGGCATCAAACACGTCAAAAATATGACGAGTAATAATTTTCTAATTATTAGCATAGGCTGAACTATGGTTTTGATTCTTTCCTTGCTTTTAACTGATCTTCTAACTTCGTTGCTTTTTCCGGATCGATTTTCCGGATACCATCTACCAATATTTTGATCTCTGCAGAAACAGCGGGTTTGTCCTGGTTATGCATCAATATATTTACCAGATATTCTTTGGGTGCGACATCAGAACATCTGACAGCGATACGAAGTTGCTTTACAGCAGCATCTACATCCAAAGCGCCGTAAAGGTAATATTGTGCTAATCGTGTTGACGCATCGCAATCTCCAAGAGCTGCTTTTTGTTCAAGACCAGCCTTTTCATTTGTCGATATAGAATACGGAAAATGACTAGCTGCAGGCTTTGAATCACTCACGTAAAAATTTACAGAAAACCATGTAACAAGACACACCAGAATGGCAATTGAGCTCCACGAAAGAAACTTAATCATAGTTTAACGCCCTTTGGAATGAAATGTTTTCCATTGACCATATGAAATTGTCCCGTTCCCACCAGATCATGTTTTCATTTCATTGATTAGTATTATCAAAAAATCGCCCACGTGCATCCACCTCAAATGTGGATGCGACATGACATTGCGTTGTGACTAAGCTAGCCAAGCTACAAAGCAAGCACATAGCGTTAAAAAAATCCGGTTAAATGTGGCCATTTACGTCCATCCATTTTCACTATTCAAAATTCATCCATCACAAGTCAGCGGCAATACTTAAATGCTTATTTCTCGCTGAATGCAATCGCCAAATTCAAACTCCATATTTCCCTCATCAAATTCCATATATGCACGGGCACGTCCAGATGAAGTTTGAAAGAACCGAAAATCTGACAATATCAAGAAACCATTCTCGAATAGATTTGGCGACACTGCCTTGGTCGTTGAGTCGACATATGATCCGTTAAATTGAGAAATATCCAGAAATCGCAATTCCACTTCATAGTCCAGAAAAACAGACTGAGGAAATATAAGAGCACGAAGCCCTTTAAAAAGATGACGCTTCCAACGCCAACCGCTTACTGGACATTTAAATTTCATGTGAACATCCTTTTTGCCAGTTTCAAACTGGAAAGAAATTAATTCACAATCTTCGATTTCAAAATTACTAAAATCCGGCAGTTCCATTTTTCATTATCCTGAAGTCCTTGTTGCTTCCAGTGATCATCTGGATTGGAATCTGCACTGTCGTAAAACCGAGATAGCTGCGCACACGACCGGTTCACTGTTTAACAGAACTATCTTTCTCCAGTTCCAGCGCAAGATAGTGATGAAAAGGCAGGAATGATAATTTGACCGTCAGATAGGCAACAGCGATAAATATGGGAAGGCGATAAGGAAACTGAGGAAATAGAACCATGCAAGAAATAATCAAGACAACCTGAGTAAGCACAGGCGACCAAACCTGCCAACGTCGCCAAACCACGCCCCAGAGGGGAAGTATGAGTTTTGATTGTTCTTGCTTGGATAATCCGTTAAGAGCGGGAATAGATCCCTTGTTCCAATAAATAGTCATAAGTATCAATTCAAAAAATTATCAATGTGCACATATTTTATTCTATGAATCAGGGTCACTGGGACTTTGTTGATGCGCAGCACAACATCTGCTGAATTCACAATCAAATAACTACGTTTCTTTTTGTGACTACTCACGGTTATACGCGGCTTTTTTCCAAAGACGATTATGCATAGTACACAACACTCGTCCTGATGCATCCACGCCCCAACCAGCATCACAAGCAAATTCAGCCATTCTTTTGGCCCATTCATCGACCGGATCAGTAGATGGTTCCTCAATAGTTCGCTGGAACAAATTTTGACAACCCGGCATTTTGCATGTGATCAATAGCTCGGTAAAGGCTAGGTCTTGGATAATACCCTGGGGACCGTTCATGGCTTGAAGGCTCCGCTAATGATGTCCCGCAATTGTAATCTGGCTTGGGTTTCGGCGAACACACCGTAGGAATCAAGGACCGTCTCCGCTTGCCCACCCTGTTTTTCAAATTGACGAACTTTCAGCCCGCCTATCCTCAATCCACTTCAGATATTCATGCCTTAATCTAACGAAGCTTTCAAAATCCCAGTTATCCTCAATTGGAATTGGCCTCAAGCCTCGAAGTAATTTCTTCTCAAGCAAGAATTCATTCCAGGATAATTTCGATGGCAATCTCTCATCAAACAACAATATATTATTCATGTTGTCCACAACAAAAAGCATCGCCGAGATATCCGCAACAGAGCCAAGCATCCCTGGTTTGGTATTTAGGACATCCTCAAACCACTTAACAAATTCAAGGCACTTTTGATTGGTCATGTCATTCAATTGATTTTTTCATAAGACATAGAAAACCTGGTCAATCAATCTTCTTTTGAGACTTTCCCAAAAAAAGAAATATAAGGTATCGACTCAATACTGGCCGCCAGGCCCAGATGCACAATTTTTTGAAACTCGCCCGACATGCGCCAAATATCTTGGCGCGCACCGGATTATTGACTTCAACGTCTGCTAGTGCATTTTACTTTTTTGTGATGCATTAACACACATTACAGTAACTTTTTCCTTTCTAGGTATTGTGGGGTCCGGCTCACTTCTTCGAAAACACTCAATAACATCAGCATGTATTCGCGTGCTCAATCTTAATGCTGTATCAGAATACCAACAACGCATCCAAACCTCATTGCTTCCCACCGCATTAGTAAATCGCCAAAACTGAATCCTGTTTTTCCCCATGGGAACCAACTCCCTTTCACCATTTTCTTTAGATGGATTGATGGGTCCTTCAATAATCGACACACCTCCTAAATTGAACGTATCATCAGAAGAATCAACTTTCCATTCAGAGATATTTTGTTTTAGCTGACTAACTGCCTGAATAGTCGAAGGACAAGTTTGAGTCATCGCACTAAGAGGCGCATAGAGGGAAAGCGTGACAAGCATTAGCAGGATTTTCATTTATTTTTTAAAAATGACGTCGCGGTGTTTGCATAGTTAACAGACCTGGCTGCGAAGGACTTACTTTTCTTATAGTAGATTTACCAAATCTATCGCTTTAATTTTCCCATTGATCAACAACATTAACACCGCCATTCTTATCTTTGTCGGCTATGTTTAATGCTTTCAAATATCGCGAGTTCAAATAAGAAGTGCAACAGAAGCTAAATGAGTTTGAATGGGAAGATGCGGTAGCATCCGAACTTCCAGACCTCCAAGTCAAAGTTGCCCGAAATGACATACACACATCTTACCCAAGACGAAC
>JACQDX010000073.1 GCA_016200895.1 Burkholderiales bacterium
AAAACGTTGACCAGTGAAGATATTGCTGCCGTCAAGAGCGAAAAACTGCCCAGCCGTGATGTCGTGTCAGAAGTCACTCCGGATATTTTGTCAGTCTTGTTCGCTGACCCTGACCGCATGTCGGCAACTGACCTGGCCGCATTCACCAAACATCTGGCTGATAATAAACAAGATGGTGAACGCTATGAAATCGCCTTCTGGAAAAAAATCACCTATCCATTTGCGGTGCTAGTCATGATGGCGCTGGCTTTACCGTTTGCGTATCTGCATGTACGTAGTGGCGGTGTTAGCCTGAAGATTTTTAGCGGCATCATGATAGGAATGACTTTTTACCTGATCAATGCCTTGTTCTCACATGTGGGTTTGCTCAATACCTGGCCAGCTTTGGTGACAGCGGTGGTGCCGAGTATCCTGTTCCTGATTATTGCTTCGCTAGGTCTGCGCTATGTTGAGAGAAACTGATGGCGAATAAATCTGCCCTCGTCCTGTTCGCCCATGGTGCCCGCGATCCTCGCTGGGCTGCACCTTTTCAGCGCCTGCAAGTAATGACGCAGGCCAGTTTGCCGGATGTCACCGTGGCGCTGGCTTTTCTTGAATTCATGACGCCATCATTGCCAGAACTGGCAGCACAACTGGTTGCTGATGGATGCAAGAACATTACCCTGGCACCGGTATTTTTAGGGCAGGGTGGCCACGTCTTGCGGGATTTGCCCGTGCTGGCAGAAACAATATGTGCAAGCCACACAGGCTTGCAATTCAAGATAGCAAATGCTGTTGGCGAAGATGAAACTGTTTTGCAGGCAATACGTGATTACTGTTTGAGCCAGTTGTGACGCTTGTTGCTATTCTTTGCAAATGAGCGCAAGGTTTACAATCATGAACGGTGTTTAATCGATGCGGCTTAGGTATGCTAAAAAAAGTATGATTCAATTGAAAACAATAATTTCAATAATCTTCCTGGCGCTCGTTGCAGCATTGCCAGCAACACCTGTCTGTGCTGGTCAGGTATTGGCAGTTGGCACAGAATTCGCCAATGTATTTGAGCGCACCCCCAATGGTGAATTCACTGGACTGGGTGCAGATATCGTACGTGTACTTGCCAGGCAAAATGGCGATGAGGTCAGATTCGAAATTTACCCTTGGGCAAGAGCGCAATGGATGGTTGAGCATGAGCAGGCACAAATACTCATAGGCCCTTACAAGACGGCAGAAAGAGAAGCCAAATATGGCTTTGCCAGACGGGCCTTTTATCGTGATGTCATGGCCTTGTATATACGCAAGGGCTCGGATGCCAGTTGGGATGGCAATTATGCCAGCTTGTCCGGTCCACGTCTGGGCGTCATCAATGGCTGGGTATATGGCCAGCAATTTGAGAGCCTGCGTGCCACCATCAAACCCGTGATTGCCATCACCCTGACCAATGGTTTGAATATGCTGATGGCGAAGCGGGTAGATTTTCTGGCGACCAACATGCGTAATACAGAAGCAATCATCAAGACTCTCGGCATCAGCAATGAGTTGCAAATGATAGAGCCTTTCATGGATATGCAAGATGGTTACCTGGCTTATTGCAAGAGTGCAGCCTGTGAGCAACTTCGCTTACGCTATGATGAATTGTACGAGCAACTGCGGGATGGTGGTGCCTTGCAGTTGATGGCGCGCAGACTTGGGGTGAGGTTGCCCCCTTAGAACTTGTTTATGAACTTACTGTGCGTGATCGGGGCTCATGTGCTGCTCAAAATGCTCATGCACGTTCGCCACAGATCGCAAACTGGCTCTTAGTATCCTCAGTGCGCCTAGCTTACGAGGATTTGCTGGTGCGTGCCCGCATTGCCTCGCCCATCATCACCAATACCGGCCCTGTACTGATGGGCAAGCCTTTGGATAATTCTTCCAGACTCAAAGCCTGACTACACTCATTGGGGCGACTGCAATTTTCTATGATAACCACAGGTAAATTACCGGGGAAGTTGGCAGCCAGCATGCGTTGTGCCGTCAGCGTGGCTTCTCTGCCACCCATATATTGCACCAGGGTGTCGCATTCAGGTATGCGGGTATCGGCGCTTTCGCCGGGGGCTGTACTTGAGGTGAACAGGGCAACGCTGCGCGCCACCCCGCGCTTGGTCAAGGGCTGCCGCACACTGGCGGCCGCTGCCAGTGCCGTCGTGATGCCGGGTACGATTTCATAGGCAATGCCAGCCGACTCCAGTGCAGTCAGCTCTTCATCGGCACGGCCAAACAGCATGGGGTCGCCACCCTTGAGGCGAACCACCAGTGCATATTGCGCCGCGCATTCCAGCATTTGTTGATTGATATGCTCTTGCGCGGCAGAGCGTTGCCCGCTGCGTTTGCCAACCGGGATTTTGACAGCCTGTGGACACAGATCCAGCATTTCTGCCGTGACCAGGGCGTCATACAGTACCACGTTTGCCAGTGCCAGCAGACGGGCACCGCGTACCGTAATCAGGTCCGCAGCACCAGGGCCAGCACCTATCAGATAAACCTTGCGCTGAGCTTGTTGCATAACTCAGGCCAGATGTATCATGCCAGCTGCCACGGTCTGATGCGTGACTTCATCAATGAGGATGAATGCACCCGTAGAGCGCAAGTCATTGTAATCATCGACTGCCAGTGCCTGAGCCACATTCAGCGTGACTGTGGCAATATCATTCAGCTTGAGACTGTCTGCAGGACGGCGCTCTTGCGTATTGATATCGAGCAGGGTATCGATACCAGTAACTCTGGCAGCGACTTGTCTGGTGGTATGCTTGAGCCAGTATTTGCGGCGGAGATCCAGCGCATCTTCCGACAGCCAGCACAAATCAGCTTTCACGGTTTTCAGCAACGTGGCAGGGCGGTCTACACCAACCAGCATATCGCCGCGTGAAATATCGACATATTCATCCAGCAAGATCGTCACTGACTGACCGACGACGGCAGTATCGAGCGAAGTATCCAGCGTCAAGATGTCTTTGACCGTGGCAGTCTGGCCACCAGGCTGCACCAGCAATTTGTCGCCCTTGCTGACCTTGCCAGCTTCGATTCGGCCCATATAGCCACGGAAGTCATTCGCTTCATGACCATTGTGGCGCGCTACCAGTTGCACTGGGAAGCGGAAAGGTTCGTCATGGCAGGCGTCATACACGCTTAACGATTCTAGCAAAGCTATCAGCGTTGGCCCTTTGTACCAGGCCAGCTTGTCACTGGCAGTCACCACATTGTCACCCGCCAGAGCAGACAACGGGATAGGGCGTATATCTTTCAGGCCCAGTTGGTCGGCAAATTCTTGATAGGCAGCGACGATGCGGTCATACACGGTCTGGTCATAATCGATCAGATCCATCTTGTTGACGGCAACAATCACATGTTCTATTTGCAGCAAGTGGGCAATGGTGGAATGGCGTTTGGTTTGCGTCAGCAAATCGACACTGCCATCATCATTCAGTTTGACCTTGGAGACGTCGATCAAAATAATAACCGCATCTGCAGTTGAAGCACCTGTCACCATATTGCGCGTGTATTGTTCATGGCCAGGTGTATCGGCAATGATGAACTTGCGTTTTGGTGTGGCGAAGTAGCGATAGGCTACATCGATGGTGATGCCTTGTTCTCGTTCTGCTTCCAGTCCATCGGTCAGTAGGGACAAGTCTATCGTATCCCCAACGGTGCGCTTGTGCTTGGCACGCGAGATGGCGTCGAGCTGATCAGCAAAAATACCCTTGCTATCAAACAGCAGGCGACCAATCAGCGTACTCTTGCCATCATCGACAGAACCAGCCGTGATGAAGCGCAACAGGCCACGTTCTTTACCGACTGCGGCAGTAAATTGTTCTACGGCGTTCATTAGAAATATCCTTCTTTTTTACGTTTTTCCATCGACGCCTCTGATGTCTGGTCATCCATGCGCGTGGCGCCACGTTCTGTAATTTGGGTAATTGCGGTTTCGGCGATAATGGCTTCTACCGTTGCAGCGTCAGAAGACACCGGGCAAGTGCAAGATATATCACCCACAGTACGGAAGCGCACGATCTGCGTCTCTACCGTTTCACCCTCGCGTGGTGGCGTCAAATCCGTCAGCGGTACCAGCAAGCCATTGCGTGGTATGACCTGGCGTTCATGGGCGAAATAAATCTGTGGTAATTCCAGTTTTTCGCGGGCGATGTATTGCCATACGTCGAGCTCGGTCCAGTTGGAAATAGGGAAGACGCGCATGTTTTCACCAGTGTGAACACGGGTGTTATACAAGTCCCAGAGTTCAGGGCGTTGTGCTTTCGGGTTCCATTGACCAAACTCATCACGGAAAGAGAATATCCTTTCCTTGGCGCGGGCTTTTTCTTCATCGCGACGGGCTCCGCCTATGCATGCATCAAATTTATGCTCAGCGATGGTCTCCAGTAAAGTCACGGCTTGTGCCGCATTGCGTGAATCGGTTGCAGGGTTGCGCAAACGTACTGTGCCACGGCGTATCGATTCTTCTACCGAACCAACGATCAGGCGTTCACCCAGTTGCGCCACGCGTTTGTCGCGAAAGGCGATCACTTCAGGGAAGTTATGGCCAGTGTCGATATGCACCAGCGGGAAAGGGAATTTACCCGGGCGGAAAGCCTTTTCTGCCAGGCGTAGCAAGACGATGGAGTCTTTGCCGCCAGAAAACAGCAGGGCAGGGTTGCTGCATTCAGCCGCGACTTCGCGCATGATATGGATGGCTTCGGATTCCAGCCAATCCAGGTGGCGATTGCTCGCAGCATCAATAAAATGGTTTTCCACGACAGTATTCATGATTTTTCTTCTTCAGACAGCTTGTTTAATTCGGATCAGCTTGCCATCAACCACATGCAGGCCGCATTCCTTGGAATCGGGGTTTTCCCACCACCATCGCCCGGCCCGGACATCTTCACCTGGCTGTATCGCACGGGTGCAGGGTTCACAGCCTATTGACGGGTATCCTTTGTCATGTAAAGGATTGTAAGGCACATTGTTGCTCCTGAGATAGTGCCAGACATCATCTTCTGACCAATCTGCCAAAGGATTAAACTTTTGCAGGCCATGTGTTGCGTCATCTTCCTGTATCGCCAACTCGGTACGGGTTGCAGACTGCGCGCGGCGCTGGCCAGTCACCCAGGCCTTGTTGCCTGCCAGGGCACGTTTCAGCGGCTCTACCTTGCGTATACGGCAGCATTCCTTGCGCATTTCCACGCTATCGTAAAAAGCATTGCGGCCATGCTGGCTGACATAGTTTTCTACGGCAGCTGCATCAGGCTTGAACAGCTTGATTTCTGTACCATAGGTTTCCTTGACTTTATCCAGCATGCCCAGGGTTTCTGCATGCAGGCGTCCAGTTTCCAGCGAGAAAATCGTGATATTCAGTTTCTTGCGCAAAATCAAATCAGTTAACACCATATCTTCTGCTGCCAGACTGGATGCAAACACAGCTGGCTGAAAGTCGTTGGCGATTCTTTCCAATATAGCCTGTGTTGCGGCAAGGCGCTCCAAAAAATCACTCATGCTTGCGCTCCAGTGCGCTCCGCACGGCGGAACAGGGGATTCTTTTCATCCCAGGAAGTCTGGTATTTTTCAGAAAAATCAGTCAGGCCCTTGATAGCGTCGTGGATATTCTTGTCTTCTCGTGTGGCAAAGGCATTGAAACCCACACGCTGCATGTAAAACAATTGGTCGCGTAAAACATCACCAATGGCGCGCAGTTCACCAGTGAAGTTAAGGCGTGAGCGCAGGTTGTACGCGATGGAATAACCACGGCCATCTGAAAATTTAGGAAAATCTACCGCCAACATACTGAAGCGGCTGATATCTTCCTTCAAATCTTTGGCTTGTTCATCACTGCTGAACCAGACAGCCAGGTCAGTGCGTTTCAACAGGCTTTCGCGTTGCAATAGCCAGACCTTCAATGGCACTATGATCTTGCCGGCTGGTACGGCGACGGCATCCGGTGTCTCATCTTCTGTCAGGCGCAGTATTGTCCAGTCGTCACTTACTATGGTTTTGTCTTTAATGATTTCTCGCATCATGCACTTTCTCAATTAACCCTAGCAATTCAGTAACTGACAACAGAGCCAGCGTCTTCGCCATGATGCTCTGTTGTTTTGATCGGTGTTGCGTAAACATATTCCTTGAACGGCACGATACCCAGGCGTTGTGCCGTATCGATGAAGCGCTCATTTTCAATGCGGTCGCGGATATAGACCTGGACGATACGCTCTATCACTTCCGGCATTTGACCGGCTGAAAAAGAGGGGCCTATGATTTTGCCTATGGCAGAACTATTACCTTGGGCACCACCTATGGATACTTGATAAAACTCGCTACCATCTTTGTCCACGCCAAGTATGCCGATATTGCCTACATGGTGATGACCACAAGCATTGATGCAGCCAGACATATTCAATTCAAGATCACCAATGTCATGCAAGTAATCAAGATCGGCAAAACGGTCAGTGATATCCAGTGCGATCGGTATCGATTTGGCATTTGCCAGCGAGCAGAAATCGCCACCCGGGCAGCAGATCATATCGGTCAGCAGACCAATGTTTGGCGTTGCCAGTCCCTGGGCTTTCGCTTCTTGCCATAAGGCGAACAGCGCAGATTGCTGTACATCAGACAGCACAATATTTTGCTCATGCGTGACGCGCAGTTCTGAAAAGCTATAACGGTCTGCCAGGTCAGCCATAAAGTCCATTTGGCCAGCTGTCGCATCACCAGGAGGAACGCCCGGTTTTTTCAAGGACAAAACCACGCTAGCATAACCAGCGACCTTGTGTGGTTTGACATTGCGTTTGACCCAGTTGGCAAATGCTTTGTTGTCTGCCTTGTGCTGCTCATAGGCTGCATCACTTGCTGGTAAATCCAGATACGCTGGCGTGCTGAAATACGAAGCTACCCTTTGCAATTCTTCTTGTGTCAATGTGCCAGGGCCATCCTTGATATCTGCCCATTCTTCTTCAACCTGCTTGGCAAACACATCAGCACCGATGGCTTTAACAAGGATCTTGATGCGAGCTTTGTATTTGTTGTCACGCCGTCCGTGCTGGTTGTAAATACGCAGGATGGCTTCCAGATAAGTCATCACGTGCTGCCACGGTAAAAATTCACGAATCACACTACCTAAAATAGGTGTGCGACCCATGCCACCACCAACCATGACCTTGAAACCCACTTCACCTGCATCGTTATGTACTACGGTCAAGCCTATGTCATGTACGGCAATCGCTGCACGGTCTTCCAGCGCGCCGTTAATGGCGATCTTGAATTTGCGCGGCAAGTAGGCGAATTCCGGATGGAAGGTAGTCCACTGACGCAAGATTTCAGCATAAGGGCGTGGGTCTATCACTTCATCAGCCGCCACACCGGCAAATTCATCTGAAGTGATATTGCGCATGCAATTGCCGGAAGTCTGGATGGCATGCATTTCTACGCTAGCCAGGTCTTCCAGAATCTTTGGCGAGTCTTCCAGGTTGATCCAGTTGTACTGGATATTTTGACGCGTCGTAAAATGCCCGTAGCCGCGATCGTATACACGTGCAATATAGGCAAATTTACGCATCTGGTCTGACGACAGCATGCCGTAAGGCACGGCAACACGTAACATATATGCATGCCGCTGATTGTATAAGCCGTTTTGCAAACGCAATGGCAGAAATTCTTCTTCTGACAATTCATTGGAAAGTCGGCGTACTACCTGATCGCGGTATTGTGCAATACGTTCCTTGATGATTTGGTGATCGTGCTGGTCGTAACGATACATCTTTAATTACCCATAAAATGCGTCTGTAAGTACGCGATTGCAAACAGATTCAAAGGACAAGCTTGGCGGCAACCAAAGTCAGGGTGGTTGCCAACAGGCCACGTAAAAATTTCTCAGGTACGGCACGAGCTGCCATGGAGCCCAGGGTAATGCCTGGCAAAGAACCTAACAACAGGCTGCCCAGCAGTGCCCAGTCTATTGAGCCCAACCACCAGTGGCCGAAAGCAGCAATGGCCGTTAAAGGTACAGCATAGGCGATATCTGTACCGGCGATGTGAGCTGCAGACATGCGTGGGTACAGCATGACCAGCAAAGTGGCGCCGATCGCACCCGCACCAATGGAAGAAATCGTCACCAGTGTTCCCAACACCGCACCCGAGACGATAGTTGCAATGGCCAGGTTTTTACCTTGTAATTGCTTTTCCGGGTGGTTGTTCAGCCAGTTCAACATCTTGCCTTTGAACAGCAGGGCTACCACAGTCAGCAATACTGAAACAGCGATCGAGTAGCGTATCAGCTGGCCAATTTCTTTGTCCAGTGCGCCAAAATTCTTGAGGAACAGGGTGGCAACGACAGCTGCAGGCAGTGCGCCGTAGCAGAGCAGACGCACCACATTCCATTCAACAGTACCGCGCAAACGGTGGGTGAAAGTCCCTGTGGCTTTGGTAATTGAAGCAAAGGCGAGATCGGTGCCGACAGCCACTGTTGGTGATACACCAAACAGCAGAGTAAGCAGGGGAGTCATCAGTGAACCGCCACCTACGCCGG
>JACQDX010000069.1 GCA_016200895.1 Burkholderiales bacterium
CGTATTTCATCATGCGTCAGCAGTCATCAAGCGGCTGCAATAAAGACCGAATGTATGGCTGCAATCGACTATGTCAGGTTTAATTTGAAAATGCTCTTGCAAATGGGGGGCGTCCATGTATGCGCCGTGCGCACCGTTTTTGAAATATTTGCATGCTCTTGAAAGCTATGGATTGATGCAAACAATGGTGCGCGTGGCGCACTCTACAAGTTTTTCACACTAAACCACGCTGCTACTCTCTTTGCCTGACTGCTCTATCTGCTGCTGCAAAGTCAGCCATTTATCCAATGGCATGGGTCGGGCGAACAAGAAGCCTTGCATGGATGCGCAGCCATTGGCGATCAGGAATTCTGCCTGCTCTTTGGTTTCTACTCCTTCTGCCACGACGCGCAAACCCAGGTGCGAAGCCATGGATAAGATGGATTGCACGATGGCTGTGCCATTCGCATCACCCGGCGTATCTTGCACAAAGCTCTTGTCTATCTTGAGTTCGTACAAAGGCAGGCGCTTGAGGTAAGCAAGGCTGGAATAACCGGTACCAAAATCGTCAATGGAAAAGCGTATGCCCAGGGTCGTCAATTCCAGCATGCGGGCGATGGTGTCTTGCAGGTTGTCGATGAGCAGGCCTTCGGTCACTTCTAATATCAGGCGTGTTGGTGGAGCACCTGTGTAGCGCAAAACGCGCCTGACTTTTTCAACGAAATCAGGCTGGCGGAATTGCTTGGGGCTGACATTGACAGACAAGGGGATGTCCCACCCCGCCTCCTGCAATTGCAGCATGGCCAGGCAGCCCTGTTCCATGACCCAGTCACCCAGGCGCAAGATCATGCCTGATTCTTCTGCCACCGGGATGAATAAAGCGGGCGAGATAAAACCGCGTTCAGGATGTATCCAGCGCATCAGCATTTCACCACCGACGGGCCTGCCCAGGCGGTCAACCTGGGCTTGTATGTACATGTGCAAATGCCCGCCAGAGATGGCTTCGCCCAACTCTCTTTCCATGGTCAGTCTTTGCTCGACCTCGGTTTGCATGCCGGTTTCGTAAAAGGCGATTTGATTGCGGCCACTGCTTTTGGCGCGATACATGGCAGTGTCAGCTTCACGCAGCAGATCGTGTGAATTTTGATTTTCCCGTGGCAGCATGGTGACGCCTATGCTGCAGGTGGTGCTGTATTGCAGGCCGTTGATATCAAAAAATTGCGATATCGAATGGCGGATTTTTTCTGCCACGGCCTGCGCAGCATGGGCACCGGCTGCCACATTGTTGGAAATATGACAGAGCATGACGACGAATTCATCACCACCAATATGGGCAACCGTATCCACTTCGCGCAGGCTGCCACTCAGTCTTTGTGCTACCAGGTTCAGCAGGGCATCACCCACTGCATGGCCACGTGCATCATTGATGTATTTGAAGTGGTCAAGGTCAATGAAGAGGATGGCGCTGACCATATTGCTACGCCTGGCCGTTGCCAGCAAGATGCTCATGCGGTCAAGCAACAGGCGGCGATTAGGCAAACCTGTGAGCACATCAAAATAAGCCAGCCTGTGGATATGTTCCTGGGCTTTTTTACGGTCGCTGATATCACGTCCTGTGGCAACCCAGTGGCTGAACAAGCCTTGATCATCGGCCAGTGGCACGACATCGGCTTCCATCCAGAATTCACTGCCGTCATGGGTGTAACATATCAATTCTATGTGCACTGATTCGTAAGACAGCAGCGCCTGATTGAGTTTATCGAGTTCATCTGCCTGGGTACGCGGGCCTTGCAAAAAAACGGGCGATTTGTCTATCACGTCCTCACTTTTGAAACCCGTCTGGCGCACGAAAGCATCATTCACAAAGACGATTTTCAGGCGGCGCTTTCCTATTGCATCAATATCCACCTTGATGATCATGACAATGTCATTCAGGCGCGCCACGGCGGCAACAATCAGGCGCAATTCTTCGTTGGCGGCCTTCAATGAAGTTTGCCCGTGCTGGAGCGAAGCGGTGATGACGCGCTGATGTTCGAGTGAACTGTCCAGCCTTTGCAACAACACACCGCAAGAGATAGACATGACGGCAGCAATGAAGCTGAAGTTGATTGTCACCACCACCAGTTGCATGAAGGGGTGGGAATCAAAACCATAGACATGCAAATTGGAATCAGATATATAGCCCACCACCAGCAAGCTGACAGAAGTCAATATCAGAGCCAGCATGGATAGCCGCATATTCAACAGCAAAGAAGTCAGTACCGGAAAAGCCAGTAAATAAATCAGGCCCGTCAGGCCCACCTTGATGAGGAACCAGATACCCAGCAAATACAGGAAGAGTAAAAAATTCCAGGCGCGCTGTTGGTAGGTCAAAAATGGCAAACGCCAGACAGTGGCAACCCAGGCCAGGGCGAAAATATCCACCACCACGACCGACCACAGGTTTTCACTGATGGCCAGCACGATACTGGGTATGGCCGTTGCACCACCCAGCGCGAGTACAAAAAACAGGATGGCCGACAACACCTGCTCGCGCCACTGATGAGTTTCCCCCAGTGCCGAAGAGTTCGCCATAAAATTACTGCGGATGAATTGAAAAACAGTCACAAATCCTGTCCTTCTGCAATCACATCACGAAACGGGCCAAACTTGGTTTAGCGGCCGGAACAGTAATACTATACCAACATTTGCTCATTCAAACAGAAAATACGCCCATGCTAGCAAAAAGCGACAAAATGGTATTTACACTAGGCAATATTGTAGCCATACAGTCTCGGGACAAAGGTCTGGTATTGATTGACCCTTCCCCAAGTTGAAAATCCCGCTTAATCGACGTTCTTACCCGCTGAGGCGCACCACAAAGCAAACCATTGCTCACGGCTGAGGGTGATGACAGTGGCACTGACAGCTTCTTCAATGGCTGCAATGCGACCCGAACCGGTTAACACCAGTGGCCTGGATGGATGTTGCAAAATCCAGGCAAGAGCGATAGTGCTGGAGCTGACATCAAACTCTGCCGCGATGCGGGCCAACACCTTGCTGATGCGCTGGCCACGCTCATCCTGCTCATGCAGTGGACGGAACAGGCTGCCGCCACCAAGTGCAGACCAGATCATCGGTGCGATGCGCAGGCGCTGGCATAAATCCAGTGTGCCGTCATGCAGGGGCTGCATATGCAACAAGGACAATTCCACCTGATTGGTCACCAGCGGGAAACGTGATGCCAACAATTCAAACTGGCTATTGGTGAAGTTGGACACACCAAAATGCCTGACCTTGCCACTGTCTTGCAACTGCCTGAATGCGTTTGCCATTTCGTCAGCGTCCATCAGTGGATCTGGTCTGTGTATCAGCAACAGATCCAGCTGTTCTATCTGCATGGCACGTAACGATTGTTCGGCAGATGCAATGATATGTGCGGCGCCGGTATCGTAATGTTGTATGCCATGGGCAGGACGATTGTCAGACACCAGCTTGATGCCGCATTTGCTGACGAACTGAAATTTGTTACGCAGATGCGGTGCCAGTGCGTTGGCTTCACCCAGCAATTGCTCGCTTTCATAATTACCATAGATATCTGCCTGGTCTATGGTGTTGATGCCGAGCGCCAGAGCTTGCTCCAGAAATGTCACCCTTTGCTGCGGCGTCATTTGCCAACTGGCGAGTCGCCACAGGCCGAGTACGATGCGGGAAAATTCAGGGCCGTTTGGGGCGATAGCAGCAACAGGGGCTTTAGGAGTGATTTGCAAATTAGTCGTCATTGTTGTTTTAACTGTTGAAATGTAGAGATCAAATCATCGCGTGTAGTGTAGCCGGAAGCGATCATGTGCAGGGCTCCATCATGCACCAGCAACAGCGCCGGGAAGCCGCGTATGCCCCAGCTTTTTGCCTGTTCAAAATGCTCGCGCGTATCTGACATGGCCATCGGAGAAACCAGCGTCTCGGCAAAGCTGGCGGCATCAAAACTGTCCTCGCCTTCGACCTTGTTCATGGCGGTGACTGCCAGTTCAGACAGGACCGCCGGATCACTCACGTCACGTCCCTTGGCATAGAAGCCATGCTGTACCGCATGGAAGACTGCCAGTGCAGACTGCCCGGTATCATCATCAGTCAGGGTGCGCGCTGTCACCACGGCACGGCAGGCGGGCTCAGTGTCATAAATAAAGCCGGGCTGTGACATGGTGGTGTCGCTGAAAGGCAGGCCGCTGCGCTCGGCTACTTGCTGCCAGTGACCCACGATGGTAGTACGAGTCGCATCATCCAGCACTTGCTTGTTATAGGCCCGCAAGCCGCCCATGATCAAATCAATCTTGGCATCAGGGACAGTGTCAAGAAAAGCCAGCAATTCTGGCCCAAAACCATAACACCAGGAACACATGGGGTCAGCGACATAAATCAGTTGGGTCATAAGGCAATCTCAAAGTATCAATAGTGATTTGCCATTGTATAGAAACTTGGGATTGGCTGTCGCCTGCGATTTGGTAGTGCGCGCACCGTTGCATGGTAACGCCCTGGCTTGCCAAGCATTTAAGACAATGCTAGCCTTGAATAATGCGCTCACAAAAAACTAATGAAGTACCATCCCGAGCAATAATGCATGTCGTAAATTAACCAGATAGCCACTGCATGGAAACCACAGAAGTCAGCACTGACGACAAGAAAAATAAAATAATCTCCCCTTGGCCAGGCTTAACCATTTTCTTCGTTTTTTTCCCATGGATATATTATTATCTTGTCACACTCAGGCCCATCTTGAATAGTAGCTTGGCTGGCAGCGGTGTTAAGTCCTACCCTGCTTTTTTACATTTGATACCCATATTTGCTGTCCCTGTACTCTGTGGCATTATTGTCGATTGCGTTCAGCGGATATCGAAAAAGAAGTAAGTCCTTGGTGTACACGGTGCGCGCGGCGCACCTTACGGGATATTAAGCAGGATACAGAGCACCCAGAATACGCCCGCCTGCGGCTCCTGTCACATCGGGCAGATTACCCGGTAAGCGCAGGCAAAATCGTTGCGCCAGCCAGGCGAAGGCCAGGGCTTCTACCTGTTCAGGCGCGACACCGAGTACGTCCGTGCTGCTGACGATGGCAGCACATGATTGTGCCGCCAGCAAAGCCTGCAAGCGCTGCATTAGCTGGCGATTGAACGCACCGCCGCCACAGACATAGACGTGTGCAGCATCTGCTGCATGGCGGGCGATATCATTGGACAGCGTCAGCGCTGTGAATTCGCATAGCGTGGCCTGTACATCGACTGGCCTGGCAGTTTCAAAGCCTTGCAGCTTACCTTGCAGCCATGCAGGATGGAACAAGTCACGCCCTGTGCTTTTGGGTGGTGACATCTGCAGGTAAGTCTCATCCATCAGGCCGCTCAGCAAGTTGGCTATGACAGTGCCCTGCGCTGCCCAGTCACCATTTGCATCATAGGTCTTGCCCTGATGTTGCAACACCCAGGCATCCATCAAGACATTGCCGGGACCAGTATCAAAACCAAGGGTACTGCCATCAGCCGCCAGCACACTGATATTGCTAATACCACCAATATTGGCGACTACGCTGGAAATACCGGCACGGCCAAATACAGCGCGGTGAAAGGCGGGCACCAAGGGTGCGCCCTGGCCACCGGCGGCGACATCACGACTTCGAAAATCAGCGATCACATCGATGCCAGTCAGTTCTGCCAGCAAAGAGGGGTTAATGGTCTGGCGCGTATAACCCAGCTCTGGCCTGTGCCGGATGGTTTGCCCATGTGCCCCTATGGCATGCACGGTTTGCCCTTCTGCTGCTGCCTGCAGTTTTGTGACGCAAGCGGCATAAGTTCTGGCAAGGTCATTTGCCAGCATGGCTTCATGATGCAGTTCATTTTCGCTGGCTTGTTGCAGGCGCATGGCTTGCTGGCGCAGGCCTGCATCAAACGGGATATAGGCCGTAGCCATGATCTGCATACCTGCATCGGCTTCATCAGCCGGATCGGGCAGGCGCACCATGACGCCATCGACACCATCCAGGCTGGTGCCTGACATCATGCCTATATAGATTTGTGCCGGATTGTCTTTGTCTCGCTGCGCGCTCATGCTGATACTCACTTCTGTCTTGATGAACACGAGTATAGAAGAGTCGGCCAGGTATTACAGCGTCTTGCAGAAAATTCTGTTGGCAACTTCTTCATTTTCCATGCGAAAGATAGTCGCACCTATGTCGGCATAACCGGCGCGTGGATAAAAGCGCAGGGCTTTGTCATTGCCAACCCAGGCTGTCAGCCAGAGTTGCTGCACACCTTGCGCACGTAAATGTTCTTCGGCCTCAGCCAGCAACTGGCGGCCTATGCCACGTCCAAAGAATGCGGGATGCACGTAGAGATGGTCGAGCTCGGCTTGATGTTCGCCCTGTACCTGGGCATTACGCTTGCCATTCAGGGTTTGGCAATAGCCAACCAGATGGCCATTGATTTCTGCCAGCAGGATATGGGTATGGTCTTGTGCGAGGTAAGCTGTGGTACGTGCGGTTGTCAGTTCAGACAAGACATAGTCGGCAATCGATTTTTTGACGCCCTGTTTGACATAGGTATCAAGCCAGACCTGCAGTATCAAAACGGTCAAGGCAGAGACATCTGCTGTCTCTGCCTTGCGTATGATTACATCAGTTGTGGACAGATTGCCCAATGCTTAACTCATAGCTGCTTATGAACGCTTCGCCAGGCGCATGACTTCAGCCATGCGTTCTGGGTGCAGGAGATTGAATCTATGATTCATATCACCGGCAAATCCTTTGAAGCGTGCCATTTCAGCAGTTGCCAGTGGTGCAGCTTCTGTCATGTTGATGCTCATAGGGTCACGGGCTTCATTATTGACGCGGAACTCATAATGCAGATGCGGGCCGGTAGACCAGCCTGTCGTACCTACATAGCCAATGATATCGCCCTGGCTGACCTTGCTGCCTTTATGTATTCCAGGCGCAAAGCGGCTCATGTGGGCATAAGCCGTGCTGTAGTTGTTCCAGTGTTTGAGCACAACCAGATTGCCATAACCATTGCTGGAAGCAGCCGAATCAACCACGCCATCAGCAGAGGCACGGATAGGTGTGCCAGTGGCGGCAGCGAAGTCTACGCCCTTGTGCGCTTTCCATTGACCGGAAATAGGATGCACGCGCATGGAGAAGCCCGAAGACACACGGGTAAATTCTATCGGCGACTTCAGGAAGGCTTTTTTCAGGGATTTGCCGTCAAAGGTGTAATAGCCACCCTTGCCGCCAGTTTCTTCAAACCAGGCAGCCTGATACAGCTTGCCAGAATTGCTGAATTCACCCGCCAGCACACGGCCAGTGCGGACGCGCTCACCGTTTTGCCAGAAGCTTTCATAGACAATATTGAAATAGTCACCCTTTTGCAGGCGCTGGTAATCAACATTGGTCTCGAACATGGATTTAACCTGCTCGGTGACGTTATACGGGATCATGGCATCATCGGCAGCCGGGTAAAAGGCGGTGCGGATATAGGCTGTTGCCATTTCCACACGTCTTTCCAGCTTGGCGCTGATATCGGAAGATATCAGTTTGCCATTAGCATCACGACTGATGACGATGTTTCTGACTGGTTTGTCCGGGCCATCGGAGACAGTTGTTTGCAACCACAGGAGTTCACCTTCTTCATCCGTTTTTACTGCCACGGTTTTGTCAGCCCTGAATTGCAGGATACCGCGTGCAATATTGTCTGATTTGATGAACTGTGCCGCTTCGTCGTCATCCACACCTATGCGCTGCAAGAAAGTGGCTAACTGCTCACTGCTCTTGAAGGTAGCTTCACGGATGAATTGCTGATCAACCGCTTCAAGTGCGGCGACCTGTTCATCCAGTGAAGGCAGGCTGAGCTCTTCTTTAATACGCTTGACCGGCAGGTCAGACGCGTCTGGTGCCAAAGGAGCAACACCAACTGCGCCAAATGCGCAAACTGCAAAGAAAAGTGCGGAGACGGAAACGATGCGCGAAGCGCGTGTGGTGCCAAACAACAGTCTGCCACCAGAGACTATTCGAAGTAATTTATCTGTTGGACGCATGCAATAAGTTAAAATTGACTGTTTTTATCGAAAATTCGAGATCGTTGCAGTGAGATGGACTTGCACATAAAATGTGCGAAGTATCAATACAGCAACACTAAAGTTCGGGATTATAAAACCAGGCAACGAGCAAGTAAATTGCTGACATCCGGTTTAAGCGATAATCCCTGCAAATTAACCAACACCCAGAATTTGGCAAACGCTGATTATGGATTCAGATTTGGAATTCGACCAGCGGTGTTACAAAAAAATTGATCTATATTAATGATGACTTCTGAACATAATTCCAGCTCCTCTGAAAACACTGGCAATGCCAGCAAAATCCTGCCCTTGTCTGACGCGGTGCAACATGCACTGGCGGTAACCAAACGCGGTGTTGATGAACTGCTCATCGAATCCGAATTTGCCCAAAAACTGGCCCGTAGCGAACAGAGCGGCAAACCCCTGCGCATCAAGCTGGGCCTGGACCCGACTGCACCAGATCTGCACCTGGGCCACACGGTGGTACTCAACAAGATGCGCCAGCTGCAAGATCTGGGCCACACCGTAATCTTTTTGATCGGCGACTTCACGTCCATGATCGGTGATCCATCTGGCCGCAATGCCACCCGCCCACCGCTGACCCGCGAGCAAATCGAAGACAATGCCCAGACTTATTTCAAGCAGGCGGCTTTGGTGCTGGATGCCAGCAAAACCGAGATACGTTACAACTCTGAATGGTCAGACCCCCTAGGCGCACGCGGCATGATACAACTGTCATCCAAGTACACCGTGGCCCGCATGATGGAGCGTGATGACTTCACCAAGCGCTTCAAGGCTGGTACACCGATTTCCGTACATGAATTCTTGTACCCGCTGATGCAGGGTTATGATTCTGTCGCCCTGAAATCTGACCTGGAACTTGGTGGCACTGACCAGAAATTCAACCTGCTGGTGGGTCGTGAACTGCAAAAAGATTATGGACAAGAGCCACAATGTATCCTGACCATGCCTTTGCTGGAAGGACTGGACGGTGTGGAAAAAATGTCCAAGTCCAAGAACAACTACATCGCTATCACTGAACCGGCAAATACCATGTTCGCCAAGATCATGAGTATTTCTGACACGATGATGTGGCGTTACTACGAGCTGCTGTCTTTCTGTTCACTGGAGCAAATCGCAGCTTACAAAAAAGCCGTGGCCGAAGGCCAGAACCCGCGTGATATCAAGGTAGCGATTGCGCAGGAAATCGTGACGCGTTTCCATAATAAACAGGCTGCAGAAGATGCGCTGGCTGATTTTGTGAATCGTTCCAAGGGTGGAATACCGGATGATGTAGCAGAAGTTACTATCAGCGGTGCACCTTTGAGCATAGGTCAGTTGTTGAAACAGACAAATCTGTGCGCCTCGACAGGCGAAGGCATGCGCATGGTTGAACAAGGAGGCGTGCGTATAGATTCCGTCGTAATCAGCGACAAGGGCTTGAAAGTCGAAGCAGGCACATTTGTTGTGCAAGTTGGACGTCGCAAGTTCGCAAAAGTGACTTTGACGGCGTGATGTTTAAACATGTAGGTTGGGCTACGCTTCATCAGCCCAACACTAAGCCTCAATAATCGTATTCGTCATTTAAACGCCGAGTGTTGGGCTGGTAAACCGCAGCCCAACCTACGAGTCCGGCCCAGCGTGCGAGGTCTCACGCACTTCGCCTCCTCCAAAAGCAACAAAACCAAGCCCCCCCATGATCGCCCTACTACAAAGAGTCACCGAAGCCAAAGTCGTCGTCGACGGCAACACCATAGGTGCTATCAATGCAGGCCTGATGGTCCTGCTCTGCGCCGAGCGCGAAGACACTGAAAAACAGGCCGATGACTTGCTGAAAAAATTACTCGCTTACCGTGTATTCTCTGACGATGCTGGCAAGATGAACCGCAGTGTCACCGATGTACAAGGCGGCTTGCTATTGGTACCGCAATTCACGCTGGCAGCTGATACCAATTCCGGCACGCGCCCCTCTTTCACACCGGCTGCTCCACCAGAACTGGGCAGGCAATTATTCGACTACTTCGTCACCCAGGCACGCAGCAAACATGCGCAGGTAGAAACCGGCAGCTTTGGTGCCGATATGAAAGTGTCACTGACCAATGATGGACCAGTCACTTTCTGGCTCAAGACCAAATAAGCCAAATAAGCAAAACAAGAACATGAAACCCACAGAAATTTTATTGATACGCCATGGCGAAACCGCCTGGAATGCAGAACGCCGTTTGCAAGGCCATCTCGATATCCCGCTGAATGCCGAAGGCACACGCCAGGCCAAGGCGCTGGCATGGGCTTTGCAAAATGAAAAACTGCACGCGATCATCTCCAGCGATTTGCAGCGCGCCGTACAAACCGCCGGTGAAATCGCCCGCCTGCAAGGCGTCAGCACCCGCATAGACAAAGGCTTGCGTGAGCGCTGCTTTGGTGGCTTTGAAGGCAAGCTATATAGCGAACTGCCCAGCCTGTACCGCAAGGAATACAATGCCTGGCAAGCGCATGAACCAGATGCCCAATTTCCACCCGGTGAAAACGAAGGCGAAACCATACGCCAGTTCCACAAACGCGTGATGGAACATGTGCTGCACTATGCCAAGCAATTTGAAGGCAAGAAAATTGCCCTCGTCGCCCACGGCGGCGTACTTGAGTGCGCTTACCGTGCTGCCAAGGATTTACCACTGAATGCGCCTCGCGAAGTCACTATCTACAATGCCAGCATCAACCGCTTCGAAGTCACAGGCAAAGAAATCAAACTGGTGCAATGGGGTGATATTGCGCATCTGGATGCAGATGGGCTTGATGAGATTAATCAGAGCAAGGTCGAGAAGCATTGATGTAATGTGCTTCAACAGTAATCGCATTGTCTGTCTATTGTAGAACGCCGCCATGCTCCAGCCTGCGCTGGAGTGACGTTGATTTATTTCAATAACTATTGATGATTCATCAGCAATTTAAGGTCTCGCATACACAAGAGATCGACAACCCTGCTAACCTCCAAATCGTCATTCCTGCACAGGCAGGAAACCACCGGGCTGGCGCTCCAGCGGCTTTCGTGATGTACTACGACAGCAATAATCATCTCTTACTTAACAAACGCACTGATTGCCAGCAAACTGAGCCACATTAATTTTCAGAACATTGCCATGCACTCAGCGACCTGACGCATCCCGCATGCAAAAGAGACTGGCAATCAGTCTCTTCTCCCAATTAGCAAGACCATGCAAAGAAAATTTCCATTTACCTTCCAAGGACTTATGCAAAAAATTTAAAGCAACTATTTGGTTGCATTTATTAAAAACCTATCCCATAATAAATACGCAGCCATTTGGTTGCGCATATTGTAAAATGGAGATACCCATGAAAAACTATCAGCAAAGCCTCAGCATCAAAGCCAGCCCTGCCGCAGTCTATGCAGCCCTCACTACGATAGATGGCCTGCGCGCCTGGTGGACCCAGGATTGTGAAGGCGGTACTGCCATTGGCGATACGCTGGAATTCCGCTTCAGTGTGTGCTACAAGGACATGCGTATAGAGAAACTGGAACCTGGCAGCGAAGTACGCTGGCTATGCACCCGCGCGCATATCGTGGCAGAATCAGTCAGCCGTGCTGACGAATGGGTGGGCACCCACATCGTGTTCCGTATTAGCGACGCAGGACTGGGCAGGACACTGCTGGATCTGGAACACATCGGCCTGCTGCCTTCGCTGCAATGTTATACGCTTTGCCAGAATGGCTGGCAGCATTTTCTCACCAGCCTGCAGCAGTTTCTGGAAACTGGCACAGGCACACCATTTGCATTGGCTGGTCAGCAGCAAACCCCATCCACGGAAAGGAGAGCCGCAGCATGAGTAATAATACCAATCGCACCAATAATACAGATAGCATTGAGCGCAGCATCGTCATCAATGGCACACGTGAACGCGTGTGGCGCGCACTGACCAATGCCGAAGAATTTGGCGCATGGTTTGGTGCCGACCTGACTGGTCAGATGTTCCGGCCCGGCCAGCGTACACGCGGCCCGTTTACTCATCCGGGATGCGAAGGCCTGATCTTCGATATCGTCATCCAGCACATACAGCCGCAAGATGCCATGTCTTTCCACTGGCATCCATACGCAGTCGACGCCACCGCTGATTATTCTGACGAAATACCGACACTGGTCAGTTTCAGTTTACAAGATGCGCCCGGCAATGGCACCTTGCTGACCGTCCTTGAATCAGGCTTTGATAAAGTACCGGCACATCGCCGCCGTACCGCCTTTGAGATGAATACAGAAGGCTGGGATATACAACTGCAAAATCTGCTCAACCATGTCAGCAAATAAAGTAGCAAACAAAGCCAGCGAGTCAGTCGCAAGCAAAATCACTGCCGACGACACGCTGGCCCATGTCTTCGCCGCCCTTGGTGACCCGACGCGCCTGAAGCTGGTGGCTGTACTCTGCGCCGGTGGTGCGTTCTCGATTTCTCATCTGACGCAAACCACCGCCATCAGCCGCCAGGGCGTCACCAAACATCTGAACGTACTGGCAGAAGCTGGTGTCGTCAGCGACATCAAGGTAGGAAGAGAGCGACTGTGGCAACTGGAACCTGCCAGTATAGATGAAGCCAAACGTACGTTAGAGTCCATAGGCCGGGAATGGGAGATGGCATTGGGCAGGCTGAAGAGATTTGTAGAAAAAGATGATTAAACGATAACTTCATTGTTCATTGTGTCCCGTTTTATCCATTGCCTGATACGATTAAATATTGCAGCAAAACCTCTCGTCCGCATTTTTCTACCGCTTATCTGTTACACAATTTTTCAAAAAACCGTTGATCTGGAATTAATAACCAGCTATCTGTTTTGACAAGTAATTACCCGACGGCAACCATATAGTGACGCATCAAGCTTTACTGTTTAGCTGAATGTCGGGAGTCAAAAATGGATGAAGAATTTCAACGCTCGCAATTTCGTTTCGGGCGTATCAATTGCCCGACCCTGCTGGCAGAGAGTTACAGGTTGCGCTATCAGGTGTATTGCATGGAGCGCGGCTTCTTGCAGGCAGCTGCTTATCCCTGCGGGATGGAAACAGACTTCTATGATGATGATGCACTGCACTTTGCAGCCCTGGGTGAAGACGGGCATATGGCAGGAACTGTGCGCCTGGTCGGGACGCGAAGCCGACATTACCCTCTGCAAGAAAAATGCGATCTCGATATCGCCATACCACTGCACACTGCAGAAGTGTCGCGCCTGGCAGTAACTCGCGGTCATGATCGTCTTGCAATCAGCGCAGGCAGCAATTTCTTGTCGCAAGTCACGCTACCATCCAAGCTGCAATCTGCAGATGAAAGACGCTGGCAATCCGAACTGGCAATCGGCTTGTACAAGGTGATTTATCGCGAAGCAAAACAGCAG
>JACQDX010000005.1 GCA_016200895.1 Burkholderiales bacterium
CGGGAACCCCGCAGGGGCGACGACGCCTGGGTCGCCTTTCTTTGAATACGTTCTTTGGCGACGCAAAGAAAGTATTTCGGCTGCCGGGCCGAGACCCGGCCTGGTTCCACGAAGGGCAATCGCTTTAATAACGACCCAAGTGCATGACGAACGCCGCTGGGCTCCAGCCTACGCTGGAGCGACGAATCTAAGATTGCCGTGTGTCTTTTGATTGCAGTGCTGGCAGTTAGCAAGAAGCCGCAAGAGGCTCCCCGATTACTCAGCCTTCAAACCGACAGGCTTGAACTGCCCCAACACATCCCTCTTACCCCGCTCCAGATAAGGCACAGGCTTGTCCATCCACTCAGGACGAGGGTTGCCCAGTAAATAATGATCAAAAAATTCAGCCATGTGCACGGTGAAATACTTCATGTTGTCGCGTTCTTTAAGACCGTGTTTTTCACCGTTGAAATTGAACCAGTAGGCTTCCTTGCCCAGTTGGCGCAAGGCGGTGAAGAATTCTATCGCCTGATACCAAGGGACCGCATCGTCATCGTCGTTGTGGATGGTCAGGTAAGGCGTCTGCACTTTATCTACAAAGAATATCGGTGAGTTTTCTATGTACTCTGCCGTCTTGTTCCAAGGTGCGCCACCAATACGGCTTTGTTGTTTTTCATACTGGAAGGCGCGGCTCATGCCTGTGCCCCAGCGTATGCCACCGTAACCGCTGATCATGTTTGCCATGGATGCACCGGCTTCCACTGCGCGGAACATATTGGTTTGCGTGATCAGGTAATTAACTTGGTAAGCGCCCCAACTATGGCCCTGTATGCCTACGCGCTTCGGATCAACATAGCCTTGTGCCAGCACTTTTTGCACCGCCGGTACGACAGCGCTGTAGGCACTCTTACCAGGGTGCCCGGTCTTATAGACGATGTCCGGGCGCAGCACGATATAGCCATTACTCAGGTAACGGGTGACATTGATGTTCTGGGCAGGTGCAGGCGCGACATAGCGATGCAGATTGTCTGACATGTTTTCATAGATGTAGACCATCATCGGATATTTTTTTGCCGGATCAAAATTCTCAGGCTTGGCCAGCAAGGCTTTGAGCTTCTTGCCATCCAGGCTAGTGTATTCAATTATTTCCTGCTTGCCCCAGTTGAATTGGGCTTGCTGGGGATTGGCGCTACTGATTTTTTGCGGGTTTTGCAAGGCCAGGTTACTACTCCACAAATCCGGGAATTCTGTAAAGCTTTGCTGGGTGAACAAAACCGTATCTGCCTTCTTGGCCTTGATCAGGCCAGCATACATTTTATCGCCATGTATCAGTTTGACCGGTTCGCCAGATTTTGGATTTTGCTGGTAATAACCGGTAGAGCGATTGCCTTCATTGGTCGCGGCCAGTATCCATGAATCTGTCGGCAAAGCCTTGGCCTCGGCCATTGGTGAAGGTTCGTCAGCAGGTGGTTTTTTCTCCATATCGACAGGAACATAACGCAATTCCAGGTTGTGCTTGCGACCATAGCCTGCAGTCACATTGCGGCTGATTTGCGTCTGTGGATTGACTTCCCACAGATCGAACTGATCATACAAAACTACACTTGCATCATCTTCAGTCCAGCCCGCAAAACCATAGGCGTCCTTGACTTCTGGCGTATCGCGTTTGGTATCTTCAAAGCGTGCCTTGATTTTACCTGTCAGGTTGATCTTGCTGCCGTCGGCAGTAGACCAGCAATACCAGATACTGTTATTGGCATCAAAGGCCATGACATATTTGCCACCTGGCGACAGGCTGGGCACATAACGTAGTTTTTGCGCCAGCAGGCGAGCCTGGCCAGTTTGCAAATCTACCGCATAAGCATCGTGATACAGGGCATCCCATGATTGCTGCATCTTGTAAGGCACATCGTTGGCACCCATGGCAAAACGCGGATTATCATTGATCAATACATTCGGGATGTTCTTGTTGGCAAGCTGGACAAAGCGTTGCTCAGCTATATGGAAAACCGCTTTATAGCTGCGCTGCTTTTCTTTCTCTGCCCTGGCCTTTTGCATGGATTGCAGCTCAGGATCTTTCCAATGCCAAAGATCCACCTTAAAGGGTTCTGGCGCATCTTTGGGATCAGCTTTCGCCAGTTCTGCCGTGCCAAGAAACAGGCGCTGACCATCCTTGCTAAAGCTCAGGCTGCCATGTTCACTAGGTAGCCAGCCTGCAGGTAAACCTGCGGTGTCGGAATTGACAACAGATTTAGCTTCGCTATCGCCTGCACGCCAGTAATACAGATTGAATGCAGTAATTTCTTTTTCAGCTTTGTCTGCTTTTTCCACTTTTTCAGATTTATCTGCATCGGCATTTTTCTTGCCAGACTTCTCTGCTTCGGCATGTTTCTTTGCAAGGTCATCACGATTGCTGACGAATGCCAGTTGGCGGCCAGCTTCATCAAAATTCATGTGCTTGTAACTGCCCGCCCCTGCCATGACTGCACGTGGCGTCAGGTCTTGCGGGCTGATCAGGTAGACGCCTTCACGTGCAGTATCTTTTTGTGCGTCTTTTTGCACATCTTTGGTGATGACATTGAAGGCCAGCAATTCACCATTTTTTGACCAGGTAAAATCAGCGACTTCCTTGAAACTGGTGCGTTTGGTATTGGCGACATCGATCAATAAAAACTCTGTGCCCGTGTCTTTTTTCTTGGCTGCAGCTGAGGCAGCAGCAGCTTGCTGATCTTCATCATCCTTGGCGGCAGGCTCGGCGTCTTTCTTCACATCTTTCTTTGCTTCCTTCGGCGCATCGAACAAGACTGCAAGAAAATTGCCACCCTCTTCCGGCCAGGCAAAACGTTTTACCCTGTCCAGGCTTTCAATTTTTCCAGTAGCCAGATTCATAACGCCCAGGCCAGACTTGGGCAAGTCATCGCCCTTCTTCTTTTCTTTCTTGGCCTTGTCCAACTCGACTCTGGTTGGCGCAATCGCAAAAGCCAGGTAACGGCCATCCGCGCTAAATGCTGGCGTGGTGCCACGGGGTGCACGCCATTCGCGGCCATCCTTCAAATTCCTGACAACGACTTCGCCATCCGACTCTTGCCCGACCAAGGCATAAGCTGCCCAGTTACCATCACGGCTCAGAACATTGCCCTGTATGCTGCGCCAGTTTGCATAGACATCATGGCTGATGACTTTTTTTGCATTCACTGCGGCTGCTGCAGAGCTTTCTGCCAGCACCGGGGTAGCGTGGATAGCAGGAACAAAAGCGCCATAAGCCAGACATACCAGCAAGGCAGTAGCAGCTAACTTACGCAGATTACGCTGTTGGTAGTGGCTAAAGGAAGAAACAGAAGAAGGAGAGGAATAAGGCGTGCTAAACACTGGAATTACCTTTCTGGAAGACAAGCTTTACATCACTGCATTGTAATGTCAAACCAAAATAATTCGACAAAACAATTATGAATTATCGGTGTTGCGCTGCAGCAAGTGCAGGAATATCAAGATTGCACTTGCAGGGTTTTAATTACGCGCATCTCACCTTTTTCACCCGCTCCTGAACCGCTGTTCTTGCTTTCTTTCCTGGTGACGACCAGCCGGTCGCCGCTCACTCCATACACTAGCTCTTCTTCATTTTTTGTTTCAAAGCTGATGACGACAAATGCACGTCCGGAAATAGCCTGATGCATGCGACTGGCCAGCGGGATGCCATCTGGGCCTATCCAGACATCCAGGCTGCCTTCGAATTTCTTGACGTATTTGCGGTCTTTTTCGCTGAGTTTTTCAACAGGTATCTCAAAACTCAGCAAGCGTGCAGGCTTACCATTGTAAGTAGCATCAGTCTTTTCACTTTTGAATATGGCCTTCTCAAGAATCCGGGAAAGATTGCCGACGGCAGAAACCAGGGGGCGCAATTCTGATGAATTGACTTCCCGGATGGCAGCGATGGTGGGGGTCTTGGCTTTGGGATCTTTTTCCTTGGCGCGTTCTTCAGTTTCGAGGCGCGTCAATAAATCTTTGCTGTATAAAAGTTGCAAGCCACGTGGGCTGTCATCAATGCTGATGCTGGCTTGACCATTTTGCTCTTCAGCGTCCTTGCCTTCCCCCTGGCGGCTCCAGGTTTTGGCTTCAACGACAGCTTTCATCGGTGTCTGCCCCGGCAAACGAGTCAGTGCAGCTTTTAAATCTGCCAGACCATCTGCCTGTGCAGTCTGGTTAAACACACTGAAACATGTACCAGCAAGCAGTAAAAGCATTTTCTTTTTGACCAGCATACATTCCCTGTCATCTTGGCTATCGTGAGCCATCTGACCGTTGGGGTGTCTTAAAGTTCAGCTCTGCTTAAGTAACAGCCATTTTCTATAGACCAGCAATGCCACTTGTGCATCATTGGCGGCATACATGATTTGCCTTTCATTCAAGGCTGGCGTAGCCCAGTTCGATGTAGAGGTCTTCTTGGATTTTTGCAATTGCATGCCAAAAAATTTGGCGACCGCCGCTTTTGCGCCCATGTCGCGCTGTTTGCTCTCACGCATGGCACGGGCCAGGTCAAGTACATGTTGCGGCAAGATACCAAGTTTGATTTTCAGGCGTTTCATGTCATCGCTGAGCCCGAAACCAACCTTGAGTATCTCTTTTGATTCCAGCAAGGATTTCACGGCATCGGTGTTTTGCGTCCTGATCATGGGGAAAAGATAAGCCTTGCTATCGGTAGCCAGTTGTATCAGATGCGGGCCATCAGATTGCTGGCCTTTGAAAAATACCGGTTTGGATTCGGTATCAAAACCCAAAATATCAGCTGCCAGCATCTCTGCATAGGCTTGCTCTGCGTCTGCTGGCGTCTGTACCAGCAATATGTCTTTTTCCTGGATACCAGGATAAGGGGGGAGGAGAACTACCTGATCTTCTGTCATGACAGCATGATAAGGGAAACAAGGTGGATATGTCAGGTGTTGACTTGCTACTATCGCTTGTGTGAGGACAAAAACAGTGGAAATATGCCACAAACTACAAGCCAACCCAACAAATAATATATTTTTAATATTATTTAAGCCCTGAATTTATCTGCATGCGCTTCCATCAATTCCGTCAGCCATTTGACAAATACCCTGACCCTGGGCGACAACTGCCGGTGATGCGGGTAGAGTATGGATACCGGCATGGGCGGTGGCCGCATCCCCGACAAGACTTCCTGCATACTGCCTGCGGCCAGTTGAGCAGCGACGTGGAAACGTGGCAGTTGTATCAGGCCATAACCGGCTTGGGCGCCTGCAACATAGGCATCAACATCATTGACTGCCAGCTGCCCTTTCAAAGCAAGTGTCTGTGTTTTGCCGTCAATGAAAAATTCAAAATCCATATTCCGCCCTGTCTGTGAAGAGAAATAATTCACTGCCAGATGTGCGGGCAAATCATCGAGCGTCGTGGGCACGCCATGCTTTTGCAGGTAACTGCTGCTGGCACAGGTAATTTGCGTCATCAGCGCGACCCGTTTGGCAATCATGCTGGAATCGCGCAGTTCGCCGCCACGCAAAACACAATCAATGCCTTCCCGCACCAGATCAACCAGGCGGTCGCTCATGCCAACTTCGAGTTCTATCAAAGGATATTTGGCGCTAAAGCCTGGCAGGGCCGGGACCACGAAATACTTGCCCAGCGAGCCTTGCAAATTAATCCTGAGCTTGCCACGCGGATTGACCAGGCTATGGCTGAATGCCGATTCAGTTTCTTCCAGGTCTGCCAGCAGGCGCACGCAACGTTGGTAATAGGCATCACCATCTGCCGTGGTATTGACCTGGCGCGTGGTTCTTTGCAAGAGGCGTGTGCCCAGATGGGTTTCCAGTTGCTTGATGCTGAGGGTCACGCTGGCTCTGGGCATTTGCAATTGCTCAGCAGCGCGGGTGAAGCTGCTTTGTTCGACCACAGCGATAAAGACCTGCATAGCCTGGAATTTATCCATTGTGTCAGTCTCATTCATTGTTTAGATTTTTTGCACAGTAATGGCAATTTTAACGTATTTATCTATCAATTTAGTCTAACTACAATAACCATATCTTCAGCAAACCCGCTGGAGCACAAATGAGCAATTCAACAAATAGACAGGGAGTTTCAACATGACACAGAACAAAATGGCAACACGCCAATTGGGCAAGCAAGGCCCGGCGGTTTCAGCACTGGGTTTGGGTTGCATGGGTATGTCGGATTTATATGGCCCGGCGGACCGCGGTGAGAGCATCACCACTATCCATGCGGCACTGGATGCAGGCATGGATTTGCTTGATACAGGCGATTTTTATGGCATGGGCCATAATGAATTACTGATACAGGAAGCCCTGCAAAACCTGCCACGCGAAAAAGTCAAGATCAGCGTCAAATTCGGTGCACTGCGCGACCCTGCAGGCAACTGGATAGGCATGGATGGCAGGCCCGCAGCCGTCAAGAATGCCCTGGCTTATAGCCTGAAACGTCTGGGCACTGACCACATTGATGTTTACCGCCTGGCACGCATAGACCCGCAAGTGCCGGTGGAAGACACCATAGGTGCGATTGCCGACATGGTGAAAGCCGGTTATGTGCGCCACATTGGCATGTCGGAAGCTGGTGCTGTCAGCCTGCGCCGAGCGGCAGCCGTGCATGCCATCAGTGACTTGCAGATAGAGTATTCGCTGTTTTCACGCGGTATAGAAGCTGAGATTTTGCCAGTCTGCCGCGAACTGGGCATAGGCATTACGGCCTACGGTGTATTGTCGCGTGGTTTGCTCAGCGGCCATTGGACCCCGGAACGCAATGCGGGCACCAAGGATTTCCGCAGCATCAGCCCGCGCTTCCAGGATGGCAATCTGGAACGTAACCTGGCTCTGGTAGAAGCTTTGCGTGGCATCGCCAGCAGCAAGGGGATCAGCGTGGCGCAGGCAGCAATTGCCTGGGTACTTGCGCAAGGCGAAGATATCATTCCTTTGGTGGGCGCACGCCGTCGCGACCGTTTGACAGAAGCCCTGGGTGCACTCGATGTAAAGCTGGATGCCGCAGATTTACAGGCGATAGCGGATGCGGTTCCCAGCGATGCAGTAGCGGGTAATCGCTACAATGATCACGCCATGGCTTTGCTGGATAGCGAACATCGATGAACTAATTCAGCTCTAAATTCGGCTTTTTTTACCAGGCTCTGAAATCTGATCTGCCTGTTCTGTTTTAAGAGGATCAATACGTCGTCGACGTGGTCTTCCACTGGGCAAAGGCTCTATGATTAAAGCTTGACCATCGGGCAGGGAAATCGCCAGTTTTTCCTGCCCATCGTGCTTGAAATGATAGACTGTCACCGCGCCGACGGCGGCTGATTTTTCCAGTGTTGCTGCCATCAGCAGTTCCGGGATTTCGCTTACTTTGCCAGTGCGCCAGATCAGCTTATTCATGAGTTTACTCATTGATGTGCTCGCGATAGCGTGTGGCAAAGCCTGACGCATCCATGGGGCGGCCAAAATAATAACCCTGTACCTGGCTGCAGCCCATTTTGCGCAAAAGCTCAGCCTGTTCTTTCTTTTCCACTCCCTCGGCAACGACACTCAGGCTCAGGCTCAAAGCCATGGCAATGATGGCGCTGGCTATCGCCGCATCATCAGGATTTTCATGGATGTCATTGATGAAGGATTTATCTATCTTCAGCTCATCAATAGGGAAACGCCGCAAGTAAGAAAGACTGGAGTAACCTGTACCAAAATCATCGAGTGATATCGATACCCCCAGTTTTTTCAAGGCGCGCAATGCCACCAGGGTACTGTTGACATCTTGCATGACCATGCTCTCAGTGAGCTCCAGTGTGACATTGGATGGGTCAGCGCCCGCCTCGGTAAAAATGGCAGCAACCCTGTCCGATAAGTCCTCTTGCCGGAACTGGCGGGGAGACATATTGATGGCAATTTTTAAATCTGCCATGCCGGATTTTTTCCAGCTGACTTGCTGGCGGCAGGCCTCTGCCAGCACCCATTCCCCCAGTGGCAGGATGAGCCCGGTTTCTTCTGCCAGCGGGATGAATTCTATGGGGTGTATCAAGCCTATCTGTGGGTGATGCCAGCGCACCAGTGCTTCTGCGCCGACAATATGGCCCGTAGCGAGTTCTATCTTGGGTTGGTAATGCAAGGTCAACTCGTGCCGCTCCAGCGCACGGCGCAATGCTCCTTCCATATTCAGGCGACTGATGGCGGTGACACCCATCTCAGGAATAAACTGACGCACACTATTGCGTCCATGTTCCTTGACGCGGTACATGGCGATGTCGGCGTAGCGTAGCAAAATCTCACCATGATCACCGTCACGTGGATAAAGCGAAATACCGATGCTGGCGGTGACAAACACATCATGCCCATTGATTTCAAATGGACGTGACAATGCGGCAAGGATTTTTTCAGCGACGATATCAACATCGCCCGTCTCAGGCAAATCCGTCAGGATGATGACGAACTCGTCACCGCCCAAACGTGCAACAGTATCAGTCTCGCGCACACAATGGCTGAGCCGGTTAGCCACCTGCTTTAGCATTTCATCCCCAGCACCATGACCGGAGGCATCATTGATGAGCTTGAAATGATCAAGATCGAGCAACATCAAACCCACCGACAAATCCTGGCGCTTAGCCCAGGCGATGGCCTGAGTGATACGATCATTGAGTAAATTACGATTGGCGAGACCGGTCAGGCTGTCATGAGTAGCCTGGTATTCCAGCTCCTTCTGGTAATTGACACGTTCACTGACGTCATTGATGACGCTGACAAAATGCGTGGTGGCAGCACCCGTCGCATCTTTGACAGGTGAGATATGCAATTCATTCCAGAATTGCGTACCGTCTTTACGGTAGTTGCGAAGCAGGGCACAACCAGCTCTTTTTTCCCGCAATGCAGTGCGTATCTCTTCCAGGTCTGGTTGTGCCAGGTCTTCCCTGACCAGGAAGCGCCCTTCGCGGCCTATGACTTCCTGCGCCGTATAGCCAGTGATACGCTCGAAAGCCGGGTTCACATAGACGATGGAATGATCACTGTCATCACTGCGGGTAATCATGATGCCATTGCTGCTTGATACCAGTGCTTGCTCACGCAAGAGCAGGGCTTGTTCGACTTCCTTCAACTGGAACTTGCTGTCGGTAATGTCCTGCTTGATTGCCACCAGATGGGTAATATGCCCATCTGCATTGCACAGCGGACTGACCATCTGCCTTTCCCAGTAGGCAGTGCCGTCCTTGCGGTGGCCGAGAACATCACCTTGCCAATGTTCGCCGATTTTCAATGCCTTGATAATGCGCATGACTTTTTCATCAGCAGGGTCACCAGAATTCCAGAACACATGCTTGCCAAGGACTTCATTTAATCCATAGCCCGAAATACGGCAAAAGCTGTCGTTGCCATATTCGAGTTCACCATCGGCATTGGTAATCACTACCGCAAAAGGGCTTTGCTGCACGGAGAGTGCCAGCATTTCCATATTGTCTTGCAGGTCATGGCGTTCATGAGTACTACTGAGGGAATCGATAGCTTGCGCAAGTTCATTGGCAAAACGGCTCAGGATGTTGTAGGCATCACTATTTTCGCTGAGATCGAAGTCAGCACCAACACGTAATTGTGCCAGCACGTCGCCATAACGTTGCAAGGGGAGAGCCAGGTATTTTGTCTCTTTTCCAGCCTGCTGGTCCGCTCGAAAGCGGTAAATTTCTGATTTGTCACCCAAGTCCAGTTCCACCTCAGCACACAGATAACCAGCGCGCTGCACCAGTATGCGGCAGAAGCCCCGCAACATCTCAGGCATTTCTGTCGTGTACCACAAACAATGAGAAAGCTCCCCCAGCAAGAGATACCACTCTTCCAGCCGTTGTGACTCGGCATCCAAGGTAAGATCAGGATCGACGATAGCCATTGCTCTGCGGTCTCCGGTTAAACTCGCTTTTTTTTGGCAGATGGATTTTTATACCTCGTAGCCCAACCAATTGCAACTAAAACCGCGATTGTGAAGCTGCCTATTCATGCTGCAATTGCGTCACCAAATTTCACGCGAAAATTTAATAAAATTACAAAAATCTCTTGTTTCCCTTCCTGAATTTCTCTGCGCCTCTGTGTCTCTGTGCTGAGAGGTCTTGAGTATTTGCACAAATTACCCTATAAAATTAACAAAATAACATCAAGCAAATTAGCCTATCCAGCGCAAAAGCCGTTAAAATCTAAGGTTTGGCAAACTTTATTCATCGCTTCTTCAAGAAGTGACAAAGGCAGATAGCACGATGCTCACATTTCAACAAATTATCCTGACATTACAAGATTACTGGGACAAGCAAGGCTGCGCCCTGTTGCAACCCTACGATATGGAAGTGGGCGCGGGTACTTCGCATACCGGCACTTTCTTGCGTGCCATCGGGCCTGAACCTTGGCGTGCGGCTTATGTACAACCATCACGCCGCCCCAAGGATGGCCGTTATGGTGAAAACCCTAACCGTCTGCAACACTACTACCAATATCAGGTGGTGTTGAAGCCTGCACCGGAAAATATCCTTGACCTCTATCTGGGCTCGCTGAAAGCCCTGGGTCTGGATTTGCAGCAAAACGATATACGCTTTGTTGAAGATGACTGGGAAAACCCTACTCTCGGTGCCTGGGGCCTGGGCTGGGAAGTCTGGCTGAACGGCATGGAAGTCACACAATTCACTTACTTCCAGCAAGTAGGTGGCATTGACTGCAAACCTATTCTGGGTGAAATTACCTATGGCCTGGAGCGTCTGGCCATGTATCTGCAAGGTGTAGATAATATCTATGATCTGGTCTGGACTGAGCGTGAAGAAAACGGCAAGACCGTGCGCCTTTCATATGGTGACGTATTCCATCAAAATGAAGTTGAGCAATCAACCTTCAGTTTTGAATATTCAAACACCGATTTCCTGTTCTCTTTGTTCACCAATTACGAAGCAGAAGCCAAGCGCCTGCTGGAAGTGACAGAAAAATCCCTGGCCCTGCCTGCTTATGAAATGATTTTGAAGGCTGCGCATACTTTCAACTTGCTGGATGCACGTGGTGCCATCTCAGTGACTGAGCGCGCGGCCTACATAGGCCGCATACGCAATCTGTCGCGTGCCGTGGCTGCGGCTTACTATGCATCGCGTGAAGCGCTGGGTTTCCCCATGTGCGCTGCGGATGACAAGCATAAGCCTGCTTCCGCTGTTGTTACTGCTGCTACCTCAGCATAAGCACTGCATAAGCTTTGCATAGGCTTTACGCATAGCCCACAAGAACATCATTAAACAGATTCTGGCACAACGCCGGAACGTAGGATAAGAAACATGAGCCAAACACTGTTAGTAGAATTATTTACCGAAGAGCTGCCACCCAAGGCGCTGGCCAAACTGGGTGAAGCATTTAGCGCCGGTATCGTCGCTGGTTTGAAGTCACGCGATTTCCTTGAAGCAGAATCCGTTGCGACCAGCTATGCGTCGCCACGTCGCCTTGCTGTCAGCATCACTGGTGTACGCGCCACGTCCCCGGACAAGCTGATGCGAGAAAAAGTCTTGCCGGTATCCGTGGCACTGGATGCAGCTGGAAATGCCACGGCACCGCTGGGCAAGAAACTGGCGGCATTGGGCTTCCCGAATTTGCAGGTCAGTGACCTGGAACGTGCGGTTGATGGCAAGGCCGAGAGCTTTTTTTACAGCTATACAGCCGCAGGTACCGCCCTGGCACCGGCGGTGCAAACTGCGCTGGAAGAAACCATAGGCAAACTGCCTATCCCTAAAGTCATGAGCTATCAGCGTCCAGATGGCGAGACTGTGCACTTTGTGCGCCCTGTGCACAAGATCATCGCCCTGCACGGTGAAGATATCGTACCTCTGCACTTGCTGGGTCTGGATAGCAACCGCACCACTATGGGCCATCGCTTCCTGTCTGGCGGTGAAGTCAGTATTGCCAAGGCTGAAGACTATGCCGCCAACCTGAAAACCGAAGGCAAGGTCATTGCCAGTTTCAATGAACGTAAAGAACAGATACGCGCAGCCCTGTTGGGCAAAGCGGGTGCAGACCAGGTGTTGATGCCTGAATCCCTGCTGGATGAAGTGACAGCCCTGGTCGAATGGCCAGTGGTGTATGAATGCAATTTCGAGCAAGAATTTTTGGCTGTACCGCAAGAATGCCTGATCCTGACCATGCAAACCAATCAGAAATATTTTGCCCTCACGGATGCCACAGGCAAATTGCGTTCACGCTTTTTGATCGTCTCGAACCTGGAAACCAGCGACCCGCAATATATCATCCAGGGTAATGAGCGCGTGGTGCGCCCGCGTTTGTCGGATGCCAAATTCTTCTTTGAACAAGACAAGAAAAAAACGCTGGAATCACGCCTGCCTTTGCTGGCGAATGTGGTCTATCACAATAAGCTGGGTAGCCAGGCAGAGCGCACACAACGTGTTAAAACCCTGGCAGGCCAGATTGCTGCCAGCCTGAATGGCGATGTTGCTCTGACAGAACGCGCCGCCTTGTTGGCCAAGACTGACTTGCTGACCGATATGGTGGGTGAATTCCCTGAGCTGCAGGGCATCATGGGGACTTACTATGCCCAGCATGATGGCGAGCATGCTGATGTTGCCGCTGCCGCGTCTGAACATTATCAGCCACGTTTTGCCGGTGATGCATTGCCAGCAACGCTGACAGGTACTGCCGTGGCATTGGCTGACAAGCTGGAAACCCTGGTTGGTATCTGGGGCATAGGTTTGCAACCTACTGGTGACCGTGACCCGTTTGCCTTGCGCCGCCATGCCCTGGGCATCTTGCGTATGCTGGTGGAAAAACGCTTGCCGCTGTCACTGAATACCTTGCTGGCACAAGCGGTAGCACTATTTGCTGGCAATGCCAATTTCAAAGACCCGACAGCCGATGTGCTGAACTTCCTGTTTGACCGACTGCGTGGTCAGTTGCGCGATAAGGGCTTTTCACAAAATGAAGTCGAAGCTGTGGTTGCCCAGCAACCAGATACGCTCGATAACATCGTTGAACGCCTGCAAGCTGTACAAGCCTTTGCTGCCCTGCCAGAATCAGAAGCACTGGCTGCTGCCAACAAGCGTATTACCAATATCCTTAAAAAAGCCGAGGGTACGCCAGGTGCAGTCCAGCCAGCGCTATTGCAGGAAGCTGCTGAGCAGGCATTGGCCAAGGCCATGGCTAACGTCAAACCGGAAGTGGATGCTGCATTTGCCAAAGGTGATTTCGCCAGCGCATTGAAAACCCTGGCAGCCCTACGTGCAGCGGTGGACAGCTTCTTCAATGATGTCATGGTGAATGCAGAAGATCTGGCCTTGCGTAATAACCGCCTGGCCCTGCTGGCTAGCCTGCATGGCATGATGAACCAGGTTGCCGACATTTCCAAGCTAGCGGCCTGAGGCAGTATTCAAATACCAGAAACACGATGGAACACATGAGTAACACTAACCAGGATTGCAGATGAAACTCATCATCCTTGACCGCGATGGCGTTATCAACCAGGATTCGGACGACTTTATCAAGTCGCCCGAAGAATGGAAGCCGATACCGGGTTCACTGCAAGCCATCGCCCGCCTTAACCAGGCGGGCTATACGGTAGTGGTGGCGACCAACCAGTCTGGCATAGGGCGCAAGCTGTTTGATATGGCGACGCTGAATGCCATCCATCAAAAAATGCATACCAGCGCCCAACAAGTTGGTGCCACGATTGATGCGATTTTCTTTTGCCCGCATATGGCAGATGACAATTGCGACTGTCGTAAGCCCAAGCCTGGCATGCTTCAAGAAATTGCCCGGCGCTATGACACCAATCTCAAGGGCGTACATTGCGTTGGCGATTCCTTGCGCGATTTGCAGTCTGGCTTTGTGCTGGGTTGCAAACCCCATCTGGTATTGACAGGCAAAGGCACCCAGACCCAGGAAAAAGGTGGCTTGCCGCCTGGTACGCAAGTCTTTGCTGACCTGGCAGCCATGGTCGACAAACTGGTGGAAAACTCGCCTTCTGAATTTAATATCGCGATCTGAGTCCTGGAGCAACATTGCGCACACTCAGCTCAGCATCGCTACAATGGAGACTACATGCTTAGCTTTACCCGCTTTATTCGTTCGCTGATTTTTATACTGGTGATGGCAATAGTCACCATCGTCTGGGCACCCATTAGCATGCTGTTTGCATTTCTGCCGTATAACCAGCGCTATTACATTACCGCCCGCTGGAATGTGACCATCATCTGGGCAGCAAAAGTGATATGTGGCATACGCTACCAGACCAAGGGATTTGAAAACTTCCCTGATGGCCCGGCTATTCTGTTATGCAAACATCAGTCCGCCTGGGAAACCATCTTCCTGTTGATGGCAACACCACGCCCGCTGGTCTTCGTCTTCAAAAAAGAAATTACCTATATCCCTTTCTTTGGCTGGGCAATCTCCATGCTGCGCATGATCCCTATCGACCGCAGCAAGGGTAAGGATGCCTTTGCCCATGTCGTCACCCAGGGCCGCAAGCGCCTGGCTGATGGGCAATGGATCATTATGTTCCCTGAAGGTACGCGTATTGCTGTTGGCAAAAAAGGCCAATACAAAGGTGGTGGTGCCCGCCTGGCGGTAGAGACAAATACACCTGTCGTGCCTATCGCCTTGAACTCGGGCGAATGCTGGCCAAAAAACTCCTTCACCAAATTGCCAGGCACAATCACCGTGTCCGTTGGCAAACCGATACCTCCAAATGACATGAATGCGATAGAACTGATGCAGGAAGTGGAAAAATGGATAGAAGCTGAAATGCGCGTGATTTCTCCACAGGTTTATCAGACCGAACAATCCAAATAAACTGTCGGGCTGATACTTGCTGTATCAGCCCATTCTCTTCCCCGTTGTAAATTCCTCTGCAAATCTCCATTTTCAGCAGCAAAAACACGAAAGCCTGAAAATAGGTCAAACTAGTGTCATGCCAGCTTAAAACAAGCTGAGCAGATGTCCACTTGCTATTGAATCAGGATTCCCCAAGCTTAAATGAAACCCCGCATTCCATCGATTGGCAGGGCCATACAAATGGCTTTGCAACTGGATTTATTCAGTGATTTTCTGGTGCCGGACAAATTGCGTCCCACACCTGCCAAAACACCAGTGCCAGCACCAGTCCCGGTCAGTGACAAAACTCAGCGAGATGAAACACGGCCTGCCGCGCCACCACCATCGACCTTTGTTAACACCAGCAACAAACGGCGCATCCTGATACAGGACTACTTACTCGAATATGATTTGCAACGCTCGAAACGGCGCAGCATAGGCTTTTTGATCAACGAAGATGGCTTACGCATCACGGCACCGCGCTGGGTGACGATTGCCGATATAGAAACGGCGATACAGGAAAAACAAGCCTGGATATTGCGCAAACTGACTGAGCGGCGTGAACGCACACAACGCAAGCTTGAACCCAGCATGACCTGGCAGGATGGGGCGAAATTACCTTATCTCGGTGGTGAAATTACTTTACGAATTGCTCCTGCCTCTGTCATCGGCACGCACTTCCAGAGTGCACAGGCTGAGTTGATTATCAACCTGCCAGCGGATGCTGGTGAGCAGCAGTTGAAAGACCGGGTGCAAGCCTGGCTGCAGCAAGAAGCCAAGCGGGTTTTCAATGAGCGCCTGCCAGTGTTTGCCGAAAAGCTCAATGTGCGCTATCAAAGCATGGCCTTATCGGCAGCGACAACGCGGTGGGGCTCTTGTACTTCACAAGGCAAGATACGCCTTAACTGGCGTCTGATCCATTTTTCACCAATGATTATTGATTATGTGATTGCGCACGAGCTTGCGCATTTGCGTGAGATGAACCACAGCCCGCGTTTCTGGGCGACCGTGCAGTCGGTATTTCCTGACTTTGAAGTCGCCCGTAACACCCTGCGTCAACATGCCAGTGCTGATTTGCCTGTTTTCTAAAATCAGCCACAGAATTTACATACAAAACAGGATTTGTCGCTACGGCAAATCCTGTTTGCACATCAACTACCTAACTTCGCAAATCAAACTGCCTGACTTGCTTTCATTATTGGTATTATCCTGATTCAGGCTTACCGGGAAGCTACCCGGTGGCGAGAATTGCATGCCAGGGTTGTTAGGCAAAAGGATAGGTGGTCTGCTAAAGCTGATGGAAAAACCAAATTGCCCGGCGGTGACATCCAGATTACCTGCACCATTCCGCAGGAAGACGGTGCCATCCAGAACTTGCACATACAGTCCAGGCGCGCGACCGGACCCAGGATTTTGCGTCTCATTTGCAGCGAGTTGCAAAGGCAATATCGCGGTAACTGGTACCTCAATATCACTGCGCACCGCATTGCCATCCTTCGCAGATGGTAACTGTAATGCCGCCGTGCTTGCCATATTGTAGGCAGCCAGATTCGCTTCTGGTGGGACATACTCGGCGACGAAAATCGTGCCGCGTATGCCTATCGATGCTGTCGGCGTATTCAGGCCAAACCTTTCTTTATTACGCTTGCCCAGCAAACCTGTGACAGCACGCAAGCCCCCTTTGATCAGGGTCATGGTGAAGCCATCATTATTGGGTTTGTCTTCTTCAAAGGAAAATTGATCTATCTTGATCTGGGTATTCGGGCGCAGGACGATTTCGCTATTGTCGGCAAACTTGATACGGGCATAGGTGTCTTTCTCGGCAATCAGGGTGTCACCCTGCTCTATGCCGGACTGCAGGGACAATATCTTTACCGTGCCATCAGCTTTCTTGGCAATCAATGGCCCACTCAGGTGGGTCACCGTGCCTGCAATCTGCGCGGCAAAACTCAGCGCGCAGCTCAGGCACAGTGCCGCAATAAAGAAAAACTTAATTGCAGTAGAGTTTTTTATCTGTAGCATTTTTTAATACTCCGTTATCCCTGGTGCCGCCCAAACTGCTTCTTTGCTCGAATCTGGTTTCCCTGCCGGAATCACTGCCACCACTGTCAAAGAAGCTATTCGGATTACTGATAGCATTAGTCATGAACAAGGTGGAGCTGACAAAGTTATTCAAGGCAAAATTAATTGAGTTATTCAGGATATTCCCTGTCCTGATGTCACCGATAGGCAAGACCAGCGTGCAGCCCAGCAAAGCTGGATTGACTGCGCACTGCCCTTGCGTTGGCAAGACAGCAGCACAACCTGGCAGACCCGGATTAGCCGCACAACTGGTCAGTGCGGGCAAAACAGCAGAACAACCTGGAGTCGCAGGATTAGAGGTGCATGCAGTCAGGCTAGGCAAAACCGCGCTGCAACCAACTGTAAGCGGTGATCCAACGCAAGTTGCCAAACTTGGCAGCACGACACTGCAACCAGGCAAGCCTGGATTGGCGATACATGCATTCAAGCCAGGCAAGACGGCAGAACACCCTACAGTAGAAGGATTGGCAGTACATACAGCCAGCGTAGGCAACACGGCACTGCAACCGGCTTGTGTTGGATTGGCCGTACAACTTGCAAAACTTGGCAAAACAGCAGAACAACCGGGGGTTGCCGGGTTAGCAGTACATACCGTCAGGCTTGGCAAGACGACGCTGCATCCTGGCAGGGCTGGCGCTGTAGTACAAGCCGCCAGCGTGGGCAGGACATTGCTGCAACCTGCCAGTGCAGGAGTGGCAATACAGGCACTCAGACTAGGCAAGACTACACTGCAGCCCGGCAAGTTTGGCGTAGCCGTACATGCAGCAACAGATGGCAGAATGGATGAACAGCCAGCCAAACCAGGGTTGGCGATACAAGCAGTCAAGGTCGGCAGAACAGCGCTGCATCCTGGCAAGGATGGGCTGGCCAGGCAAGCTGCCAGGCCAGGCAGGATAGATGAACAACCTGCCAAGGCTGGATTAGCCGTGCACGCCGCCAGAGTTGGCAAGACCACGCTGCAACCGGCCAGGGAAGGGTTGGCGACACATGCTGTCAGCGTCGGCAACACATTGCTGCAACCTGCCAGCGTCGGTGCGGCAATACAGGCACTCAGACTAGGCAAGACTGCGCTGCAACCTGGCAGGCTCGGGCTGGCAGTACAAGCCGCCAGTGTAGGTAATACAGCACTGCAACCAACCAGACTGCTATTAGCGATACAGGCAGACAAACTAGGCAAGACCGCGGAACAGCCAGGCAAAGTCGGGCTGGCCGTACAGGCTGAGACGGATGGCAAGACTGCCGAGCAACCAGCTATATTTGGCGACACCAGACAAGCTGCCAACGCAGGCAAGACCACGCTGCAACCTGGGGTACCCGGACTGGCAGTACATTGCGTCAGGCTAGGCAGAACAGCACTGCAACCAGACTGGCTGGGATTACTGATGCATGAATTCAGGCTAGGCAAAATTGCACTGCAGCCTGATATGGAAGGATTGGCCAGGCAGGACGACAAACTAGGCAAGACCACACTGCAGCCAGCAATATTCGAGTTGGCCAGGCAACTGCTAAGGCTAGGCAAGACATTCGAGCAACCAAACAGCGAAGGATTGGCGATGCAAGAACTCAGGCTAGGCAACACTACACTGCAACCAGCCAGGCTAGGGTTGGCCTGACATGCTGCGACACTAGGCAAGACCGCGCTGCAGCCAGGCAAATTAGGATTGCTGACACAGACAGCCAGGCTAGGCAGAACTGAGCTGCAACCAGGCGTAGACGCGTTGGCAATACACTGTTCCAGAGTAGGCAGAGGCGCATTCTGGAAAGCTTGCTGGGTCACCGTACCGCCGCTGACAGTCCCGGAAATCAGGATGGCATCACCAGCCTTGAGCAAAATATTGCCACTGGTGGTGACAGAACCCGTGCTACCTACAGTCAGCTTGTCAGCAATACTACCGCTGGCACCGGCTTCCAGAGTGATATTGCCGCCATTTGAACTGGCGACCGTACCATTCACGGTCAGAGGACTGTGCGCCACCAGGCTGATATTGCCTGCCTTGGTACGCACTGCATCTGTGCTGTCCAGCGTGATGGCACCGATATTATCGATGAGGATATTGCCGGTGCTGCCAACCGAGCTTTGTTGCACATTACGGATACTCAGGGCACCGGTATTTTTGATGTTGATATCTGTATTTGCACCGGTGTTATTCGCCAGCAGGATAGGTACGCTGGTTTTCAAACCAGTGCTATGTCCTATACCACCGTTGGCGCTTGCATCCAGCGCCCCTGCACTGAGTATATTGCCGGTTATCTGGGTAATTGCCCCGTTGGCTGCAGCCAATGTGGTAGTGCCACTGCCGCTGTTGACATTTGCCCCCAATGCGATATTGCCTGAGTTGGCTGTCAGATATAAATTGCCGGTAGTAGCTATACCAGCGAGGCTATATGTGCTGGAGCCGTTACCGCCACTTAAAGTAGTGACATTAATACCTTGGGTATTCACCAGGCTCAGACTGCCATTGCTTTTGGCAGCCAGATTGGTAATCACATTCGAGCCATTCAGCGTGATGCTGTTACCGGCAACCAGGCCAAGATCCTGCACTGTAATAGGATTGACCTGAGTAATGTCGCCACCACTCAACAAACCTATGCGTGTCGTTGTCAGACGCTTGATATCGGTGATGGCGCTGGTATTGGTATCGGTAATACCAACGACCGAAATAGAGCCTGATGCATTGCCTGCGTCACCACCGCCAATTGCAATATTGGTGGCGCTGACCTTATACAAGTTGGTCACACTCAGGCAAGGTGCCGATGTGCATGTGCCAGAACCGACCGTGATGGCACGCCCTGTGGTAAATGGGCGTATACCAACGTCACCGGCAGTGATACCCCCAGGCCCACCAAGTACCAGTTGATCAGCAATCAGGCCAACTTTGCCTGTGCCTGCATTGACATTGTCAGAAACCGTCAATGTACCTATACCTGAACTGACAGTTACTGCCTGATTATTGGTCGTAATGCCAGTGATGGCAGCGAGATTGCTGATAGTCAGATTACCGGAATTAAAAACATTCAGGCTACCGCTACCCAGGCCACCAGGATTAAGGTCTGCGGCTAGTGAACTGAAACTATTACTGGTATTGCCCAAATTGACTGATCCCTTGGTTTGCAAGGCCAGGCCACTGCCTGTAATGGCATTGCCCGCTGCCTGACTGATACCGAAAGCGGAGTCGGACGTGAGCTTAATGGTGGACGGGCTGCTAATACCGCTATAGCCATCTACAGTAGAAATATTGATGGGATTGCTAGAACGGTACAAGAAACTGCCAGTGCTGGCCGAGCCCGATACAACACCAATAAAATTAGCTTCGCTCAGGTTGACGCTATAGCCACGTACTTGCACAGAACTGGCACCATCGATAGTGGCACCAGCCTGCTGAGAAATAGTATTGCCAGAATTCAGGGTGAGTGAGCTATTCACGTTCTGCAATGCACCACCGGCGCCAGAGCCCATGACACCTTTGATATCAATGCTGGCGCCACTCATATTGCCAATTTTAAGGCGTGTGGCAACGATATTATTCAGCTCTGCGGCAGAAAGCTCCAGTGTGCTTGTTAAGGCATTCGTCGCACCCGTGGCAAGGTGGATGGAACCGGCGGCATTGGAATCCAAAGTAACGGAACCACTACCAGCGTTCACTGTACCCAGTAAATCCATTTTGTCGGATTTGATGGAAATCGCAGCACCGGAACTATTGATTTGTGTGCCAGTTGCCGTGCTGCTCAGTGCATCAGCATCTGTCGCCAGCAAATTAATGCTGCCACCAGCACTATTGATATTGCCGCCCGCATTCAAGCTGATGCCACCCTGACCATTAATGCTGAGCAAGCCATTATTGGTAAGAACAGGTGCGTTGATTTGCGTTGTAAAACCGGAAGGAGAACTAAGGTAAATCGCGCCACCCGAGGTTTGCTGTTTAACACCGTAGCCAGTTCCACCTACATCATTGATAACCAGGTTGGCAGCGTTGCTGGCGATACGAATATCACCACTACCGGTATTCAAGGCATTTAGTTTGGCAGCCTGCACACCCATGCTGTCAGTAGAAACATTCCCATGCAAGCCACTCACGGCACTCAGCTTCAAATCTTTGGCGTAGATGATGCTGCCGTTTTGCTGCGTAATATCCGCACCTGTAGTAATCGTCACATTGCCATTGGGCGAAGAATTACCACGTGCATCAATACCACCAGTTCCGACATTGATAAAGCCTGTGCTGTTGATCAGAACATCACCACCGATACCGACCGTACCAGGCTTCGTAGACAGAGTCTTGAAAGTAGTGTTACCACTCGCACTGGTACTGATCTGGCCGCTGTTGGTAGTAAGGTTCGCGACCACGATATCGGCAGTTTGCGGCGATGCGCCAGTGCCAGTCTGTAGCGTGATCGTGCCCGTACCAAAGGCCTTAATTTCCAGATTTGGGTCCGCCGCCGTCAGGTTAATACCGCGGGTAGCACTGATATCGGTAGAAGCATTGCGGGTTCTCAAAGTCAGACTGGAATTGCTGGGCAGAGATATCAGACTACTGGAAAAAATACCGCTGGTGTTAATGAAATTTGTTGCCTCCAGCACGATATTCGTGCCAGGAGTCAGGCCCTGAAGTTCTGACTGATAGACCGTGGTCGGGCTACCATCAGCAAAATTGATGGTGCCTATCGCCGAACCTTGAAATGTACCTGTGCCATCAGAGGCACCGTCACCAGTTCCCCCGGCGATAGTAATAGAGGCAGGGTCCAGTAATAAAGTACCGCCCTTGCCTTTTGCTGAACTGACATCGACTTTCGCATGAAAATCCAGGTTTTGTTTGCCCGACGTTTCTACAAAACCGCCATTCCCATTTTGAGCGCCGCCACGTGCGGAAATACTGCCATTCACCCGCGTGACTTCATCAGACCAGACGATGACCTTGCCACCATCGCCAGTTTTCACAGCATCGGCACTGATTTTGGCATCAATGGAGACAAAGGCGCGCTTGGCATTCATGATGGCGGGATTATCCCCGTGATAATCACCACCCACCAGAACCTGACCACCACCAGTGTCACCACTGGCATCCACCTTGGCATTTCCAGCCAGCGCTACGCGTTGTCCGAGTACCTGTATGTCACCGCCCTTGCCTTTGCCGGTTGCCGTGGTGGTGCTGCCAGCGTCGAGTATCGTATCCTGGCTGGCTTTGAAATAAATTTTGCCATTCTCGCCGACAACGGCGCTATTGGCACTGACCAGACCACGCTGACTGATCAAACCACCATAAATCCCGATTTTTCCGCCCTGTGCAATCACCTGCCCCAGGTTGACTGCCTGATCAGCATCGGCACTGACGACTACATGCACATCGGGATTAGCCGAATCCACCAGTTTCACCGAGCGCCCAGCTGCCAGCAAGACCTCACCTTTGGGTGAAGTAATGATGCCGCTGTTTTCTACATCAGGCGCAATCAGGTATACATGGCCACCCGATGGCGTCGTGATTGCACCCTGGTTGCTGACTTTTCCAGCAACTGTGCCTGCATTAAAATTCAGTTTGCCTGACTTGAAATCAGTATCGGTCATGCCCAGGCTGGATACAGTCAATCCATTCACATCGACTTGTGCCCCTTTGCCAAACAGGATGCCATTCGGGTTGATCAAAAACACTCGTCCATTGGACTGCAAGGCACCCAGAATCTGGGTCGGGTTCTGGCCTATGATGCGGTTCAATACCGTGCTGCTGGCGCTCTCTTGTATGAAGCGGGTAGTCTCTCCGGCATTGATAAAAAAATCCTGCCAGTTGATAATCGCACCCGGCGTATTGGTAATGGTGAAGACCTTGCCATCTTGATTGAAAATCACTTTACCATTGACGATTTGCGGACCAACCGGATTCGCATGAGCCAGGCTGGCAACAAGACCTGTACTAAAACAAGCCGCCAGCAACACTGGCATAAGTTTGGGCAATAGGGTTTGCCTCAGGTTCGGTCTCAATACAGATTCAGATTGAGCGAACATATCGATTTCTTTTCTCATGCTCTTCCTCATCCATCATTAATAGTTGACGCCTAGCCTGACATGCAAACGCCTGTCATCTTTGCTCAATTCATCCGGTGCATGCAGTGACTTGCCGTAGTCCATCTGCAGCGACATCATGCGCGACATGGCCAGTCTGATACCTATACCTATGCTGGAAATGGACGCTGAACTTTGCTCCCCAGGCAACGCCTTATTGCGCGATAAATGGGCGGCATCATAAAAACCAAGTAACTGACATTGGGTAAGACTGGTACTAAAACCCGCACACAAGTTGGGCGTATAAATTTCTGCACTTACCAGGGTGCCATAATCGTTGGCAAGTGCACGCTCGGTAAAGCCACGCACGCTGCTGGCACCACCGGCACCGAACTGCTCACCGGGTATCAGGCTATCTCTGGTGTATTGTCCACTAAGCATAAGCTTCAATTGCCAGGCTGCTGGCAAGACCTTGCTATAACCAAAGCCATAGCGCAGGATGCTGTATCCAGCCGTCGCGCCACTGCGCACTCTCTGGAAATCTTCAGTCTTGCCCTTTTCGCCGCCGGGCAGGTTGTGCACTGCAGTCACATAGGCATTGGCATCACCCGCCGTTGAATTCAAAGTAGCGGCATAGCTGATACTGATGGGATGGACGGTGACATCATTACCCAACTGTATACCCTGCAAGGCGACGTTATTCTTGAAAGCCTTATAGTCCCAGCCAAAGCTCAGGCGAGAATCAAAATCTTCACTGCGACCGAGATTAAAGTTATAGCGCCCACCGACCACAGAACCACGACCACTGACATTCAGGTCAAAGATACCTGCAGCGACTGAGCCGGAATCAACATTTGAATAACTCGCATACAAATCCAAACTGTCACCGAGTTGATACAGCGGTAGATGATAGCCAACACCGAACACCGCATACTTACTGGGCTTTTGCAGCGTGGTTGTATATTGCAGACTGAGCACATCATCACGCCCGCTGACATTAGCATGCTGGAACAACAAACCCAGATGTGACTTGCCGGTATTGCTGTCACCGGCATTATCAAGATTAGCCCCTACTACCCAGGGTTTGCTGTCAACAACGTTCAGGACGGCATTGACTTCGCCTTCCTTGCTTGCCGTTTCAAACTGCAAACTGGTTTTCTTGGCCGGGTTTTCGTTCGCAGTCTTTAAACTTTCAGACAGCTTTTTAATATTGGGCGTATCACCTATGCGCAATTGCGGCAGGCTGCGTTTAATATTGTCGCTGTCAAAATGACGATTACCCTTGACGCTGACACTGGCAATGCGCGCCTGTATGACAATGAACTTGACGACGCCCTGGTTCAACTCCTGTTCAGGCAAGACCACTTGCACCAGGCTATAGCCTTTTTGGTGATAGGCTTTTTCCAGAGCTTCCAGCGCCCTTTGTACATCGGCAAAACTGCGGCCCTTGCCTGTATACGGTGCCAGCAAGCTATCCAGGGCAGTGGCGGTCAGTAAATTATTACCCTTGACATCATAACGACTGATATCAAAACGCCCAATGACGCTATCGGTATCTTGCGCCGCCAATGGCTGGCTAAGTCCAAATGCCATGGCGAGCAGCAGGCTGAGGGTAAGACGGGATTTGACGTGCTTGTTCATCAACGGTCTCATACTAAGATTTCCCAGTTACTGAGTCGTGCTATACCAAGTTTTTCTGTGTGCGGAGCGATGTTGGCCTCCTCCATCATGCTGATTTGTGCTGATATTGCCGATCGACTTCTATTTTCGTATCGAATTCTGTGCTGAAGATGCGCGCAAAAAACTGCGGCTGAAATGTCTGCTTACAAATGTCTGCTTACAAGTATCCTGCAATCCAATACGCACTACAAGCAATATGTTGTTAAATCAGACATGGTGTCTTATTTTGCATTCAGGAAATTTAAAACTGATGACTTAAAAGCCAAGTTAAAGCTGAGAAATGTGAATGTGAGGTGTTTTGAGCGCGAGAAATTTAAATGTGTGATATTTGAACTTGCGAAATTTAAACTTGTGAAATTTAAGTTTGTGGAATTTAAGTTTGTAATTCAGGGACGGGTAATACGGCGCTTCAGCTTTCCGTCTTTGCTTTCAACAATATGGTCGAATTCATCAACACTAAAGCTACGGGTAATCGTCAATGAAGGACAACACATGGCGTCGCGGGAAGCCATTTCCTTGCCTTTCAGGGTCACTGCACCTTGTTTGATGCTCGCACTATTAAAATCAAAGGAGCGCCAGCCGCGCTCACCCAGTTTAGTGACTGCTACAAGTAAATATGGTCGGTTACGCTTGCCCGCCACGTCGAATTGCTCCAGTTCGGTAAAAAAGGCGATAAATTCCGCATGATGGTTACCGCCACCATATCCCTCCAGGTTAAACAAGACTACGGCATCGTTCTTATGGTCGTCGAAGAAATTTCCATAGACGATACGGGCGGGGTTTTCGCTATAGGTTTCGGCAATGCCATCGCCAAACTGCTCTATCAACCTGGTCAATTCATGCTGCATTGCCGCTTGTTGTGCTGCCGACGCGGTAATAGCAGCCTCCGCTTGTGGCGATGCCGCCTGGACAGCAGTTGCAACTCCTGTTGCAGCTAAAGCAAGGCAACACAATAACGATATCAAAAAGTGCTTCATGATCAGACTACCGTACCGGTTTGAATTCTTGCCAGGATGGCAGCCCATGCTTGCGTTTACCATAGGAGTAATAACTGGCCAGTGCCAAGCCAAACAAAATACCGGCTATCAAAGCCGAATTCAGCATGGCGGTAGCCGACATGGCCGTTTTGGACCAGATAAAAAAATACATCAACGCACCCCAGGCGATTGCGTAAAAAGAGCCAGTGAACAATGCGTTTTGCCAGAATTGGGCGAAGTGCGGCGGCGGAATATCAAAACCCATGCGCCACAGCAGGCGCAAATAAGGTGGTGCATAATTACTACGCATGATGCCGGTCTTTTCCACAGCTTTAATGCCTCCTGGCGTTTGTGGTCACGGCTGTCTTCACGATTGTTTGATTCAGTGGTATTCATCTGTCTGCTTATCAAGAAAAAATATTCAAGTGAGAATCTGAATGCTTGATTTGCAAACAGGCATTCAAGAAAACAGTATTTCAATAATAGATTATATGCAACTTAACCACTGCTTAGAACTTTCTCAGCAGAGATAAACAGGACTTACGCAAAATTGCCCCAGCAAGGCTATCGCTTCAAGAAGCATCCTTGCAAGGGATGCTGGTTACGTCGGCAGGCAACATGTTGCCTGCAATCCCGACTATACCGTCAGCGACGAAGACAGTACTTTAGTACGGCGAGGAGCTGCAACGCAGCTGGGGCGGTTTTGCATAAGTCCTAATAAACTACAAAAGAAGAAATACCTTCAAGCCCAGTCATCAAGCACTCTGTTAAAAATATTGATTTACAGAAAGAAAACCAAAAGTATGATCAAGAAAGGATAACCTGGGCTTATATCTGATGAACAAAAAGTCAATCGCAGTAAACTGGTATTAGTGTCTATGATGTACCTAATCCTTCTTTCCTCGTTGGATTACTCTCATGACTCCCCCAAGACGAACGAGATTTTCAAGGGCGCGCAAGCGCCCTTTTTTTCAGCCTATCTTGTCAGCGCGATGAATAAATCAAGATTACTGTCACTCGATGCTTTTCGCGGGTTCACCATTGCCAGCATGTTTCTGGTGAATAATCCGGGTGACTGGGCGCACCTGTACCCACCGCTTGAACATGCGGTCTGGTCAGGATGGACTTTTACTGACTGTATTTTCCCGTTCTTCCTGTTCATCGTTGGCGTCTCCTTACATTTATCGCTGCATCAAAAACTCATGGCTGGCTATGTCCAGGGACAGTTACTCAGGCAAACGGCCAAACGGGCTTTGTGGATATTCCTGATCGGCCTGATGCTGAATCTCATTCCCAGCTTTGATTTTCAAACTGTGCGTATACCCGGTGTTTTGCAGCGTATCGCCCTGTGTACTTTATTGGCAGCCCCCATATTGATTTATTGTGACTGGAAATGGCAGTTGATCTGGAGTGGCACCCTCATCGCCCTGTATTCCATACTCATGCTGTCCGTGTCTGTACCAGATGCAGACGGAGTCTGGGTCAGGGCGGCGCTGGAACCCGGGCGCGACGCTGGTGCCTGGCTGGACAGGCTCTTGCTGGACGGGCATTTATGGAAACGCGCAAAAATCTGGGACCCTGAGGGCGTGTTGAGCAGCCTGCCCGCTGTCTGTAGTGTGATTTTTGGAGCATGGGCAGGGCGCTGGCTCAGCAGCAGGCAGGATGCCGCCACAAAAACCGCCTGGTTCTTTGTCGCAGGCTTGAGTTGCCTGGCAATTGGCCTGGTGCTGGATACCTTGTTCATGCCCATCAATAAAAGCCTGTGGACACCTTCTTACAGCATCTTCATGACAGGCTGGGCGCTCATCAGCTTTGCCTGTTTTTACTGGCTGCTGGATGGTAATCCATCCACCATGCTCAAGAAATCCATGGCAAAACTCTCCCATCCTTTCGTCATGTATGGCATGAATGCACTGTTCCTGTTCACCCTGTCTGGCGTGATTGCCAAAATGCTGGGATTTATCCATGTAAATCAGCTTGATGGCAGCAAACCCAGCCTGCATGCGATTATCTATGCACCGCTCCAGGCTTTACCCATCAATGCACTGAACGCTTCCCTGCTGTATGCAATGCTGTTTAATCTGTTGATGTTGCTGATTGCCTGGGCGATGTGGAAGAAACGCTGGTTTGTCAAAGTGTAATGCAGTAGCATCTCAGGTCTTTCGCCCTTAATTGCTTTATTAGTTTTGGTTTATCCATGTTTTCGCTTCCACCCTCGTCACGACCTGCTTTTACTTTGTCTACTTTAAAAACTTATCTTCAGCAGCTCAAGTTGCCTGCGCTGATGGCATCAGCGTGTGCACTCATGCTTGCCTGCACTACCGCAACACCGCCAGAAAAGCCCCTGCCAGTCAAACCGGCAATAACAAATCTGACCATCATCCCGCAAAATGCCTTGGTGAATTACCCGGTGCAAGTCAAAGATGCGCCGCCATTGCCGCGTGAATTTCGCGCTGCCTGGGTGTCAACTGTGGCCAATATAGACTGGCCTTCGCGCCGTGACTTGAGCACAGAAAAACAAAAGAACGAAGTCCTCACCATACTCGACAATGCAGTGCAGTTGAAACTCAATGCCATTGTCTTGCAGGTGCGCCCGGCCGCAGATGCCATCTACCCTTCCATGATAGAACCGTGGTCAGAATTTTTGACGGGCGAGCAAGGAAAGCCACCTTCCCCTTACTATGACCCACTGCAATTCTGGGTAGAACAGGCGCATGCACGTGGCCTGGAATTGCATGCCTGGTTCAACCCCTTTCGTTCCCGTACTGCGCAATCCAGGATGGCGCTGGCGACCAACCATATCAGCAAGCTGGCACCACAGGTCGTAAAAACTTATGGCGACCTGCAATGGATGGACCCGGGCGAGCCTCTGGCAATGCAGCAGACCCTGAATGTCATCAGCGACGTAGTGCGCCGTTACGATGTCGATGGCATCCATATTGATGATTATTTTTATCCTTACCCGGTCAAAGGCAGCAATGGTGCAGAGCAGGATTTCCCGGATGACCCGTCCTGGGTTGCCTATCTCCAGTCGGGCGGCAAACTGGCACGTGCGGACTGGCGCCGTGACAATGTCAACCGTCTGGTTGAAGCAGTCAACCAGCGCGTACACCTGGAAAAGCCTTGGGTGAAATTCGGCATCAGCCCTTTTGGTATAGGCAGGCCAGACCGCTTGCCACCCGGCATTGCTGGCTTCAGCCAATATGACAAGCTGTATGCAGATGTCGAACTCTGGCTGGCCAAAGGCTGGCTCGATTATCTCGCTCCCCAGCTTTACTGGCCCATCAATCAGGGGCCACAGGCCTTCAAGGTCTTGCATGATTACTGGCTTACCCAAAACACTAGCGGCAAGCATATCTGGCCTGGCTTGTATACCAGCCGCATAGACAATACTGATAAATCCTGGTCTGCCGATGAAATTTTGAACCAGGTAGATGCCATGCGTGAAAAAGCGGGCAATGGTCACGTACATTTCAGCATGGCAGCGCTGAACCAGAATCGCAAAGACATACGCAAACGCCTGGCGAGCGAGAAATACACCTCCCAGGCGCTGATCCCTGCCAGCCCCTGGCTAGACAATAGCCTGCCTGCCAGCCCGGTGTTGGAAGCCACCCCGGACAAGAAATCATTACGCCTGCAACTCAGCTATACCAGCAATACCCGCCTGCTGGCCATCTGGAAGCGCACTGACCAGCAATGGCTGTTTTCTGTAGTACCTGCCCAGAACATGAGCATAGACATCAGCGATGATCCCCAGCTAGGTGTTATCAGGCAAGTGACTGTGTCAGCCATCAGCCGCACCGGTGTAGAGGGTTTGCGTGCAAGTTATAGCTTGCCCTGAAGCAAGCCCTAAAACAAGGCTGGCATAGATCAAGTAAGCAAGTGTGGTTTTTAGATACGTATGGGCTGGCTGATCCATACGTATTTTTCTTTGCTGTTTTCCCGGTTTCCTCTCTGAAATCAGCGTCTTCACTGGCTGGTACACCAGTCCAGGCAAACCCCATATCTTTTGGTTATCGCCCGTCATGATATTTTCATTTGTCACCCTTAATAGCAAAACCCTAGTCTGGCATATACAAAAAATTTATATCAATTGCGGCTAAGGCCGATAGTTGAAAGTAAAACCGCTCACACATCAACGTCGTACGACCCAAGGAGAGACCAGTGAAGTTAAAGACCATAGCCAGGTGCATCGCCCTGATAGGCATTTCTACCGGTACCAGCGGGTGGGTACAGGCACAGGAACTGCCTGCTCCGCCACCGCAAAGAGTAGAAATTACCGGTAGTAGCATCAAACGTATTGCCTCCGAAGGTGCTTTGCCGATAGAAGTCATTACCCGCAAGCAACTGGAAGCTGCGGGCATCGTCACCGCCGAACAATTCATCGCCAACCTGAATATTAATGGCAATGGCTCTGACAACCTGGCCAGTAATGCTGACGTCACCTCCGGTGCCCAGCGCGGCAATAATGGCGCATCTTCCGCCAACCTGCGTGGTCAGGGTGCTGATAGCACACTGGTGTTATTGAATGGCCGCCGTGTTGCCACCCATGGCATGAAGGGTTCGGCAGTTGACTTGAATTCCATCCCCATGGCGGCGGTGGAGAGAATTGAAGTCCTGAAAGACGGCGCTTCTGCCATCTACGGTACCGATGCGATTGGTGGTGTCATCAACTTCATCCTGCGCAAGAATTACAATGGACTGGAAGCACAGGCCTTCACTGATATTTCCCAGCAAGGTGGCGGCAATATCAAGCGTGTGTCCGTGGTTGGTGGCTTTGGTGATCTGGAAAATGACCACTACAACGTTCTGCTCACAGCGACGCATAGCGAGAACGATGCACTGCGGGGTGACCAGCGTGATTTCGTGAATACCTTCCAGCCCAACCGTGGTTTGTCGGTAGATACCCGTGGCACACCGAATGCAACGGTATTTGCAACCTCACTGGCGAATACCATACTCAGCAACAAGAGCAATAATGGCCCTGTCTTCCCTGGTACTACTCAGGTCATGAATGCCATCAACGTATTGAATTTACCGGGTGGCGCGGGCTGTAGCGCTGTCGATGGCATGGCGGCTTATGATGCCAAGCTATGGGATGTGGCTTCCTCCAAATATGCCTGTGCATGGGATACTGGCCGTGCTGCAGTGCTGCAACAACCAGTCAAGAACGATAACTTTGTCGCACGTGCCACGTTCAAGATAGGCACACATCAATTGTTTGCCGAAGCAGTTGGCTCCCAGGTTGAAGTGTCCAAACGCTTTTCACCCAACCAGGTTTCCCCTGGCACCAACTTCCCTGCGTCTTCATTTTATCCAAGCACAGGTTCTGCCTATAATGATGTATTCAATGCTATCGTCGCAGTATTTCCCAGCATAGAAGCCAATCGCGGCGCACCTATCGCCTACCGCTGGCGCTGTATGGAATGCGGTAATCGTGAAATCTCTACCCGCACAGAAGCTGGCCGCCTGCAATTGGGTGCTGATGGCCAGATAGGCAAATGGGATTACCGCGTCGGCCTGTCGCGTGCCTATAGTGAATCTGAATCCAAACTGGGTGCTGGCTACAACTACACCGTTGCACTGGCAAATGCTCTGGGTACCGGCATCATCAATCCTTTCCTGAAACCTGGTGAAAAGCAATCACAAGCTGCGCTTGACCTGATCAACAGCACCTCCGCAGCTGGCGTCACATTATATGGTGGCAAAACCACGCTGACGCAGGCAGATGCTGCCCTGTCCGGCGAAATCTGGCAATTGCCTGCTGGTGCCGTCATGGCTGCCGTGGGTACGGACTTGCGCAAGGAAGAATACACTTTCAACGGCGATGCAAGAGCATCCAGCGTGCGCCCTGCCATCTTGAATGCGCCATTTGATGACAGCAATGCCTTGCCTAAAGTCAGCCGAGATATACGTGCTGTGTATGCAGAGGTTTTGGTACCTGTGCTCAAGTCACTGGAAGTCACCGTTGCTGGTCGTCAGGATCATTACTCAGGCTTTGGCAGTACTTTTAATCCAAAAGTAAGTTTCCGTTATACACCGACAGATACGCTGTTGTTCCGTGGTTCGTACAACACGGGTTTCCGTGCACCTTCATTCAACCAGTTGTTTAACGGCATTACCGATTCACCTTATGCCGGTAAAGACCTGGCCGATCCTGCCACCTGCCCGACTTTAAAGGTTGATAGCAGCAAGCCTGGTTGTGCCGCCATTACACCAAATATTCTGACAGGCGGTAAAACCACACTGGGCCCTGAAAAAGCCAAGCAAGGCACCGTAGGCGTGGTCTGGGCACCAAGCAGCAACTTCAGCGCAAATGCTGATATCTGGGAAATCCGCAAGGAAAATTCCATCACTTCCATAGACCTGACTACCATGCTGCAAAACTATGATCTTTTCAGGGATCAGTTTTTGCGCGACAGCACAGGTGCGTTGATCTTTGTTGACCAGCGTTGGGTCAATGCCGGTTCGAGTATTACTCGTGGTGTGGAAGTTGGTGCAAAAGCGAATGGTGAAATCCTGAATGGCAAATGGGCTGCTGGTCTGGATGGCTCATACCTGCTGGAGAAAAAATCCCGCCCTATGGCGAATGCACCGTATGGCGCGAGCGAAGTCGGCCGCTTTACCTTTACTGGCGACCTCGGCCTGAGATGGAAGCACACTGCTTTTGTCAACTACACCCAGGGCGACTGGACGGGCACCTTCACGCAAATTTACCGTGCTGGCTACAAGGATCAGGTCTTGCCTGGCGTACAGAGTGGCCTGGTCATGCCATCCAACTACAATCCTAACGTCAAAGCCTATATCATCTACAACATGAGCGTGACGTATAGCGGCATCAAGAACCTGACGCTGACTGCCGGTTTGAAAAACCTCTTCAATACCGACCCACCATTTGCCATCACTTATGACAGCAATACTGGTGCAGGCAGCTCCTGGGAACCACGCGTAGCAGATCCACGCGGCCGTTCATTTACTTTGCTGGCGAATTACAAGTTCAAGTAGAACGAACAAGTAACAAGCTAAAACAAAAATCCCTTGGCATCAATCAATGCCAAGGGATTTTTTTATCCGCTAAAAATCCTCAGTCGTTTAACTTGCAGGACTCATGAGCTTACCCATGAAGATGATGAGGCCAGTTTGCCTGTCCCTGATCATGAACAGGAAAGGGCGATCCAGCGTCAGCTTCAGCGGTTGAGTCACATTGACACTGGTGGCACTGATCAATACACCAGTTGCGGCGGCTGCCTCGGTTCCCTTTTCATCGACGTTGATGAAGGCTTTGTGCACGACGCCAGAAATCGATAACTCGCGGTTACCGCTTATCCCGGAAAAATCAGCCTTGGCTGCATCAAAGGCCATGCCCATGCCCAGCGTACTCAAACTGGAATTCATCGCAGGGCTGGCACTGAAGTTAAACTTGGGCATGCTCAAGGCAATGTAATTGTCTTTCAAGCCTGTCGTGATGTCGCTGATAGTAGTGCTGCTCAGGCCCTGGATAAAACTGTCAAACTTGCCGGTGTCAGGCACGACGACCAGCATGGCCAGTTTGTTATCGATGTAAGGCAGTTCCACCGCCTGATAGCTCTTGCCCTGCACATAAGGGAAATTGCTGGTCAGATTCATGAAGGGTAGATTTTTCACACCGCCTTTACGGTCAGTGAAATCCTGGTTTCTCGTCGCTTCCTTGGTAAATGGCTGCGCCCAGTCTGACTTGAACCAGATGGCATTTGTCAGTACCACACGTGTCATTGGTGAAACACCACCGGCAGGTATCAGGTCCTTGATTTTTTGCTGGGTCTGGTCCGCCACCCAGTTATTAATTGTCAGGCGTGAAGGTTCAGCAGCGCTGACAAAATCCTGCAAGTTAACAGCAGCGCCAAAATTCACACTGAGGGCATCCAGATAACTGCTTTGCAAGCTGTAACCTTGCTGTGCCCACAAGGCATTGGCGATATTCAGATTGGGTAATTGGGCGTTCGGTTTGGCTGCTGTCGAGGTTTTATCTGCCAGCAATAAATCAAGGCGATTCAGGGCCGGTTGCAAACGGCTTTGCTGTAACTGGAAAGCCAGTGCCTTTTCCATACCACTGAGGGTATCGCCCTTGGCACCAGCTGCTGCCATTTCCAGCGCCAGTGTCAGGCTATACGGTGAATACACCAGATTGCTGTCGCCTTGCGTATCCAGCAATGGCAAAATTTTCAAGGCAAATTCGGTATTTCCGGCGACTGCCGCTGCCAGATCGGCATCGCTGGCTTGTGGGGTAACATTGCGTGCCAGCGAGGATTTGACTGTACTGACAGCCTGGGGCTTACTTGTATCTGAATTGGTGGCTGTAGCTGCAGTGCCGGCACCGCCGCAGGCAGAAACCAGAGCAAGTAGCAAGCTTGAGCATATGAGTGTAGGACGCATTTTGAGCTTTCAATTGAACTGTCAGAATAGAAACACTTGGCCATGATACGCCTGCCACTCTGTTGAATCAGTTCAAAAATGTACTCAAATTGTCATCAAATTGTAAATCCTGAAAGATATTTCCAAATAGACAATCAAGATATTGCTATATATCCACGGGCTTTTCAACTACGTCGACCACTGCTCCTACTCCCACGCGCTCAAACAATTCAGCAATATCCACAGAGCGCATACGTATGCAACCATAGCTGGCAGGCGTGCCCAGCAGGCTTTCCTGCGGCGTACCGTGGATATAGATAAAGCGCGGGTAGGCATTGCGGTTGCGCTGCTCCGTACCTCGCAACCACAGTATGCGTGTCACCACAGGATCACGCCCTGGCGCATCCGCTGCCACAATTTCACCGGTAGGCTTGCGGTCCTTAAATACTGAACCCAGCGGTACACCAGCACCGACTTTCTCGGCGATCTGCATGCGGCCACCCGGCGTCATATAACTGTCAGGCATATCACCTATGCCACGTTTGGCCGTGGAAATCGCGTAAGTCGCCACTGGCTTGCCGTCTTCCAGTAAAACCATTTTTTGCTCAGGGACTGAAATGATCAATTGATGACGGGTATCGCCGCCTTGCAGCCAACCCCATTGGCAAGCGGATAGCAGCAAGCTGGCGGCCAGTATCAATACCAGGTGACGGCGAAGAATTTGCATTGTTTATCTGTGCTTTAACGGTAAGTCAGCATAAGCTGATCAACAGGTATCTGCAAATAATTCCTGCTGCCGCATGCATTACCTGAAGTTATGGACCGGGTATCAGCTTTCATTTGTGCTCTGCCTGCCGAGGGCATAAGGTAATGAGAGAAAAGGAATCAAGCCATGCTGAATACCGAAGCACCTAGCATTAGCCATACCGAACTGGATTTATACCCGACCACGCAACTGGTCAACGTGCTCATTGATGACCAGTTGAATGCCATACGCGCAGTCAGCCTGGCTGCAGCACAAATCGCGGCAGCCGTCGATGCCGCAGCGCCGCGCATACTGGCAGGTGGCCGCCTGGTGTATGTGGGTGCAGGCACATCTGGCCGCCTGGGTGTGCTGGATGGTGTCGAATTATTGCCGACCTTCTCATGGCCAAATGAACGTGCCCTGTCCTTGCTGGCAGGCGGCAAGCAAGCCATGTTTGTGGCTGTTGAAGGTGCAGAAGATGATATTGAACAAGGAGCAAAAGAAATTCAGGAACTGGCTTTGACAGCAAATGATGTGGTGATACTGATTGCAGCATCCGGTGCCACACCCTATGTACTGGGCGCCTTGCAGGCGGCGCGTCAGGCTGGTGCGCTAACCATAGGCTTTGCCAATAATCCAGATGCACCTCTCACTTCGCACGCCGAGATAGGCATCACGCTGGATACTGGCAGCGAAGTCATCTCCGGCAGCACCCGCCTGAAAGCAGGCACTTCGCAAAAAATCGCCCTGAACAGCTTTTCCAGCGCCCTGATGGTCAGACTGCACAAGGTCTACGGTAACCTCATGGTGGATGTCAAACCGACCAATATCAAACTGCTCAGGCGCACTATCAGCCTGACCATGCATGCAACTGGCCGGGACGAAACACATTGCCGCCGCATACTGGAAGAATGTGATTTCCATGTCAAGACAGCGATACTCGCCATCCTGAACAATATCAGCGTTAGCGCGGCCCATCAAAAACTGCTGGCCTGTGGCGATGACCTGCGCCTTGCGTTGCATAGCAGGCCATAACCCCCATATGCCGCAGTTGCAGCGATAAGCTGCGACAATATTCCTCGCCAGGCGTTACAATCAAGCTCGATTTTTTGCTGAATGGACTTTCACCATGCGTTTGCGTCATATCGAAGTTTTTCATGCCATCATGCAGGCAGGCACGATCAGTGGTGCTGCGCAATTGCTGAATATTTCACAGCCTGCGGCCACCAAGGTCTTGCAGCATTGTGAAATACAACTGGGCCTGAAACTGTTCGAACGCATCAAGGGCAAACTGCATCCGACTCCCGAAGCGCATAAGCTGTTTGCTGAAGTTGACAAGCTCAATCGCGATTTGCAATCTGTACGCAGGCTGGCCAGCAATCTGAAAAACCATCCTGACGAAGCGGTCAGACTGGCATCAACACCCACCTTGTCGATTACTGTAGTCCCCACTGCACTGGCAGCCTGGCGCAAGAAATTTGCCCACGTGCATTGCACGCTGGCGACCCATCACACCAGCGAGATTGTGAATGCCCTGTTGCTCGGCGACGTGGATTTTGCGTTGTCTCTGTATGACCCTTGCCACCCGAATATCGCGTCTGAACCCTTGATACGCGGCAGCATGACCGCTATCGCCCCGTTGGGTAGCTGGGCAAAGAACCTGGACAATACTGCCCTGCCAGTTGCCGACCTGCCCAAGAACCTGATTGCACTGGACCTGGATGACCATCTCGTCAGCCGCGTCATGGATGCCTGCGAAGAACAGGGCTTGAGCTTTACTTCTTACACCGTGGTGCAGACTTATTTGCTAGCCAGGACGCTGGTGGAACTTGGCGCAGGCGCAGCCGTCATCGACCCCTTTACTGCTGCCACATCTGATCATAGCAAAGTGCAATGCCGCCCGCTATCGCCGAATGTGCCTGTGGATTTGTATTTACTGACCGCAAAATCAACACCGCTGTCACGCTCTGCGCGCGCTTTTGTAGAATGTATCAAGGAAGCTGGTGCTGAATTTATTGCCCGCACCAGCTAGAACAATTTATAAGTCGCGGTGAGTATCTGCTCTTCCCAGATACTCAGACTGGAATAGGCTCCCGGATTTTTATCAGGGTCAGCAGCGACACCGCCTATGACATAGATAATGCCATTACATGTTGCCGGATCAAACAGGAAGGCTGATTGCAAGCCATAGGCAAAACCCAGATGACCAACTGGCTTGAAGGCAGGCAGAGCCTGCACCAGCTTGTCACCATAATGCGCGGCACTGCTATCGCTAAAGCGCTGGAAACCCAGGCCCCAGGATAAAAACAGGCCACGGTAATCATCGCCATTATGTGCCGTCTTATCGTATTGCCATTGCTCCGCTGTCAAAGCCCTGACACTGGTGGGTTTTAACAGGCGTACACCATCAAGCTCGCCTTCGTTCATCAGCATCAACATGATGCGACTCAGGCCTTGCACGCTGATGCGCAAGCCACCTTGTGGGCTGGACAAGGTCGCATTCGTGCCAGGCCGGTAGTTTTCCAGTTGTCTCTTGACCAGCGGCTTATTGCGAAAATCATCTGTCTGCGCCACCCACGGGATTTGCGCATCCCAGATGTCATTTGCCTGCTTGCGGTACAAGACAGCCAGCCGCGACAAGGCATCTGTCGACAAGAGTTCAGGATGATAAGCGCCTTCTACCTGCAAGGGCTGCAACACCAGTTTGTGCATGAGCAGATCAAAACGCTGGCCGCTGACAGCTTCCATCACGCTACCGAGCACTCCCCAGTTCAAATTCACATAATGGAAATAAAGACCAGGAGCAAAGTTCTCTCCCGCTTTGGCGTTTGCCGGATCAGCCCATTGCAGGCCCTGAGCATAATTCTTGCCACCAGTCTGCAAGAAACCCTGCATACTGACATCTGCCGGGAAGTTATAGCCACCGTCATCCCGCAGGGATGAGGTATGGCTGAGCAGCATGCGGGTAGTAATGACTACATCTGGATAATGCGGGTTCCTGAGTTTGAAACCCAGGTAGTTGCTGATATCTGTATCCAGATCCAGCTTGCCTTGCTCAACCAGACACATGGCACCGATAGCTGCCACCATCTTGGAGACTGAGGCAACACGAAACAACGTTTGATTGTCAACTGGCAAGCTATTGGTGGGATTTTGCTGGTCGATATAAGCTTGGCCAAACTGCTGCTGGTAAACGACTTTACCAGACTTGATTGCCAGTACGGACAAGCTGGCGAGCGCTCTGTCAGGCTGCGCTACAATCGCAGCCAGTTGCTGCGTCACCTGCTTTTGCCGGTCAGTTTCAGAAATGACTTGCGCCATAACCGGATCTACCAGTAAGGACATGAGTACAAGCAGGCAGCGGGTCGAAAAACACATCATCCTTAATCAATACGCAAATAGGTTTCACGCACGACCACCGGGTCGCCACAATTGAAATGCCACCATTCGCTATTGATGCCACGGAACCCACCGTGTGCCATTGCAGCCCGCAATATGCCACGCTGGTCTAGCTGGTGCTGGGTGAGCTGGCCTTCGGCCAGCATTCTTTGTTCCAGCGCTGGGTGGGATTTTTCTTCGAGGGCATCAAAGCCGCTGCCCATGTCCAGCTCCTTGCCGTCGGCATCAATGAGGGTGACATCCACCGCCATGCCAAAGGAGTGGATGGAACCACGGGCCGGGTCGGCCACGTACATACGCAAAGGTGTGCCATCCAGGTGCTGCCATAGCATTTCCTGTACACGGTGCGGGCGCAGAGCATCCAGCACCAGTATGCGCAAGTCAGGGTGATGTTCGTGCAGCCAGTTGACTGCAGCCTGCAGGGCAGCCACAGCTTCGTGGTGCAACCAACTACAGTCAAGATCACCGTATAACTCACGACCAACAAAATTGTCGGCACCGACATAACGTAAATCGATAACTATGCCGCTGACGGTGTCGAGCCGGCAAAAATCAGGATGATCCGCAATCAATTCACAACGCACACATTCTCCACACAACAGAGTTTTTCATAATCGCAGCATAGGGTGAGTCATCTGCACCTGCCAATGAAAACTTACCGATGACATATAACCAGATGGAATGATCAGGCTCTGAACTTCCATCTGGCGATCAATACAATTTATTTTAATACTTTATTACGGGCAATAACATCGACATCCACGTAGCGCCAGTTTGTGAAATCCACCGGATGTCTATAGTAGTTTTGCAACCAGGATTGGGATAGATCTGCCGTCACAGGATGTATGCGCGGCACCCAGGGGGTATAGCCATGCATGAGTTGCGCCATCTGGCGGTAAATTGCCGTTCTCTCGGGGCTATCGCTCAGGCGCATCGCGTCTTCATACAGCTTGTTAAAGGCTGGAAGGTTAAAGCGCGAATAGTTGGCGCGACCAGCATTGGGGCCGTACAAAAGCTGGTAAAAATTTTCGGCATCGGGGAAGTCAGCTATCCAGTTGGCCTCAGTCATCTGTACCTTGCCCAGGCGGGCAGCACGCAAAATTTCTGAATGTTTATCGGTCTTGAAGCTGACGTGGATGCCAATAGCTTCCAGGTTCTTGCGCCAGACTTCATCATGCAAGCGGCCAGTAGTACTCGCAAGACTATGCATTTGCAAATGCAGGAGCTGACCATCAGGTAAGTTACGATAACCATCAGTGCCGCGCCTATAGCCAAATTTGTCGAGCAAGGCATTGGCCAGCTTTACATCATATTGCACAGGGGTTTTATAGCTTGGGTCATAACCCAGCACATTCGGCGGCAAAGGCGATTGCGCCTGTATTGCCAGGCCTTTTTCCATCAGGGCGATGTCTTCCTTGCTGTCGTAGCTAAGGGCAATGGCACGGCGTAAGGCGATCTTCTCCAGGGTATAACCGCCAACTACCGGGTCTTCCATATTCATCCACATGTAATAGGTTTGCAGTGGCGTGAACAGGGACAGGCGCACGCCCTGCTGCTGCAATGCAGGCTTGAGCTTGCCATCATCCAGCACCATATTCGACAGCGGTGCCGGCACTTGTTCCAGATAGTCAAATTCATGGTTCAGGAAACCCAGTACGCGCGACTGCTGTTCTTCCATGATCTTGATTTCTACCTTGCTGACACGTGGCAAAGTCTGCCCTGCCAGGCTGGCAGCGATTTTTCTGGTGGCGTCATCGCTACCCTGGTCATTGAACACGACTTTGCGGTACTGCGGATTCGCCAGTAACTCTATGCGAAAGCTGCGCTGCCACTGGCCAAGTATGAAAGGACCAGTCCCTATAGGGTGATTACCGACCTGGTTGCCATAAGCCTCCACCACTTCCCTGGCCACTGCACCTGTAGCGGTAGTTGCGAGGATGAACAGGAAATTACTATCAGGCGCGTTCAGGCGTATGCGCAGCGTGTATTTATCCACGGCTTGCAAACCGGGTATGCTGGTTTGCAGATTGAAGTCCTGGCTTTTGCCATCTTTGGCTGGCCTGAGTTTTTCATCACCCAGTAACTTGCCTTCAAACATGAACAGCCAGGGTGATTTGACCGTAGGATCATAGATGCGCTTGATGCTGTAGATATAATCTTCTGCCGTCAATTCCCTGGGCTTGCCCTTGAATGCTGGGTCAGGTGTAAACATGATGCCTGGTTGCAGATGCAGGACATAGGTTTTGCCCTGGTCCAAGATTTCTGGCATGCTTTTCAGGGTGTTGGGCTTGAGCTTCACAGGCCGCGCCAGATAGTCATAGCGCAGCATGGGTTCAAAAATATTTTCATTGATGCTGACCGAAGGTACGTCAGATGCCACTGCCGGGTCCAGACTGCTCTCCGGCGTCGTCACCAGTACCCGCAAGACTTTTTCAGTACTGGCTGCCGCATGTGCGGGCAAAACCTTGATCACGGCCGAAACACCCAACAATGCGACAAATAAAAAACGCAAACTCATGCTTTGGCCTTTCCAAATTCGGCCAAACGAGGGTTAGGTTTTGTTAAGTAAAACCACTCTTCACCAGCGCTGGCACCTGCATCCGGGAAAATGATGCGGCCATCCTGATCTGCCCTGACTTCAGTACCATCGGCACGTGTGCCTATCAGTTCCCCCAGCGTCACTTCATCAAAGCTGCGCCATTCACGCACGAAACTGTCACCGTCATGCAATTTGTCGATAACATCATAAATGCGCAAGGCTTCCATCTCTGTTACAGGCGCGGGTGCTTCGCCAGCAATCACACCCAGATGACGCAGGCTGTTGACGATGGCAGCATAGGCCACCGATGGTGCTTGCGGGTCAAGATGCTGGCCACATTCCAGCGTCATGGCATAACCGCCGACCGAGCGCATGTATTCTGTCGTACCTACACCAAACTGTGTATTTGCATTTGCTACGGTTTTGGCATCGGCATCGTGAGCAAGCCGTTCCTGACGGCGTTGGACGCCACGCGCATAAGTGCCAAGCCAGCCATCAACCAGCCGGTGCACACCCAGGCGCATGGCCATGGCTAGTTCCTGCTGTTCATGGCTGAATGATTCTATGGGGCCGCGATTATTTTCTGGCCCTATCAGGACAAAAGGCTCGCCCTCACTACGGAAAGAATGCAGATCGAGCAAGACATCGTGCTGAGCCATGAGAGGACATAACCAGTTTGCCACATGATCTTCAAATTCCTGCACATCAGTTGTCGGTATCAGGCGGCGATTCAGGTTGCGTTCACCTTCCCTTTGCCCCAGTTTATAGGCCAGCGGATTGCATACCGGCACCAGCGTCAGACGGCCACTCAGCAATTGCAGGCTGCCCTCTTCGAGTTCAGCAATGACGCGGCGTATCGCTTGGGTGCCGCAGGTTTCATTGCCATGTACGGCACCAGTGATAATGACACTGCTGCCTGGCTGTGGAGAACTGTAGCTGGTACTTTGAAAATGATAGGGGTAAGCAGTTTTGTTCATATTTTATTCAGCCTCTATTCAGCTTTTTTGCCAAAAGCCGGGTCCACTTTAATGAGAGCGGTGACAACAAAGGTAGGCACGGCAGCAATACATATCCAGACAAAGAAATGGGCATAACCCAGATGCTCCTGCAAACGGCCACTGAACATCCCCGGCAACATCATGCTCAGCGCCATGAAGCCTGTACAAATCGCATAATGCGCGGTCTTGTGTTCGCCATCAGCAATCATGATCATATACAGCACATAGGCTGTAAAGCCAAAGCCATAACCCATTTGCTCTACGGCCACAGCAGCACCAATCAGATAGATATTTTGTGGCTGCACAAAGGCCAGGTACACATACACCAGATGCGGCAGATTAATGGCCAGCGCCATCGGCCAAAGCATGCGCTTCAAGCCAAAACGCGAGATCAGGGCACCACCTGCCAGGCCACCTATGGTCAGGGCAATCATGCCCATGGTGCCATATACAATACCAACCGCCTGCGTGGACAGGCCCAGACCGCCCTTATCTACACCATCGAGCAAAAATGGCGGCGCCATCTTCACTAATTGCGCTTCGCCAAAACGATACAGCAAGAGGAAAGCAATCGTCAGCAAGATATTTTTCTTTTTGATGAACTTGCCAAAAATCGTGAAGAATGTCGCTACTACCTGATTTGGGTCACCATGCGCACGATCACTGGCCGGGCGTGGCAAGGCCCATTTATGATAGGCCGACAAGCTGATGAACATCACAGCTAGCACACAAAAAACGACGATCCAGCCAAACCTGGCATCGCCCGTCATGTCGCGCAGTGTGCCTGCCAGATAAACCAGAGCCCCCTGTCCAGTCAGCATGGACATCCTGAAAAACATGCTGCGCACACCAACGAAAGCGGCCTGTTGATACTGTTCCAGCGCCAGCATATAAAAGCCGTCAGAACTGATGTCATGCGTCGCAGCACTGAAAGCAAGTAACCAGAAAACCAGCAGGGTCGCCTGGAAAAAAGCTGGCATGGGTATGGTCAGGGCCACCAACCCGAACATGGCACCAATCACCAGTTCCAGCGTAACAATCCAGAAACGCTTGGTTTTGAACATGTCCACAAAAGGTGACCAGAAAGGCTTGATCACAAAGGGCAGATATAACCAACTTGTATATAAGGCAATATCAGAATTGGAAATATCGAGATTTTTGTACATAATGACGGAAAGTGTCATTACCACGACGTATGGAATCCCCTGGCTGAAATACAATGACGGTATCCAGCGCCAGACCCCGCCAGCAGGAACTTCAGGATTTTTGACCGCAGTAACTGTCTCGCTTGTCATCTTGATCTTTTTCTTAAGTGGTAGGGCTCATCTTCCCAGTAAAATACCGGGATTGCGATTGAAATTTTGCTGCTGCTTCATAGCAAAAAGTTATAAGCCGGATGCATCTTTTCATTCGCTGCCAGTGCCAGAAGCGCCCTATGATAAACGAACAACTGCCAGTTATTGCGATTCAGCTCCACGATGTTTCATCAAATTCCCCAAAAATCAGCACACCAAGCTACATTTATGTCATCAGACCAGCAAACGCCCTTGTCACAGCAAACGACCTACATTGCGCTGGGTATAGATGCGGGCGGCACGCAAACCCGCTGGGCATTGGCGACTAAAGATGAACAAATCCTTGCCAGTGGTACCGCCGCCGGTCTTACCGCTCTACAAACCGATAATGCAGAAGGTGTACAAGCAGTGCACCAGGTATTTGCTGGCCTGGCCGCCGCCACGCGCAGCCATGGCCAGGTAAGCAGCATACGCGCAGGCATTACCGGTTTTGGTGGCGATGCCCATACCCTGCCAGATATGCTGGCCGACTGCTTTGATCTGGAAAAACAGCACATCCTTGTCAGCAATGACATAGAAATAGCCTACCTCGATATTTTCAAACCGGGCACGGGTTACCTGATTTATGCTGGCACCGGTTCCATCGCTGCCTACATAGATGCAAATGGTGAGTTTCATCGCGCCGGTGGCCGTGGTTATTTGCTGGATGATGCTGGTGGCGGCTTCTGGATAGCGCGCGAAGCCATGCGCAAGCTCTGGCGCGCCGAAGATGAACATCCCGATCACTGGAAAAATTCAGAAATGGCGAAACGCCTGTTCAAGCTCATCGGTGGCAATGACTGGAACATATCACGTGATTTTATTTATCACCGCAGTCGTGGCGACATCGGCAAGCTGGCTATGGCCGTTGCTGCCGCAGCCGACAGCGACCCGGTCGCCATGGTCATATTACAAAGCGCGGGCAAGGAACTGGCACGCCTGGGCATGGCCATGTGCACCCGTTTTGGTAATAAACCCATTGCACTCAGTGGCAGGGTGCAGGAATTGCATCCTGCCATCGTAGAATCCCTGCGCCTGCATCTGCCACCAGAAATCAGCCTGCGCCAGAGCACTTGCGAAGCGCATTTTTCCGCAGCGCGACTCGCTGCCCGACAACTCAAAAAACAATCATGAATAAAATCAGTCTATATAGCATATTTGCTGCTGTCAGTATCTTCATCAGCGGCTGTGCCACGGTTGGCCCCATGGGCAAACTCGATGCCAGTATTTCTGCCAAAAGCCAGGAAGAACGTGTGCAATTCATCATCCTGCATTACACCGCCCTGGATCAGCCCACTTCATTGCGGGTACTCAGCCAGCAGGCAGTCAGCGCCAATTACCTGGTCGGTGATGAAGACCCCATCAAGGTCTGGCAACTGGTGCCAGAAAATCACATGGCTTATCACGCTGGCCTCAGCGAATGGAAAGGCTATAGCCGCCTGAACGCCAGTTCCATAGGCATAGAAATCGTCAATCTCGGTTTCAAGGATACGCCGGAAGGCCGCATTTATTTCCCCTTCCCGCAAGCCCAGATAGACCGCGTAATTGCCCTGGTCAAGGATATCTCACTGCGTTACCAGATACGCCCTGAATACATACTCGGCCATTCCGACATCGCCCCTTTACGCAAATCCGATCCCGGCCCACTCTTCCCATGGAAGCAACTGGCCGATGCCGGCCTGATCCCCTGGCCCAAGGCAGATGAAGTCGCGCAACGCATGACAGCCTATGAATTGCAATTACCAGAGATCAAATGGTTCCAGCAAAAACTCGCACAATATGGTTACGGTATTCCGCAAACCGGCCTGCTTGATGAAGCTACCCGCAGCGTGCTGGTGGCATTCCAGACCAAGTACAGGCCAGCAAAATTTGACGGCATGCCAGACGCAGAAACCGCCGCCATGCTTGATACCCTGATCGCCAACCTGAAAGCAAAATAAACATGGCAGTTAGTCACGCTGCAAACTTCACCATCCCGCCGCAACTGCTGGAACAGCGTGGCCTGCTACTGCAGCAAGAAGCCACAGACTTGGTACTGGCAGAAACCGGCGAAGATGGCAGGCTATACCTGCTGACACCTGCCACCAAACTAGCCTGGCAAGCGATGAAGGAAGCTGCCAGCCAGGACGGCATAGCACTACTGATGATTTCGGCCTTCCGCAGCATCGCCAGGCAAACCGAGATCATCAGCGACAAGCTGGCTGAGGGTCAGCAACTGGAAGACATATTACTGGTCTGCGCCCCACCGGGTTACAGCGAACATCACACCGGCCGCGCCATCGACATTGCCACGCCAGAAGACCCGGAGCTGGAAATTTCTTTCGACACCACGACGGCATTTGTGTGGTTACAAAACAATGCCAGGCGCTTTGGTTTTCAGATGTCTTACCCGCCGGGGAATAGCAGCGGATTTCAGTATGAACCGTGGCATTGGTGTTTCCAATCTTAATCCAACGTCTGCCTATACCTCTTCAAAGCCACAAACCCCGCCAACAGCAAAAACACCAGCATGGGCCAGAGTTCCGGCAAGAGTTGGCCTGCGGTATTTCCTTTCAATAAAATACCCCGCACGATGCGCAGGAAGTGTGTCAGGGGCAAAACTTCGCCTATGACTTGCGCCCATTCTGGCATGGCGCGGAAGGGGAACATGAAGCCGGACAGGAGCATGGATGGCAGGAAGAAAAAGAAGGTCATCTGCATGGCTTGCAACTGGTTCTTGGCGATTGTGGAAAACGTGAAACCAACAGCCAGGTTAGCCAGAATGAAGACACCTATCATGCTCATCAGCAGACTGAAGCTGCCCATCATGGGTACTTCAAATAACAGGAAGGCAGCACTGATGATGACACCCAGTTGTATGTAGCCCATCAGTACATATGGCAGGATTTTACCGACCATGACTTCTGCCGGGCGTACTGGTGTTGCCAGCAGGTTTTCCATGGTGCCGCGTTCACGTTCCCTTGTCATGGCCAGTGAAGTCAGCATGACCATGGTCATGGTGAGTATGGTGCCGATCAGACCGGGGACGATGTTGTAGCGTGACAAACCCTCTGGATTATAACGGCGGTGCACGCGCACTTCATAAGCGGGCGTGGCAGTTTGCAGATATTGCAAAGACCCTTTCAAGTCATGATGCAGGGCCTGGGTGGCGATGACATTCAATGCGGCGATGGCATTGCCTGACGCCGAAGGGTCAGTCGCATCGACAGAGATTAGCAAGGCCGGTTTTTCACCGCGCACCAGTTGCTGGGTGAATTGTGGTGGTATCACCAGCATGAACTGTATTTTGCCATTCTCCAGCAAGCGCTCTGCCTCTTGCTCACTCTGGCCGACTGAATCGATACGGAAGTAACCTGTGTTCTGCATGGCAACGACAAAGCTGCGTGCCATGGGGCTGTTGTCAGTGCTGACCACGGCGGTTGGCAAACCCTTGGGGTCGGTATTGATGGCATAGCCAAACAGGATGAGTTGCAAAATCGGGATGCCGACTGCCATGGCAAAGGTCAGGCGATCGCGCATCATCTGCTGGAATTCCTTGATGAAAATGGCGAACATGCGTGCCAGCGAAAATTTTTTCATGCTGCTGCCTTTTGCTGTTTTTGTCGCAGGTCATCCTTGGAAAAATTATCAGGTGCACTGGCTATCAGGCTGATGAAGACATCTTCCAGATTGGCGGCACTGGGCGTGATTTGGATATTGGCCTGATGCCTGATGGTATCCAGCGCCTGCAAGACCAGCACCTCATCCAGCCCTGCTACGTGGACGGCATTGCCAAAGGCAGCAACGCTCAATACACCGGGTGCAGACTTCAAGGGCTCCAGTAAAGCACCCAGTTGCTCACCTTGCAGCGTCCAGACCTTGAGTTTGGAGTCACGTATGATTTCTGCCTCGGTGCCACGTGCCAGTATTTTGCCGTAGGCGATATAGCAGAGTTCATGACAGCGTTCTGCTTCATCCATATAATGGGTAGACACCAGCACCGTGATGCCCTGGTCCGCCAGCAAATGGATCTGGTCCCAAAAATCACGGCGTGCCTTGGGGTCCACGCCAGCAGTCGGTTCGTCCAACAAGAGCAGACGTGGTTCATGGATGAGGCAGGCTGCCAGTGCCAGCATCTGCTTCCAGCCGCCTGACAATGACCCTGCCAGTTGATGCTGGCGGGCTGTCAGGCCCAGTCTTTCCAGCGATTGGTCAACGGCGTTTTTCCTGGAAGGCAGCTCAAACAGGCGCGCAACAAAATCCAGGTTCTGGCGTATCGATAAATCATCATATAGTCCGAATTTTTGCGTCATGTAGCCGACCTGGCGCTTGATCTGTTCTGCCTGTTTGATAATGTCCAGACCCAGGCAGGAGCCAGTGCCAGCATCTGGCGTCAACAAGCCGCATAGCATGCGTATGGTAGTAGTCTTGCCGCTGCCGTTAGGCCCCAGAAAGCCGCAGATGCGGCCTTTGGCGACTTGCAGTTCTACCTTGTCAACCACGGCGCGGCCACCATAGGATTTGCTCAGACCATGGACATCTATGGCAAGATTGCCCATATCGACGCTGGTATTCACTGTGCTTTTCCTGCAGTTGCTACAGCCAGGAGTGATACATCCAGAGGCTGCCCAGGATGCAGCAAAAGTTTGCCGGGCTGGTCAGGTTTGGCCTCGACCATGAACACCAGTTTGGCTCTTTGTGCATTTGAATAAATCACGGGTGGCGTGTATTCAGCCTGGCTGGCGATGCGGGAAATGTGCGCGGGGATAGCTGCTGCGCAGCCATCGCAATGCAGACTGACGGCCTGGCCGACGGCGATCTTACCCAGCTCACCTTCAGGCACAAAGAACCTGGCTTTGCGGTTCTCTGGCGGCAGCAGTGACAACACAGGCTGGCCAGACTGCACATATTCACCCTGGCGGAAAAACACTTCTGCCACCAGTGCATTCGCAGGTGCGTTTTGTGATTTTTGCCCTGAGCGCCAGGTAGTCTGGCGCAATGCTTCTTTTGCTGCGTCAGCACCGGCCTGGGCGGCGGCGCGTTCATCTACGCGTGCTGGCAGCTTCGCGACACTCAGTGCCGCATTCAATTCTGCCACCCGGGCTTCGCTGAGTTTGACATTGGTTTGTGCATCGTCGATGCGGGATTTGGAAACAAATCCCTGCCCCACCAATTGCTGCTGGCGTGCCAGTTCTTGCCTCGCCAGTGCTGCTTGTGCCTGGGCACTCGTCAGTTGCGCCTGGCTGACGGCAATCTCTTCTGCGCGCCTGCCTTTTTCTGTATTGCTGGCTTGTGCCTGCGCGCTCGTGAGGCGGGCACTGGCTTCATCATGGGCAGCATTTTCAGCTTCGGCATCAAGGGCAAACAGCAAACTGTCTTTGGTAACTTGCTGCCCTGCCTGGACCTTGATGCTGTCGAGTTTGCCACCCAGCGGCGCAGAAATATACACGTACTCCCCCTCCGCATAGCCTGACCAGTTTGTTGATGGCTTTTCATTGCAGGCGACCAGCATGACAGACATGGCGAGAACCAAGGTAAATGTCATCGCGGGTTTGAATTTTTTATACACGGTGTAACTCCTCATTCGTTGCGGCCAAGGCATACAAGGCGCGGTTGACGCGGTCGGCAATTGCGGCATCGCTTAATACCTGACTCAATGGTTCTTGCAGCATCGCTGGGACAAAACCCATATCCAATGCACGTGGGACGATGACCATGGGGGCAGCGACGCTGCCCATCAAAAATGACAGCGCATGAGCAGGCTGCATCATGGCTATCTCACCAGCCTGCATGGCTTGCATCAGCAAACCTGTGATCAGCAAGACATGGCGAGCACCATTCTTTTCAAGAAACTGCCTGGCGACTTTTTCACCCAGGGCTGCATCTGCCCAGACCCGCCCTATCCAGCTGCCGTGTTCGCGCAATAAGCGCCCTAACAAGCACAGAGCTTCGCGCAGGCGCTGTACTGGCGAGCCTTCATGATTAACTTCGGCCTGCAGTTGCGCAAACACTTCCTCGTACATGGTTTGCAGCAGTTGAGTCAGGAAATTGTCTTTGTTTTTGAAGTGGTAATGGAACATGCCGACATTCACATCAGCATGCTCGGCCAGCATGCGCAGTGACAAACCACCACAGCCATGTTGCGCAAACAAGGCGCGGCCGCTTTGCAATAAAACTTCATCGAGTTGTTGAGAAGGGCGTGCCATTTCTTTAATTAACAATTACTATGCAGTTGACTAATAATTGAAGTTTGCGAGCTTTGACTGCCGCTGTCAAGGATTTCTTTGTCTGACCTATCCAGGAAAAACCTGTCGCTAAAAAACACAGCAGATGAATTTTGTTTATAAAACATTCAAATTAGATATTGGTTTGTACTATGCTGACATCTACCACTCTATGCAATTCACTCTGGGAGACTGGCATGTACCACATGTGGATACGCAAGCTCTTGTTCATCGCCCTCCTCTTGTTTGCTACAGATTCCTATGCGGAAAAACTGGTGATTTTTGGTGACGAAGCTTATGCGCCTTTGATTTATCAAGCCCAGAGAAAACCACAGTTGACATCATTCCCAGCATCTTTGCGGCTCTTTCCAAAGATACTGGCGATCAATATGAATTGGTCCTGCTGTCTTGGAAGCGCGCCATGCATGAAGCCATGGCCGGACATGGCGGCATAACAAATATTTCACGCAATGCTGAAAGAGAAAAAGTCTTTGATTTCTCAGGAACGGTCTACAACGACGATCTGCAAAAGGTAGTGTTGAAGGGAAAGGAACTCCCTTTCAATGAACTCAAGGACTTGAAAGGCAAATCCTTAGACGACGACGGCCAGTTATGGTGATGATATCGATGCTGCAGTGGCAAACGGTATCTTCAGCATAGAGAGAGACCCTAACCAGCAAACCCGTTTGCTAAAATGATGTATGGACGCATGGATGCCGCCATCATAGGCAATGGCATGACCGGCTATGAAAGGCTGATTGCAGCTTCACCTGAACTGATCAGCAACCGCGATAAATTTGTCATCTTGCCACGTCCGCTGGTCAGCGATCCGCTGCACCTGACTTTCCTCGAAAGCATGAATATGACTGTGGCGATGGAACGTTTCAACAAGGCTTTGTTGCAATTAAAAAAGTCCGCTGGACACAGGAAATTGCTGGAGAAAGAAGCAGCAATCAAGTAGCGCATAAGTGCCTGTGCCACCGCAATTAGATCCCTCAATTCATCCGCCCCAAACGCATTCCGATACTAGGAAATTGCACTTCGTCGCTTGCTGCTGGCGGCCTGCATGACGGCGATCTACAGTGCAATCACTCCCACCCGAATTGAAAGGAAATATCATGAACATCACAGCAAACATGGACGGCGTTGTTATCGCTACTATCGCTCTGGTTATCCTGAGCAGCTTGTTACACGTCATCATCGCTTAAGGAAAAAATGATGCTAGGCTTTTTGATCTGGATTATCTTGTTTGTACTCTGCTGGCCTTTAGCCATACTGGCCCTGGTGCTGTACCCACTGGTGTGGCTATTGCTGCTACCCTTCCGTATACTGGGCATAGCGGTGACTGGCGTGTTTGAATTATTGCGGGCTATCTTCATGTTGCCTGCCAATTTGTTAAAAAGCCGTCCATGATACTGGACGGCTCTTTAGAGAATTGCGGTCAGCAGCAAGAATAAGCTCAGTGCACGTGATTGAGTAATTCATGTAGTTCGTCAAATCTGTCGTCCACTTCATCGGCAGACAGACCCAAAAATTCACAGGCAGCTTCGCCCCCTTTTTCCCATTCGCAAGAATACTCCTGACCATGGTATTTTTGTATTCCATACTCAGCCAATAAAGCCAGCGCGATCAGGCTCTTGACCGCATCTTCGGTATTCGGATCATGCAACACGCTATAGTCGTGATGCAACAATATCGCCAGTGAAACTGTTTCAGGCAAACCCCAGGTGCGTGCCATCAGGGAGCCTATGGCAGTATGCGAAGTATTGTGACGCTGCTCCTCCACCGCGCTAAAGGTCTCTTGAGCTTCCTCATGGGCCAGTTCCAGAGTCTCGCCATAATCAGGGAAGCGTTCCAGCAACAAGGGTATGCCTATGTCGCAAAACAAACCAAACGTATGCGCCATGTCAGCCGGACATACACGCATGCGCCTTGCCAGTTGTGTCATGGCCTGGGCGCGCTTGGTAGAAAAATCCCAAAACTTGACCAGTGATATTTTTTCTACCTGTATGCTTTGCCTGGCAATAATCCCTGTCAATAAATTGCCGCATTGGGTAATGCCTAATAAATTGACAGCATGCTCGACTGATTTGGCTTTCAGACGCAAACCAAAGAAAGAAGAGTTTGCCAGCTTTAATAAAGATGCGGACATAGCCACGTCGTTGGCAATAATGCCAGTCAGTCTGCGCGGGTCTGGGTCATCGGCTGCAAGCTCGGCCTGTACGTCTGCCAGCAAACTGGGACGCGGCGGTATGCGTATCGTCTTGACGAGCGCATCAACAGATTGTTCAGTGGTCAGCCTGGGGGCTGCAGCAGGGCTTGTCATATTCGTACAGTTGATACGCTAGGGAAGGCTTACGCTTACAGTCTGGTATTGTAAGCGTAATTCATTGCTGGGTAGAAAAACCCAAACATTTTTTACATATCAGACCCTGCCTGATTCCAGCTTCCTTCTCGCTGGATTCCGGCTCACTTCCGGCTCGCTATTTGACAGGTATGGGCATACTACGATCAACCGCAACTGCAGTAACACTATTCTTGGGTGAACCATCAATCAGTTTGTCGGAATAAGTCAGATAGATTAGAGCGTTGCGTTTTTGATCTACCATGCGCACGATGCGCAGTTTCTTGAACAGGATGGACAAGCTTTGATTAAAGACTTCATCCTGTTGCTTGAGTGACCCTGTGAAACTGATAGGGCCAACCTGGCGGCAAGCGATGGAAGCTTCAGACTTGTCTTCTGCCAGACCCAGGCCACCAGAGATGCCACCCGTCTTGGCACGTGATATATAACAGGTAACGCCATTCACTTTGGGATCATCATAGGCTTCCACCACCACTTTATGGTCAGGGCCTATGAGTTTGAAGGCTGTGTCTACACTACCTATGTTTTCTGCCGACGCAATAGAGGTGAATGCAGAGAATGCTGTAGAGATAACAATAGCGGCAAAACTTATTGATGGCAGTTTCATAATCTCGCTCTTTTCCTGAAGACGCCACAAACCGGGCGCTTCAGGAATATCAGGCTTATTGCTGTTTATTCAAGTGTGAATGGGCTCTGCTATACAGGAAATAAATCACGATCGCGACTGCCATCCAGATAAAGAAGACATGGTAAGTGGTGGCCGACAAATCTTTCAGGATATACAGGCAGGCCAGTATGCTCATGCCTGGTATCAGGTAAGGGCCGAAAGGCACGCGAAAACCACCAGCACCCTCACCCAGTTTTTGCCTGCGTATGACAGGCACGGCAACCGACACCACCATGAAAGCGACCAGGGTACCCATGCTGACCATATCCCACAGGAAGGTAGAATCAACCAGACCAGCGACTATACCCACGAGCACGCAAACCATGATGGTATTACTGACAGGGGTACGTGTGCGGGCATGCACACGCTGGAAAGAACTTGGGATCAAACCGTCTTTACTGATAGCAAACAAAATCCGGCTTTGTCCATAAATAGTCACCAGAGTCACGCTGAATACCGAGATCACAGCTCCCGCAGACAGGATCAATGCAGGCCAGGCTTTACCTGTGACGTTTTGCAAGATCACAGCCAGACCGGCTTCCTGGCCTTCAAACATCTTGGCAGGCTGGGCACCAACTGCTGCAACGGCTACCAGCAAATAAAATACAGTCACGACAATCAGCGCTGCCATGATGCCCAGAGGCACATTGCGTTTGGGGTCTTTGACTTCAGCACCCGCCGTTGCCACTGTATCCAGGCCAATGAAGGAAAAGAAGACTGTGCCAGCAGCTGCGGTTACGCCAGCCATACCGGCCAGGCCCTTGCTGTTGTCGGTATTAAAGAAAGGGGTGAAATGCTCGGCATTGAAACCGGAGAATGCCACAATGGCAAAGAAAGTCAGGATCACCAGCTTGATCATGACCATGACTGCATTCACAGTGGCGGATTCCTTGGCACCGCGCAAAAGCAGTATGCAACATATCGCTACCAACACCATGGGTGGTAGATTGAACTGGCCAGCATGAAACTCTACCCCGTTGGCACCTGCCACTATCATGGGTGAGCGCAGCATTTCCGGTATTTGCCAACCCAGGGCATTGGTCAGGAAATTATTCAGGTAGGCTGACCAGCCTATCGCCGTGGCGCTGGCAGCCAGACCATATTCCAGCAACAGACAAGCCGCAACGATGAAGGCCCCAAATTCGCCCACAGTGGCATAGGCATAAGAATAAGAAGAACCGGATGCCGGGATACGGGAAGACAACTCGGAATAGCACAATGCCGTCAAACCAGCCGTAATCGCGGCGATGATGAAGGACAGGATAACTGAAGGCCCGGCCTTGGGTACTGCTTCCACCATGGTAAAGAAAATACCTGTACCAATAGTAGAACCCACGCCTATCATGGTCAGGGAAAACAATCCCAATGAGCGGTGCAGGGCATGGCCCTGATCATCGGTCACCTGTTCGCTATGGTCTATGGGTTTGGTGCGGGTCAGTTGTTGACCCAGGCTAACTTGTCTCAAGATCTATCCTTCTGCTTATGCCAAATACCTGTTGAGTAAAGGAGGCTAATGCCTGACATTGATACAGACACTAATCTGGACATTTAGGTCCAGAAATTGCTGGCGGCCATTGTGTGGTCCCGGCCAGGCTTGCCCCGAAAATCGCCATGATAGCCCCAAAATTGCCTGCTTTGATGTCAGTTCGCTTATTTTTCCTGACTTCCAACAGCAGATTTGTAGCAGTACAGAACGATGGTACAATGCCGCCCTATGTCCGCCCAAGGTTTTTCCCTGTCGTGTTTTCGCCAACTGGTGCGCGCAGTACTGCTTATGTATGTACTGACACTTGGTGTCGCCATGGCATCGTCTGTCGTGAAAGCTGGCGAGCAGGGCATGAATTTGATCTGTACCAGCACCGGCTATAAATTCATCAAAGCTGATGGCAGTGGCGTCAAAGAAGCTGGCAAGAGCATGACGCACTTGCTGGATTGCTCTATGTGTCTGGCGGCGACGTTGCCCGCCAGCTTCCCGCAAACCACGGTTTTTGCAGCACCACACGCCTTATCCTACGCCACCCGCTCCATCCCGGCAGCACGCCTGGCGTCGATAGTTGCTGCGCCTCTCCCTGCGCGCGGACCACCTTCCATCTAAAAAATCGGTTTAGTTCGAACCTGCCTTGCTACGCGCATCCACAGGTTTGTTTGCGCATTTGCATGCGCCTTCCAAATTTTTAGATTACTTATATGCCGTATTCTTTACGCCCTTTGCGCTTGCGTGCATTGGCAATAGCACTGGCTGCCGCCTTCCCTTTGTTACCAGCGACTGTCTTCGCTACTGAAGCAACAGAAAATGCCACCCAGGCCGAGCGTGTCATCATCAATGGCGACAGACCCTCTTCCCTGCCCAAGGAAATACCGACCACCATAGAAGGCATCACCGCCAAGACCATGGAACAGACCATCAATGCCATTGATGCAGAAGATGCCCTGAAATACCTGCCCAGCCTGCTGGTGCGCAAACGCTATGTCGGCGATTACAATCATGCTGTGCTGGCGACACGGGCATCGGGCACAGGTAACAGTGCGCGCTCCATGGTGTATGCCGATGGCATCTTGCTGTCTAACCTGCTGGGTAATGGTGCCAGCTTCACGCCGCGCTGGGGTCTGGTAACTCCGGAAGAAATCGAGAGAGTGGATGTACTGTATGGCCCCTTTTCTGCTGCCTATGCTGGCAATTCTGCCGGTGCCGTGGTCGACTATGTAACGCGTATGCCCAAGCAGTTTGAAGCCCATGCCAAACTGGTAGGTTTTAGCGAAAACTTCCAGCAATATGGCACAGACAAGAGCTATAGCGGCAAACAGCTAAGCGCCAGCCTGGGTGATAAACAGGGTGCGTTTTCCTGGTGGCTGAATGTGAATCAACTTGATAGCGATGGCCACCCTATCGCCTTTGCCAACAAGCTGGCCTCCACTGGCATCAGCAGCAGCGCAGGCACCGCAGTGACAGGTGCCATTGCCGACAAGAACCCACAAGGACTGGACTGGTGGATACTTGGTGCGACAGGTCAATACCATACCACGCAAGACCATGCCAAGATCAAACTGGCATATGACTATAGCCCGACTTTGCGCGCCAGCTATACCTTTGGCTACTGGCACAATAATATGGACAGCGGCGTCGAAAGTTATTTGCGTGATGCTGCGGGCAATGCGGTATATAGAGGCGACATCAATATCGCCGGCAAAAAATACACCCTGGCTCCTACCGATATATCGAACAGCAAAAACCAGCTTGAACATATCACCCATGGCCTTAACCTGAAGAGCAATACCAGGGGCGAGTTTGACTGGGAAGTGGCCGCCAGCCTGTATGACTACAGCAAGGATATTGCCCGTGCGCCGACTGTGGCAATCCCGCAGGCAAACGGCGGCGGTAATGGCCGCATTACGGATGGAGTTGGCACAGGCTGGAACACGCTGGCATTGAAAGGCATCTGGCGACCAACTGCAGAGCATACGGCAGAATTTGGTTACCAGCGCGAGGCTTATCAGATGCGTACCCTGGTGTCTGATACTGATGACTGGATCAACGGCGGCGCGCTCAAGCGCTACTCTGCTTTCCAGGGCAATACCCAATTGCAAAGCCTGTATGCACAAGATGCCTGGCGCATTAATCCTCAGTTGAAAGCCATCATCGGTGGCCGCTTTGAGCAATGGCAGGCAGATTGTGGCGCCATCTCAAATGCAAATTCCACTATGCCTTTTGCTGAGCGCAAGGAAAATTATTTCTCACCCAAAGCAGCAATCGCCTTCAAGGCTAATGATGACTGGACCTTGAAGGCATCAGCAGGACGTGCGGTGCGTATGCCCACGGTGTCCGAGTTGTACCAGGGTAGTATTTCCACCACTGCCATCGTCAACAATGACCCCAGCCTGAAACCAGAAAAATCCTGGACTATGGAATGGACGGCAGAACGGGTACTGAACGACGGCAAAGGCTTTTTGCGCAGCACCCTGTTCCATGAAAGAACCAAAGACGCCCTGTATTCACAAGTGAATACTTTGGTGACACCGAATGTGACAAACATCCAGAACATCGATGAAATCCATACGACAGGTCTGGAACTCGCCTATCAGGCCAATGATGTATTTACAAGAGGATTGGACCTGATCGCCAGCCTGACTTATGCCGACTCTGTTATTAACAGGAACGACAAATTCCCGGCCAGCGTCGGCAAATGGCAGCCGCGTGTCCCTGCCTGGCGCGCCAATTTTGTGATCAGCTACCGCCCGGATGACAAGCTCAGTACCAGCGTGGGTTTGCGTTACAGCGGCAAGCAATATGGCTCACTCGATAACAGTGACAGCAATGCCTTTACTTATCAGGGATTTTCCAGCTTTGTGGTCGCTGATGTACGCGTGCGTTATCAATTGGCCAGACAATGGGCGACCTCTGTCGGTATAGATAATCTGAACAATAAAAAATACTGGGCCTTTCACCCCTACACACAACGCAGTGTAGTAGGTGAATTGAAGTTTGATTTTTAACCTGAGTTAAACAAACAGGCGCATTCTGGTTTTTTCAATTCACCAAATGCGCCTTTGCATAAGTTTCCTTATCGATTTCCAGTACCTCAACACAAAGCTGCACATCCAGCCCTTGCGGCCGGGCGTGTGCAGCCTGAATGACAGCCAGCACACGTTCTGACAATTCACGCTTTACTTCAGTACTGCGCCCTTTCAATATCACCAGCTTGGCATGCAAAAAAGCACGCTCAGCAGGTGCTGTACCAATGACGACGTCATCAAAGCAGATTGCCCGGCTCTTGATATCGATTTCCTTGAAATGATTCGTCTCCGCTAAGGAAGTATTAATCTGCAAGAGCAATTCTTTGGCTTGCAGGGGCAAATTACTGGAATATTCGACGGTCAGATGAGGCATGTTTTTCTTTCAGATTATTTGAGGAAGTGTTGCTGAATTTTATAACTTGACCTGCATGAGCAGATAAGAATTCCTGATGTCAGTTTGCACAAAGCCACAAGATGCATACATGCCTGCCGCTGGGTACGGTAAGAGAAACTTGTTCAATGCTGCGCTGACGTGCCACATCCAGCGCAGCAAGCATCATAGCCTTGCCGTAGCCTTTGTGCTGATAAGTAGGTAGGAGCGCGATACCCAGTTGTGGTGTCTGCTCATCGATATAGTCCAGCCCCAGGCCATCTGGCACCAGGCGCATCCAGCAGGCACCTATGGGATTTTTTTCACCCTCAATGCTGGCGCGCCCCCAGTTTTCGGCATAGATGCGTACTGCTGGCAGTTGTAGGGTTTCCACCGGGCGCAAGCCTGCGGGCGGCGGGTCCCACAAAGCAATATGCAGAAAATTCCAGAGCAAGTCCTGATGCTCAGGAAGTAATGGGGAAAAACCTATACTCATGGCGGAATAGCAAATTCATTAAGCGAATGCACCATTCTAAGCAAATACTGGAATTAGTGCATTGCATTGACTTCTGCATGCATTCAGAGATAAATCTGGAGTTATGATTTGGATGCAGCTACCACGGCGGAGCTACCGGCTTTCTTTAATTCTTCTTCAACATTGCAGCCGCCCACATTTTCAGTGTCGAAAATTCTGGGCTCCCATTTGCGTTCCATGAGGGATTCTTTTTTAGCAGTAATGTAGTACCGGGTACATGGCTGCACATCCAGCGCCAGGGTCTTCTGGGTTGGTACATGAGAAGTGGAGTGGCTAAGTTGAACCGTAACCAGGTGTTTGCCTGGTGTTACCTGCACAGGTCCGGTCAGGTAATATGCCTGATCTACTGCAACTATACGCACTGGATATTCATGATTAAGCAAGGGACGATCAGGATTACCATTCAAATAAGAAAGCGGAGCCATCTGGCATGCCACAAGCAAAGTCAGGCTCAAGGCTGAAAGTGCAACAACTTTGCTCAAAGACTTCATACCATCCTCAGTTTTGATTAGTTAGGACTTACACAAAATTGTCCCAACAAGGCGCAGCGACGAAGACAGTACTTTAGTACGCGGCTCCTAGGAGAGGAGCTGCAACGCAGTTGGGGCGGTTTTGCGTAAGTCCTATTAGTTTCTTAAACGACAAATTAATTGTATATCATGCCTGGACAACCGCCTACCCGTTGAAAGTATCATTTTGTAGTTGAAACCCTGTACTGGCAGTCGCAGCGACTGAATTTCTGATGCATAATCATTAGCCCATATTCAAGGAGTATTTATGAGCATCACGATGATCATTTTTTTCAAGGCCCTGATTGTAGTACCAATCACCTTGCTGCCCATTTTGAACCCCATCGCCATTGCTCCAATATTCTTGTCCATGACAGGGCCGATAGAGCCGTCGCTGGCCAACCGGCTGGCTAAACGCATCGCCCTGAATTGCTTCTTCCTGCTCATGGGTGCCATCTTCATAGGCTCTTATGTGCTGGATTTTTTTGGTATTTCCCTGCCCATCGTGCGGGTTGCCGGTGGCATCGTGGTTGCCATGGCAGGCTGGAAATTATTGAATGACCAGGGCCAGGATAGTTTGCGCAACTCTGTGGCAGCGTCCCATGGTGGCAGCTGGACCAAGGAAGAATTGCGTAGACGCAGTTTTTACCCCTTCAGTTTCCCCCTGACCGTGGGCCCAGGTACTATCGCTGCCTCGGTCACGCTGGGTACGCAGATGCCGCACAAACCTGTGGACTGGATCATTACCGGTATTGCTTCTTTGGTAGGTGTACTGCTAACCAGTCTGGTGATTTATCTGTGTTATCGCTTTGCCCGCAATATGGAAAGAATACTGGGTGATGTCGGTGCGATAGTCTTGCTGCGCTTGTCTGCCTTTATTTTGTTATGCATAGGCATAGAAATTGGCTGGGCGGGGATTTCTGATTTGCTCGGGGATTTGAAGCACTAGGCAATAAAACTCAATACGATTTATGCGCATGACAGGCATAAGCCTGACCATGTGCTGTTCCAGGAGAGTGGGGATTGATAGCCAGGGATGAAGCAGATCCATCCCTGTGCAGGAACATTCAGCTACTTATTCAGCGTTGGAAACCGGCTCATTGAGCATCAGGGCATGTTCGACGATTTCAGTTTCATCGCCAATACGGCTATTCCAGGCGCGCACGAAATATCCCTTCTCAGTCGCTGTCGGTGCATCGTACCAGATGACCATCAGGGTACCCTTGTGATCATGTATCTTGGCCAATTTGGTAATACATGCGGTATTGCCATCAATATCTGCCAAGCCCATTGCGTAACCATACACACGGCTCAGTCGCTCTATGCGGTCTGGTTCGGTTTCGCTATTGGTAGCAGAAATTTTTGGGTGGTCCAGATACATGGTGCGTCTCCGTCTTCTGATGATCGTTTTTCATTCTAACTGATAGACAGCACAGTCGCTATCGGGATTTAGCCGCACTACTCCAGTAGCTTGAAAAACTCAGGGCCTGTTGCGTTTTTCCCATTTGCACTCCTGCTTCGCCAACACTTTTGATTCAGGATCGACCGTTTCCAGATAAACATCAAAGCCCCATAATCGCGCCACATGCTTGAGCATTTCCCCAGTCTGAGGGTTCAAGGGACGGCGCAGGTACTGGGTATGACGCAGAGTCAAAGCCCTGTCACCCTGCATGTCTACTGACCATACCTGAATATTGGGCTCGCGGTTGCCAAGATTGTACTGCCCTGCCAGTTGCTCGCGCAGATAGCGATAGCCATGTTCATCATGAATAGCAGAAATCAACAACTTGTCCTTGCTGTCGTCATCCAATATGGAAAAGAAGTGAAAGTCGCGCATGAGTTTGGGTGACAGGTACTGCGCAATAAAGCTCTCATCCTTGAAATTACGCATGGCGAATTGCAAAGTCTTTTGCCAGTCAGCACCAGCAAAGTCAGGAAACCATTCGCGGTCTTCTGGCGTCGGGTCTTCACAGATACGACGGATATCGCGCATCATGGCAAAGCCCAGGGCATAAGGGTTGATGCCATTGAAATAACGGCTCCCTACTGGCGGCTGATATACAACATTGGTATGGCTTTGTAAAAATTCTATCATAAAACCATCGCCCACCACGCCTTCTTCATATAGCTGATGCAAGATGGTGTAATGCCAGAACGTTGCCCAGCCTTCATTCATGACCTGGGTCTGGCGTTGCGGATAAAAATACTGCGACACCTTGCGGATGATGCGCACGATTTCACGCTGCCAGGGTTCCAGCAAGGGTGAATATTTTTCGATGAAATACAAGAGATTTTCTTGCGGCTCTGCCGGGAAACGTTGTTTGGCCAGATTCTCTGGAGCTTCATTGCGGCGCGGAATAGTACGCCACAAGTCATTGACCTGGGACTGCATGTACTTTTCCCGTTCTTCCTGCCGCTCCCGTTCTTCAGCAAGGGAAATTCGGGCTGGGCGCTTATACCTGTCCACGCCATAATTTTGCAAAGCATGGCAGGAATCAATAATCAACTCCACCGCCTCCATGCCATGACGCTGCTCACAATCAGCAATATAATTTTTGGCAAACAGCATGTAATCAATGATGGCTTCGGCATCAGTCCAGGTACGGAACAGGTAGTTCCCCTTGAAAAAGGAATTATGTCCGTAGGCCGCATGCGCTATCACAAGAGCCTGCATTGTCAGGCTGTTTTCTTCCATGAGGTAAGAAATGCAGGGATTGGAATTAATGACTATCTCATAGGCCAGGCCCATTTGCCCGCGTTTATAACTTTTTTCGGTAGATAAAAAATGTTTGCCGAAAGACCAGTGGTTATAGGATACCGGCATACCTACCGAAGCGTAGGCATCCATCATCTGCTCAGCGGTAATGATCTCCAGCTGATTTGGGTAGGTATCGAGGCCAAATTGTTCTGCTACCCGGCGTATTTCTTCATGGGCTTGTTCGATCAGTTCGAAAGTCCATTCCGATTGTTCGGGCAAGGCGCGCTTGTGTTTTTTCCTGGGGCTGACATGGTCGTTTTCCATGGATTACCTCATTTCGGCTGCTTCTTGAACAGTTCCCGAAAAACCGGATAAATATCCGCCGGTGTTTCTATTTTTTGCATCGCAAAGTGGGTTTGGTGCTCGGCGACTTTTTCATATTCCAGCCACAGATTTTGCGGCTGTCCATCGGTAATTTCTACATAGGCATAATACTGCACCAGGGGCATGATGTTATTGATCAGCAACTGCTTGCAGGTGACAGAATCATTGTCCCAGTTATCGCCATCCGACGCCTGTGCCACATATACATTCCAGTCAGATGCTGCATAACGCTCACGAACGATTTGCGCCAACAGATTCAAAGCAGAAGAAACGATAGTGCCACCGGATTCGCGCGAATGGAAAAAAGCCTCTTCATCAACTTCCAGTGCAGTCGTGTGATGACGTATGAAGACCACTTCTATTTTTTCATAGGCGCGTGTCAAGAACAGGTACAGCAGGATAAAGAAGCGTTTCGCCGTATCTTTTTTTTGCTCATCCATGGAACCCGACACATCCAGCAAGCAAAACATCACGCACTGACTGGCTGGCTTGGGCACTTTGACACGATTACTATAGCGCAGATCAAAAGGATCAAGGAAGGGAATGGCCAGCAGACGCATGCGCAGATGATGTATTTCCTCCTTCAGGGCGACAAAGTAGGGATCTTTGGGATCCATCCCCACTTCCAGCAAGACTGTCATTTCAGCTTCAGCATCTTTCAATCTACGCGCAGATTTTCCACCCACTGCAATCCGTCTGCCCATGGCACCGCGCAAGGAGCGCAGTACATGCAGGCTCGATGCAGTCCCTGAAGTTTTATAACCCGCTCGTTGGCTTTTGAAATCAGTAGTCGAGGTCAATTGCGTCTTGACCATATTCGGCAATTCCAGGTCTTCGAAAAAATAATTCATGAATTCTTCGCGAGATAATTGAAAAACGAAATCGTCTTCGCTAGGATCCTCACTATTACCGCCCTGACCTTTGCCTGATCCCCCGCCACCACCTTTTGGTCTGGCTACCTGATCACCGCGCTGGTATTGCTCATTACCTGGCTGCACACCTTCCCATACACCGCCATGGGCATGGCCAAAGCTTGGTTCGCTGACATCCTTGACAGGAATGGAAATACGCTCGCCACTTTCTATGTTAGTAATCGAACGACCTTTGACTGCTCTGGCAACAGCATCTTTAATCTGCCCTTTATAGCGACGCAAAAAGCGTTCGCGATTCGGGGCAGATTTATTTTTACCCTGGACACGCCGGTCAATCAGATGAACCAAAATGCTCTCCCGTTTGTCCTGAAATTTCCTACTCTGCTCTTAATTCAATTCTTCAATTATGAAGATTTCCTTACACGCAAATACCATTCACACAACAGGCGTACCTGCTTGGCGGTATAGCCTTTGGCGACCATACGTTCAACAAATTCCTGGTGCTTGTTAGAGTCATCTGCACTGGCTTTGGCATTAAATGAAATGACAGGCAATAATTCTTCAGTATTCGAGAACATTTTTTTCTCGATCACCGTACGCAATTTTTCATAACTGGTCCAGGCCGGATTTTTACCAGCATTCTGCGCCCTGGCCCTCAGCACGAAATTGACGATCTCGTTGCGGAAGTCTTTAGGGTTGGAAATACCTGCTGGTTTTTCTATTTTTTCCAATTCGTTATTCAACGCATCACGGTCAAAACTTTCGCCGGTGTCAGGATCACGGAATTCCTGGTCTTGTATCCAGAAATCAGCAAAGGTGACATAGCGATCGAAAATATTCTGACCGTATTCTGAATAGCTTTCCAGATAGGCCGTCTGAATCTCTTTGCCAATGAATTCAGCATAACGTTGCGCCATGTATTCCTTGATGAAGGAAACATATTTTTGCTCGATTTCTGGAGCAAACTGTTCGCGCTCTATCTGCTGTTCCAGTACATACAGCAAATGCACAGGATTGGCTGCCACTTCAGTATTATCAAAGTTAAATACTTTGGACAAAATCTTGAAGGCAAAGCGGGTAGACAAACCATTCATGCCCTCATCAACACCGGCATAATCAGCATATTCCTGACGTGACTTGGCCTTGGGATCCGTGTCCTTGAGGTTTTCCCCATCGTACACTTGCATCTTGCTAAAGATGCTGGAATTCTCTGGTTCTTTCAGGCGTGACAGCACTGCAAATTGCGCCATCATTTTCAATGTGCCGGGGGCACATGGCGCGGCCGCCAGAGAAGAAGTGCGTACCAGTTTTTCGTAAATTTTTATTTCATCACTGACGCGCAGGCAATACGGTACTTTGACGATATAAATACGGTCAAGGAAGGCTTCGTTGTTCTTATTGTTTTTAAAGGTTTTCCATTCAGACTCATTGGAGTGAGCCAGTATGATGCCTTCAAAAGGTATTGCACCAAAACCTTCAGTACCCTTGAAATTACCTTCCTGCGTGGCTGTCAACAAGGGGTGCAAGACCTTGATGGGGGCCTTGAACATTTCGACGAATTCCATCAGCCCCTGATTTGCCAGGCACAAGCCACCTGAATAGCTATAGGCGTCAGGATCGTCCTGCGCGTACTCTTCGAGCTTGCGGATATCAACCTTACCTACCAGTGAAGAAATATCCTGGTTATTCTCATCCCCTGGTTCAGTTTTGGAAACAGCAATCTGTTTCAATACCGAGGGATACCTTCGTACCACGCGGAACTGATTGATGTCGCCATTGAATTCATGCAGGCGCTTGACGGCCCAGGGACTGGGTATGTTTTTAAGATAACGACGCGGGATACCGAAATCTTCTTCCAGTAAAACCCCGTCCTCATCTTCGTTGAACAAACCTAGAGGCGATTCATTGATGGGTGAACCCTTGATGCAATAAAAAGGGATTTTTTCCATCAGGAATTTCAACCTTTCAGCGATGGAAGATTTACCACCACCGACAGGACCCAGCAAATACAGGATTTGTTTGCGTTCTTCCAGACCTTGCGCGGCATGGCGGAAGTAGGAAACGACTTGTTCTATCACTTCTTCCATGCCATAAAACTCACGGAAAGCAGGATAGATCTTGATCACTTTATTGGAAAAAATGCGTGATAGCCGCGAGTCATGCCGGGTATCAACCAACTCTGGCTCACCGATGGCAGCCAGCATGCGTTCCGAAGCACTGGCATACACCAGCCTGTCCTTTTTACAAAGATCAAGGTATTCCTGCATGGAATACTCTTCTTCACGAGTCCGTTCATACCGCGCGGTGTAGTTGTCAAAGATATTCATCCCGACCTCCATGGATAAGCAGAAAACTTGCAAATACCGAACCGGGCTGGCGGCGATTTCAAATCAATTCGAATCAACTCAAATTAATTGCCAGCCAGCACACTACAACTTTAGTGTAGTTGAAATTATCAAAACGTGCAGACGAAATTGTTACTCTGTGCAAAATGTTGGAAATAAGCAAAACGAATAAGTTAAACAAATTAAGCCAGACAAATTAAGCCAGACGAATTAAATCAAACCTGATAACACAAAGAGACAATCTACACTATCCAACGCGATTCAGTGAAAGACGTTGACAGCGAATGTTAATTTCTGTGATGAGTAATACCGCAGTTGCACAAATTTCTCTGTGCATTTCCTCACAATTCATTCATGCATATGCAGGAAATGTGACAAGAAGAATGTCAGGCGAGTTTGAATTTGTAGCTAGGCGCGGCTTCTTTGGCGGGCATTTCTGTGAGTAATAATTCCAGCGCAGAGACTTCCAGCGGCCTGTAATAATAATATCCCTGGAAATAATCACAGCCTATCTCTTTGAGAAAACTTTCCTGCTCTTCGTTTTCCACACCTTCAGCCACTGTATGACAAGACAAGATATTGGCCAGCGAAATAATCGCCTTGATGATCATTTCGCTTTTCTTGTTATTCCCTATCTGAGCAACAAAAGAGCGATCGATTTTGACGCTCTGTGCCGGGAAATGGCTGAGCTTGGACAGCGATGAGTAACCGGTACCAAAGTCATCAATCGCAATATTAAAACCACGTGCCTTGAGTTCATCAAGATGATGTATGGTCAACGCTTCATTCGCAATCAAACCGGTCTCTGTAATCTCAAACTCGATGTATGAAGGGGCGATATCATAGCGATTACAGCAACCGTCTATCAGTTGTAACAAATCATTGCGGGCGATATCGGTAGCGGACAAATTCAAGGCAATCACCGGGCAATCAGCAAAGCGGTTCAGCCAGTCCCTGACCTGGCAGCACACCTGGTTCATGACATAATTGCTGATCAGTCTAATCAAACCAGCGCGCTCAGCAATCGGGATAAATTCTGCCGGTGCGACATTACCCAGGCTGGGTGATTCCCAGCGGAGTAAGGCTTCCAGGCCAGCAATCTTGCCGTCCCTGTCCACCTTGGGTTGATACACCAGACGGAATTCATTTTGCTTGAGGCCATTGACGATGCCGACTTCAATTTCTACACTGCGGCGTATTTGCAGCGCATCTTCTTCATCAAACAAGGTGACGCTTTGATCACTGGAGCGGCGCGCCGTATCCAAAGCCACTTCGCTACGGCGTATCAAATCATCTGGTTCCTGGTCTTCTGGCCTGACGAGGGCAATACCAGCTGAGAACTGTATCAGCAAATTCTCGCCATTGACTTCCAATTCCTTGGGTAAATTATTTCTGACTTTTTCTACCAGTTTGATGATTTCACCAGGTGTGCGCGAATTTTCCACCACAAATGAAAATACGATGCTGCGCAAGCGGGCACAGAAGCAATTCTTGGGTAAGGCGCGCGACAATTCTTCAGCAAAACGGCGCAACAGAATATCGCCGGTATGTGCGCCAAACTGTTGATTTGCATGACGTATGCTATTCAAACGGAAAGACACCAGGGCAGTGACCTTGCGCTCGTCAATGCCGGCAAGGACAGCTTGCAAATGACTGCGCAACATATCGCGATTGGGTAAATTGGTCAACGCATCATGACGGCTCAGATAATCTTCGCGTTGCAGGCTGAGTTGCAGCGCATGATGCATGGAATGCAGGCCAGAGACGTCGCGCAGGGCGACTATGTAATGATCGGTAGAGGTCTGTGAAATATTTTCCAGTGCAACCAGTTTACCGTCACGCGTTCGATAAGCTGACATGCGCATGTTTTCTGACTCTTCAGCATTCGGACTCTTCAGGCGTACGCTATTATCCAGCGATAACCAGCCAAACAGGGCGCGGTCACTGTCATCATCAGCCTCACGCCCGAGCAAGCTATTGGCCAGTTGATTCGCCTGCAAAATTTGTCCGCTGGCATCGGTCAACAACAAGGCTGTTCCGGCATTCTGGAACACTTCCTCATATTGCGCATGACTGACTTCCAGTGCAGCACTGGCCTGGCGGTAACGCAGTGCAGATACATCCAGTTCATGCAAGACCCTGAATACGGCCAATGGCACGCAAGTATTAAAGAACAGGAACAACAGCGACTGAATGTAGGTATTACTGGCAGGTAGCGTGACATCAAAACCAGGCACATTAAATAAAGGCCGGTTCAATAACAGCAAAAGAAAGGGTAAGACATTGAATGCCATCAAGCCTATGGCCAGACGGGTACCAAAGAACAACCTGGCAATAATCGGCGTGGTATAGATGAAGATATAGCCAAACTTGGCTATTTCGAATTGATCAATGAGGCAAACGATGGCAAATGCAGACGCATAGACCGTGCCTATCAGTATAGCGGCACCGGCGCGCAGATGTCGGGATGAATAGTACAGCCCCAATGCCAGCACCGCATAGAAAAAGCCTACCACCCACAACACCTGATAAGCACCAACTGCGATTGCGTCCAGGGAACTGTGAATCGCTACTGCCGCCTCCAGCACAAAGCCAGACATCAAAATGATACGTAGTGCACTTAATTTCCATGCAGCGTGCTCAGCAGGCGTTAATGCACTTTCATTAAGAAAAAGCCAGCGAAACATGTCATGCAATCAATATAAGAAGCCAGAGCCTGTCGTCAGAAAAGGTGGAATACCTAAATTCTTGCGGCAAAACAATTAATTACCGTCAAGCATTTATTAACCACATTTACATCAACAAACCCCTATGAATCTGTAAAAAAATGTTTCCAAAAGGATTAGGCATTCTCTCATAGATTCAGTTTATTTCCGCACATATTGTCACAATTAGCCGCATTAAAAATGAAAACTATTTTTCATTTGGCAAATCGGGCAGATATTTATATTTCATATTGTATGCTTGCTTAAATACGAGGCATTCCACTAGTGTTCTTTTGATAATTTTTATACTATCGGCAATGAAATACAGGGTAGTTGCTCATATTGCAAAAATGAGATGCAAGCAACTGCGATGACGAGTAACAGTCTGGACAGGAACTCACTCTGGTTTATAGAATTAGCTTAAATAATTGCGTTCAATTTTCTTTGTGGATTATTTGTGGATTATTTGTGGAATTACTGCCCCATTTGGATTGCGGGGCAGTAACATTGCTCAGAAAATCAGGCAGCATCATGCACAGGATGTGACTGACGGTGATATAAAAACTCCAGCACTTCAGTACGGTATGCAGCATATTGTGGATTTTGTGCCAGTGCCACACGGTTACGTGGTCTTTCCAGATTCACTTGCAAAACTTCACCTATGGTCGCAGCCGGGCCATTGGTCAGCATGACGATGCGGTCCGACAGCAACACTGCCTCATCCACATCGTGGGTGACCATAACCACTGTTGATTGGGTCTTGGCGACGATCTTCAGCAACTCATCTTGCAAATGCGCACGTGTCAGGGCATCGAGGGCACCGAAGGGTTCATCCATGAGCAAAACTTTTGGTTCTATCGCCAGTGCGCGGGCGATGCCTACGCGCTGCTTCATGCCACCAGAAATTTCATTCGGGCGTTTTCTTTCTGCATGCGTCAAGCCTACCAGTGACAAGGCTTGCATGGTACGTTTTTGCAATTTCGTGCCGTTCTCAGTTGCGCCAAACACGCGCTCCACAGCCAGGAAGACATTTTCATAGCAAGTCAGCCAAGGCAATAAAGAATGATTCTGGAACACCACACCACGTTCTGGTGAGGGTCCAGAAATTTCTCTGTTGGCGCACAGCAGAGTACCGGAACTGGCATTGGTCAAACCGGCCAGCAAATTCAACAACGTCGATTTACCACAACCAGAATGACCGATTAGCGTAATGAACTCGCCTTTTTTGACATTCAGATTGATATCGCGCAGTGCATGGAAACTGCCCTTTTTTGTATTGAAGACCATTTCAACCTGATTGATCTGTATGTACTTGTTATCGATTTCATTCATGATCATGTCCCCACATCTTCGTAAGTAAAGGCGCGTGCTATTGCCACCAGAATTTGTTCAAGTATCAACCCCACCATGCCTATGACGACGATGGCAATGATGATATGCGGTACGTTCAGATTATTCCATTCATCCCACACCCAGAAACCTATACCTACACCACCCGTTAACATTTCTGCAGCGACGATGACCAGCCATGCCGTACCTATCGCCAGCCTGACGCCGGTCAGCATATATGGCAGCACTGATGGCAAGAGGATGCGGGTAATGATTTTCCATTCAGACAAATTCAGCACACGTGCAACATTCATATAATCTTGCGGTACACGCTGCACACCGATCGCAGTATTAATGATCATGGGCCAGATAGAGCAGATAAAAATAGACCAGATCGCTGCCGGATGGGCTGACTTGAATACCAGCAAACCTATTGGCAACCACGCTAGCGGTGAGACTGGTTTCAGGAGGCTGATGATGGGATTAAACATGCCGGACAAAAACTTGAAACGACCTATCAAAAACCCCAGCGGTATCCCCACTGCCGCAGCCAGGCCAAAGCCGACAGCCACACGTTTCAGCGAAGCATAAATATTCCAGCCTATACCTTGATCATTTGGTCCTTTTTGATAAAAGGGGTCAGAGAATACCTTGATGGCTTCCTGCAAAGTCACCCATGGCGAAGGGAAAGTCGTGTTCTTCACCGCAATGATTTCCCATATCAGTATCAGCATGCCTACACCAAACAAAGGCGGTAACACGCTCAGGAAAAAAGGCCGGAACGAGCGTGGTTTTTTTTCTGCTTTGGGTTTGATGTTCTTAGCCACTTTAACTTCCGCCACTGTTGTTGCTGCGCTGACTGCAGTGTCTTCCGCGGCTGCCGAGGGCATTGCACCATGTACCAAGGTATTCATAGCGACTCCTTAAGCCTTGATTTTGAAAGAAGCTGCATAGGCAGCGGGGTTCTTGCCATCCCAGACCGTACCGTCCATCAGCTTGCTGCTGCGCATGACATCCTTGGGAACAGATACCTTGGCCATGGCCGCAGCGTCCTTGTACACATCGATGCGGTTGACGGCTTTCGCTACTGCCAGATAATCAGGATCAGTTTTTAGCAAACCCCAGCGCTTATGCTGGGTCAGGAACCACATGCCATCTGACAGGTAAGGGAAATTCACCGCACCGTCATTAAAGAATTTCATGTAGTTAGGATCGTCCCAGGTTTTACCCAGACCATTTTGATAGCGCCCCAAAATCCGTTGATTGATGACGTCAACCGAGGTATTTACATAGGACTTGTCGGCAATGGTTTCTGCCATCTTGGTCTTGTTGGACAAGGATGCATCTATCCAGCGACTGGCATCGAGGATCGCAGCAACAACTGCACGTGCAGTGTTGGGATATTTCTGTACGAATTCAGAAGTGGTGCCCAATACTTTTTCGGGATGATCTTTCCAGATGTCTTGTGTAGTCGCTGCAGTGATGCCTATGCCATCGGCAATTGCCCTGTGATTCCAGGGTTCACCTACGCAATAACCATCCATATTACCGACCCGCATATTCGCCACCATTTGTGGTGGTGGTACGGTAATGACCTTGGCGTCTTTCATGGGGTTGATGCCATGTGCAGCCAGCCAGTAATACAACCACATTGCGTGTGTACCAGTAGGGAAAGTCTGGGCGAAAGTATATTCGCGCTTGTCGGTTTGCATGAGCTTGGCCAAACCTGCACCATCAACCGCGCCCTTATCTGCCAGCTTTTTCGACAGGGTAATTGCCTGGCCATTATTATTCAGCGTCATCAACACGGCCATGTCTTTTTTATTGCCGCCTACACCCAGTTGCACACCATAGATCAGGCCATACAGCACATGGGCTGCATCCAGTTCGCCATTGACAAGTTTGTCGCGCACGCTGGCCCAGGAAGATTCTTTGCTGGGAATAATCTTGATACCGTATTTCTTATCGAAGCCTAGTACCGATGCCATCACAACCGAAGCGCAATCTGTGAGGGGGATGAAGCCGATATGTACTTCTTCTTTTTCTGGTTTATCAGATCCCGCTGCCCATACTCCACCTGTACTCAAGCCCATGATGCCTGCCCCACTTGCCAGTGCAGCAGTTTGCAAGAAACTGCGACGTTTGAAATTAGGTTCATTTTCTTCCTGAGTCTTGATGAGATTGATAGAAGTTTCCTGATTCGACATGTCTGCACTCCAGCCTAAGTAATATCTATAATGAAAAAAGGTGTCGTCCCACAACGGAAAAACCGTGTGGAAAGACACCTTTGTCTTGTGAGGTGACCGCCGTTAGTCAAGCTCACTTGTTTTTTAAGCGCCAGCGTTGGCACTTTCTTTTGATACAGCAATTGCCGTGCCAGCTCAAACACGAGGGTTTATATCCTCAGACCCGCCCTGCAAAACAAACTTCCTTAAAAATCCGCATCTGATTCGCACCTAAATGACGCAATGCACCATTTACACGCACAAATCTGGACTTACCCCCCGAGCAAATCAGCTACGTCCAGCATGCGCTGCGCCAGGTCAACCAGTTTGAGGTTTTTTTCCATGGCTTGTTTGCGCATCTTTTGATAGGCCTCGTTTTCCGACAGATGATGACGCTCCATCAACAAGCCCTTGGCCCGCTCTATGGTTTTGCGCTCAAGCAGCTTGGCTTTGGTATCAGATAATTCACTACGCAGCTTTTGATCCGCATTGAAGCGTGCCATCGCAACATCGAGCACAGGCTTGATGCGCTCAGACTGCAGGCCCGCGACCACATAGGCAGAAACCCCGGCTTCCATGGCGGCCGCCATATTGGTTTGGCTACCATCTTCAGTGAACAAGACAATGGGGCGTGGTGCATCGCGGGTCAGCATGACCATGTGTTCGAGTACATCGCGCGAATCGGATTCGGCGTCAATGATGATCATATCGGGCTGCAACTGGGCGATACGCTCACTCATATAGATATCGCCAGGAATAACGGCGATGATGTTGTAACCCGCTTGCAGCAAGCCTATGCGCAAGGCACGTGAACGCGCCAGCTGCGCCTGAGCATGCTCTTGCAATTCGTCTTCACGCTGGATAACAGTATTCACCACCACGATCCGCAGACTGGGTGATGCTGGTGTTATCGCTTCGTCAGTATTTGCTTTGCCGCGCATTGATGGCCCATGCCAGATATAATTACGTATAAAAGTCTTAGCAAGAATCGCACCAATCCCTGATCTTGCATGGCAAGCAGCCAATAATTTGTCTTCTTGCCATGCATATGTAATTGGCTCGTCTTTCCCTTATTTAGAAACAAACATGATAGTTCTCGGCGTTGAATCCTCCTGTGACGAAACCGGTCTTGCCCTGTATGACACAGCGCGTGGCCTGCTTGCCCATGCCCTGCATTCACAAATCGCCATGCATCAGGAATATGGTGGCGTCGTGCCGGAACTGGCTTCACGCGATCATATCCGCCGTGCCCTGCCCTTGCTGACCGAAGTATTGAGCAAGGCCAACGTAGACAAACAAGCTATCGATGCAATTGCCTATACCCAGGGCCCCGGCCTTGCCGGTGCCTTGCTGGTTGGTGCCTCGGTTGCTTGCGGCCTTGCTATGGCGCTGGATAAGCCTGTGCTGGGTGTGCATCATCTGGAAGGTCACCTGCTGTCACCCTTGCTGGCCAGCCAGCCACCGGAGTTCCCCTTCATCGCCCTGCTGGTCTCTGGCGGGCATACGCAATTGATGCGTGTTGACGGCGTTGGCCGTTACCAGTTATTGGGTGAAACCCTGGACGATGCTGCCGGTGAAGCCTTTGACAAATCAGCCAAATTGCTGGGCTTGTCTTATCCTGGTGGCCCGGCAATTTCACGTATGGCAGAATTTGGTGACCCGGCGGCTTATCAATTCCCGCGTCCCATGCTGCATTCAAAAGACTTGAACTTCAGCTTCTCTGGCTTGAAGACAGCGGTATTGACGGTCGTTAAAAATCACCCTGCTAATATCTGCGAACAAGATAAAGCTAATATTGCGAGAGGCTTTGTTGATGCTATCGTCGCCGTGCTGACGGCCAAGTGCATGACTGCAATGAAGGAAAGTGGTTTGAAGCGTCTGGTGATCGCCGGTGGTGTCGGTGCCAACCTGCAGTTGCGCGCCTCCTTGAACGCCGCAGCCGCAAAGAAACGTTTTCAGGTGTATTACCCAGAGCTGGAATTTTGTACCGACAATGGCGCGATGATTGCCTTTGCTGGTGCCATGCGCCTGAAAAATAATCCAGGCCTGGCGACGCGGGATTATGGTTTTAATGTCAAGCCGCGCTGGCCTTTGCAAGAATTGATTGCGGCTTGATCTTATCTAATGACCTGTTTACGATCTGTAGCGGGTGGGCGTCAGCGGGGTCAGGGTAACAAAAACGAAGCGCAAAAAGCCGAATGTACTTAAGTACATGAGCATTTTGCGCAGCACATGAGCCTCGCGTGGATTCCGATTGCGCACGCGCAGTAAGATCGTAAACAGGTTCTACGACCAAGCAAGACTATTTATAGATGCCACAGCCAACGATAACATTCTCGAACTTTTCCACATACATGGATTTGGGTTCTATCTGCTTCGTGGTGGGATTAACGAATTTATAATCCTGCCAGGCCTTACCCTTGGCTTTAACTAATTCTATACGCTCGCGTATAAAGAATTTGCCATCAACATCAGTCAGGTCCATCATCTCTTTGCCTACCATTTTGGGATTCAGGTGGGCGAGATTTTTACCATTCATGTCATACACGACGACATACAAATCGCGGTCCTGATACTGGCCATCGCGCTTATTGACTTCAGTGATGGTTGCCTCGACACCATGTTTTTTCATTGCATCAATGGCCTTTTGCACCATGGCTTTAGCCTCGTTGGCACTGCCATGTTCCGCCGCAAAGGCCGAAAAGCTCATCAGACTCAGCGATAAAAACCCAGCCATCCAAAGTTTCACGAATTGCGTCTGCATAAGAAAACCCCTTATTGATGGATAAAAAGGCATATCGCTTTTTAAGCATAAATGAGGGGTAGAGAATAATCTAGATTTATTTGCAATCTTTAGTACTTATCTTTTCCTTGCCTCTTTTACTGCCGTCTTTTTGCTGCCCAGACGACTCTCCTTGCCAGCAATCAGGTTAGCGATATTCTGGCTGTGGCGATATACCAGCAAGGCACTCATGATCGCAATCGCCAGCATTTTGACATCGGGGCCGAACAGCAGGCCGTAATAAAAAGGCGCAAAAATCGCAGCAACCAAAGCCGCCAGTGAAGAATAGCGAAAAGCAAACGCAACCATCGCCCAGCTCACCAGCGTCGCTACACCCAGCCAGATATCTATACCGATCAACACACCGGCTGCGGTGGCCACGCCCTTGCCGCCAACAAACTTGAAAAACACTGGCCACAAATGGCCGATAAACACCGCAAGTGCAACAATAGCGACACCACTCTCACCGAGATCAAACTGATCCTGAAACCGGATCGCCAGCCACACCGCCAACCACCCTTTGAACGCATCGCCCAACAAGGTCAGCACGGCTGCAGCCTTGTTCCCGCTACGCAAAACATTGGTCGCCCCAGGATTTTTTGAGCCATAAGTGCGTGGATCCGCCAAGCCAAATAATTTGCTGACCACCACCGCAAACGACAGCGAACCGATCAGATAAGCTGCGACTGCAGCCAGAATTGTATTCATCTTATTCCTTCATTCATCAATGCTTCGCAAGTATAAGCCAGGCAAGTAGCAGAAATGGCTACTCAGGCGAAATTTCTGGAAATGGGTCCTGGCTTTACTCGTCAAGCGCACAATCAACCGGGTGTGCCTGCAACAGACTTTCCAGCAAACCAGGGGCTATGCCTATCAGATAGCCACGCTGGCCACCATTGATATAAATTTTGGGCAGCGCCAGTATGCTGCGCTCAACATACACGGGCATGGCCTTTTTAGTACCAAAGGGAGAGGTACCGCCAACCAGGTAACCCGAATGCTTTTGCGCATTTTCAGGCTTGCAGGGCTCGACTGACTTGCAGCCAATCTGTCTGGCCAGATTTTTGGTGGACACTTTTTTGTCACCGTGCATGAGCACGATCATGGGCTTGGCGGCTTCGTCCTGCATCACCAGTGTTTTTACGACATGGTGCTCATCCACGCCCAATTCACGCGCAGATACAGATGTGCCGCCATGTTCTTCGTATGCATAAGGGTGTTCAGTAAACTCTGCTTTGTGCTTGCGCAGCAATTGGGTAGCTTGAGTTACCGATACATGTTCTTTCTTGGCCAAATTACACTCTCAAAAACAGGATTTACGAAAATATGCAGCTGTAATACCGCCGCAAATTATAGCCTTCGATTGCAAACTTGCATAAAATTAAATTACCTCCGGCAAAGCCGGAGGTTTATTGCTGGGGCGCCTCAAAGGCGCTGGTAAATCTTGATCCGCCTAAAGGCGGCTATAGTCCCAATTTCATTTGGTCGTAACGTTCATCTTCCTGTTCCTGATTCCGGA
>JACQDX010000076.1 GCA_016200895.1 Burkholderiales bacterium
GAAACGCTGAACAAGCAGCGAAAAAAAGTGATGGCAAACTCAAATTGACCTGAAATAGTGATGCAAACGGCATTTTCATCGGATATGAGACCTTATTCTGATCTGATATTTTGGAATTTCTCTGCATTCTGCTCACGCCGGACGCACCTCTCCCGTCAGAGATCGTCCCCATTTACTGATGTTGAGCATCGCCAGCATGGCAAAGGCACGATTGGCATTCTTGGCCAGGCCGCGATAGCGAACCTTGGCAAAGCCCCACAGGCGCTTGATGGTCAGGAAGGGATGCTCGACCTTGGAGCGCACACTGGATTTGTGACCGAAGGAAATCCCCGTGGGACGCCGATTGGTTGCCTTGTCTGCTTCAGTCAAGGGGCAGTTCCTGTAAGCACGTTTGTTGGTGAAGTCTTTCGCCTTCGGCGCAATCCTCTTGAGTCGCTCTCGTTGCGCCTTACCCCGGTAGGCGCTATCGCCGTAAAAACGCGTTTCATTGCCATGCAGCAGGTTCGGCACCTCGTGACTGTCATGGACATTCGCCGCAGTGACGCTGGCACTATGGACAAGGCCAGTTGCGCTGTCCGCACCAATGTGCAACTTCATGCCGAAGTACCATTCGTTACCCTTCTTGGTTTGGTGCATCTCGGGATCGCGGCTCTTGTCCTGATTCTTGGTCGAGGGCGGCGCGGCAATCAGCGTGGCATCCACAATTGTGCCACCCGAGAGCTTTATGCCATTGGTCAGCAGCAACTCGCCCACCTTGGCGAACAGTGCCGCGCCAAGGTTGTGTTCTTCCAGCAGGTGACGGAAGTTGAGCAGGGTCGTGGAATCCGGTATCCGCTCTCGCCCAAGATCAAACCGGCAGAACTCGCGGAATACTGGTACATCGTAGAGCGCGTCTTCGCAGGCTTCATCCGCCAGATTGAACCAGTTGGCTACAAAGTACATCCGCAGCATTCGCTCCAGTCCTACCGGTGGCCGACCATTCCCCACCTTCGGGTAATGCGGTTCGATCAATGCACAGAACTCGGCCCAAGGCATCAGGCTTTCCATGCGCGCAAGGAATTCCGCCTTCCGCGTAGCACGAAGGTGCTTCTCGAATCCCTTTGTCGCCGCCAGCGTGATTTGCTTCATCGTCATAACCTTTGTGATCAATACTCTTCGTCTGACACCATGACAATAGAATCGTTCACAGCGTTTGATACTTATTCAGTGTTTCCTTAGCGTTTACTCTCGGGTGAGCCCGGCTACTCGCTTTGGACGAGCCTCAATAACTGAGGCTGTCGTCATTCCCCTGAAGAGTTCGCGGCGTAATTTTCTCAACAACTCAAAGGTATCAGCGGCCAATCCTGGTCCGCAATCATTGCTATTCAATTGATCCAACAAGGAGTAATTATGAGCAACACCAAGGTATTCGCAAGCCAGGCTGACCTCGAAGAAAAAAAGATTAGCTTCACACGCCTTTCCGAGTCTGCGTATGCTTACACGGCCGAAGGTGATCCGAACACTGGCGTTTTCATCGGCGACGAGGCTGTGATGGTTGTCGATACACAAGCCACGCCTGCGATGGCGCAGGATGTGATTCGGCGCATTCGCGAAGTCACACCACTGCCAGTCAAGTACGTGCTTCTGAGCCACTACCATGCAGTACGCGTACTTGGTGCATCGGCATACTTCCAGGAAGGTAGCGAGCAGATTATTGCCAGCAGGGATACCTATGACTTAATTGCCGAACGCGGCGAACAGGACAAGGCTAGCGAAATCGGACGTTTCCCGCGACTTTTCCGAAATGTTGAATCGGTGCCGCCCGGATTGACCTGGCCGACAATGACATTTAACGGCACGATGAGCGTATGGCTTGGAAAAAGTCTTGAAGTAAAGATCGCACAAATCGGTCGTGGCCATACCAAGGGAGACACGATAGCCTATATTGAAGATCAGAAAATCTGCTTCGCAGGAGATCTGGTCGAGTATCAGAGCACAGCCTATGCCGGAGACTGCTATTTCCGTGATTGGCCGGCCACCCTGGATCGGCTGGCCAAGTTCGGCTTCGAAAAGCTGGTGCCTGGGCGCGGTGCTGCGCTGGAAAATGCCGCTGATGTCAAAAACGCCATTGCATCGAC
>JACQDX010000082.1 GCA_016200895.1 Burkholderiales bacterium
AGCTGCAACGCAGCTGGGGCGGTTTTGCGTAAGTCCTACTTATCTGAACAGGCGAAACCCACTACGTCAGGCTGGCTAGATAGTGAGACCAGACAAACGTGTGATACAGGCCATGAAACAAGCCATGCAAACCAGAGACAGAGCCCCACCATGCCTCGCTCTGCGAGGGCATGGACAAGCGATAGTCTTACATGAGGCTGTTGCCGCTTCAACTTTCCGGTGAGACCGGAAAGTTCGCCTCACCCAGCGATCAGGCTGCGATGAGTTCTTGAACCGGGCTTTTCAAGCGGAAAGCTTTGAGTGCGCGGGATGCATCCGGCACTGCGACGATTTCTGGTGTACCAGTCATTAATTCAGAAATACGGCCCTTCAGGGCTTTTGCTTGTGTCGCCAGATTGAAATGCGCAGGACGCTGAGTCTGCACTATGCTCCAACGCGCTACCGGCGCATGGCCGCTACCATCCAGCAAGGATTTTTCACGCAGCCAGTTCTCGAAAGAACGGGTAGTCATGTTGCTTTCTATCCAGATCAAATGATCGGCAGTCATTTTCTTGCTGTTGTCCGAAGGGCGAACCAGTATTTCGTAAATCATTTTCTGACTCCTTAAAGGGAAACTTTGCTTAAGAAAAGGTGTCAGCAAAGATTCTTTAGTCCAGAAACGCACCGGTTGACGATTCAGTTGACATGATAAGTTACAAAAGTGAGAAATTTTTTTATGTTTTTATAAAAAATACAACAAATCAAGCAAGATTTAAGCAAAAATGCCCCATTTATTGTATTTATTTCAGCTTTTGTTACAAATTGATTGGAACTATTTCGCAGTCATAGAAACTATTTAATGCGAGATGCTTCCAGCACGAAGCTCAATTTGCCAAAACGGGCACTGACTTCATCAAATTTCTTTTGCTTTTCCACATCCGTCAGGTTTGGATTGTTCAAATTATCACGCAAAAGGCTAAACAATGTTAAATCGGCGATAGGTTTCAACTGAGCATCGGTAGAGCGCTGAAAGCCGGAAAGATTCAGAATATCTTTCAAGACAATCTGTGCCTGCTTTTGCTTGCCATAATTGATAAAGAAATCTTCCACGCGGGTTTTCAGCGCAGGCGACATATCCTTGCGATACAAGATAGGATCATTCGGTATCAAAGGCGACGTCCAGATAACACGCACCTTACTGAATTGATCTGGTGCTTCTTTCTTCAACCTGTCCATCTCTTCGCTATTAAAAGTGGCAACATCGACCTCGCCACGCAAAATTGCAGATAAATTAGTCTGATGATTACCGACGATGACTTTCTTGAACAGTTTTGCCGGATCTATCTTGTTCTTGGAAAACAGGTAATAAGCAGGAACCAGATAACCTGATGTAGATTTTTTGTCGCCATCAGCAAAAATGTAGGTCCCAGGCTTGCCAGAGACTTGATCAAAGCTGGTCAATGCACTTTTGCTGGAGGCAATCAGGACAGAGTTATAGCCGCGTGAGCCATCGCTTTTTACCATCTGTGCAAACACGGTGGCCTTGCCATCTTCCACCGCGTCCAGCGCTACCTTGCTGCTCAACCAGGCAATTTGTATCTTGTTTTCTTTTAAGCCAGCAACAATATCGCTGTAATTGGAAGAAATGGCAGCAGTCACTTCTGTGCCTGTGCTTTTTGCCAGATCATCAAGCAAAGGCTGCCAGCGCTTGCGGGTATCGTCTATGCTGGTGGTGGCGATCAGGCCGACGGTGATTTTTTCTGCGGCTTGTGCAAGGGACATTAACATACTACTGGCCAGCAGTATCAGTGTGAAACTTTTTTTAAACATAAAACCTCAAGAGAAAATGCAATACCCAAAGCACAGTAGTGCTTGTGACCGGTCAAACATGTATGCGGTAGCAGACAAACAAGTGACGTCAGCGACGTACTTTGGGACAGGAAAGGGAGATGGTGATTGGAAGCACAACGGTTAATATATGTGCATCAATTGCCTGCTATTATAGCATTAGATGAATTTGAGCAACCAATTCCCCCAAGGCAAGAAATGTTTTAGAGTTTATCTACCAAAGCTGATTTATACAAACGCGAAAACCCTTCCATGACGCCATGCGCTTAACTGTTATAGCAAAGCTGGTCCTCCTGTTTTATATAAGCCCGTCTTCACACGCCACCAGTAAAACTTACAGCACTGATTGGGGCAAGACCACATCTGGTGAGACGGTGCAAGAACATTGCCTGCAAAACGACATTGGCATGCGGGTTTGCTATATAGATTATGGAGCGACGATTACAACAATAGAAGTGCCAGGCCGCGATGGCAAGCTGGCCAATATCGTGCTCAACTTACCCAACCTTCCTGCCTACTTAAAAACGCGACACAGACATGCCGCCATCATGGGGCGCTATGCCGGGCGCATAGGCAAAGCAGAATTTACACTGAACGGGCAAACCTATCTCCTGCCAGCCAATGACAAGGGAGTGGCCCTACATGGTGACCCGCAAGGTTTTGACAAGCGGGTGTGGTCACGCCAGGATTTTGATGAAAGCGACAGTCAGGGTTCGCATTTCAATTTGCTCAGCCCTGACGGTGACCAGGGCTTTCCTGGTGAGCTGCAGGTAGCAGTCACTTACCGCTTATACAAAGCACGCAATGAATTCAATATTGAATATCAGCTGCGCAGCGACAAGGCCACGGTCGTCAATCTGACCAATCATGCCTACTTCAATCTGGCAGGCGCTGGTAGCAGAGGATTAGGTACACATCAGTTTCAGATTCATGCTGACCGTTACACTGAAACTGACAACAAACGTATACCCACGGGCCGCATTTTATCAGTGGATGGTACCGCTCTGGATTTGCGCAAACTCACCAGCATCACAGGCCATCTTGAGCGCGGCGATGCAGTATTGGGGCAGCCATCCGGCTATGATCACAGTCTGTTGTTTACAAACTGGGATAAGTCTCTGCAAGCAGTTGCCCGCATCACTGAAACCATATCTGGCCGACAAATGGATGTCTACACCACCGAACCTTCGGTGCAGTTCAATAGCGGCAATGGCTTTGACGGTAGCGAGGCTGCAGCCTACCAGCGGCATGACGGCTTTGCCTTTGAAACCCAGCATTTGCCGGACAGCCCCAACCATATTCACTTCCCCAGTACAGTATTAAATCCGGGAGAGGTCAGGACTTCGATAACGAGTTTGCGGTTTTCAGTAATGGGCAAACCAGATTAAAGATGCTAAGGACAGGCAGCCATCACATCGCCGCGAGTGATACCGATATTGGCAAAATACACGTAATCATCCTTGTCCTGATTCAGCATCGCATGGTGCTTGCGGTATATACCCCACTTGGGACGCATGTGTTCAGCACCTGTACGCCATAGCTGCAGATGCTGCGTATCCACTTGCAACAAAGCCTTATCCTGATCATGCAGACTGACCTGGTAGCGACCATCGCTATTTGAAAAACGGATTTGTTCGACCACAGTGATCCAGCGGCCCCGCACCTGGCTTAATGGAAGACGACCAAGTATTTGATACTCACCACTCTCATTTTTCCGGTCGGCGACATGGCGTATTTCCAACGTGCCATCGCTATTATCATTGGATAATGCTGTGAAAGTGATCAGCGGCGGTTCGGCATAGCTGCCACCATAAGCCTTGATCTGATGCAGGTGGGAGAATGATGGTGAAAACTTCATCGCTGCATCTATTTTAAAACGCCAGGCATAAATGAAGTTGTCCCCCTCATGCGCATGAAAAGCAGTATGCGCACCATTTTTGCCGGGCGCGATCTTGATCTCGGTACGCGAGCGGTCGCCACCTTCGGCGATACTGCGCCCATCCAGATTGACGTCGCCTGGCTCGCGCGCCAATACGGCAAGATAGGCTGGCACATCTGCATCACCATGCAAACTGATATGTGGCCACCTTGGTGTATATACCAAGTCACTGGGTGATTCGACAGCACCTTTGCCCAAGCTGTTTTCTATGAATTGATACAGCTCACTTGTATCTGCTTTCGCTGGATTCAGACACAGTACGTGAGCAGCATCTGTTGCCCACGCATGTGAACAAAACATGCTGGCAAACACGCTCAGCGACAAATATGTGCGTTTCATCATCACCGATACCCCCAACTCACTCGCTATACTGCGGTCCTGCCAGCACAAAAGGCCCACCCTGATAAATGATGGCTGGATCATGTTCATCTACACTATTGAATGCAGCAGCAAATCGTGTCGCAAAAACCTGCGAACTGTCTGACGGCTTGAAACCCAGATGCGCAGCCTTGCTGTTATCCCACCATTTGGCTTGATTGTCAGAAACGCCAAAGACTATGCTGTGTCCCACCTTAGGCGTAAACAGTGCGGCCCTGAGCAACTCAAGCAGGTCGTCATAGCTGAGGTAAGTCACCATCATGCGGGCATTTTTTGGTTCAGGGAAAGAGGAGCCTATGCGCAGGCATACGGTCTCTATGCCAAAGCGGTCATAGTAATAACGTGACAGCGCTTCACCAAAACATTTGCTCAAACCATAAAAGCCATCTGGCCGCAAGGGGCTGTCAGCATTCACCTGTTCTGTCGTGCGGTAAAAACCAACGACATGGCTGGAGCTTGCATAAATGACGCGCTTGATACCCAGCTTGTGCACCGCTTCATACAAATGGTACATGCCCAGGATATTGGCCTGCATGATGGGTTCAAACTTGTCTTCGACAGAGATGCCGCCAAAATGCAGCACGGCATCGACATCTTTCAGCAATTCAAATACCCCTGCCCTGTCGGCCAAGTCACAAGTCTGCGCCTCTTCGCCAGCCACGACATTTTCTATGTCGACGATGTCGCTGAGCCTGAGTATTTTTGTCCAGGGCTTCAGGCGTTCACGCAAAACCCGCCCCAGGCCACCGGCCGCACCGGTCAATAGCAGGCGATTAAAAGGTCTTTCACTGAATTGCTCATTGAATTGTTCACTCATCATCATTTTGGATTTAAGGGTGTTGTCGGCCCTGATTTGCTCGACTTGCTCAAAAAAGGCAAATCAGGTTCTTAGTTAAACGTTTAACTAAGTATATAGAATTTTTTGCCAGGGTCAAATATTTCCTTTGCATGTTAAAAAATCTACCACCTGTCTTGAAGAGTAATGTGACTTGTAGACAAGCCGACAATGGCGTTGATGCATGCATGCATGCCAGTTTGTACGGTAAGATGCACGCTGAATTGAGCTTGCGGTTAAACGCTTACAGTCACACTCCGTCTGGAATATTTTTATACGCGATGAAGAAAAAACCACCGACCATACGCGATGTCGCCGCTGAAGCGGGCGTCTCTACTGCCACCATCTCCAAGTTCATCAATGGTACCCAGCGTTTTTCTTCTACTGTAGAAGCCAGGATCACAGCCGTCATTGATAGCCTCGGCTACCGCTCCAACCCGCTGGCGCAATCCATGATCACCGGCCGCACCAAGTCCATAGGCTTGTCGATACTGGACGTTAGCAATCCCCATTTCACCAGCATCGTCAAAGGAGCCAACCGCATTGCCATAGAACACGGCTACACCTTGCTGCTGGTCGACACGGAAGAAAATCTTGGCCGTGAAAAACCGCTAATAGAAGCATTGAGCCGCCGTGTCGATGGCATGATACTTTTTTCACGCATGAGTGAAGCTGACCTGAGCTGGACCGAGCAGCTGGAAAAACCCCTGGTATTCTTTGGCCGTCTGAGCCAGCTCAGTTCCCCCTGTGTCAGCAGCGATGATCACAAGGGTGCCTACATGCTGGCGCAACACCTGCTGACTCTGGGTCATAAGCGCATTGCCTATATGGGTTTCAACAAATCCCGCCGCGATGAAGAGCGTTATGGCGGCTTGCAGGAATGCCTGAGCGAGCATCAACTGACAGCAGAAATCTACAACGTCAACTCACCTTCTGCACAAGAAGGTGAACGCCTTTGCTCAGCCATCATGCTGGGCAAACAACGTCCCGATGCCGTGGTTTGTTATAACGATTTAATGGCACTGGGCTTCATGAAAGAGGCACAGAACCTGGGCTTCGATATTCCCCGGGATGTCTCTATCGCCGGTTTTGACAATATCCAGTATGGACGCTACACCTCGCCAGCACTGACCTCAGTCGATTTACAGAGTGAAGAAATGGGTGTCGCTGCCATGCGCACGCTGATCAGCATCATCAATGGCGAGACAGCCAAAGGCCTGACCACCATAGAGCCGCAATTGATTTTGCGTTCTTCTGTCATGAACAGAAAATAATCCTGCTCCTGCGCTGAACCACATTGATAGCACAAACCCACTTTGTGCAAAAAAGCGACAGTTTTAGAAAACGTTTTCTTTAAAAAGAATGCAGAGCATGCCTCAGCATGCGCAAACTCTACGTCTTGTCATTTCATCGCTAATTATCTGCAACAATTACCCCAGATATTAAAAAATTCAAAAATCAGGTTTACCTTCAATTTGAATTCATCTACTATTTAGTTAAACGTTTTCCTAATTTCTTTCAAATCTGTATTTGAAACAATATATCCAGGAAAAACATAACAAACCAGGAGATGTATGCCGCACCGCAATCCCATCCTCAATAATCTGTGCAAGCTCTGCATCGCAGCATCGGTGCTGACGCTAAACATGGCTGAGGCAAGCAATGCTGATCTGCCTGTACCAGCAGCACTGACATCACAGACGCAACTGCCTATGAACACGCTGGTGCAGCAATCACTTTATCCCCAGCTTGATTACCTGTCGCAAAAACTGCTAACCGAGAGATTGCAAACCACGCTGGCTGGCTACCCTGCCTTCAATGGCAAGGACAAATTCTTGCCCGGTAAAATCGCTACCGGTCTCGCCCATTTATTGCTGAACCCGGCCCTGACTCCAGAGGCAAGAATCAAGGCTGCAGAAAATTTTCGCACCAGTGCCGACATGACGGTCGATATGGAAAACCATACCTGGGGCATTTACTATTATTTGCTGGCGCTGCAACAGATTCAGCAAGCAGGTTTACTGGAGCAGGCTGTCAACCCGGCCACCTTGGCAAAACTGAAAAAGCAACTGGACTGGCGCAGCTTTGTCAATGAAGCTGACCTGAAACTCATCAACCTGCCCACCAATTATTATGGCGTGGCATTTGGCGTGGCACGCCTGCGCATGTTACTGGGTTGGGAAGATGCCAGTGGCAGTGAAAAACTCTTGAATACCCTGCTGGCGCATTACGATGTCCATTCTGGCGAGTATGGGTTTTCTGACGAGACCGATGGTGAAGGCCGCTTTGATCGCTACAGCATTTTACTGATTGCAGAGATTTGCCACAGGCTGATAGAAACCGGCAAAGATGTCCGGCCTGATTTGAAACTGAAGCTCAGAAAAGCCGCAGACATCGCCCTGAATATGGCAAATGACAAGGGTGATGGCTTCAGCTTTGGTCGCAGCATAGGTGCTTATGGTGATACTGCCATACTTGAAATCCTGTCTGCATCTGCTTATCTGGATGTCTTGACGCCCACGGAAAAAGAGTATGCCTATGCTTACTCCACCCGCATACTCAGCAAGTTTCTGAGCTTCTGGTACGACCCGCAATTGCACTCCGTTGACTTGTGGGGCAAGGGCAGGAAGACCGATGCCTACCGTGGTGCGCACAGGGTGCTGGGTGAAAATTTCTCACTGCTGCATCAGCTACTGACCACCAATGCGATCTGGCACAAACTCGGCTATGACCAGCACATACCGCTGGCTGACCTGCAGGTATGGGCAGATAAAACCCAGCCACGCTTCAGCTTCAACTGGTTTGCTCGCGGTGAATATGACAGGGCATTGGCAATCTACCGTGACCGCCAGCATGTCTTCAGTTTCTTGCTGACAAATGGTGGCGCTGCTCAGCATGCGAACAGCCCGTACTACCCGCTACCGTTTTCAAATGATCTCATCGTTGGCATTCCAGACAGCGGCTTTGCCCATCCCCAGCTCATTCCCAGCCTGACGCTGACAGATGGCAGCAAATTACTGGCGACCGCCTTCATCAGCAATATCCAGACTGGCAAGACAGCAAAGGGCGAATTTCTCAGCTATCAGCAATCGGGGCTGACACGCATGACAGGTGAAGGCAAACCGCCACAAAAGGATGAACGGGTGAAACTCAATAGCCGCTACCAGTTTGAACCCGGCAGCATCAGCAGGGCAGATGAATTTAAAGCGACCGGCAGCACACAGATACAGCAAGCCATCCTGGAGTTCAGCAGCTTTTCTGATGCTGTCAAACAGAATGGAAATCACATTTATTTCAGCAAAGGCGGTGTCACTGAATTCATCGTGGAAGGTCTGGAAAAATGCACGGTTAAACGGGTAGTTGGCGAGGCTTACTTCCAAACCCCGGCTGGGCCCTTCATCAACCATATCAGTTGCAGCACGCAACAGTTAAAGCCTGGGCAGTCACTGAAAATCAAATGGACGATACGGTACCAATAAAATTTGGCAGCGAAACTTAGCTGAAAAAATTAAGCATCAAGAATTTAGCAGAAAAAATCAGCAGCAAAAAATAGTACAAAACTACAATATCCGGAGACAATGATGTCAGTACAATTCAGCAGCAAGAAACACCCCATGCAACTCAAACCCCTGAGCTTTGCCATCAGCCTGGCCATGCTTGGTCTGGCACAGGCAGCGCAGGCACAGCAGGCAACTACCGCAGAAGCTTCTGACGGAAAACTGAATGAAGTCGTGGTATCGGCCAACAAACGCATAGAAAAACTTGAGCACGTACCGATGGCGATTTCAGTCCTGGGTGATGCCACATTACAGCGTAATAACGTCAGGGAAATCGCCGACGTCATCAACCTGTCGCCCGCATTGTCGATTACCTATGGCTCTACCCCTGCCAACAATGGCATCAATATGCGCGGTATAGGTACGACATCGATAGGCATAGGTGTAGAAGCCGACGTGGCAGTCATCATCGATGACGTTCCCATGGGCATGCAGGTCAAGGCTTTCCAGGATCTGACTGATATCTCACGCATAGAAATCCTGAAAGGCCCGCAAAGCACCTTGTTTGGTAAAAGTGCGATCGCCGGCGCGGTAAACATCGTCACCAAGCCTATCTCCGGCCCACTGGCGGGCAGCGCCAGTACTTTATATACCAGTGATGGTGAATGGCGCTTTGGGCTCAGCTACGGTGGTGAGGTGTCAGAGAAATTTGGTTTTCGCGTCAGTGCCAGTGATAACCGCTACGCTGGCAATGTAAATAACCTGACTGATGGCAGCAAGGTCAACGGCTCTGGCGGCAAGACCTTCATGGCCAAGCTCAGCTGGCATCCTACCGACAATATTGATGTCGATTTTTCGCCACGCTATAACAGCACCGTCACATCTTGCTGCGTGCTGGCGCTGACCAGTCTGACACCAGCACAAGGTGGCTTGTTGTCGAATATTGCGCAACTGCCTGCCTCGACTTTATTGAATGGCATACGCATAGGCCCAGACAACGTGGATGTGCGCAATGATGCAATGACAGGGCAGACATCCACCAGCCGTGGTGCCGGTTTGAAATTCACTTACTCATTTGCCGATGGCTCTTCGCTGACCTCGATTTCCTCAGTTGACCGATATTACGCCAATGACTCGCGCGACCAGGATTTTGTCGATGTACCCACCCTGCTTTACTATCCACTGGCGAATGGCAAGTCTGCCGGTGTCAATTCTGGCTATACCCAGTACGGTACTTTCGACGTCAAATCGCAAACCCAGGAATTGCGCTATACCTCGAATGACAAGAATGCACTGCGTTATGTGATTGGCTATTGGTATGGCAAAAATTCCATAGAACGTCATTTCATACGCGGCTATAACGGTATCGCATTAAGCACACCTATCCAGTATTTCACCGATACCTATAACGTCAACAGCGCCGTGTTTGGCCAGGCGACCTGGGACTTTGCCAAGAATTTCAGCCTGCTCGCAGGCTTGCGCTATAACCGTGAAACCTCAGGTTACCGTTTCTCTGTAGGTGCACCGCCACCAGGTGCTTATGTACAGGCAGATTATTTTTCCAGCCTCGACAATACTGAAAATGCCACGACAGGCAAACTCAGCCTGCAACACCAGGTCAACAATAACCTGATGGTGTATGCCATGGGTTCTACCGGTTACAAAGGCCTGGCGTATGACTTGACCAGTGGTTTGAATGCGGCCACTGCGGCCCAGCAGCCAGTCAAATCAGAAACTGCCAAGACCTTTGAAATCGGCCTGAAAGGTAATTTCTTCGACAATCGTCTGACGCTGAATGTCGCCGCCTTCAACAGCAAATTCAGCGACTACCAGCAAAATTCTGGCGGCTATCTGCCGGGCACCACGACCTATGTCACCCGACTCAACAGCGTTGGTGGTGTGCAGACACGCGGCGTGGAAATGGATGTCTCAGCGCTGGTGACCAAGGATTTGATACTCAACGGCAGCATAGCCTATACCGATGCCACCATCACAGAATTTCCGAATGCCCCCTGCTATAACGTGGCTGGCAGCCCGAACGGTGGTTTCAATGCCGAATGCCAGTTGAAGTCAGTCCAGTATGGCGGCCAAAACGTGCAAGACCTGGCAGGAGCGCGGATGCCAAATGCACCAAAAATCAAGGCGAATATTGGTGGTCAGTATGACCTGCGCTTCAGCAACCTGCCTTTCGATGCTTTCGTCACTGGCAGCGTGCGCTACCAAAGTGATGTCATCACCAATTTGAATCAAGACCCTACGCTGGCCGTATCTGCTATCAGTGTGACGAATATCGGTTTTGGTATCAGGGACAAAATGAACAAGTACAAACTGAGCTTCTTTGTCAATAACCTGTTTGACCGCCACTACGCCAACACTGGTTTCACTGGTGTAGGTAGCTGGAGTTCAAAAGCACCGAACCCGGTGTTGACTGTCACCAACACCACCTGGACACCAGCCCGTGATGCCTTCCGCTATTTCGGCGTCAGACTGGACGCTAAATTCTGAATAAACTCAGCGACTAATCCAGCGTGATAAGCAGCGTGATGAATAGCTAGTGCCGTTCATCACGTCCCTAAATTTCATGCGTTTTCCTTCCTTTCAAATTCCGGCAATCCAGCCGGATGGTTTTCTGCCGTCTGCTTTTTTATAACGAGAAATTAATCCCATCCATACAAGCGAGGAGTACATCATGTTATCTGCAAGACCAAATAGCAAAAAAATGATCCTGAAACCAGCTCTGACATTCATTACTGGCGCACTATTAGTAGCAGCACTGCCAGCAATGGCGGCAACGTATAAGGTAACAACAGCCAAGGAATTGCAAGACGCCATCAGCAAGGTAAAAGCAGGTGATGTGATACAACTGGCGGCAGGCACTTACAAAGACAAGTTCGTCATCAAGAACAAAAGCGGCAAGGCTGACCAGCCAATACAACTGACGGGCCCTGCCGGATCATCTGCCGCAGTGCTGGTGAATAGCGGTGGCTATGGCCTGTATCTCGATCATGCAAATTACTGGATCATCGATGGCATCACCGTCAATAATTCTGGCAAAGGCATCATCCTTGATACCTCCACCAACAACGTACTGCAAAACCTGACGGTGCATGATGTCGATGACGAAGGCATACACTTTCGCGCCTTCAGCACCGACAATGTATTGAAGAACAGCCACATTTATAACACCGGCAAGAAGCAGGCTGGCTTTGGTGAAGGTGTCTATATAGGCTCAGCCAATTCCAACTGGTGCACCTACACTTCATGCAACCCGGACAAGAGTGACCGCAATAAAGTACTGACCAACAGCATAGGCCCTAACGTCAATGCCGAAGGCATAGACATCAAGGAAGGTTCATCCGATGGTCTGATACAGGGCAATACTTTTGATGGCAGCGGTATCAGCGGTGAAAACTATGCCGACAGTGTGATTGATGTGAAAGGCAATAATTATGCGATCACTGGCAATACCGTCAACAACCACCCAACCTCCAGCGATAAAAACCTCCTTGATGGCTTCCAGGTACACCAGGCCTATACTGGATGGGGCAAGAACAATAAATTCAGCAGCAACCGCTTCAACCTCAATACCAAGGGTTATGGCATCAATGTACAGTCAGGCCTGACGGGCAATATCGTCTGTGACAATAACTCGGTAACGAATACCAGTTCAGGCGTGGCGAACGTTGCGCTTACTCATTGCACAAACTAAAGCCAGGCCTTGTCCAGGCTCAAATCAAGGCCTGCTAAAACAAGGCCTTGATCTTCTTTATCCAATTTTCCAAGATTGACGTTTTTTCTGGAAGTGACTTAGTTTCGTGAGACGGTATAGGAGATTGAAAAACCGCCTCCAACTCACTGCCTTTTTTAGCATTATCTGCTCCACCATAAACTGGCTTATCGTTTTGTTCAGGAGCAGGCTCCACTATCTCAGGAACAAAGCGGCTCGGTGGCATAAAGAACGTGACGATTTGTGCATTGGACGTTACTGGCGAGCATGCGGCACCCCCCTCGACCAAACCTGTCCGCGTGAGGATTGCGTGAAATTGCTCAAGGAAATCAGACAAGTCGTGCGGCAACTTACTGGCATCTGTAATTTGATCTGCCCGGTCAAACGCAAGTATGTCTGCGTAGGAATGATAAGACGGTGTTTGATTATGCCGGAACAGATTCCAGTTCTTTTCTATGGAACCGTTTGGGAAAAACCTGGCAATATCGCCACTCAAAAAATAGGGCAGTTTCTGCATGTCGACTTTGCCAACCTCGCATTCACGTTCAAGTGCCTGCCGCATCTGAGTGCGAGTTGCCTCATCAAAGTCTGGATGCTGTAACAAGTGACCCAGGTCAAACAAATCCTTGAAACGTGGCCTGACCAAGGTCTGATGGATCTTCCAAGCAATTTGCAAGGAAAGTGGAACTGTATTTTTAATCAAAAAAGCGTCGCCCAAAACCGGCCTGTACAGCAAAGGCACAGATCCCTGTGCCAGATCCAGATTCAGAGACACATCCATACTAATTTCATTGTATGGCGCATCTCCCAGACTATAAGCCAGGTCAGTATTCACAGTAGGGAAATCTTCTGCCATGGCGTAATCTATCATTCGCCAAAAAGCATTTTCTTTAAAGCTGCGAAAATGTATTCCATCATCCGCTAAAGTTTCAGTGACTGCCACTGCCCACGGGTCAAGAATAGTGCGCGCGCCCGCGGCATCAACGACTCCCTGCATGCATACCCAATCAAGATCAGCAGGGATACGTTGAGCCGGGTCTTGAAAATATTGCCGTGTCAAGAAACTGCCTTTCAGCATGAAAGGTAAATCCAGACTTGCGGCACGACGTATGAAAGCTTCACCTGCCAGGAAAGCGGGAGAAACATCACATGCTGGTAAATTAGAAGATGACATTAAAGAGTTCCTGATTTTCCATTAAAGAGATTGATTCAGCCAACCGTGATCCAGCGCACAGTTATCATCAAAGATGCAGTATTCGAAACGCTCATGCATAATGGTCCAGACACTGTCCTTCAGACTTTTTTGCAAGGCTTCAACCCTGAGCAAGAAAACAGCCTTGCTGCCCAATTCGCGCAAAGTCACGAAACGCGTGCCAGGTTCATTTCTGAGAGAATTCCTGGACAGATGCACTCCATGAGTTGCGCATACGCGCAGCAAATCGTCAACTCTGGAAAAATTGATTTTTCCGTGCCATTCATAGTAAACATCTGATGACATAGCTACGCTTTTTTTATACTCTTCTGCGTATTGCAAAGGTATCTCTATTTTCAGGCGGCTTGTTTTGTAAGCTCGCTGGTTCAATATGCAGCCATAGTCTTTTACTACCTTCAATACGGCGTCCAGTTGATCCGCCATCAGAAGTTTGCTCAACATCAGTTGCTGAGTATGCATACCCCTTGATAATTCTATCAAGAGTGGTTTTGCCTTGATCTCCCCGCAAAACTCAATGAACCCGGGAACATCGGCTTCCTGTGCATTTGCTACCGTCAGATGAATCTCAAACGGCAACATGGCATGAGGCGCAGCACTCGCAAAAGCTGGCTGCCCGGAGATATTTTTGTGCATTTACTTATTGGTTACTGCCGACTCACGCAACTTGTCTTTCTTGCTTTTGCGCTTGCCCTTGATGCCGCCAGTTGGCGCATCATTGGCAAGCCGGGCATCGGACTCTTCTTGCGTGATTTCACCTGCAATTGCAGTAGGTTCAAAACCAGCTATGGTCTCGCGTGGCACGCGTTTGTCCTGGCGTTTTTCTATCAGGCGGAAATGCATTTCATGCTCAGCCAAAATAAAGCTGATCGCTGTGCCGCTGGCACCAGCACGACCAGTGCGGCCTATGCGGTGGATATAGTCATCAGCCGAACGTGGCAAATCATAATTGACGACAGCAGGCAAACCAGCTACGTCGATACCACGTGCCGCAAGGTCAGTGGCAACCAACGCCTGTATGCGGTTCGCTTTGAAGTCAGTCAGCATATGCTGGCGTGCGCCCTGGCTGGCATCGCCATTAAATGCCTCGGCCTTGATGCCTGCTTTTTTCAATTTATTGCTGACTGTGTCGCTCGCATATTTGGTGGCGACAAAAACCAGTACGCGTTCCCATTGCAGCTCTTTGATCAGGTGCACTAACAGGCGGGTACGCTTGTCGCCATCAACTGCTATCGCCCTTTGCGCGATATCGGGCAGGTTTTCAGTCAGGTCGGCAATCGCTATCCGCTTTGGTTCATGCAGCAAAGCCAGCGCCAGTTTTTTGACTGCGGGTGAGAAAGTGGCTGAGAAAAACAGGTTCTGACGTTTAGCAGGTAACTGCTCGAGGATGCGCTTGATTTCGTCGGCAAAGCCCAGATCCAGCAATCGGTCTGCCTCATCCAGCACCAGTGTTGCCACATCTCCTAAAGACAGGGCATTGTTATCGAGCAAATCCAGCAAGCGTCCCGGCGTACTGATGACGATATCAGCCCCACCACGCAAATGCATCATTTGCGGATTGATGGAGGCACCACCATAGATCACGGCGACCTTCAATTTCTTTGGCAAATGTTCTGCCAAAGCCTCGATTGTTTGCCCTACCTGGCCGGATAATTCACGGGTAGGTACCAATATCAGGATTTTGACTTTACGCTGTTTGCTACTCTCTTTGCTGCCCTCATCCACGTCTTCTTGCATGCGTTGCAACAATGGCAGGGCAAAGGAGGCAGTCTTGCCAGAACCAGTCTGTGCCAGCGCCATGACGTCCTCACCCGCCAACACAGCCGGGATAGCTTCCACCTGCACGGCAGTCGGTGTCGAATACTGGCGCGCAGTGACAGCTTGCAAGAGTTCTGGGATCAGGCCTAGAGAATCGAAATTCATGGATAAATTGAAGAGAGGAAAAAAATTTTATATTGAGCGTTACACTATTGATATTAACGCATCAGAGCATTCGCAATGTTGAGATTTCAAAATCCCATCAATACGCATTGTAGTGCAAAACTGCCACACATCTGCAGATGTCAATCCCTGCAATGTCTTCGATTACTCGTGAAGGAGTCAGCAATTTGGCAACAATTACTTTCATCAAGGCTGATATTGCCCAGCACAAAGAAGTACTCATCGCCATGAATATGGAATATATGGGCTGGGTGGCGGCGAACATAGCGCAAGATTTTGGTATTACTACTGAAACCTTATTTGGTATGCCACTGGCTGAATATGTACCGGGCGCGCTAGACAAAATTTGTGGTGCAGATGCACTGGATGGCATGTTTTATCTGGTCAAGGTGGACGGGCAGTTTGCCGCCATGGGTGGCAGGCGCGGTATACAAACTGACATCGAGACTGACATCGAGACTGGCATTGCCGAAATTAAACGACTGTATGTATTACCGGCTTTTCGTGGACTGCATCTGGGTGACGCGCTTTTACAGCACTTGCTCAACGATGTCCGCAGCCTGGGCTATCAGCGTGTGCGCCTGGATAGTGCACCATTCATGCATGCGGCTCACCGCTTGTATGAAACTGCTGGTTTCAAGGACTGCCCGCCATATGCAGGCGCAGAAGTGCCAACTATTTTGCATCCCCGCTGGCGTTTTATGGAATTGGCGCTGTAGCACGGTTTATTTGTGTAAGCTGACAAATAGTCTGTCAATTGCGACTGGCGTAAGCTGCAGAAAAAAGGAGATATCATGCAAGTTGAAACTATCCTAGCCTTTGGCGGCCATAGCGAAGCAGCCATTCAATTCTATACCGAGGCACTGGGGGCGGAAGTGATCGTCATGATGCGCTGGAAAGACAGCCCCGACCCAGCATTACGCGCGGTTTCATCAGATCCGGACAAGATCATGCATGCCTCTTTTCGCATAGGCAACACCACGCTGATGGCAAGCGACGGCGTCGAAACCCCGAGCCAGCCAGATTTCAAGGGCTTTACGCTGAATCTTGAAGTCAGGGATGATGCAGAAGCCAAACAGTTCTTCACGGCACTGAGCAAGGGAGGAAAAGTGCAGATGCCATTGACAACAACTTTTTGGACATCGCTGTCCGGCATGGTGGTTGACCGCTTTGGCCTGTCCTGGATGGTGAATGTGGCCTCGCCAACAGAATAAAACCCGCACTATCCTGATGAAGGATAGTGTGGGTTCTCTCAACCAATACTTTGCAGGATGTGCTCAGGCAGCCCGCAAGCCATTACGTTTAAAAAGTCGTACGCATCGACAAGGTGTAAGCCGCGCCCGGTTTGTATTCATCAAATATGGCATTGCTGAATTGCGTATATGACTGGCTGATGGCTTTATTGGCATTCCACACACTCAGCGTCAGATCTGTGTTGTAGGGAAAACCAAACAAGGTCTTCAGATTGGCACCGGCTGACAAGTCAACTTGCGAACGAGAAGTCGTGTAGGCATAGGCACCACCCGCTACGTTCAGGCCAGTGCTGGTATTGACGACATGACCAGCAGTGTACTGACGTGAAATGCGGAAGTTCAGGCCATTGCGTTCATAGTACAGCGTCAGGTTACTGGTGCGTGGCGGCACACCTGCTACTGGTGGGGCATTTGGCGCTTCATCCTTTTGCGAGGTGTAAGTGTAATTCGCCGTAAAACCAAAACCCTTGACTGGCAACATGTCCAACGGCTGCTGCCACGTCAGCTCTATACCTCTCACCTTGAGCTTGGTGTCGATGTTATATGGCTCGGTGATTTCAACCAGATGCTTGTCACGTCCACCGCTGGCATCAACCGATTGTTGCTGCGCAGCTGTCAAACCCACGGTACCGAACATCGCATCCAGTTGTGACAAGGTATAAGTGCTGATGCGCTGTCCCGGACGGCTGACGATGTCTTTGGCAAAGACACTGGCCGACACATAGGACTCGCGGGTCATGTAATACTCCAGTCCCAAATCCAGATTATTCGCGCCGAAAGGCTTGAGGTTAGGATTGGTCACATTACCCTGACGTGCACCCTGGTCACCCATGGTCAGCATGGTTTGCCGCAGATCAGCCGGGTTGGCCCGCGTCAGGGATTTGGAGCCAGAAGCGCGGAAAATCAAAGCAGGTGTGATGTTGTACGCCAGAGTGGCCGAAGGCAGCACGTTGCTGTACTTGGTTGTTTCATATGCCCAGACACCGATATTGTCATACTGTCCGCCATTCTTCAAATCAACATTGCGCGGATCAGCAACTACGCTCAAAGCACCGATAGTCTGCTGGGTTTCAGAATAACGCACCCCGGCGTTGTAGCGCAAAGTACCGTCAAATAATTTGGTGCGGCCATTCGCCTCAGTATAAAAGCCACTGACTACTTCGCGGATATAGCCGCCACTGCCATTCGCGAAACCCTTGTAAATATTATCGCGGAAATATTGATAGTCAGTGTCTTGCGCAAACTTGGGCCAATTCACACTAATGAAACCATGATTGCTCGCATAAGCATAATTTGGTACACCAGCATTGGTGACTACCGATCCTTGGTAAGTCAGTGGCGTCGTCAGGCCTGCGGTAGAACCTGTGCCATAACCAGGATAAGCCGTGGCGGCATCTGTCATCGCACCAGGTGTGCTGCGTCCGTCACACCCAGGTTGACGAATCTGGGTGTTGGGTGCGAAGAAACGATAGCTGACGTTGTTGCCACAAGCGACGTTCATCCATGCATCTGCCACACCGTAACTGCGATAACGGCGTTCGATATCATCATAGGCCACACCGCTCTTGATGCTGAAATTGCTGTCACCCCAATTGACATTCAGGCGTGTACCCTTGGTCGAATTGGTGCGCTCATACAGGTCCATGCGCAAACCGGATAAGCCCTGGCCTGCCTGGTTCCAACCAAAATTTGTAGGGTCGTTAATGTCGAGGTTAGCCGTATAAGTCGGCGACTGACCCGCAACAGTATTATTGTAAGTAATCACCGAATTGGGTGACTTGGTAGCCAGCAGCACCGTTGGCATATCACGGAAGAAGGTGCTGTTTGTGATGTTAAGATGGCCGTCTATCGTCCAGTTGTCATTCGGGCGGAATTCGAAGCCAGGGTTAAAGCTGCGGAATTTCGTTTTTTCTTCCATGGGCCGGAATTCCAGTGCCCAGAATGTATTGGCGAAGATGGCTTTGTTCAACACGCAACCAGTCGTACAATCGCTACGGTCAAACTCCATTCCTATGGGGATAACAGTGTTGGCACGGGTACCGGCATTCATCGCCTCATAGATCATCTTGTTGTTCTTTTGGGCGAACACCATGTCCATGTAGATATCCAGCCTGTCATTCGGTTGCCATTGCAAGCTGATGACTTCACCAGCGCGCTTGCGCTCACCCTCGTATATCAGGTGGCGACCAAGGCGGGCCATAAGGGCATTGTCGATTTGCTGTATGGTGGCACCAGGGTTCAATGCCAGTAACATGGCGCGGTCTATCTGCTTGCCCGGTACCAGGACAGAGCGCGCATAGTCGGGTAAGTTATTCAGTGCCAGACCTGAGGGTACTGTGTCCGGAGTCGATTGCGAGCCACCGCCAGTACTGTTGGGATTGTCTGCGGCATTCGCCTGGAAAGACTTCAATTGCAAGTTGCGCATGTCCACCGATTGAAAACCATCAGTCTTGTATTTGGTATCGCCAAAAGCTGCGCCAACCAGGACACCGAATTTTCCGAAGGTATTGCTATTCCAGGTATTGCTGACCAGGGCTGAGCCGGTAGTGCCAGTTTTGCCGCTTTGATCGCGGTAATTGCCACTCAGTGTGAATGCAGAACGGAAACCGTTCTTGTCAAAAGGACGCACGCTACGCATGTCGACCGTACCAGCGATACCACCTTCGATCAGACTGGCTTGCTGGCTTTTGTAAACACTGGCGCTACGGAATAATTCAGACGGCAGGAAGTCCATATCGACTTCGCGGTTGGCGCTGATGGAACCGCCCCAACTCCCTGCCGAGGCAGATGCCATAGGTGCGCCATTCAGCAAGACCCGCGTGAAAGCCGGACCCATGCCACGGATGGAAACATTCAAACCCTCGCCATCGATTTCAGCCCTGGTCACCTTGACGCCAGGAATGCGGCCAAGCGCATCGGCAATATTAGGATCAGGGAACTTGCCCATGTCTTCTGAGAAAACAGTATCACTGAGGCCGATGTTCTCATATTTTTCATTGGCGGACAAGGCCAGCGAGCTACGGTAGCCACTGACTGTCACAGTAGGAACATGGCTTTTTTCCTTGGCTATTTTTTCTTTCTCAGCTTTTTCTTTTTCGGCTTTCGCTTTTTCAGCCGCCAGCTTTTCGGCAGTTTCTGCGCTCGCAGTCGATGTTGGTACCGGGCTTGGTGCTGTCTGCACTGTTTGCCCGTAGACACTGGAAATCAGGCCAGCAAGGACCGTGGTGACAAAGACTTCGCCACCTGTGCAGAACCGACGTTTACCGGGACCGGCTCCCTTCAATTTTCTATTCATGCTTGTCTCCTGTATGGCCTCTGGTGCCATTGTTGTTTGCGCCTTTATTGGCGCTTCAGTTTTTTTATTTGCTACGAAATACAATTTCTGGTAACGCGAACAGCTAGTGCTCATTCTTTTGATGACTGTTTGCCTTATGAACTTGCGTCACCATTAATTTTTCCTGCTTTTGTGCAACAGGATTTCAGGGATTTTGTTTGCGCATAACAATTAAGTCAAAATAATAAATAGCGCTACCATTTGCATGGTGGATGTTTTGCAATCACACGTCAATTCCCTTCTTTAGCTGCGTTGTTGCCGGGATACGGAAAATGAACTTGCCAAGGACAATTTCTTTTTTGCGAAACCCCGTGCATATCTTATGCTATATTTAAACAATATTGTTTGCGCTAACATAAATATTTCAAAAGGCTTTATTCAATGTTTCTTGATGTGAATATTTGGCATCAGGTGCCGACGGCAATATTTGCAGCCATAGATAAAAACCAGTCTCCATATGACTTGCCATGAAGTTGCGTAACAACTATTAGCGTATTCATGAAGCTGGACGGTGAGCGTGAGCTACTTATTTACAAGTTTTTTCTGAAGCTTCGCCGATGTGGTTTTTAAGCATAAAATGATCACGCTAACATTTAGTACCAAAACATGCAGCTGGTTTACATATACGCAAGGAATGCAATGAAAGCACCAAAACTCCGTTCTCATATTTTTGCCTGCACGCTCATGCTGCCCTTGATGTTTCTGCTGGACTTGCAAGCAGCAGTTGCGGCTGAATCCCTGCCCTATTTGCGCAAGCAAGGTACGGCGACGCAACTTATGGTCAACGACCAGGCCTTCCTGATACTGGGTGGAGAACTGCATAACTCGTCTGCATCCAGCCTGACTTACCTGAACAAGCTCTGGCCAGCCTTGAAAGCTGCTGAACTCAATACGGTGCTGGCGCCAGTGGAGTGGGATCAGATAGAAGCTGTCGAAGGCCGTTTCGATTTCAGCGTATTGGACGGCATGTTGCAGCAAGCTCGCGCCAACAATACCCGCCTGATCTTGCTGTGGTTTGGTGCCTGGAAAAATTCCATGTCTACCTATGTTCCGGCTTGGGTGAAGCGAGACCAGCAGCGCTTTCCACTTGCACAAAATCGTGCTGGTACAACGCAAGAAATACTGACGCCGTTCAGCCCCAATACGCTGGCGGCTGATACTACAGCTTACAAGGCTTTGCTGGCCCACCTCAAACAAGCCGACCCACAACGCACGGTGATCATGGTGCAGGTCGAGAATGAAATCGGCATGTTGCCAGATGCGCGTGACCATGGTCCGCTGGCTGACACGGCATATAAGGAAGCTGTACCAAAGGCATTAATGGATTATTTGCAAGCCCATCGCAACAACCTGCATCCGGCGATACAGACACTATGGACAGCAAATGGCAAGCGCATGAATGGCTGTTGGGCCGAGGTATTTGGCAATAGTGTCGCGGCGGAAGAAGTCTTTCAGGCCTGGGCCTATGCCAGCTTTGTCGAAGGCATGACAGCCGCAGCTAAATCTGCCTATCCCTTGCCCATGTACGTCAATGCTGCACTGAACCGCCCGGGCAAGAAACCTGGCGAATACCCAAGCGCCGGGCCACTGCCGCATCTGTTCGACATCTGGAAAGCCGCAGCACCTTCCATCGATGTGCTGGCAATAGACACTTACTTCCCCAACTTCACGGAATGGGCAGTGCAATTCAAGCGTCCGGACAATCCCTTATTCATACCTGAGGCGAATAATGCGGGTCGACATGATGCAGCAGCCAAGGCCTTTTACGCTATCGGTGAACATGATGCCTTCGGTTTCTCGCCCTTTGGCATAGAAGACAGTAACGGCAAGGGAGATGACACCTTGCCACAGGCTTATCGAGCACTCAGACAATTGGCACCGATCATTGCTGAATACCAGGGCAGTGGCAAGATGCGTGGCTTCAAGGCACATGTCTCTTATGATGGCGTGGTGGATTCCATACCACAAAAAGTGACCATGGGTAGCTACGCGCTACAGGTCAATCTGAATAACCAATGGAGTAAAACCGAGAACAAGGACCTGGAAGCGCATGGTGGCCTGATCATCCAGCTGTCAGATACAGAATTCCTGATCGCGGGCACAGGACTGACGGTGACGTTCAAAGATGCCAGCAATGCCGGAGACACGATAGGTTTTGAAAAAATCACCGAAGGTACTTATGAAAATGGCAAATGGGTGGAAGGGCGCTGGCTGAATGGCGATGAAAGTCATCAAGGCAGGCAAATCATGTTGCCGAATAAAGGTGTGGCAATCCAGAAGTTCAAGCTTTACCGCTATCGTTAAGTCTGCTGTATGTTAGCCCCAGCGATGGCAGCTTGTGGTAAAGTTTGGCGCTAACAAAGTGCCATTTTTCAAACGGATTTCCAAAGCAGATGACGAAAAGCAAGGTGAAACAAGAGGCGGTTGCCATCATTGACAATCAGCAACACGCTCCTACCATGTCTGATGTGGCCAAGCTGGCTGGTGTCTCAGCAATGACTGTATCACGCGTCATGAACGGTGACAGCAATGTACGCGAGCAAACCCGCAAGCGCGTCGATGCCGCCATTGCCCAGTTGAACTACATTCCCAACCAGGCTGCCCGCCGCCTGGCTGGCTTGCGGCCTATCCGCATAGGTTTCTTGTACAGCAACCCCAGCGCAGGTTATCTGAGCGAATTTTTGGTCGGTCTGCTGAACCAGGTCAGCCCGAATAATATTCAACTCGTGGTCGAAAAGTGTGAAGCTGATGAACATGATGTGGAACAGGCCCAGCGTCTGATCACCAATGGGGTAGACGGCATTATCCTGCCACCACCGCTGTGTGACTCTGCCCGCCTGATCGAACTGATTGCCGCTACTGGCACCCCGGCAGTGACAGTGGCTTGTGGCCAGCCAGACCCACGGGTAGGCGGCATCAGTATTGATGACTATGAGGCTGCTTACGCCATGGTCTGTCATCTGGTCGCCCTTGGCCATCATCGCATAGGCTTTATTATCGGCCACCCTAACCAGAGTGCCAGCGCCCGTCGTCTGGAAGGTTTCAAAGCTGCCATCGCTGAAAAAAATGTAGAAAGCGCGCCAGAACTGATTACCCAGGGCATGTTCACCTACCGTTCTGGCCTGGACGCTGCAGAAGCCTTGCTGGGCTTGCCAGAACGCCCCACCGCGATCTTTGCCAGCAATGACGACATGGCGGCAGCGGTAGTGTCCATAGCCCACAGGCTGGGGCTTGATGTGCCGGGCGACCTGACCGTTGCAGGTTTCGATGATACTTCACTGGCCACCACCATCTGGCCAGAATTGACGACCGTGCGCCAGCCTATTGCCGACATGGCAGAAGCGGCAGTGCAATTGCTTTTGCAACAGATACGCGGCCAGCGCAATGGCACGCCGCAAGCGCCGGAACATGTACGCATAGAACATACCCTGGTGCGGCGACAATCTGATGCCGCCCCGCGCCTGCGGCCCCGCACCCAGTTTCTCGCCAGGGCTGCAACTTAGGCCCTGTACTCCTAGGCCAATCATCGGCCAATCTCGCATTTCTGCAATGCTGGCAGGGGAACCGCGTTCGCCATGGCAAGAAATCCTGCTGGTGAGGGATGCAGGAAGTCACCGTTATGATATTCCTTACGTATATATTCGGCCTGCGCCGGGTCGCGGATGGCTGCGTCAAAATCAGCCACTGCATCAAATACCCCTGAATTACGTATCCAGGCATTGACTGCCTGACGATCGTCTTCATTATTGAGGCCAGGACGATAATAATCGCTGCCGGTGTAAGGCGTGATGGTGGCACCAATGACGCAGATGCCGTGCGCGTGGGCACGCTCAACCAATTGACGGTGAGCAGTGAACAAGTCATCCATCATCTTTTTCCTGGCTTCAGGAATGTCGTCACCGTTACGATGCTGCCCACCCAGGTCATTGACACCTATCATGATAATCGCATGTGTCACGCCACTGCGTAAAATTACGTCGCGATCAAAACGCGATGCCAGATTGGGGCCAGTGCCATCGCGTAACATGCGCCCGCCACCTATGCCGGTATTCACTACGGCCATGGCTGGCATGCCCTCCTTCATCAAGCGCACTGACAGCAAATCAGGCCAGCGATTGTTGCCATCGGTCGTGGCGCCGTGGCCGTCAGTAATCGAATCGCCTATGGCAACCACGGCACCAGTATTGCGTGGTGCCTGCACTTCAATATCGGCAATCTGATACCAGTGCGCGACCTTGCCAGCATCTTGCCAGATCGGGTCCAGTATGCGGTTACCTTTGGTAAAAAAACTATTGGCACGCGAACCCGGGTGGCTGGTCTGGCGCACTGGTTCACCCTTGAAATACATGGAAATTGCGAGGTCGGATGCAGGAGCATGCTGCAAATTCACAGCGTCGCTATAGTACTCGCTGCCTGCCGGTATCATGATGCTGCTGCGGCCAGAAAATTTTAGCGCTTGCAGGGTTTCGGTATCAATATCTGTCTTGCCCGGTGCGATTGCCCTGGCCAGACTGGCAGCATCAATAAATAATGGCGTGCTACCAAATACATTGCTGAAGCGCACACGCACACGGCTGCCACCCAGCGAGACATGGACAATCTGGCGCAAGCTGGCGTCACGCCAATTGGCCGCTGGCAGCATATTCTCTGGCTCGGGTATTTGTTGTGCCGAACCCCAGGATGATACCCAATGCCAGTCTGGCTGAGCTGCATGAGCGGTAGCAGTCAGTGACATTGCGGTCGTCAGCAGCAGACTTGTTGCCAGTGTGTGTAACTGTTTTTGTACATGTTTCATTTTTTGTCTCTTATATTTTTTCTTTTATGCAGTTGCGGTCCATCCAGCTCAGAAGCGTGGACTGATACCCTTGAAATCAGGATCATATTTGCGCATCTGCCCCAGGTCATCACGGTTGCGTATGCCGCATTCCAGATATTGCTGATGCAGTACCGCCAGTTTGACGTAATCAATTTCCACACCCAGACCCGGTGTCGTTGGCACTGGTACCGCCCCATCTTCAAAGCGCACCCTGTCGCCCTTGATGACATCTTCTTCCTGCCAGGGATAATGGGTATCGCATGCATAGGTCAGGCCGGGAATGACAGCAGCCACATGGGTCATGGCCATCAGGCTGATACCAAGATGGGAATTGGAATGCATGGACATGCCCATGCCAAATACTTCACACATGCGTGCCAGTGATACCGTAGCACGCAAGCCACCCCAGTAATGGTGATCCGACAGCAGTATGCTCACCGCATGGGTAGAGGCATTACGTTTAAATTCTTCCATGGTCGTGACCACCATATTGGTCGCCAGTGGCGCATCGCAATGCCTGGATAATTCAGCCATGCCTATTTGGCCTGGCGTCGGGTCTTCGTAATATTCCAGCAAATCATCCAGCTCTTTGGCTGCTGCAATACTGGTTTCCAGCGACCAGTTAGCGTTCGGGTCCAGCCGCAATGGCAGAGTTGGGAAAGCCTGGCGCAAAGCCTTGATGGCAGCGATTTCTTGCGCTGGCAGCATGACACCACCTTTCAACTTGATACTTTTAAATCCATACTGCGCAATCATGGTCTGCGCCTGTTTGACGATTTGCGCTGGCGTCAGTGCTTCACCCCAGGCATCGGCTGGATAAGGATTTTCTACGTGCTTGGCATATTTGTAGAACAGGTAGGCGCTATATGGCACCGCCTTGCGCACCGCACCTCCCAGCAGATCACAAACTGGCAAACCCAGAATCTGACCTTGCAAATCCAGCATGGCCACTTCCAGCGCGCTGATGACCTTGTCTGCATTCTTGTTGGTATGTGAACCAGGGGCCAGTTCTATTTGCACCCCTGCGCCACCGCCGGTGGACATAATGTTCTTGCGCACACGCTCTTCCATGAGAGTCAAGTCAAACGGTGTCAGATCTGCCAGCAAAGTCCTGGCTTGCTCCAGCACCTTTAGCATGGGTTGATCACCATAGGTTTCTGCAATGCCGATACGCCCATCCACCGTTTCAACTTCTATGATGCTGCGCAATGCCCAGGGCTCATGAATACCGCTGGCGTTCAGCAAAGGTGGGTCACGAAATGCGATAGGTGTCACACGTACCTGGCGTATCATCATTTTGGCATTGCGAATAGTTTGACTCATTGTTCATCCATGCATAAAAATGGTTTTCAAGTAATTAGAACTCATTTCATAAATAGGGTGAGTGCGAACAAGACGATTTGGGATGCAGTGCAAGGCCTAAGGTGTGTACCCTGTGCAGCTAAGGCGTCTGCCTTAGCAAGCGGCACAACACAGCAATGCGCCCAAATCGTCAGTTCCCGAAGGGTTTGCCTCATAACGCGCGCTGGACTGCGTTGGTCCCGTTGTCAATAGGCAAAGCTATTGACTGCCTCGTCCGCCTTGCCAGCCCACGTTATGAGGCAAACGCATCTCACCCTATTTATGAAATGAGTTCTAACGCTTCATACTTTCTTGTGGCCCGAGATAACTTGCGAACAAGCCACCCGTATTCAAGACGATGCGTTCCAGCGTGACGCCTGCGTCGATGCTGTAAATGCGTATGCGATGCACACCCGCTTTGGCGATGTGGTGCTTGCTGGTGATTTTACGCATCTCGTTTCGCACCGAGTCTTCCCAGGCCTTTAAACTCATGTCTTTGACTATATTAAAAACCTGGGGTTTTTCGTCATCAATGGCGATGGCAAAGCGCAGGCCCCGCCCTTCGGCAAAAGGCAGCGTCGGCGCGAAAATCGTATCGATGCTGACATCACCGGTCGAATACAGGTAAGTCGTGTATTCCAGGTAGGGGGTCTGGGTCAGGTCGGTAAAATGCTTGTCATTTCTGGGGAACACCGCCATGGAAGACAAATGTCGCCCATGTTCCGGGATTTTTTGCCAGGAAAACGAGCCAGCATTCTTTGCCTGGCTATAGTGTTCTGCCTCTATCGTCACATTGCCATCTGACTCGACAAAACCTTTGTAGTCTTGCGGCAACGGCGCGACATTCAGGGCGGCTACTTTAATGCTGGCACCACCCCAGCCTGTGCCTTTGATGTCTATCGTACCTTCAGCCTTGCCTTTGGGCAGCTTGCTCCAGTCTATTGATACCTTGATGTTTTGGCTGCCCAGCACCTGGCCGCTGGTATCGCTGAGGATAATCCAGGGCACACTGGCCCTGGCGGTGAACTTGTATGCCTTTGTTCCCTTGTTAAACACCGTGATAGTGCGCTGCTGCTTTCCAAAAGGGTCAAAACGTGCCAATTGATAATTGCCCTGATGCGGCCAGACAGATGCTGCATTCTGTGGCCAGGCCGGTTCAATGTCTTCCACTGCCACGCCCATGTCCGCGCCATTGTGTGGCTGCAAGTCATACAGCAAAGGCATGGTATTGGCGGCGGGCTGGTCCCAGTGGATGTAGCCTATATGGCTCTGGTCCATGAAGTGCTGCCATTTGCCCTGGCTAAGTTCGGTATCGTACTGGCGCTGCAAATCAGTATCGGCTTTAAACAATGCGCGCGCCTTGTCCGCATAATCGTTTGCATAGGCCCGGCCCTGCCTGGCATACAAATGATTTTTACCCACCATGTCATACATCTCGGTGACGATGGCACTGGCTTTGACCGGGTGCAGCACCAATTGGAAAAACGCATCCTTGTAGTCTGCTGGCATCTTTGCATACAGTGCTTCTGCCCTGCTGCGCAAATCCCTGATCTCTGCAGTCACCCGATCGGCTTCATCGTAATGCAACTGGCTATAGGTAGTTGGATCTTGCAGCTCTGGTTTGCGGCGGTAATTATGACGGGAATAGCCTGTCATCAAGGCTGCGATTTCTGCCGCATGTTCCGCACCAAATTCACGTTCGGCCCATAGCTTGCCAAATTCGGGCAGGCGTTCTTTCGGCCACTGCCCCGGGTTCCAGGCCATGCGCAAGAAAAACTCTATGGGATATTCCATGGGCTTCAAATCGCCGACATTGACTATCCATATCTGCCTGGCGTCAAAATTATAGGCCAGGTCCATTTGTTCCCAAACCTTGGCAATGGAATTGGTATTGATCCAGCGATAAGAGCGAGGGCCACCGACATAATCAAAGTGGTAGTAGACACCGGCACCACCGGCACGCCTGCGCTCTTCCAGCTTGGGCAAGCGACGGATATTGCCCCAGTTATCATCGCACCATAGCAAAGTCACATCATCCGGGACGCGCATGCCTTTTTCATAGTAAGTCTGCACTTCTTTATACAAGGCCCAGACTTGCGGTACCTCGGCGACTGGTTTTCCGTGTACCTGGCTGATGATCTGACGCTGGTCCTTGACGACGTTTTCCAGCAGCGAGATGTTTTCGCTTTCCGACATCGGTTCATCACCATCACCGCGCATGCCTATGGTGATCAGGCTTTCCTGGTTCTTGTTGCGTGCAACACCACCTTCCCAGAAGGGATAGAGTCTGGCTCTATTGCTTTGGTAATCCCATTTGCCATTTTCTGCTGTCCATTCCTTGTGGGCGCGCATCATGGGTTCGTGATGCGAGGTGCCCATGATGATGCCGACTTCATCCGCCAGGAAGCGGTTTTGTTCATCGTCGACATTAAAGGCATTGTTCCACATGGCTGGCCAAAGGTAATTGGCCTTCAGGCGCAACAGCAATTCAAACACCTTGCCATAAAACTGCTGATTGTAATTGCCGTAATTCTTGACGACCCAATTCGTCAGTGCCGGTGCTTCGTCATTCAAAAAAATACCGCGATATTTGATCTTGGGAATTTCCTGCACCAGGGTATTTTTCTGGATGGCGATGCTGCTCTTCTTTTTCAAAGGTACATCCGCCCACCAGTACCAGGGCGACACACCTATCTGTTCAGACAGGTCATACACACCATACACAGCACCGCGTTTATTGGCACCTATAATCACCAGCGCCTGCGCCACATCCGGCAAGGGGTTTTGCACCGTCGCCAGTTGATAGGCATCCCATTGATTCACAATGCCGCTGACATCAATCCTATGCGCCGCAATCAATTGATCAATGAGCTTGCTTTTGCCTATGGTGCCAACGATGACCGCCTGGCCCTTCAGGCTTTGCACATCATTGGTGATGACCGGCTTTTTACCTGTAATGCCTTCTATGTCTTTTTGCAGATTAACTACCGCACGCTGGACACCGGCATAATCAGCCACATCAACATACAGAGTGGCTGCGCTGCTGGCGTTGACCAGGACCAGATCACCAGCGGCTGCCACTTGAGTGACATAGGATTTTTCACCAAGGGCAAAGCAATTATTGGCCGCAGTCATGAAAAGACAAGCGGCAAAAAATATCCATTTTGAAAACTGTCTGCTCATACGAGCACGGTGGCGTGCACCTGTTCATTAATTTGCATTTTCTTGTCTCAATTCTCGTTTCAATTTATAGTTTATTTTTATAAGCTACAAATTCCTGTTCTGAATTTGTGCAAGCTAAACAATGAACTCCGCCACTCTTTTGTGCAATTATGAAACTCACCAATCACGATCATGATTACACGCAGCCAGTTTCAGGCCCCGGACGATACGGTAGACGGACGTAGCAAGACAGGCTGATGAAATGCTGCCAGCCTCGATTCAATTTGAATTCAGCGTTATTGCAGCGTTATTGCAGCGTCATTTCAGCTTTGCAGTGAAATTCTGTAGATCGTGGTTTGGCGATACACTTCGCCTGCGCGCAAGATCACCGCTTCTGCATATGGCCCATTGATTTGATTGGGATAAGCATGCGCCTCAAGGCAAAAACCGTCATGTACTGCATAGTCACGCGCATCGCGTCCGGCCACGCCGTTGAGGAAATTACCGCTATAGAATTGCAGGCCAGCCTGGTCGGTGGACACAGATAATTTACGTCCTGAGCCGGGGTCGTACACAGTGGCCACTTCACGCACAGTGCCAGGTTTTCCATTCAATGCTGCCTGCACGCAATAACAATGATCAAAACCGCCTGCCATCAAAATCTGCTGGTCTGGCCATGCCAGTCTCGGCCCTATGGGTGCTGGCTGGCGAAAGTCAAAGGCACTACCAGCGACGGAAGCCAATTCGCTGGAGATACCCGCTGCATCTATCTTCAGGTAATGCGATGCATCAATAAACAAAAGCTGGTCTTTGATATCAGAAGTGCCCGCATTCAGGTTGAAATAGGGATGCGAAGTCAGGTTGATCGCAGTAGGCGCGTCAGACCTGGCTTCATACTCTATGCTCAGGCTGCCCTCATCATCCAGGCGATAAACGACCTGCACTTCAAGATTACCGGGGAAACCAGCATCGCCATCAGCCGAAGTCAGCAACATGCGTATGCCATCTGTCTCTTCCATGACATCCCAGCGGGCGGTATGAAAGCCGCTATTACTGCCATGCAGATGATGATCGCCATCATTGCAGTCAACTGAAAAATTGCTGCCATCGATGGAAAAATGCCCACCTGCAATGCGGTTCGCCCAGCGACCTATGATGGCACCAAAATAATAGGGGTTTAGCTGATAGCTGTGGGCATCTGCATACGCCAGCAAGACATCACCTATGCGGCCATATCGGTCAGGCGTCAGCCATGAAACCAGCGATGCACCACGGTCGCTGATACTCAACTGCATATCATGCGCATTGCGCAGGGTATAAATATTTTCATCTGCTGTTTTGACAGTGCAGGAAACTAGCTTTTTATTCGTCATCACTTTGCTCGGCAAGTTGAGTTTTTGGATGTGGCAGGCCTGCGGCATTTGCTTCTGCCTGCGTCAGGCTTTCCTGATATTTGCGCGGTGTACAACCCAGTTCCCGTTTAAAAACGGCATGCATATACTGTATGGTGGTAAAGCCGCAACTGACTGCAACGTCGGCAATACTCGATTGCCCGCTAGCCAGCATGGCCTTTGCTGCCTCCAGCTTGAAATGCAAAATCTCGTCATGGACGCTGCGCCCCAGCTCTTGCCGGAAATAGGATTCCAGCGAAGAACGGGAGATGCCGACATAGTCAGCCACCTGCTCGGTCTTGATACCCTGGCAGGCATATTGGCGGATGAAATGACGCGCCTGCATCACGTGCGGATGCTTGGGTGTTTCAAAGCGTGAAGAGGTCAGGACATTGATGCCAACCGGCGGCACCAGTATCCTGGTGCTGGCAATGCGGGCACCATTCAACATCTGGTGCAAGAGATGAGCAGCAGTGCGCCCCATTTCCTCTGCCCCCTGCATGACAGAACTCAGTGGTATCCGGGTCAGCATGCGCGCCAGCGGATCATTGTCTATGCCTATCAGGGCGACTTGCTCTGGTACGGCGATACCCGCAATCAAACAGGCCTGCAATAATTGCCTGGCGCGTGCATCTGTTACCGCGATGATACCTACTGGCTTGGGCAAACCTTCCAGCCATTTGATCAATTGCTCGACCGCTTCATCCCAGGATGGCGCGCTGGTAATCTGGCCGCGATAAATTTCTCCCGTCAGGCGATCACGTTTCATCAGATGGCGGAAGGCATTTTCGCGCTCCTGCGCCCAGCGATTTTCCGGTGCTTCTGGCAAACTGAACAAGGCAAAGCGCGGCAAGCCTGCCTCAATCAAATGATCATAGGCCAGCTTGATAAGTTTGAAATTGTCCGTCGCCACATAAGGAACACCCTGTGGATAATGATCCTGGTTTTCGTAGGAACCACCGACAGCCACCACCGGCACCCGGCTATGCGACAAGGCTTCACAAACCACAGGATCATCAAAATCGGCAATGATGCCATCGCCCTGCCAGCGTTCTATCCCATGCAGGCGGGCACGAAAATCTTCTTCCAGAAACAAATCCCAGGATACCCTTGTCGAACTCAGGTAAGAGGCAACCCCGGCGATGATTTCCCTGTCATAGATTTTGTTTGCATTGAACAATAAGGCTATCCTATGCGAGTTGGGCATCTTCATATTCGGTCTTCTCCATGGGCGACGGCTTGCTTGCCATACTTTTTGTATTGTACTGCCTTCCCTTTTCTTCTCTTTTTATTTCAAAAGATTGAAAGGAGTACCAACACTGGCAAGGACAATGTTCCATCGACATAGATTCTTTTGACGACTCCTTTTAATATTCAGACCACCATCAATTTGACTGATTTCAGATCAGCGCTGCTGGAGCCTGCATGTATAGTGAAGCTGCCGGGCTCCACCACGCGTTTCATGTCCATGTTGAAAAAAGACAAATCTGCTGGCTTGATATCAAAAGACAAAGTACGTTTTTCGCCCGGATTCAGGGTGACCCGTTTAAAGGCCTTCAACTCCAGCACCGGCCTGGTAACAGAACTGAAATCATCGCGGATATAGATTTGCACGACCTCATCACCCTTGACGGCACCGGTATTGCTGACATCGACTTCGACTTTGGTGCTATCGCCAACACCCATCGTAGCCCTGGACAAGCGTGGCTCCGAAATAGCAAACGAGGTAAAGCTAAGGCCAAAACCGAATGGGTACAAGGGCTTGGTCGATGCATCCAGATAGCCACGACGTGCCGACGGTTTGTAGTTGTAATAGATCGGCAACTGACCCACATTGCGCGCAATCGACACCGGTAATTTGCCACCTGGGTTGACCCGGCCAAATAAAATGTCTGCTGCGGCAAAACCGGTTTCCTGCCCCATGTACCAGCCTTCTACCAGCGCGTCTGCACGTTCTGCCAGTAGGTTGACGGAGAGCGGGCGACCATTCAGCAAGAACACGACAGTCGGTTTACCCAGATCAAAAATCGCCTTGGCCAGGTCATTTTGCTGGCCCATTAAATCCAGGCTGGCGCGGTCACCCAGATGGTTATCGGCCCAGGCTTCACGGCTGGTTTGTTCATTGTCTCCCAATACCATGATGATGGTATCGGCAGATCTGGCAGCTTCGACCGCTTCGGCAATCAGTTTCGCATTCACTGCCGGTGGCGTGAACTTGACTTCATCATGCCCCCAAACATGGCCACCTTCGGTGATGCGTACACCTTCGGCATAACTGAGTTCAAAGCCCTGTGCCCGGCTTTCCGCCTGCAAGCCTTCGTAGATGGAAACCACATGGCGCGGGATGTCAGAATACCCGCCTATAGGGCAATCCTTGGCATGCGTACCCAGCAATAAGACTTTGCCGACCTTCTTGCCATTCAGCGGCAGCAAGCCCTTGTCATTTTTAAGCAAGACGACGGAACGGGTGGCTGCTTCACGCGCCAGTGCTACGGCATCTTGCGTCGCAGTGAGTTTGTCGGCAATGCTGGCATCGACATAGGGGTTTTCAAACAAGCCAGCCAGGAACTTGAGTTCCAGTACACGGCGCACGCAGCGATTGATTTCTTCTTCAGAAACACGTTTTTCTTTGACCAGTTCTGCCAGGGTACGGTAAGCCAGTCCATCCGGTGTTTCTATATCGACCCCGGCCTTGATAGCGCGCAGCGCTGCTTCTTTGGGATTGGGTGCGAGTTTATGCCTGGTCACCAGTTCATTGATGCCAAAGTAATCGGATACCAGCGCACCTTTAAAGCCCCATTCTTCGCGCAAGACCTTGGTCAGCAACCAGCGATTTGCATGCGAGGGAACGCCACCGATCTCATTATAGGAAGGCATGACGGCGCTGATATTGGTTTCACGCACCAACTTTTCAAAGGGCGGGAAAAATTCTTCGCGCAAGGTGCGTTCGGTAACTTCTGCCGGGCCTATGTTGGTGCCGTTTTCTGGCTGGCCGTGGCCTGTCATATGCTTGAGCGTGGCAAATACCTTGTCTTGCGCCAGTTTCTTGTCCTTGCTCATGGGCCCCATGAAACCGATCACTGCAGCCTTGCCCATTTCACCGCACAGGTGCGGATCTTCGCCATAGGTTTCTTCTATACGGCCCCAGCGCGGCTCACGCGCCACATCCACCACCGGCGCCAGGGCGAAATTGGCACCACGCGCACGCATCTCGCGCGCAGCTACGCTGAATATTCTGGTCGCCATATCCGGGTCGAACGAAGATGCCAGCCCTATCGCCTGCGGGAAGCAAGTAGCATCAAGCGCCACATAGCCATGCAGGGCTTCTTCATGCATCAGCAATGGGATGCCCAGACGCGTTTGTTCGATAGCCCATTTTTGCACTGCATTGACATAGGTAGCCGTTTGCAAGGCATTGCGGTTAGGTACCGAACCATCGTCACCCGCGCCAGTGGCCTTGGCTATGCCCTGATGGTCGGATGGGCGCGCCATCATGCCCAAACCATGAGGGTAGACTGTGCCTGCCTTGGTGGCGGAAAAATCGCCATTGGCTTCCTGTATCAGTTTTTTGTCTTGCCATACACATTGCATCTGCATGATTTTTTCGTCCAGGGTCATGCGGCCCAGCAGATCCTCAACGCGTGCTGCCAGTGGTGCAGCAGCATCTTTGTAGATGGGTTTAGCTCCAGCTTTTGCAGTAGCTGCCCATCCCAGAGAAGGTGATAAAACCGCCCAACCGGCCAGACCGGTCAAGCCAGACATGGACGCCAGGAATTGCCTGCGCTGATTACTCATTGAATCTGTCTCCATCTATTTTTATTTTTAAACCCTCAGGTCGTGACACAGGCCAGCTATTGCCTGATGACTGCCATCCCATCTTGCATGCAAAACCAGGCTGGCACAATTATGAAACTCACCAAGCCGCGTCATGATTACAAATGAGATGTGTACAAATAAAAAAAGGCGATCTCTATGAAATCGCCTGTCAAGGCAAGGAAATCCTTGCCAGTTCTGGAGCGAACTATCTAATCACCTTTTTGCTGAGCGTGTACTGACATCCACCCACACTGCCAATGTCAGGATGCAGCCTTTGACTATCATCTGCCAGTAGGTATCCACATCCAGCATGGACATGCCGTTATCCAGGCTGGCCATGACCAGGGCCCCGATCAGGGCACCATATACCGTGCCTGAACCACCACGCATGGAGGTGCCGCCGATAAAGCAGGCAGCAATCGCATCCAGCTCGCCCGAAGTACCGGCAGAAGGCGAGCCAGCCGCCAGCCGTGCGGTATTAATGAGGCCTGCCAATGCACACATCAAACCCATGATGCCGAATATCCACAGTTTGATGGCATTCACATTGATGCCCGACAGGCGGGTGGCTTCCATATTGCTGCCCACCGCATATATCCTGCGGCCAAACACGGTTTGCGTAGTCATGTAGCTAAAAATGCCCAGCAAGACCAGCAGCAACAGCACAGGCAAGGGGATGCCTTCATAGCTGTTGAAAGTGATGACAAAGGCCAGCAGCACCGCCGCAATCGCAGCAAGTTTGATACCGTCACGCCATAGTGGTGCGACTTCCAGGCCATGCTGTGCACGCTTGTTGCGCTGCTGCCAAGTCAAAAACACTGCCAGTGCAAACAGGGCTATACCCAGCAAGACACCGGTCGTCGCCGACAGATAACCCTGGCCCAGATACACCATATCAGCAGACACTGGCGCTACCGTGGTGCCACCAGTCACACCCAGCACGATGCCGCGATACGCCAGCATGCCGCCCAGGCCAACAATGAAGGATGGTATCTTCATGTAGGCAGTCAGGTAACCATTGAACAGTCCTATCAGCAAACCGAAAATCAACACCACCATGAGATTTAATGGCAAGGGCAAATGATGGGTCACATCCAGCACCGCTGCGACACCACCCAGCAAACCCAGCAAGGAACCGACGGACAAATCAATCTCGCCAGCGATAATCACCAGCGCCATGCCACAGGCGACGATGCCGGTAATCGACATTTGTCGCATCAGATTGGACAGATTGCGCGGGGTAATGAAACCACCTTCGGTTTTCCAGCTGAAAAAAGCCCAGATCAATGCAATGGCAATCAGCAGGGCCAGCATTTTGTATTGTGTGAACAGCTGCTTGATATTCAGTTTTTTCATTTTAATTTTTACCGATAGCGATGAATGGCATCAGATGGGTGATCATGGCACAGGGCTTAATTGACTGGACTGGACTGGCTTGATTGGTTCGGCGCTAGTGCATGGCTTTGATCCAGCGCCGCAGCCAGCAGGGTTTCCTGCGTCAAATCCTGATTGATGAAGTTGCCGCGCAACTTGCCCTCACCTATCACCAGCACGCGGTCAGAAATACCCAGCACTTCGGCCAGTTCAGACGACACCATGATGATGGACATGCCCTGCTTCACCAGTTCAAACATCAGTTTGTAGATTTCATACTTGGCCCCGACATCCACGCCGCGCGTCGGTTCATCGAGTATCAAAATCTTAGGTTTGGTCAGTAACATCTTCGACAGCACTGCTTTTTGCTGGTTACCGCCAGACAGGCTGGTAATCGGCAAAAACGGGCTGGCGGTTTTCAGGGTCATGCTGGCAATTTCCGTACGTATGGTCTTGAGTTCCGCTTCTTTGTCGATGCGGCTCAGACGGGCAAACTCATGCAAGACGCTCAGGCTCATGTTCTGGCCCACATCCAGGTCGGGGACGATGCCATGCTGCTTGCGGTCTTCCGGCACCATGGCCAGGCCAGCGCGGATAGATTTCAACGGGCTGCTGCTATCAAGCTTGTTGCCATTCAGCCAGACTTCAGCTTCATATTCACCGGGGTAAGCACCAAACAGGGCCGACACCAGTTCAGTACGGCCAGCGCCAACCAGACCTGCAATACCCAGAATCTCACCCTGGCGCAGAGTGAATGAAATGTTGTCGACACGCTTGCGCTGCGGGTTTTCTGTGTCATAGCAGGTCACATTGCGTGCTTCAAACACCACTTCACCGATGGTATGGTCTTGCCTTGGATAAAGCTGGTTCATTTCACGCCCCACCATCTGGGCGATGATGCGTTCTGCACTCATATCAGCCATCGGGGTGGTGGCAATGTGCTGACCATCGCGTATCACCACGATGGTGTCGCAGATGGCCTCGACTTCATCTAGCTTGTGCGAGATATAAATGCAGGTCACGCCCTTGGCCTTCAATGCGCGGATAATATCCAGCAAGACCGTGATTTCTGATGTCGTCAGTGACGATGAAGGTTCATCCAGTATCAGCAATCTGGCCTGCTTGTTGAGTGCCTTGGCTATCTCTATCAATTGCTGGTGGCCACCACCATAGTTCTTGACTGGCAGTACTACATTGACTTCAGGTATATTCAATTCACGTAGTAATTCTTCGGCGCGCTTGTTCATGGCGGCATAATCCATTCGGCCACCGGGCAAGGTGATTTCATTCCCCAAAAACAGGTTTTCGGTGACTGACAATTCTGGCACCAGCATCAATTCCTGATGGATGATGATGATGCCTGCCGATTCAGTATCGCGGATGGACTGCGCCTTCAGGGGCTTGCCTTCCCACAGGATTTCGCCATCCCAGCTGCCATGCGGGTAGACACCGGACAGTACCTTCATCAGAGTGGATTTGCCAGCACCGTTTTCACCGCACAGGCCTATGCATTCGCCAGCCCTGACCTTGATGTCGATACCGTTTAAAGCCCTGACACCGCCAAACTGTTTGACGATATCCTTCATTTCCAGCAAATATTCAGACATGCTATTTTTCTCGGAAGAACCTGGAACAAGTCAACACGACAAGCCAACACAATCAGCCAAACCTGGCCCATCAGCTTTGGTTTTAGCTGCATGCTGTATCAGTTGGCAGAAAGCTGTGCCTTGGTATAGAAACCCTCGTCAACCAGCAAGTTCACATTTGCCCTGGTAAGGGGAACAGGTTTCAAGAGTAAAGTGCTGACTTTTTTAAAGCCATTGTCGTATTGGGAATTGTAGGCAGGTTTTTCATTGCGCACCAGTTGCACGGCCAGTTTGGCAGCTTCAGCAGCGATCAGTTTCAAAGGCTTGTAGACGGTCATGGCCTGGGTACCGGCCATCACGCGCTTGACGGCAGCCAGGTCAGCATCCTGCCCGGAGACTGGCACCTTGCCGCTGAGTTTTTGTGAAGCCAGCGCCTGTATCGCACCACCAGCAGTGCCGTCGTTGGAGGCCACGATGGCATCGATCTTGTTGTTATTCGCAGTCAGGGCATTTTCGACGATGGACATGGCTTCAGCAGCGCTCCAGTCCTTCACCCATTGTTTTCCTATGACCTTGATATCGCCTTTGTCTATCAAGGGCTGCAAGACCTTCATCTGCCCTTCACGCAAGATCTTGGCGTTATTGTCGGTAGGCGCACCACCCAGCAAATAGTAATTGCCTTTCGGTTTCAATTGCACCAGGCCTTCAGCCTGCATTTCACCAACCTTGGCATTGTCGAAAGAAATGTAGGCATCAATATCTGCATTCAAGATCAGACGGTCATAGGACACCACCTTGATATTGGCCTTCTTGGCTTCGCGAATGGCGTTATTCAATACCGTGGCGTTGTAGGGCACAATCACCAGTACATCAACGCCACGCGAGATCAGGTTTTCTATCTGGGAAATCTGACGCTGTTCACTGGCGTCAGCTGATTGCACAAATACCTTGGCACCGAGTTTTTCTGCTTCTGCACTAAAAAAATCCCGGTCCCTGACCCAGCGCTCTACCCGCAGGTCATCGATGGAAAAACCGATTTTTGGATTCTTTGCATCAGCGTGGGCACTGCCAGTCATACCACTGCCCAGAGCCAGCATGACACTGAGGATAGCGATTTTTACTTTGGTATTCATTTTTTGTCTCCGTTTGGATTAAAGCATGGGTATTGGCATTGCCAATCCCATTTATTATTGCTTTATGTATTCGTTATTCTGGATACTCTGGATATTCTGATTCTTGCATTGTCACTTATTTAAGCATATTAATTTGAGCATCTTAGTGATTATGGCGGGGTAAAGTATTTCCTATGCCTATATACGGCACAGCCAGTTCCATGCAGGCCCCGGTTTCCAGTTGCCCGACTGTAGAACGATAAATCTCTTGCCATGGCGTCTGGCTGGCCGGATATGCCGGTATGCCCTCAGCCTTGCGGCTTTCCAGTTCTTCTGGCGTGATCAGCATGTCGCAACGACCGGTATTCAGGTTGATACGTATGGTGTCGCCGGTACGGATATAGGCCAGGCCACCACCGACCGCGCTTTCGGGGGATGCATTCAGGATGGATGGACTGTCCGAAGTGCCGGATTGCCTGCCATCGCCCAGCGTAGGCAAATTCAATATGCCACGCTTTAACAAGGCATCAGGCGGTTGCATGTTCACGACCTCAGCCGAACCGGGCCAACCCACCGGGCCAGCACCACGTATTACCAGCATGCTGTCTTCATCGATATTCAGTGACGGGTCATTGATGCGTGCATGGTAATCACCGGAACCATCAAATACCACGGCCTTGCATGCAAAGATGTTTTCCTCTCCGGCCTTGCTCAGGTAACGGGCGCGGAATGCGGGTGAGATCACGCTGGTCTTCATGATGGCGAAGTCAAACAGATTGCCCTTGAGTACCATGAAACCAGCCTGCTGTTTCAGCGGTGCGGCATATGGGTAGATAACTTCGCGGTCATTCGTCTGCCTGCCATCCAGATTGTGCGCCATGGTCTTGCCGGTCACGGTAGGACGGTCGGCGCGCAGTTTCCCTGCATGCAGCAGTTCCCACATGATGGCTGGCACGCCACCGGCACGGTGGAAACGCTCACCCAGGAACTTGCCTGCTGGTTGCATGTTCAAAATCAGCGGAATGTCATGACCATGCGCCATCCAGTCATCCGAATGCAGTTCTACATGGGCATGCCTGGCCATGGCCATGATATGCGGCTGTGCATTGGTGGAGCCACCTATTGCGGCATTCACCACGATGGCATCGAGGAAGGCTTCACGCGTCAGGATACTGGATGGGCGTATATCCTGGTACGCCATCTCGACAATGCGACGGCCTGTTTCATAAGCGATCTGGCCGCGTTCACGGTAAGGTGCGGGGATGGCCGAACAACCAGTCAGCGACATGCCCAGGGCTTCAGCCAGGGCATTCATGGTGGATGCGGTGCCCATGGTATTGCAATGGCCAGCCGATGGGGCCGATGCCGCCGCTATCTGCAAGAATTTTTCTTCGTCGATATCGCCTGCCGCCAGTTGCCTGCGGCCTTTCCATATGGCGGCACCGGAACCTACCAGTTCACCATCCATCCAGCCGTCCAGCATGGGGCCACCAGACAAGACAATCGCCGGGATATCCACCGTCGATGCGGCCATGATCTGGGCTGGCGTGGTCTTGTCACAACCCGTGGTCAACACCACGGCGTCGATAGGATAGGCATGCAAAATCTCAACCAGGCCCATATACGCCAGGTTACGGTCTATTGCTGCCGTTGGCCGGCGACAGTTTTCAAAAATCGGATGCAGCGGGAATTCCATCGCAATGCCACCGGCATCCCGAATACCATCGCGCACCCGCTTCGCCAGTTCCAGATGGATGCGGTTGCAGGGGCTGATATCGCTGCCGCTCTGCGCGATGCCTATGATGGGGCGGCCAGAACGCAGTTCGTCTGGGGTGATGCCATAGTTCATGAAGCGCTCCAGATACAGCGCTGTCATGTCGATGTGATCGGGATTGTCAAACCAGTCTTGCGAGCGGAAACGGCGTGCCTTGCTGTCGTCAAACATCATGATGCAGACTCACTGAACTGATATTGTGGCAGACCGGGCACGTCCACACGGAAAGAAAACAGGCCGCCCGCCAATGGTTGCTGTTCACGTTTTTCTGCCGACATGCCTTTCCAGGCGGTGGTCACGAAGACGGTACGCAAATCGGCACCGCCAAAACAGACCTTGGTGATATTCGAACACGGGAAGTTGATGACCTGGACGATCTCACCGGCGGGGGAATAACGTTCCACCCGGTTACCGGCAAAAATCGCTACCCACAGGTAGCCTTCTGCATCGACCACGGTGCCATCCGGGTGACCACCGTTGGTGATGTCGGCAAACACACGCTTGCCGGACAAGCTGCCATCGGGTGTTACATCAAAGGCATAAATCTTCTTGCGCAGGGTATCGGTGTGATAAAACACTTTACCGTCAGGGCTCATGCAGGGGCCGTTGGTGATGACGTAATCTTGATCCTTTGTTTGCAAATCAGCCAGCGCGTTTGAGTGATATTTCAGCCTATACAGCGAGCCGCTAGGTGCTTTTTCACCATCGTCCATGGAACCAAACCACAGGCAACCCCGGTTATCAATATAGCCGTCATTAAGGCGGTTGCCGGGTTGATCAGTTCCCACTTCCAGCATGGTGCTGAAGCTGCCGGTGTTGCTGGAAAAACGTACCAGCTCGCCAGGCAAGCCGCAGATGAAATTACCATTCTCGCCCTTATTGGACATAATGGGCAGGATAAAGCCGATCTGGTCTGGCGCATCCCAGCTCTGACGGGCCGAACCATCTTCTGCACAGCGGTGGATTTTATGGCTTTTGATATCCACGAAGTAAAGCGCGCCCGCGTGCCACACCGGGCCTTCGCCCAGATGCGTAGCCACTTCCCAAATACAGTGAGACTGATCCAATATCATGCGCCGTACCATCCTGCGTCCACAAAATAATCACGTCCTGAACAACGCGCGGCGTTGTCAGAGGCCAAAAACAAAGTCAGGGCAGCGACGTCTTCAGTTTCCACCCTTTCGTGCAGGCATTGAGCGGCCAGGATCTGCGCTTCTTCTTCCGGCGTGTGCCACAGCGCCATCTGGCGCGGAGTACGTACTGAACCGGGGATGATGCAGTTGACACGTATGCCGTCTGGCCCCAGGTCACGGGCCAGGCCACGAGTCAGGCCTTCTATCGCTGCCTTGGCTGTCATGTACAGGCTGAGCTTGCCAAGGGCAAGATGCCAGGAGATGGAACCAAAGTTAAGGATAACACCACCGCCCATGGCTTTCATACCTGGTGCCACGGCCTGGGCACAAAAAAACTGGTGACGCAAATTCACGGCAAAACTGTCATCCCAATAAGTGGGCGTCACATTCTGCACCTCATGCCTGTCATCATTGGCGGCATTATTGATCAAAATCTCGACAGCACCGTATTCACTTTCTATATGGGCCAATACTTTTGCCAGTGCATCCAGATCAGTCAGGTCGCAATGCATGAATCTTGGCGGCCTGGCTGACTGATGCAGGCTTTTTTCCAGCGCCTGCGAAGCCTGGTCGGCGATATCCAGGAAAAAAACCTGCGCCCCCTGCTTGCAAAAAGCATCGACAATGGCAGCACCTATGCCGGTACCGCCACCTGTCACGACTACTCTCTTCCCTGCCAGATTCGGGTAACTTGCATAAATCATTGGTTTTCTTTCTTTGTCCGCATTGAGACCAGAATTCCCGGTCTCTGTCGACGCCTTGCTTATGCTATTACTCATACTTGTGTAGCACCTGAGTCAGGCTGCTCACTCATCCCATAAGCCAGGCCACGCGCAGCCAGGTTGCGGTACAGGGCACTGACTCCAAAATCCCAGGGAGCGATCGCATTACTATACTTGACATGGTTCACCAGAGCTCCCAGGCTGGAGCTGGCAATGGTGACCCGGTCACCTATATGATGGGTAAAGCCACTGCCTGCCGCATCCCTGTCCTTGATGGGTGAAAACATGGTACCCAAAAACAGCATGAAACCGTCGGGGTACTGGTGGGTGTTGCCACAAACCTGGTTAACCAGGTCCAATGGATCACGGCTGATTTCACGCATCATGCTGATACCATCGAGCCTGAAATCATCATCCAGACCTTCTATCAGCAACCTGACTTCGGCCTGGCGTATGGTATCGAGCGTGAATGTGTCATCAAACAGGCGGATGAAAGGGCCTATCGCACAAGAGCCATTATTATCCTTGGCCTTGCCCAACAACAAGGCACTGCGCCCTTCTATGTCGCGCAGGTTGACATCATTGCCCAGCGTAGCACCCATTATTTGTGCGCGGCTGTTGACGGCCAGCACAATTTCCGGCTCGGGGTTATTCCAGCTGGAATCAGGATGTATGCCTACATCCGCACCAAAACCAACTGCCGACATGGCTTGAGACTTGGTAAATACTTCGGCATCGGGGCCTATGCCAACCTCCATATATTGCGACCAGGCACCACGGCTGATCAGATCCTGCTTCAACTTTTCAGCCGTGTCAGAACCCGGACGTATGCGCGACAAATCCGAGCCTATACTGACTTGCATGGCAGCACGCAAGCTGTCCGCCGCCGAGGCGTCACCACCCGCCTGCTCTTCAATAACGCGCTCCAGCAAGCTGACTGCAAAGGTGACACCACAGGCCTTGATCGCCTGCAAATCACAGGGGGCAAGCAAATAGGGGGCTTCACTATCGGCACTCCTGTTGAAGGAATGCTCAATCAAAGTCTGTACGTCCCCCAGGGACTCACCACCTGCATGCAGCGCGAAAGCCAGCGGGTTTTCTTTTTCCAGCAGATCTGTCACGGTTTGCACCTGGGCCGTAATATCAAACACTTGCCCCTGGCGCACAACGACCACGCATGGCCCGTTGATCTTACCGGCACGCCACACGCGTCCCAGCAATACAGCTTGTTGAAACTGATCCGGCAAATAGGATATGGCGGATGTATTATTCATGATCTTCTCCCGTATAGCGATTTTTTTGGTCACTTTACTCTTCGCTTCAGAGTTTCCTGTCGCTGATGCCCGACAGGCAGCAGGTGCCCTGAACTAGCTTAGTGCATTAGCTTATGTATACTCGCTGGTATCAAGTCCATCCACAATTATGAAACTCACCAAGCTGAATCATGATTACGTACAAGACAGGCGCTGACAGCAGCGAGGGTGCCTTATTTCCCCGTCAAAGCCTCAAGTACACCATCAAAAGCAGGTTTGCTGGTGTAATCATCATTGAACAGCAGTGGCCACTCTGTGCGTTTGTGGAACTTGCTGAGCCAGGTCTCGCCATCAACCACGCCCCAGAAGGTGATGCCGCCGCGCAGTGCCGCAGGCACTTCTTCCAGATAAGCCGCGACGATAGCCTTGTAACGCGCTTTTTGGATAGCGGCAGCGACAGGGGTTAAAGACTTGAGATCATTGCGCTGATTCATCGCTACATCCAGCTCGGAAATACGTACTTTCAAACCGCGCTTTACCACTGCCTTGAAGGATTTCCTGATCTGTGCAATGGCGGGATAATCGCTGTTCACGTGCATTTGAAAACCTATGCCATGGATAGGTATATGCCGCGCCTGAAAGTCATCGATCATGCCCAGCATGAAATCCAGCTTGGATTGCACGGCCTCGGTATTGAAATCGTTGTAATACAGGTCTGCTGCAGGGTCGGCAGCATGCGCTGCAACAAAGGCTTTTTCTATATACGATTTACCTATTTTTTGATAGAACAGCGACTTCCTGTAGCCTGCCGGGACGTTTTCGTCTATGACCTCATTGGCGACATCCCAGCTGGCAACCCGCCCGGCAAAATGCTTGCATATCTGTGTCACATGCTGGGCCAGCATGACATCCCAGTCGCCAGCATAGTTTTTCATCCATGCTGGCACCTGATAGTCTGGATGCCATACCAGGGCATGGCCATGCAAGATCATGCCGTGCTCCTTGGCGTAATTGGCGAGGGCATCTGCATCATCATAGCTGAACTGATTTTCTGCTGGATGCAGGTAACGCATCTTCATGATATTGGCGGCAACCAGGCTATTGAACTGCTGGTTGATCAGTGCCTGCTGATCGGTTTTCTTGAAAAGGCTGCGCTTCTCGTCACCAGCGCTGACTGCCACCCCGATGGGAAAGGCTGCCAGATTTTTCAATGCAACGGTAGCAGGGGCTTTATCATTGCTCTCAGCGGCACCGGCAGTCTCAATAAGTACGACGGCCAGGCTGGTAAGCAATAACCCGCAGAATGTCTTTTTATGCATATTTTTTCAAGAAGGTTAAGAAATCTGGCTTGCCACGATCACAGCAATCGCCATGCTGTCCTGCATCTATTGTAAGCAATCTTTATCAACGCTGTGCCGCTGTCAGCTTAAGCAGTATCACATCGTTCTCACGCATGGTGACTTTGATATGCACCTTACCTGAGCTACTGACCTGCAGCTTGCGCAGCTCAGGTTTATCCACTGTCAGGTTTTGCAGTGTCTGTAATTGCCCGGCGCTGAGTGACTTCGGTGAACCCATTTCCAGATAGGCGGTATGCGCATCATTGGCCAGGTAGCCAGTCCGATAAATTTGGGCCGTGTATTTACCCGGCTTCAGGCCAGTCAGTTGCAACTCCAGCGGAGTAGTTTCAACAGACGGTAATACCTTGGTGTAAAACGCACGATTACTCTTGTCCTGCACAGGCTGGTGATAATCCCACGCCAGCACTTGCAGTGTCTTGCCGCTGCGGCTTACATAACTTTGCGCGTCTTGCTTAGCTTGTATGGCGAGTATTTCATCACCTAACTGGTGTAGATATTTATAGGCAAAGAATGCTGGCTTGCGTATACCCTGTGGATTGAGCAAGCCAAAGCCACCTTCAAATGGTGCAGTTGGCGGCCCTGGTTCTTCAAACAGGTCGGTGTAAGTCCAGTAACTCATGCCTTGCAACTGCCCCTCACTGGATTTCAGTTTGCTGAGAATATAGGCAGCGCTGATATAAGAATCATGCACAGGGTCACGCGGCGTGTAACTACTACTCCATTCAGTAAAGAACAGCGGCAATTCAGGACGGGCAGTAACCTTGATCTGGGCTCTGACCTTATGCACATCAGCCACGATGGCATGCGGTGAAGTGGAGAGTTTGGTATCGCTGACACCATGTTCATCAATGAAGCCGCCATCCACGCCATAGGTGTGGGTAGTAATGAAATCCACCGGCGCACCAGTTTTTTGCGTGAATGCCAAAAATTCTGGTACCCAGACAGCACCGGCAGTAGCTGGCCCACCCACTCTGAGTTGCGGATCTATCGCCTTGATGGCACGGGCGGTTCTTTCATATAAATCGAAATAGGCAGCCTGATCTGCACCCTCCCAGAAGATGGCAAGATTAGGCTCATTCCAGACTTCAAAATACCAGCTCCGGACTTCTTCTTTTCCATAGCGAGCCTCCAGGTGGCGCACAAAGGCATCCACCAGGGCGGTCCACTTTACCGGGTCGGGGTGTGAGATATTCCCCTTCCAGTAAAAGATGGTTTTCTCAGAACTTCTCATTGCATGTGGCGTGAAGCCCAGTTCCACAAAGGGTTTGATGCCCATGCGCAGCAAGCGGTCATACAGGGCATCTATCCTGCTCCAGTCATAAACCGGTTTGCCGTCTTGCTCAGTGTAGGTTTGCAAGACATCATGGAAGATGCCATGAAAGCGCAAATAGCGAAAACCCAGTTCATCCTTGATGGTCTGTAACTGGGCAAGACTGTCTTCCCTCATCAGGGTGCCAGGATAATCTGAACCTATGGACAAATCAGCAAAGTGATCACGCGGCACGCCGGGAGCATTGACATCAATGCTGATACGGCGCGGCCCGGCGGCATGTGAGACGTTGAACAGGCTGTGCAGGCCGAGCAGGCCGAGCAGACTGAAAAAGAACGGCATTGCCAGGACGAACAACTGTGGTTTGAACATGAAGGCAGCCTTTGGAATGTGAGCTTGCATTCTGCGGCCACCTGCCAGCCTGTGCAATTATGAAAATCGCTAGCCAGCAGAACGATAACTGCCAGCTGGCGCGAAGAACTGCCTGGGCAGCCCTTCGCTTACTGCTTATGCAAATACCATCAGAATGAATACTCTGCCTTGACCGTGTATGCACGGCCTATGGGTTTGGCGATATTTTGCGCAAACACGACGCGAGAACTCAGTCTCTGATTTGACAAAGGTGGATCGACATTCAGCAGATTATTGATACCCAGACTCAACCTGAACTTATCCGAATAGCGATAATTGGCACTCAGGTTATAAATGATATAGGGATCGATCACGTTGTAATACGGCTGCCCAAACTTTTGTGTAGGCAGGGCATTGGTGTCTTCATAACTGGCAGTATAGGATTGCGACAACTGAGTGGCGAACTTGCCCATATTCCAGGACAAGCGCAAATTATGACGCCAGCGGAATATATAAGTATTCGCCGAAGTCGAACCTGTAGCCAATGCCCCCGGCCTGCCTACGCTGTCTACCCAGGCACCACCCACGTCGTTTTGCCCCTCATACTTGTTGACGTAGGTGCCGTCCATGCTGACACCAAATTTACCCCAGCTAGTCGTCGGCAACAGGTAGCGGAAGCTGGTATCAATACCGCGCGTGTGTACACCGCCCATATTCAGGCGGGTGACCACGATATAGTTCAGCGTGCCATCCGGGTTCCTGACAAACAGATTGGAATACTTGCTCACATCAGAAAATATCGTTTCTTCGGTGATCTGGGCGATGGTTCCCTTCATGCGTATGTCCCAGATATCGAAAGAGAGCATCATGTTCTTGACTGGTTCCAGCACGATGCCTGCAGTCAATGTACGTGATTTTTCCGGTTGCAGATCAGGATTGGCACCTGTCAGTGTCGTCAGTTGGGTATTGCAGACGCGGGCAGGATCAAGATTCAATCCTGCATACTTGGGGTCACTGGTCAGTGTGCCTGTATTTGGCTGCGATGGTGTCGTACTTGGGCAAAGCAGGGGATCATCCCAGCGATTGGTGGATGGCGTTTTCGTGCGTGGCGTGCCATACAGTTCTGGCAGGGTTGGTGCGCGGAAACCGGTGCTGGCCGTGCCACGCAACATGATGGCCTTATGTGGTTCCCAACGCACACTGGCCTTAGGGTTCACGGTAGATCCAAAATCACTGAAATGATCAGCACGGGCGGCAAAGGTCAGGTCCAGCCCTTTGCTCAGTGGTGCATCGATCTCCACATACAGACCAGCAATGGTGCGCGCACCACTGGGGTTGGCACCCGGTGTGCCAGAGGTCTTGTAGACGATATCGTTGCTAAGGGCACTGGTCGAATCGGTATATGTCTCTCTATGCAGGTCACCACCAACTGCGATGGAGAGCGAACCGCCAGGCAATTCTTTCAATGCGCGTGACAGGTTGAAATCAGGGCCAAAGTATTTCACGCTCGCAGTACGATAATTGGTATCGTCAACCTTGATACTGTTGAGATAAGCCTGTCCTGTCGCATCTTGCGCACCGAATGGATTGAGGATGCCATTTGCCACGCCCTCGTACAGTTTAGGTGTGCTGACAAAGCCACTCTTCCAACTGACACGCCGCTTGCTCATTGCGGCATTGAAGCCGACACGGTAATCCCAGCCCATGAACTCACCCTCGTCGGCGACGACAAGGCGGTTGGTATTTTGCCGGTCATCCGTGCCTGCCGGGCCAAGTTCATCCAGGCTCCAGGTCAGGGCCAGGTCTTGTCCAGTGACCCCGGCAACTGCTGGCACACCACCGCTACCGCCTGGGTACCACTTGCTGTTCTTGCTGATGAACAGCGGTTTTCGCACACCGGGATTGAGCTTGTCGTAATCAGTCTGCGCACCAAATACCTGCGGTGGATTCAGTGCATCAATATAAGATTCACTGGCAAGTACCTCAACCGTCAGCAGCTTATTGTCACCATGGCGCAAAGACCCTTTGCTAAACAGCGTGGTTTGCTTGTTCTCTGGCAGCAGTTGCGGATAAAGACTGGGGTCGAGAATACAGGTCTTGATGCCGGAACCTGATACCTTGATCGAGGGCAGGCTGTATTGCGCACCATAATTGCTGGTGCAGCCAGTTGCCCAATACGGATTGCCCGTAATCGTAGTCGCCTTGCCGTTGGTGTACACCGTAAAGTTGGCCGGTGACGACGATGAGCCAGAAGTATTGGTAGAAAACACGCTGCCGCCAAGTTGGGCGATGGTATCCGGATTCCAGAGTTCTGGCCTGTCCTTCTGCATCAAAGAGGAGCGCGACTGTATGTCAAATGCCGCATACACATTCCAGCCATCTTTATTCAGATCACCCTTGCCACCAGCAATGGAAAAACGGCGCTGGTCACCGCCACCAGAGCGCTGCGGTGCAACGACACTGGCTACCAGCCTGATCTCATTAAGGGTGCGCCTGGTGATGAAATTGACTACCCCGGCGATAGCGTCAGTACCATAAATCGACGATGCGCCGTCACGCAAGACTTCTACCCTTTCGATGGCGCTCATGGGGACGACATCGACGTTAATCGAGCTGTCGCCGATGGCTTCGTTGGGCAGGCGCCGTCCGTTCAGCAATACCAGGGTACGGTTGGTGTTCAGGCCACGCATATTGATCATGGTGCCACCACCACCGCCACCGACCGGTTCATTGGTAGCACCCATGACCAGCGAAGTGGCCACCTCGGACATGGTCGTCAGCCCCTGTGCTTCCAGCTCTTCTGCCTTGTAGGTAGTCAGCGGCAAGGCATTTTCTGTGGCCAGCCGTTTAATCGAGGAACCAGTAATTTCTATCTTGGCGACCGGGGTTTGAGGTGCTTGAGGCACCTGATTTTGCCTTGCCATCGCCTGGTTCTGGTTCATCAAAGTCAGTACTGCCAGCGTCACTGCGCTGATCTTGATGCTGGCATGCTGAGGAAGCCTGGTGCGTCTGATTTTTTCCATTTTTTGTCTCCATCTTTGGTCGTTGGGTTTTATAGTTTTATGGTCTTACCTGCTATCCGGTGGCGAGGGATTCCAACCTTTGCCGTTGTCGAAACTGGCGAAAATCTGGCGGCGACTGGCAAAGCGCTCCGCTACCTGTTTTTCGGTTAATGTGTGGCCTGGCAAGCGCTGTGATACATCGAGAGGTTTGCCGTTGATATCCATACTGCCGTATTCACCCCAGCCAGCACCTGGCTGTGCCTGCGCCGACTCTGGCTTTGGCAACAACCAGCCCACGGGCGCGATATGCGTGTCCATCCTGCAGTGGATGAAACTGACCTTGTCCCAAGTGCTGGGCGGCCCCTGGCGAGCCAGATAAGCCGTGCCGGGCAAGACATCGTTTTGGCCTGGACCAGGTCCATGTGTCAGGCGGCTGTTGAGAAAGACAAATCCAGCTTCATCAGCAGCGACCGTGCGGGCCTGCACTATGTAGCCGCCACCCTTGCCAGGATTGGCACTGTCGCCGACTGAATGGATTTCACTTTCTTCGAATAAGGCGGCCCTGTTGCCACCCCAGATAAAATCCACATTGCCAGCAATCAGCGAACGATAAAACCAGGAATAACCCTTCACCTGTATCGTGTCTTGCTCACTGAAAAAACTGGCATTGCGTGCCACCAGGCGGCCACGGTCGCTACTGAATACCAGGGTTTCTGCCTGCGCCCCGTTACTCCTGGCACGCACCGCTGTATTGACAAGCGTGAGCGTGTCCAGCGTCAGCATGTCTGCATCTTCAACCAGCATCACTGAGCGCCCGCCAGTGATGAATGGTGTGTATGGTTCCTGGCTGATGCCCGTGCCCGGATTATTACCATCGTCGTTGTAAGCCTGGAGAATGACACCGTCGCGGCTTTCGCCACGCAGCGTAAGATTGTCCTTGCCTTTCAGATAAAGTAACTGGTCGTAGCGGCCATTGGCGACGCTTATGGTCACTGGTTCTGCACGCGACATAGTGCGCATGACGTGATTCAAAGCACCCTGCACAGTACGGAAATCTGCCGGACCATCATCATCGACAGTCAGCTTGTTGCCATAGGGCGCTGCCTTGCGCGTGCTGAATGTCCATCCCGCCGCCCGACCCAGCCCGGCAAACACCTGCCCGCCAAGACTGGCATTGGTGAAGACACCTGCATCCACTGCAACGTAATATTCCGTGCCATATGCCAGACGTGCATTGTGCGGTTTGATCGTCACGGTCTTGCCATCTACCCTGATGAGCTTGTAACACAGCACACGTTTGAATTCTTGCCCGGCATAGCCGATCTCATCAATGTCATCACCAAGGCGGATCACATCGACCAAAGCATTATCGGAGGCCCGGAAAATGCGCACTGAGCCAACCGGCCCCAGGCTGGGTGCCTGATCAAACACGATCTGCAAAGACGTGTCTGGCAGCACATCTTCAGCATGTGCTGCCGGGCTGACTTTGTCTTGCAGTGCATAGCTTTGTGCAGATGTAGTGAAAGCCGGGGCGACACTGACTGCGAGATAGGTAGCCACATTGGCATCCGCCTGACTGCTTATCGCGACGGTCGCTGTGCCGGGACGTAGTGGAGTGACCATGATTTCGTCATCCCTGACTACCACACTGGCAATGCCCGGCGCACTTGATAACGCAGTGATTGGCGTAATGGGCATTGCAGGTTTGTCCTTGCCTGCAATTACACGCGCAGCATAATACAGTGGTACATCACCCGCCTGCAAGCTGACTCTATCGTTCATGCGCGCCAGGCCAATGCGTTGTGGTTTGTTGGCAGCCGCACCGCTACGGACATCGTCAAACTCAAAGCCCTGGCCTTTCGCCAGCAAGCCTATGTGTCTCTCAAATGGCGAAGTATCTGTAGCAGTACTCAGTATTTCACCATTCAGGTATAACGCCAGCAAGTCACCGGCCACGTCCAGCCTGAGCGTGTAAAAACTACCCTTCGGCCCCAGCTCTTTTGCTGACTGCCTCAGTCTGCTCAGCTTGCCATTCTGCATTTTCACCAACTCTATGAGCAGCCTTTGCTTGTCACGCTGAATAACCAGGCTGGCAGCCAGCCAGTTGTTATCGTCCTGGTAGCGTGCCAAAAGATAAGCCTGGCCATCTGCAGCATTTGTACTGGAGACGGGACGCACGCGTGCCTCGACAAAGTAATCACCACCTGGTATTACCTCTGGTGCAGATACCAACAGCGGACCACCCTGCCCGCTTAGTAGCAGCACGTGATTACTCGATCCATCCTGGCTGCGCACCTTTGCATCAGATGTGCCAGGTACTTTGCTTGCCCAGTGCGTCGCGCCATTCTCGAAATTCTCGCACCAGCTTGCGCCACCAGGGCAGGTTGCTGCATGGGTATGCAATGCATACACGGTCGCCAGCACTGCCGGCAGTAAATGACTAATTTTCATAGATATGTGTGAAGAATTTATCAGCTAAGCATCTGCTGGCATCTGATGGCATTGATGGCATCTGTTGGCAGATACCATCAAATGCCCACAGTCGCTATTCTGGAAACGGCACGAAGCGTTCCTGGCAATTGAGCGCCTTTGCATCAGCCACGTTAAGCTGACCCGTCAGTTTGGCAAATTCCAGTTTGACTACTGGTTTGCCGGCGACGACCACGTCTTGCAGTGCGAGTTGCAGCGGGCGCTGCTCGTCATATCCCTGCAAGATCACTTGCCCAGGTGTCAGGCTGTGCACGCGTTCCATACGGATATCGGTATAAGAAGGAATTAACTGACCCGACGGACCCGGCTCATATTGCGTATTGATATACAGCGGCCAGCGATTATCGCGCAGGCAAACATCGCGATAGACAACACCAGAAACCACGCCGCCGCGTCTGTCATTACTCTTGATGCGCAGGCCTGAGGTAGTGCCATCCATAACCAGGTCTTCAACCAGCACATTACGCACCCCACCATTCGTTTCACTGCCTATCGACATGCCATGGCCGCTATAGAAATGATTATGCAGGATGGAGATATTTTCAGTTGGCCCGTTATTGCCAGCCTTGATGGCGACATTGTCATCACCAGTACGTATGTAACTATGCGCAATCGTCACATTGCGCGACGCTCCCGGATCTATACCATCGGTATTGCGCGCATCATGTGGCGTATCAATGCGTATGCCCCAGGCAGTAAAGCCATCGACGCGGTTCATCGCTACATGGAAGTTTGGTGAATTGCGCAAGGTGATATGGTGCATCGTAAAGTCTTGCACCTTGTCCAGCTGTATCAGGCGCGGCACATTCTGGCGCTGCTTTTCTTTCTGCGCCCGGCGGGCGATTTGCCACCAGGTTTCGCTCTTGCCTTCTATGAGCTGGCCACCCTGGCCATCAATGACACCCTCACCCATGATACCAGCGCCCGACACTCCTTCGACGGTGATAAATGGTTGGCAGCCCTTGCCAGTAGCATCGTTGCTACCACAGGTTTTTGCGCCACGGTTATACAACAAGGGGTTGGTGCTGGCATACAGGGTCACACCTGCATCCACCACCAGCGTGACACCGCTACGCAACTTCAAGGGGCCAGCCATAAATGATTTGCTGCCAGCACCGGCAGCCAGATGCACAGCCTTGCCTGGCACACAGCTATCCAGTGCGGCCTGTATGCGCGGCGCATCATTCTGATTTGCTGTCGAGGTTTCTGCCAGCAGCGTCGCGCAGGTAGCTGGCATGACCGGTTCACGAACCGTGCGCGTATCTTGCGCCTGTGCTGTAGTAGTCAGTACAGAAATGGCCACAACCCCGGCCGACGCCAGCAAACGCAAGAGGTACTCACGTGCTTGGGCGAAATTGAATAAGTACATATATCGTCTCCAGTTATTATAAATGCGTATGTCTGTGACTCTGTGACATGACGCTAACCGGAGCACCTCGCGTACTCCACGCCGTTTAAACGAGGGCCATGAAGAAAATGGCCGAGGTCGCACGATCGTATCTGTTTTATTACTTTGTGAACAGCCTATCTAATTTTCGGGTCCACCTGATACAGCTATGAAAAAGACTAACAGATGAAAATGAAATACACCATTAGCAGATTTGCTGGTGGGAAGAATCATTATTCGATTTGGTGATTTTCGCAAATTTTTGTTGTTGCAGAGTTGCAAGCTCGCACTATCACCTCTGATATAGCTAAATTTGCTCGCAATTTAATGCAAAAAGTTTATTTCACCATAATTAAACCTGAAAACATCCGCGGAATTGATGCTTGCGCAAACTCTCAATATTTCTGCTTCACGTGAGAAGTTTTTACGATATGTGAACTACCGAACAGTCAATCAATTGCAAAAGGGGCAAGCTGCGTTTCAAATGCCCCTTCTCTAAGACTTCAGACCCATCATGTTGTTTTCAGGGATGTTTACTATTTCAGTGTTCGTTAGCAACTCGACAAACTATGAGAGGAAATATTATGCAAGTTCAAGCTATCTTAGCCTTTGGTGGTCATAGCGAAGCAGCCATCCAGTTTTACAAAGAGGCACTCGGCGCAGAAGTAATCGTCATGATGCGCTGGAAAGACAGCCCTGATCCGGCATTGCGCACGGTTTCCCAAGACCCTGAAAAGATCATGCATGCTGCCCTTCGCATAGGCGACACCACGCTGATGACAACCGATGGTGTCGAGACCTTGAAACAACCGGATTTCAAGGGCATTACACTCGCCATTGAAGCCAAGGATGATGCAGAGGCCAAACAACTATTCGTCGCACTCAGCAATGGTGGAAAAGTACAGATGCCATTGGCAAAAACCTTTTGGACATCCCTTTCCGGCATGGTAGTTGACCGTTTTGGTGTGTCATGGATGGTCAATGTAGCCTCGCCAACAAAGCATTGAATCTTGCATCATGCATGATGAGGAGTTGACATGAGTGCCCGACAACAACGGCTCAGGCCAGCAGTTGAACTAGCGCAAAAGAATGGTGTGCATTTCCCCAACGAAAGCAGTGAATACAGGCTTGCAAGAAATGCCTTGCTCACAGAGGAAATCGAGCTCCGCCGACATATTGAACGGGTGGCAGCCCAGCGACGTGCCCTGCCTCCAGGGGGCGAAGTATCCAAGGAATATCGTTTCGATGGAGAAAATGGTCCAGTCGACTTTACTGGCTTATTCGGCAGCAAGCAGACCCTGGCGATTTACAGTTACATGTTTGGTCCAAAACGTGAGCGGCCATGCCCAATGTGCACCTCTTTACTGTCCGCATGGGATGGCGAAGCAGAAGATGTCGCGCAACGCATCTCTTTAGTGATCATCGCCCGTTCGCCAATTGAGCGCCTGCTCGCCTTTAAAAAAGAACGGGGTTGGCAGCACCTGAGATTGTATTCCGATGTCAGTGGCGACTACACCCGCAATTACGTCAGTGCTGACGATGCGGACATTCCCGCTTTCAATGTCTTTACCCGGCGCGACGGCACTATCCGGCATTTCTGGGGCGGCGAAATGGGCGCAGAAACTGCTGACCCCGGCCAGGATCCCCGCGGCGCACCCGATCTTATGCCACTCTGGACCATACTCGACAGCACACCCGAAGGACGTGGGTCTGACTGGTATCCCAAACTCAGTTATCCCAAGGAATAGAGTTACTACAGCATCCTATGCATACTTAAGCCCATCCATCCTCATCCACACGACGGAGACTCAAAATGAAATGTCTGATCATGGTCAAAGCGACGAAAGATTCTGAGGCTGGCAGTCTGCCCAGCGAAGAGATGTTGAGGGAGATGGGTAAATTCAATGAAGAACTGGTGAATGCGGGCATCATGCTTGCCGCCGATGGGCTACAACCATCTTCAAAGGGGGTGCGTGTGCGCTTCTCGGGGAATGAACGCTCAGTCATTGAGGGTCCGTTTTCTGCCACCAATGAACTGGTGGCCGGTTTCTGGATCTGGCAGGTGAAGTCACTTGGAGAAGCAATTGAATGGGTAAAACGCTGTCCCAATCCCATGCTCTGCGAATCAGACATAGAGATCAGGCAAATACAGGAAGCAGATGATCTTGGCGAGGCATACACACCAGAGTTGCGCCAACAGGAAGAAAGGCTGCGCAAGCAGATTGCAGGCAAACGTTGAACCTGCATACCGCAAGTTTTTAATTTCTCTTTTTTCTCTTTTTCAAGAGGCTAAAATGAAATTTGGTCTTTTTTCAAGAAGATTTTCAAATGCATGCAAAGACATTTCTATTGCTGCAGCAAGCTTATGCATGAGTCTGAGTCTTTCTGTTTCATCTGCTGCGAACCTCGATCCTTTGACCGCCGCTGACACGCAATTCCTGATAGCTGCGGCACGAGCTGGCGCAACCGAGATCAGCGCCAGCCAGGACGCCATACACAAAGCGCCGTCCAGCCAGGTACAGGAATTTGCCAATCAAATGCTGGCAGACCACACGAGGATAAACGAAGAATTAAAGCAACTGGCAACGACAAAAAATATCACGCTTTCTGATCAGCCAGATGGCTTGCAGGGCGCAACAATCAGAAAACTGAGCACACTCGAAGGTAAAGACTATGAGCGTCAATATGCCAACGACATAGGCGTAACGGCGCACAGAGATGCTGTCAGCTTATTCAGGAACGCGTCAAACTCAGCCCAGGACCCTGATGTCAAAGCCTTTGCCTTGAAAACCCTGCCTTCGCTTGAACACCATTTGAGAATTGCCGAGGAGTTGCAAATCAAGATTGCGCAATAAAATCGGGATACGCTTACGCATTGAACTTAGTAAGCATGGCGGTCATCAATTGCACCAGCAACGAATCAGAAAAAAGTCAAAACGGCATTCAGGCTTTGATTTTTTCTCTTGCCGCAACTATTCCAAGCGCGGGCAAAAAAATGCCTTACAACTCGTCCGCAAATACTTTTGCTGGCTTGCGTGAAGATAGTTTACCTATCCGCTCCAGGCCATGGATAGCATGGAGTTTTTTGTTCATCGTATCGTACTTTTCAGCCGACACGAGATAAGCTGCAGAGATTTCGCCGTCCAGTATCATGACAGGTTCAAGAATAGCGTCTCTCAACACTGCCTTTGCATGGCGACGCAGTTTTTTTATGCTGACTGTATGATCGGTATACATGGTTTTTTTCCTGTCTAAAAAAAGTAAAACTAATAGGACTTACGCAAAACTGCACCAACTGCGTTGCAGTTCCTCGCCGTACTAAAGTACTGTCTTCGTCGCTACGCCTTGCTGGGACAATTTTGCGTAAGTCCTAACTAATAAAAGAAAAACTGTTGTCATTCACCATAACGGTATTTACGTTGCAACTTTGTGACATCACAACTTTGAAAAATCGACATTGGCCGGACTCTGGTGCGCAGTTTTTTTGCTTTCTTTGTCAGCAGGCTTGATAGAAGAAAAATCAGGGCCTTCAGGATCTTGTTGATCCACTGGCGTGTCTGTGCCGGTTTTATTCTTAACGTCACCTTTATTATTTTGATTCATCCGAGTTTACTGTGGGTCAAGGGCGAAATTTGAGTCAACTCCAAACGCCATTTGATTTTCATGCTCAACCTTGCCGCGCAGCGGGACGCCTGCAAAGCGCAGTATTGGCGCGTATTTCAGAGTATTGGAAGAATCACTCTTGGTATCTACTACCATGATTGTTTCTCCAGAAAATTGCCGAAATCTTGCAATCACGTCGACCGTTCACTTCAATTCAGTGAAGTAATAATAAAGTCAAAACTTGTGATGAAAAGTCGGAAAATATGCGTTTGCCTTGTAGGCGAACACCCAGTTTCTTAGGAGATAGACAAAGACCCATATGATTTTCCTTCTTGTGCTGAAACAATCAGGAGCAGCATTTCTCTGGCCGGGGCAATCTCCTACAAGCTCAGGTAATAAGCACTTACCAAAATACTTGCAATGCAGATTTATCATGAATGATCATCAGATCAATCTTCCTATTCAAACTGTCAACCGGGATTAATCTGCCAGCAAAAAACAACAATACTTGAGCGCGTAGCCCACTAGCATAGGGCGACTATCTATATAAAAAATCAGAATCATGGGTTTTTGAAACAGCATATGGATAACTTTATGGACGACTTTACTCACATCAAAATATCCCGGCGCGACTTGCTCATCACTGGTGCTTTGAGCGTGACTGCTACCAACGTACCCGCAATTGCAGCCGTGCAAGACATGGTGCCTGCCAGCAAGAATTTGTCCCCTATCACTTCTGCCATCAATTTCCATGTCAATGGCAAGCCCCAATCGCTGTACCTCGATCTCAGGACTACTTTGCTTGATGCGCTGCGAGAACACCTGCACCTGACTGGCACCAAGAAAGGTTGTGACCACGGCCAGTGTGGTGCCTGCACTGTCATTGTTGATGGTCGCCGCATTAATTCTTGCCTGACGCTGGCTGTCATGCATGAAGGTGCGCAAGTCACTACGATCGAAGGCCTGGGCAATAAAGACAATCTGCATCCCATGCAGGCAGCATTCATCAAGCACGATGCTTATCAGTGCGGCTATTGTACGCCGGGGCAAATCTGTTCTGCCGTCGCGGTGCTGGAAGAAATTCGTCACGGGCAACCCAGTCATGTCACTGCTGACCTGACGGCGGGTACTGCAATAACATCAGAAGAAATACGTGAACGCATGAGTGGCAACATCTGTCGCTGCGGCGCCTATTCCAACATCGTTGATGCGATTACTGAAGTCGCCGGGAGGCCAGCATGAAGGTCTTCTCTTATCAACGTGCACAAACACCTGCAGAAGCGGCGACCGCCGCATTTAATACTCCTGGTGCCAAGTTCATTGCCGGTGGCACCAATCTGCTTGACCTGATGAAGCTGGAAATCGAAACACCGGCACACCTGATCGATGTGAATGGTCTGGGGCTGGACAAGATAGAATCAACACCAGAAGGTGGCCTGCGCATTGGCGCACTGGTGCGCAATACTGATCTGGCTGCAGACGAACGTGTACGCCACAATTACGGCGTGCTGTCACGGGCCCTGCTGGCGGGTGCATCAGGGCAACTGCGCAATAAAGCCAGCACGGCGGGTAATTTGTTACAGCGCACACGCTGTCCTTACTTCTACGACACCAACCAGGCGTGCAATAAGCGCAGCCCTGGCAGTGGTTGCTCGGCCATAGGCGGCTTCAGCCGCCAACTGGCTATCGTGGGCGGCAGCGAAGCCTGCATTGCTACCCACCCCAGTGATATGGCTGTGGGTATGCGCGTATTGGATGCGACTGTGGAAACCGTACTGCCAGACGGCAAGGCCCGCATTATCCCGATTGCCGATCTGCACAGGCTGCCAGGGCAGACACCGCACATAGATACAGTCTTGCTGCCTGGCGAACTGATCACTGCAGTCACGCTACCCAAACCAATTGGCGGCACCCACATTTATCGCAAGGTACGTGACCGTTCATCATATGCCTTTGCACTGGTGTCAGTCGCTGCCGTCATACAGCCAGATGGCAAGGCCAGGCTTGCATTGGGCGGGGTGGCACACAAGCCATGGAGGATGGAAGCGGTAGAGCAAAAACTGCCTGCCAATGCCAAGTCCATTGCTGACCAGTTACTGGCAAGTGCCAAACCCACCCCAGACAATGCGTTCAAAATAGCCCTGGTCCAGCGCACCTTGCAAGCGGTGATGGCAGAAGCGAAGAGGGGTTAAGATCATGAAATTCATTACGCCTGCCACGACAAATCCCATCGACCAGTTGAGAGTCATTGGCCGCCCCACCGACCGCATAGATGGTCCCTTGAAAACCACAGGTACAGCACCTTACGCCTATGAACAGCATGAAGCTGCACCAGATGCAGCTTATGGTTATGTCGTCGGTTCCGCCATTGCCAAGGGCCGCATCAGCTCTATTGATCTGAAAGAGGCAAAACGCTCACCCGGTGTCATTGCGATTGTTACTGCCGACACCGCTGGCAAGCTGGGCAAGGGCAAGATGAATACGGCCAAACTGCTGGCCGGGCCTGAGATACAGCATTATCACCAGGCGATTGCCGTGGTGGTAGCAGAAACCTTTGAACAGGCACGCTCTGCCGCGCAACTGGTACAAGTCAAGTACGTAAAAGAAAAAGGGGCCTACGACCTGGCGGCTGTCAAAGATACTGCCATCGTGCCCAAGGGCGACAAACCAGATTCAAAAGTCGGGGATTTTGCCGGTGCTTATGCAGATGCCCCGGTGCGCCTGGACGCCAGCTACAGCACGCCCGACCAGGCCCATGCGATGATGGAACCACATGCCACGCTGGCCTCATGGGAAGGCGACAAGCTGACGCTGTGGACAGCCAACCAGATGATAGACTGGGGCAAGGGCGATGTCGCCAGGACGCTAGGCATACCCAAAGAAAATGTACGATTGATTTCGCCTTACATAGGCGGCGGTTTTGGCGGCAAACTATTCGTACGTTCTGACGCACTCATGGCTGCCCTGGGCGCGCGCGCAGCCAGACGGCCAGTCAAAGTCACCCTCACCCGTCCCATGATGTTTAACAACACCACGCACAGGCCAGCCACCATGCAGCGTGTTCGCATTGGTGCAGGCAGGGATGGCAAGATCACGGCAATAGGCCATGAAACCTGGTCTGGTGACCTGCCCGGTGGCAAACCGGAAACTGCAATCCAGCAAACGCGCTTGCTATATGCAGGCGCAAACCGCATGACCACGACGCGGCTGGCGGTGCTGGACCTGCCAGAAGGCAATGCCATGCGTGCGCCGGGCGAAGCGCCAGGCCTGATGGCGCTGGAAATCGCCATGGATGAAATGGCAGAAAAACTGCAGCTTGATCCTGTCATGTTCCGCATCCTCAACGACACCAAGCTTGACCCGGAAAACCCTGAGCGCCCATTTTCTCAACGCCGCCTCATCGATTGCCTGCGCACAGGTGCGGAACGCTTTGGCTGGAACAAACGCAAGCCCCACGCTGCAAAAACCACCGTCGGCCAATGGCGCATAGGCATGGGCGTGGCGGCGGCTTTCCGCAATAATCTTGTCACGAAATCAGCCGCCAGAGTCAAACTGCACCGCAATGGCATCATCACCGTCGAAACTGACATGACCGATATAGGCACCGGTAGTTACACCATCATTGCACAGACCGCCGCAGAAATGATGGGTGTTTCACTGGACAAGGTAGTCGTCAGGCTGGGTGACTCCAGCTTCCCAGTTTCTTCAGGTTCAGGCGGTCAGTGGGGTGGCAATAGTTCCACCGCTGGCGTCTACGCCGCTTGCATCAAGTTGCGCGAGGCTGTCATGCAGAAGATGCAACTTGAAGGCAGTGACGCTGAGTTCGTTGATGGCATGGTACGCGCAGGCGGTAAATCAGTACCGCTGCGCCTGGCTGCTGATGCGGGCGACATCATGGCAGAAGATGCCATGGAGTACGGCGACCTGGATAAAAAATACCAGCAATCGACCTTCGGTGCCCACTTCGTTGAAGTCGGTGTTGACATGTACACAGGCGAAATACGGGTAAGACGCATGCTGGCCGTCTGTGCTGCTGGACGCATACTCAATCCCAAAGCGGCACGCAGCCAGGTGATCGGTGCCATGACCATGGGTGTCGGTGCTGCACTGATGGAAGCGCTGGTGGTAGACAAGCGCGCAGGATTTTTCGTCAATCATGACCTGGCAGGTTATGAAGTGCCCATCCATGCTGATATCCCGCACCAGGAAGTGATATTCCTTGACGAAACCGATCCCATTTCCTCACCCATGAAAGCCAAGGGCGTTGGTGAACTGGGTATCTGTGGCGTAGCCGCAGCAGTTGCCAATGCCGTCTACAACGCCACAGGCGTGCGCGTGCGCGATTATCCAATTACGCTGGATAAACTGCTACCAGGCATGCCTGTGGTTGTCTGAAGGAATGTCATGCATATCCATCCGCTCGCGGGTCAATTGTCGCCAGACTCTGCGCTGGTCGATGTCATACAGCTCATCGACGCTTATTACAAACAAATCCCTGACGCACAAGTCGCTGCGCAACGGGTAGCATTTGGTACCTCTGGTCATCGTGGTTCCTCATTTCAGACCAGCTTCAATGAACATCATGTCCTCGCCATCACACAGGCAATTTGCGAATATCGTCAGCAGCAGGGTATCAGCGGCCCCTTGTTTCTGGGTATCGATACCCATGCATTGTCGGAACCGGCACGCATCAGCGCGATAGAAGTTCTTGCGGCCAATGGTGTCAACGTCATGCTGTCAGCCGGTGATGAATACACGCCTACACCCTCTGTATCGCTGGCTATCCTGATGTATAACCTGGACCGCTATGCTGGCAGTGGTAATGGCATTGAACAAAACACTGGCCTGGCCGATGGCATCGTCATTACGCCGTCTCATAATCCGCCCGACAATGGCGGCTTTAAATACAATGTGGTCAATGGCGGCCCCGCAGATACAGTCACCACCGACTGGATAGGCAAACGCGCCAATGAACTCATGGCAGCAGATTTGAAGGACGTGAAACGCATGCCCTTTGAGCGGGCGATACATGCTGACACGACGCACCGTTACGACTTCATGAACACCTATGTGAGCGAGCTTGAGCAGATTATCGATCTCGCTGCGATACGGCAATCCGGCATACGCCTGGGCGTTGATCCGCTCGGTGGTGCTGGTGTGCATTACTGGGGCCGCATTGCCGAAAAATATCACATCGACCTGACCGTCATCAGTGACGTCGTCGACCCGACTTTCCGCTTCATGCCCCTGGACTGGGACGGCAAGATACGCATGGACCCATCATCACCCTACGCCATGCGACGCCTGCTGGATATACAATCAGATTTTGATATTGCCTTTGCCTGCGACACCGACCATGACCGCCACGGCATCGTCACACCCATCGCTGGGCTAATGACACCAGATCACTATCTGGCCGTCGCCATCGATTACCTCTTCCAGCATCGCCCAGACTGGGGTAGCAAACCCGGTATAGGCAAAACCGTCGTCAGCAGCCGCATGATAGAACATGTGAGCAAGCGACTCAGACGCAAGCTGTACGACATGCCTGTCGGCTTCAAATGGTTCGCCCCCGGCCTGTTCGATGGTAGCCTGGGATTTGGCGGTGAAGAAAGCGCAGGCGCCAGCTTTGTACGCATGGACAGCAGCGCATGGACCACCGACAAAGACGGCATCGTCGCCGCTTTGCTGGCAGGTGAAATAAAAGCAAAAACCGGACGCGACCCCGGCCAGCTATATGAGCAACTTACGCAGGAATTTGGCAAGCCCGTCAGCATACGCGTAGAAGCCGCCGCCACCCCGGCACAGAAAAAAGCTCTGTCCAACTTGTCCCCCCAACAGATCACCAGCAAATTGCTGGCTGGCGACAACATCACTGAAATTATCACCACCGCACCCGGCAACATGAGCTCCATAGGCGGCGTGAAAGTCATCACCAACAACGGCTGGTTCGCCGCCCGTCCATCAGGGACAGAGGAAATCTACAAGATCTATGCCGAGAGTTTTAAGAGTGAGGAGCATTTGAACGAGATAGTGGCGGAGGCGCAGGGGATTGTGGATTTGGCGTTATTGAAGCGCGAAGTCAAATAGATACCCAAATCATATCTTAGGAGCTTCAACGTCTTTTTTTTGATATCGCTTCTCTCGAACTTGAGTCAACCTTGCCGAAAAAATATGTTTTGCTATGCCGAGGGTTTCTCGTAAGTTAGTAGCGCTTGTGTCTAAAGATATTAATGGACACCTAAGTTGCTCGTTGACCCGAAAACCAACTTTGCATGGTGCGTCATTACTTTCCAACCAAAACACTCGTTCATCCACTTTTTGTAATGGGGCTGCTTCGAATCTGTTCCAGTACTTGTCGACCAATTCGCCATCGCTCGTTTTATCACAACTATGAAGCATATGAACCCGACTACAATCAGAGACGCAAACTTCGGTGAGTTCCTCTTTGAGATTATTAAGAATTGGACCTAAAATTAATTCAACACATCTGTCGGGTAATACCTTACTGACCCTCTCAGTAAGAAATATCTCAATTGACCGAGCTACCTTCTCTAACCTTACTTTCTGAAGAGCAAGAAGAATCAAATATGTGAGAGACCGAAAAATTGGATGTTGATTAATGCCAGCTCGCATAACTCGAAAAACAAGGTACGGCACATTAGCCAATGCGGTTTCGAGCGTCGACATAAGCTCTAAAGTAGTTGCAACCGTACCCCATGAACGAACCTCTATGCTTCTATTGGCAAACTCATTCGCGATTAACGCAAATCTGGCCATTTCATCAATTTCTAAATTATGTCTATGCTCCCATATATCTTCCAAAACTTTGACAGGGGCGTACTCGACACGATTCCAAAATCGTGATCGCATTACTTCGAGCCGCCCAAAGATACTAAGTGACTCGGCGAACAAGCGAAGTGCCACGCTTGGCTGGCGTGAGATGAGTCGTTCAAGGTGCGAACGGTCCCAAAGCTTTATTTTTGGCTTAACATGAGACACATTCCAAGACTTGACCCATTCGATAGTCGGGTTTGAAAATCTCGCGTTGGTGACCACGACGACTACATCGACATAAGAATAACCATGCGCGATATGTGCTGCGTTTCGAACCGCTTCAGGTTCGACGGTGCGAGCGCGGCCTTTGCACTCAAACCACCAGTTCTGCGGTGCGAGCTCGCCCTCATCGGCAGGAACTAAAATCTTAGCTTCAAGATCACGGCCACCATCTGCGGCACCACCGCCGCTTCCTCCTACGCGCCATTCAACGTCCTGTGCCCCCATAGCATCAAGTAGCCAATAGACGCATTCCTCCAAATCCTTCGCTTTCAATTCATCAAAGGGAATAGATGCCGGAACAATCCAAATCGGTTCATCGGTATTCATATGACTACGTCCTAGATTGCGAATTTATCGACGATCCAGTTATTGCGTTGGGGTATTTATAAATTTCAAACCCATGCGACCACCAATATCTCAACTTGGTAGCTCTCACGCCAACCAGCTTATTCTTATGTATGACTCAAATTAGAATTTCTCTGAAGAAGAGAGTTTTGTTTATTAGGTAAAAATAAAACTCGATTATCCTTAAATGAATCAGGATACTTATTTAGACCAGTCGTCAGAATAACTTGGTAGCTCTTTCCGAAAGTCTCAAACTTTTCCATTTGCGAGATACAGTTCTTCAAATTATCAAGTTCTATCCCCGCGGTTTCCGGAGTATCAATAAGCAAAAATCTAGGGAAAGGGACGTCAGAATAAGTTAGAGCCATTTCCATCATTGTTAAGTAATACATTAACCTAATGGAAACGCCAGAGCTGGCTTCTTTATACTCACCGTCATTAATAACAGGTAAATAGTTATCGATACTTATTCTCGCAACTCGACAATCCTGCAATGTAGCAGTCATTAATCTATTATAAATAACACTAAAAGCACTTACTTTGGTACTTATCTCGATTTTGACTGTATTTTCAAAGCCTTTCATCTTAAGCTCAGCGTTTTGAAATAGAGTACGTTTTAGCTCGTAATCCGTAAAAAGTTTTTCCAACTTTGCTTCGGTTTCTATCCGCTGAGTCAACGCAACAATTTTTTCGCGTGTCTCTAATATCTTGTCGTCGATATCATTAAGACTCTCAATATCAATTTGTTCGTCGATTCTACCGATGTAGCCGCGAAGCTTGGTCCGTAACATTGCTATCTCAATTTCTATCTGCCTAATTTCTGTCCTTAAAGTTGAAAGCTCTGCCTCACATCCATCGATGGCTATTTCAATAGTTTGAAGAGTTTTGGTTTTTGATTTCAGGATGTCTTTATATTCTTGGGAAGTATAAAAGAATCTCTCATATTGTTTCTCGTCGATCTCACACCCACATACACAGTGGCCCGCCGTACGAGACACTTTGCTAAGACAATATGGGCAAGTATCTGCGGAAAAAAGATTCAGTTGATCGTGTGAATGTATTATTTTATTTATCTGGCCGATTTCGTTGACCGTGCCCATTTTTACTCTAAGCAGTTTCGTCTTCTCATCAAATAGCGTGAAAATTCGTTCTTTAATCGAACTGTTTTTAAGTTCATTTTCAAGAATCCTATCTTTTATGTCTTTTATTGCTGCTTCAATTGAAGTATCAGACGATCTGTTTCGTTTGAAAGCATTTCGAGCAGCATGCAGCATTTCCAGCTGTTGCTCATATTGCTTAATTTCGGCATCCAAAAATATTTTATTTTTTATTTCATCATTGCCACGCACTTGATCAACAATTGTTTGATATTCCGTAAAAATGCTTTTGGCAATAACCTTTTCTTTTTCTGCATTTTTCGCCACAGAAATAGATTCATAGTAATCAGAAAACGACTTTCCGATAAGCAACTCAAAAATCGCTTTTCTAAGTAATTCAGAATCATTAATGTAATTCTGCTTAATATCTAATTGCTTGTAAATGAACTCTGGATTTGGTTGTTGATCATGGTAAATGAGTCTAGCCAGCTCATTAAAATTGATTTTAAATGTCGTGTAACCATAGTAAAAATCCACGACTGAGATTCCCAGTTTTTCCAAGATCCAATCGGAAAAAACATATTTATTGGTCGCACTTCGATGGGTCGGAAGAACGATTGTTTCACTGGAAAATAACATCGTCGAGAAACTTTCAACATCACCATTCTCGTCATTTAACGGCATGGCAGGAGTAACGACGATATCACCGTCACCGATCAATCTTCGAACTTGGTAGTAATCGCCGGAGATTGATATATACAGTTCAACAAAATTATTGGTATCGGTTGTAATTTCTTTATGCTTATGCTCACCATCGACAGAGAATTCCTTTACTTTCCCACCCAGGCCGTAATAAATTAAATTACAAAAAGTGGTTTTTCCAGTGCCATTATCCCCCTCGATAAGAATGAGGTTTTCTCTAAAAATGGGTGAAACAAAGTGATAATTATCTCCCTTGTATATAACCTGATTTACTCTTAAATACCCCATGTTTTTATTCCATTTTTTTCGTAAATCCGATCAATCATAGTAACCAGCGTTAACGACCCCAGTCTTTTAATGATAGATTTAATTTTTTCCATATTCTCTAACTCTCTAGAAAATATTTTTGTATTAAAAAAATCTCTTGGGATTGCGCTTGAGTTCAGCGAAACGTCAATTTCAAGATCTTTGTCTCCTCTTTTCAAGGAAATATAATTCAACTTTTCCAAAGTGAACAATATCTTCAATATTTCACTGCGGCGGGCAATACCATTTGAATAGCTCCGAAAAAAATAGTCTTTGTCCACAGGGTTCAAAACTTTTTTACCAGTTCTTTCCACTGGTGAATTCAGGTCCTCAACGGACTCTCTCAACTTCAATATGAATACAAGATTTTCATCGTTTAATATCTCAATGAGAAACGGCAATTTCCGATAGTCTTTAAAATATTTTCCATCTTTACATTTTAGTGCACGCAAGATTATTAGAGCCGAATAGGTAAATAAATAGTAATCTTCGCCGGCTAAATACATGAGCCTTTTTTTGTTTAGATTTTTATCCATCATTCAATCTTTTCGAATGCGATAAAACATTTGTCCACTAAATCCATAACCACAGCTTTGATAGTTATTTCGTTGGATACGCTATAGGTATAGTCAGTCTTAAGTTCGTGTATTGCTTTCAATGCTCTTACGTTGATCTCTTTAATTATTTCTTCCAAATCTGACTCTGTAGTAGGCACAAGATAGGCTGGATCGCATAAATACTCTTCACATGCTTGAAATACCCTGTACTGAAGCGCGAGAAAACTCTTATTGGCATTCAGTTGCTCAGCCTTGGAACTGCTCGCCAATCGCGCTAATCTTTGAATTCGAACTATTGACGCACTTGTACATACAGCTCTTACTTTTTCAATCAGATTCCTCTTGTCAGTAATTTCTGACTCTAACTTACGCAATTCACTCCATACTGGATCAAGCACCTGCGAATTTTCTTCAGCCTCAGCTTGCTTAAAAACAAGCGCTATGTCTGCACCAGTCATAACTCGACTAGCCAATTCTGGCAGGTTTTGCCGTTCATCTAATTTCTCTAAAATCAACGCAAGAATCACTTCCTCTTTATTCGCAACTTTAAAATTAAATAGCCGTGAGTCTCGAATCTTCACTAAAGTAGAATTTTTTAATTGAACTTCATCGGCTTCTCCGAAAAACCAACGAATTGCGGACAGATATTTTTTGAAGTTGTCTATCGAGCAATCTTTTAAAGTTTGAAGATGTCCTTTTATTTTTTTGTCTTTGTATTGTTTCTCGTACTCCTCTACCAGAATGACCTTTATCATTTGCACGTCTTGGTCGCTTTCTGTTCCCGATTGGAGGATTCCAAGAACTGGCGATTCTGGCAATACTAAGACAGTCCCATCATCTAGCGTATTTTTACGTTCTTTCCCTATTCCTGCAGTCGTATAAAATCCCAAAATAACGTTGTTACTTTGCTGCCATTGCGTATTGTAGATGTCGAAAAAACTGACTAGCGTATTTAGAACAGGATACGAAAAAATAGTGAAATTCTTTCCGCTATCGAAGTTCTTATCCTCTTCTAAGTATTCTGTTTTACCACTAGGGTCTGCTATAGTTAGAGAGACGTCTTCCACTATTTCAACTGCACCAAAAATGAATGCTCGCTGATGCGTTTCTATAGCGTCTAGCATTAGGGCTGCGGCTCGAAGTTTCTGAAGCCTGAATCCCTTGGCTTTATCACCGGCTTCTCGATTGATAGTTTCTACAGCAGTTGTCATGCTAGTTTTATGATGTTGGTAGCAACGCAATCAATTTGCGCCGAGAATCATCATATTGCTTGACGGTATATTGAAATGCAATCATTTATTATTGTTTTTTTGCTACAAATAAATGGTAGATACCATACTGCAATCGCACCGTGATTTGATATTGAATTCCTAGTTACGTTTTTAGAAATACCTATAGCCGCAGGAGCAATCCCGAAAAATAGTTCGTAAACAAGAAAAGCCCCGGTTTGCCATAAGGCAAACCGGGGCTTTTCTTGCGTGTACTTACACTATATTAAAGTGCTACTCAAAACGGAATATCATCATCCATATCCGAGAAATTCGGTGCCGGGCGTGAGGCTGGGGCTTGGCGTTGTTGTTGTGGGGCTGCCTGTGGGCGTGGTGCTGGTGCACCGCCTACGCCACCACCGTAGCCACCATCATCCATACCTGCGCCGCCGCCCATGCCTTGCCGGCTGCCCAGCATTTGCATGCTGTCGGCCTTGATGTCGGTTGCGTATTTTTCTACGCCGTCTTTGTCGGTGTACTTGCGGGTGCGCAGGCTGCCTTCAACGTAGACTTGCGAACCTTTTTTCAGGTATTGACCGGCGATTTCTGCCAGTTTGCCGAAAAAGGTGATGCGGTGCCATTCTGTCTGTTCTTTCTTTTCACCGCTGGATTTGTCTTTCCAGCTATCGGTGGTTGCCACGGTGATGCTGGTCATTGCATCGCCTGATGGCATGTAACGGGTTTCCGGGTCTCTCCCAAGGTTGCCGACGATAATGACCTTGTTCACTGATGCCATGTATTTCTCCTAATTTTTCCTGATACAAATTAATTTATGCCTTGACCGCAAGCACAGTTTTGCTGCGCTTGGGTATGTTGGGCATATTGATAGCAATTATAAGCCACGCGGCTGTAAGCACAGAACTAACAATAAAAACTGATGATGGGTTGAAACTTTGTTTAATCCAACCGCCCAACAAACCGCCACAGAACAGGCCCAGGGCCTGCAGGGTGTTGTACACACCCAGCGCCGCACCTTTGGCGGCTGGCGGGGCGATACGCGATACCAGGGATGGCTGGCATGCCTCCAGGATATTGAAGGCAATAAAAAATGCAAACAGCAAGCCTACCAGCATGGCTGGAGATTGCAAGTATTGCCACAAACCAAGCTCAACCACCAGCAAGAGTGCAATGGCGGCAACAAAGACCTGCTTCATTTTGCCAAATTTCTCACCGATGAAAATTGCTGGCAGCATAGCGATGAAAGACGCGAACATCACGGGCAGGTAGACTTTCCAGTGCGCAGTCACGGGCAGGTCAGCATATTGCACCAGCGCCGCTGGCACCACGACGAACATGGCCATCTGCGTCAGGTGCAGGGCAAACACGCCGTAATTGAGGCGCATGAGTTCAGTATTCTTCAAGACCACGGACAGGGGCACGGGCTTATGGCGTATGGCTGGTGCTTCTGGCGTGATGAACAAGACAACGGCAATACCCACCAGTGACAAGACGCCAGTCAGGGCGAAAATGCCGCTCATGCCTATTCTCTGGTACAACAAGGGTGCGGCCACCAGTGAAAACGCAAAGGTCAGGCCTATGGAACCGCCTACCATGGCCATGGCTTTGGTGCGGTGCTCTTCTCTGGTTGTATCGGCTATCAGGGCGGTGATGGCGGCAGAAATCGCGCCTGCACCCTGTATGCCACGACCGATGATGACGCCGATTACTGTGGTTGCAGAAGCTGCAACAAAAGCGCCGATGGCGAACAGCAAGAGGCCAATGACAATGATGCGTTTTCGACCAAACTTGTCAGATGCTATCCCAAACGGGATTTGCCCGAATGCCTGGCTCAGGCCATACATGCCCATGGCGAGGCCAACCAGGCTGGCATTGTCGCCATCAGGCAGGGTCTTGGCATGAATCGCAAACACGGGCAGGATGAGGAACAGACCCAGCATGCGCAAGGCAAAGATGGAAGCGAGGGAAGCGCTGAAGCTGATTTCCTCACGGCTCATGCCGGCAGGCTCTTGCTCATTCAGTGCGGAGGCGTCGGAAGATGTTGCAATAGTCATATTCAAGAAGCTCGTCTACCTGGTTTAGTTTGCGCAAAGCAAAGACGAGCCCGCGATAATTTTCAAAACCCGTTATAGTATCAGGTTGCACGCCTACTTCCTTCAAATTCGGCCCAAATTCAGCACAGAGATTATGACGACACGCACAAAAGCAGTAAAAGCGCCCAAACCGGCAGAAATCGACTTTGATGCCAGTGATGTTCAATTGGCACAAAAGCGTGATTTGATACGCGTACGTGGCGCACGCACGCATAACCTGAAAAATATCAGTATTGATCTGCCACGCAATAAGCTGGTGGTCATCACCGGCCTGTCTGGTTCAGGCAAGTCTTCACTGGCTTTTGATACGCTGTATGCAGAGGGGCAAAGGCGCTATGTAGAATCACTGTCGGCCTATGCGCGCCAGTTTTTGCAATTGATGGAAAAACCGGATGTGGACCTGATCGAGGGTTTGTCCCCGGCTATCTCCATCGAGCAAAAAGCCACCTCGCATAATCCGCGCTCCACTGTCGGCACGGTCACCGAAATCCATGATTACCTGCGTCTGCTGTATGCACGCGTAGGTACGCCGTATTGCCCGGATCACCCTGAAAACCCGCTGGCTGCGCAATCGGTATCGCAAATGGTGGATGCCGTGCTGGCCATGCCGGACGATACCAAGCTGATGATACTTGCGCCTGTGGTTGCCAACCGCAAGGGTGAGCACATGGATTTGTTTGAGCAAATGCAGGCCCAGGGCTTTGTGCGCTTTCGCGTGCAGAGTGGCACGCATGAAGCAAAAATCTATGAAGTTGATAATCTGCCCAAGCTGAAGAAAACTGAGAAACATACTATCGATGTAGTGGTTGATCGTGTCAAAGTTAAAGCAGATATAAAACAGCGTCTGGCAGAATCATTTGAGACTTGTTTGCGTCTGGCCAATGGCCGCGCCCTGATTGTAGATATGGACAGCAATTATGAGCAATTATTCTCGAACAAATTTGCCTGCCCTATTTGCGGTTATTCACTGCAAGAGCTGGAACCGCGATTGTTCTCTTTCAATAACCCCATGGGTGCCTGCCCTGAATGTGACGGGCTGGGGCATATAGAATTCTTTGATCCTAAACGTATTGTCGCCTTCCCTAATTTGTCACTGGCCAGTGGTGCGGTCAAGGGTTGGGACAGACGTAATCAATTCTACTTCCAGATGCTGTCCAACCTGGCGGCTTACTATGAATTTGATATCGATACGCCGTACGAGCAATTGCCAGAATCAGCACAGCAAATCATTTTGTATGGTTCAGGCAAACAGCAGATACCGTTTACCTATATCAATGAAAAAGGTCGTACCGTCATCAAGGAACATAGCTTTGAAGGCGTGGTCACGAACTTGCAACGCCGTTATCGCGAAACTGATTCCATGGCCGTCAAGGAAGAACTGGCCAAGTTCATCAATGAAAAACAATGCCCGTCTTGCGATGGCGCACGCCTGCGCATAGAAGCGCGTTATGTCAAGGTCGGTACAGGCAAACAAGAGAAGGCGATTTACGATATCAGCGCCATGCCTTTGCGCGAGACCCTGCACTTCTTTGAGCACCTGAAACTGACTGGTTCCAAACGCGATATCGCTGACCGCATCATCAAGGAAATCACGGCGCGCCTGACTTTCCTGAATAACGTCGGCCTAGATTATCTGTCGCTGGAACGCAGTGCTGATACTCTCTCTGGTGGCGAAGCCCAGCGCATACGCCTGGCATCGCAAATTGGTTCTGGTCTGACTGGTGTCATGTATGTACTCGATGAACCATCTATCGGCCTGCATCAGCGCGACAATGACAGGCTGATCGATACGCTCAAGCATTTGCGCGATATCGGCAATAGCGTGCTGGTGGTCGAACATGATGAAGATGCCATACGCTGCGCCGACTTTGTAGTCGACATGGGTATAGGTGCTGGTGTGCATGGTGGTGAAATTATTGCCCAGGGGACGCTGGAAGACATCATGAGCAATACGCGTTCGCTGACTGCACAATATTTGAGTGGCGCGCTGGAAATTGCAGTCCCCAAAAATCGTACCAAGGCTGACCCGTCCAAGCAATTGCTGATTGCTGGTGCCCGTGGCAACAACCTTAAAAAAGTCTCAATGAAATTGCCGGTGGGCTTGCTGACTTGTGTGACGGGTGTTTCTGGTTCAGGTAAATCAACGCTGGTGAATGACACGCTTTATCACGTCGCCGCGCGTCACTTGTATGGCTCACAAACTGAACCGGCAACATTTGACCATGTCAGCGGCCTTGAGCATTTTGATAAAGTTATTTCTGTCGACCAGGCACCGATAGGTCGCACACCACGTTCCAACCCTGCCACTTATACTGGCTTGTTCACGCCTATACGTGATCTGTTTGCGACCGTGCCAACGGCAAAAGAACGTGGCTATAGCGCTGGCCGCTTCTCTTTCAATGTGAAAGGTGGCCGTTGTGAAGCCTGCCAGGGTGACGGCGTGATCAAGGTGGAGATGCATTTCTTGCCTGACGTGTATGTACCTTGCGATGTCTGCCACGGCAAGCGTTATAACCGCGAAACACTGGAAGTACATTACAAGGGCAAGAACATTAATGAAGTACTGGGCATGACGGTAGAAGATGCGTTTGAATTCTTCAAGGTTGTTCCTATCATTGCGCGCAAATTGCAAACCCTGCTGGATGTGGGCCTGGGTTATATACGTCTGGGGCAAAGTGCTACTACCTTGTCAGGTGGTGAGGCGCAACGCGTCAAGCTGTCGCTGGAATTATCCAAGCGTGACACTGGCCGCACGCTGTACATACTGGATGAACCGACCACTGGCTTGCACTTCCATGATATCGCGCTGTTGCTGAAAGTGATACACAGACTGCGTGACCAGGGTAATACCGTGGTCATCATTGAGCATAATTTGGACGTGATCAAAACCGCTGACTGGCTAATCGATCTTGGCCCTGAAGGTGGTGCTGGTGGCGGCAAGATTATTGCGACAGGCACACCAGAAGAAGTGGCCGCCAATCCTGAGAGTGTGACGGGTAAGTATCTGGCACCATTGCTGAAGAAGTCCAAATAAACGAATGAACTGATTAATCAATGTCAGGCGCTGTTCCCGCAAAAGGAATAGCGCCTTTTATATTTGTGTGTCGATGTACTCCGTTCATTTTGATGTCGGCACTTTAGGCTTGGTTATAATAGCCTCCAATCCGCAGGACACCAGTTCTGCAATAACTATAACGGGACTTACGCAAAATTGTCCCAGCAAGGCGTAGCGACGAAGACAGTACTTTAGTACGGCTAGTCGCTGCAACGCAGCTGGGGCGGTTTTGCGTGAGTCCTATACAAGATACCTGCTTAGCAATGACAATACGCCTGATCGTTGGCCTGGGAAACCCCGGCCCGGAATATGAACAAACCCGCCACAATGCCGGCTTCTGGCTGGTAGATCAGTTGCCAGTCAGCCTGCAAAGGGACAAGAATTTCAATGCCCTGGTCGGCAAGACCCGCATTGCCAATCAGGAAGTATGGTTACTGGAACCGCAAACCTTCATGAACAGGTCAGGACAATCAGTAGGTGCAATCTGCCGTTTCTACAAGATCACACCAGACCAGGTGCTGGTCGTGCATGATGAACTTGATATCATGCCCGGCATTGCCAAGCTCAAGCTGGGTGGTTCGTCCGGTGGTCATAATGGTTTGAAGGATATTACAGCGGCACTCGGCACCCAGGATTACTGGCGTTTGCGCATAGGCATAGGCCACCCGCGCAGCTTGAATTTAACGCAAGGTGTTGCCGACTTTGTCTTGCACAGGCCACGCAAGGAAGAACAAGGGCCGATAGACGAAGCGATAGCCAATAGCCTGGCTGTGTTACCCTTGATGGTTGAAGGTAAATTCCCTGAAGCGATGATGCAACTCCATACGACAAAATGAGTTCAGCGATACAAATCCATGCCGGTCGCAAAGCCTATGCACATCTACGTGAGCATGGCTTGCGTGCGCAGGATATTGCCATTATCCCGGCAGCGGCGGGTGGCCCCAAGGGTTTGATATTGCAGGCCCTGGACCAATGGATATTTGGTGAATGGTTGCCGACTGCGCCGCGTGAACGCACGCTGATTGGTGCTTCTATCGGAGCCTGGCGCATGGCGGCAGCCAGCCATGCTGACCCGGTGGCGGCTTTCCAGCGCCTGGGTGATTTGTATTGCGAACAGCGTTACCCGGAAAGACCTTCTGCTCAATATGTAACGCGGGAAATCCAGAATCTCTTGCATGATTTCATCGGTGGGCATGAAGCAGAAGTGGTCAACCAGCCTTTGCACCGATTGCATTTGCTGGCAGTACGCGGGCGTGGCTTGTTGAGCGCACCTAAATCTGTGCACAAGGCCAAGGCCGGTTTTGTGGCAGCGACCTTTGCCAATCTGGCTTCGCGCTCGCGCCTGGCGAGGCATATGGACCGCGTGATAGTTGGTGACACGCGTGATCCGCTATTCTGGCTGAAAGCCAAGTTCGATGGTTTTGACACCCACTTTTGCCCACTGAAAACGGATAACCTGGGCTGGTCCTTATTGGCCTCCGGCACCTTGCCGCTGATCATGGAACCAGTCTCGCATATCCCGCATACACCGGTGGGCACTTACTGGGATGGCGGCATCATCGATTATCACCTGGCCCTGCCCTACTCACGTGTGGCTGGCAGCAAGGATGGTGATCTGGTGCTCTACCCACACTTTACCGATCATATCGTGCCCGGCTGGCTGGACAAGCCGCTGCCATGGCGCAGGGCTGGCATGGGTGCCAATCGTCAGTGGCTGGATAATGTGATCATGGTTTCACCGTCACCATCTTTCCTGAAGACGCTGACACGTGGCAAGCTGCCGGACAGGAAAGATTTTTTTTACTACGGATTGAATCACGATTTCCGCATCCAGAACTGGAAACTGGCGATCAGTGAAAGCGGACGTATGCGTGATGATTTTGCGGCATTTGTTGAAAAGCCAAATCTTGATCTGGTGCAGGCCTTGAATTTCTAAAGCGGCCTTAACTCTACCGCCTTGACTATGATGGTGATGGTGATGGTGATGGTAGTTGCGAACGCTGCTCAGCCACGTACTGAGTAAGTTCCGGGAAAAATTCCTGAAAGTCTTTGCTTAACGCGTCGTAGTTGCTTTGTAAATCATCCAGGCCTGCGCGCAACAAATCACCATTCTTTGACAGCCTTTGCGAAGTACGCTCTACGGCAATTCTTACTCCATCAAAATCGTGATAAGACCCTAACCAATCCTGGTTGAGCATGTGCGGCAAGGCTGCTTGCAGGTTGTCGGGCAAGACTATTTTTGATTGCTCTTGCAGGGCGGCATAAAAACGTCGTATCAATTCCTGGCGTGGAGCCGGACTATGCTGCGGCCAATGCTGGCTCAGGACATGGTCATAGAAAATATCCAGCAAGATGCCGGAGTAACGGCGATGCTGATCCTGGAATAGCGATTTCGCCTGTAACACGATGGGGTGGCTGTCAGTGTAACTGTCTACCTGTCTATGGATTTGTATATCTGCCTGGATTTCAGGGTGATAAAGTGAGGTGTCTTTCAGTTTGACAAAGTCACCGAGCAAGGCACCCAGCATGGCGCGATCGCTATGCTGGGCAAGGTAAATGTGGGCGAGGTAATTCATACGTAGGACAAGTATAGCGGGCTTTGCGCTCGCCCGCTGCTGCGTCCAGTGCTTTAGCTTTACTCCCCTGTCTGCTCACCATCTTTATCTGCAACATCAGCAACTGCCTTGGCGGTTGGCACGTGCCGCCCTTGCTGCTTCAATGCCTGCCTCAGCAAATACTCAACCTGGGCATTGGCACTGCGCAGCTCTTGTGCCGCCATGCGTTCGATTTCGTTCCACAGCAGGGGATCGATACGCAGGGGGAATGATTTTTTTCCTGGGCTGGCCATTATCTGGCATTCAATCGTGGTGTGAGATAACTGAGCAGACGCTGCGGATCTTGCGTGCCCAGACGCACTGTCTTGCCATTCCGAAGTATTAAACGTATAGCCAGCTTGCCTGTCGCGTTATACAACATGCCTTGCGCCGTTTTTTTAATACCCAGTCCCTCAAGAAAAGCCGTGCTCGTGCGTTCTGCAAATTGTATATCTACCAGCGCCACTTTCCAGACTGGCCATCCCAGCCAGCCAAAACTCCAGGTCAGGTGACTGGCATCCAAGCGTATGGTCAGGCAGCCCAGCATCAACAAGACCAGCGCATTGATGATGGGGATACTGAGCATGCCCCACGCAGCCACAGGCAAGCCAGCCATGATCTGCATGCCCATGGAAAACAAGGTCAACAATGGCATGAATATCCATAAAAACCTGAACCACTGTTTTTCCACATAGACTGGATGTTCCATCTTCTTATCTCGCTACGTAATCAATTGTACAAAGTGCCGGTATTGATGACGGGCTGGGTTTCCTTATCTGAACACAGCACCACCAACAAATTGCTGACCATGGCAGCTTTTCTTTCATCATCAAGTTCGCATATCTTGCGCTCTGAGAGACCTTGCAAAGCTGCCTCCACCATGCTGACTGCACCATGCACGATTTTCTTGCGGGCGCTGATGATCGCTTCTGCCTGTTGGCGACGCAACATGACCTGGGCAATTTCTGCAGCATAGGCAAGGTGGGTGAGCTTGGCATCTTCTACATCAATACCGGCAGCCGTGAAGCGCTTATGCAATTCGTCACGCATGGCACTGGCCACCACATCCATACCTGCCCGCAATGTCGTCTCGCCATCAGCAAGGTCTTCACCATCGTCATAGGCATATTGGGTTGCCAAGTGGCGTATCGCTGCTTCAGCCTGGATGTTCACAAAACGTTCAAAATCATCGACATTGTAAATCGCCAGTGCTGTGTCCTGCACACGCCAGATAATGGCTGCACCGATTTCCACGGGATTACCGCGCTTGTCATTCACTTTCAGCGGCGCAGTGTTCAAAGTGCGGGCACGCAGGCTGAGCTTGCGTTTGGAATAAAAAGGATTCACCCAGCGCAGGCCTTCGCTACGGTCTGTGCCCTTGTATTGTCCAAACAGCGACAATAAAGCGGCTTCATTGGGTTGCAACATGTACAGACCCGTGAGTATAAAAATGCCCACAACAACAATCGCCAGACGCGCCAATACCGCTGGCACACTAGGCTGGCCTGAGCCTACCAGGTCGATAAAACTATAGGCACCGCCTGCCACAAACAGCAGGCCGACAATAATCATGAAATAACCGTCAAGCGATGGGCGGGAGCGCTCTTGTATTAATTTTTTAGCAGTCGCTGACACTGAGGTAGTACTCATACTTTCTCCTGATTGATGGCACTTTGAAATCAAAGTGATATCACTTTAGTGCGCACATATGGAAATGTCAAGGGAGATTAGAAATCAATGCAAATATGAGGAAATAGCTCAGGAATGACAAAAAGGCTACCCTCTACGGGCAACCTTCTTTAGATTTGCTGAAGTTCAGGATTTCAGGATAAGTGCTGAGGGCAAGAGTTCAGCGCAGGAATTCAATGCCCGAACTCAATGCAAAAATTCAATGCAAAAATTCAATGCAAGAATTCAAGACAAGGGAAACAAATTTTTCACACGATTACCAGCAAGTTGCTTACTCGCTGCTAACACTGACAGGCAGGTCTGCGGCTTGCAAGTTGCGGGCACAGATTCGACCTCATGCACTTGCTCCCCTACAGGTTTGCTACGGGTACCAACAAAATACAAAAGCACGCCCAGCAAGGCAGCCGAGATCAATACCCAGAACATGACATCGCTATGAAAATGCGCCAACAGAAAACCGCAGATGACAGGATTAAGTGCCGCCCCGAACATGGCCAGGCTTTGCGCCCCATAATAACTGCCGCGCTTGTCGGCGGGCGCGATCATGTCGATGAACATGTATTCGCAAGGGATGACAATGACCTCGCCAACGGTGAAAGCCAGCGTTGCCACCACCCAGCTTAGCGAACTGCTGGCATGCATGAAGCCCAGCAAACCTATGGCATATAACATGGCACCCAGACTGACCCAGCGGAACAGGTATTTTTGTTGCATGAGTTTGCCTACCGGATATTGCAAGACCACCACTGTCACCGCATTGGTGATGAGAATAAATGGCAGCAATTGCGCAGTTGCCTGCGTGCCCTGGCTGACGATCAGGTATTGCGACAAGTAACCGGAGACAAAGCGCCCAAATACAAAGGAAGTCAGCACACTGCCCATGGTGAACAGAACCAGGCGGCGGTCTGTGCGCAACACACGCATGGTCGCCTTGAAGCCTGCCGGACTGGCTTTGGATTCAGAACTTGTCTTGGCTGTTGCAGCCGACCTGCCCAGTACCTGCGATGCCAGCAAAGAGAAGCCTGCCGCCAGCCACAATGGTGCTGATATCTTGATAGCAAACAACCATGCACCCAGAACAGGACCCAGAGCAAAAGCCACATTGATCAGGGTGTAGTTGAGGGCGAATGCTTTTGGCCTTTGATCTGGTGGCAATAAATCAGCCAGCATGGCTTTCAGGGAAATGCCGCGTAAGGTCAGTGCAGACTCTATACACATCAATGCCAGCAAGGCGGTAAATGCATTTGGTGCAATCGTCAGCGACGCAGTACACATGGCGACCACCACACCCGCCAGCTTCATAAGTAAATTCTTGCTAACCCGGTCTGCCAGATAACCTGCATACAGGCTGAACAAAGTAGAAAAGAAAATGCTGCCACCCAGCACCCAGCCTATGACTTGCGGGTTGAGGCTCAGATGCTCATTCAGGTACAGTGCCATGAAAGGCAGGGCCACTGCGCGTCCCATGACAAAGACAAAAGAACTGAATAAAAGCCGTATCACGGTAGCGGGAAAGCGGGACATCATCTTCCTTTTAAAGTCATTCAAACAGCAAGCGTCTGTTGATATGGATGAGTATCTACAAAAAAGCAGAAACAAAAAATGGATATAATTTAAAAAAATTTTTCCTCTTTTATGCCTTCGTTATCGGGATAGACTATTCGCCATGAAACTGCTCGACCAATACCGCAAACTGCATGCCTTCTTGCAGCATCATGAACAGCAGCCCGGCCTGCCAGCGCTGGCACTGGCCATGCATTGCAGTGAACGCAATATGCGCAATCTGTTAGCGAAAATGCAGCAGCGTGGCTGGCTGGATTGGCAGGCCGGACGCGGACGTGGCAATCATTCGCAGCTTGAGTTCTTGCAAACCCCAGATAGTCTGGCGCTGGATCATCTGTCGCAGTTTCTGGCGCGTGGAGATCTGGAACAGGCTTTTGCCAGCCTTGATGACAACCAGCGCCAGCAACTGGCAACGCGTCTGCCTGATTATCTTGGTATGCCGGACAGTGCCTGCCGTAGCTTGCGCATGCCCCTGTTCCGCACGGTAGAAAGCCTGGACCCTTTGAAAGTCTATGGTCGTCTGGAAGCGCATCTGGTGCGGCAAATCTTCTCGCGCCTGACGACCTTTGATCATGAGCAAAATGCCTTGCGCCCAGCCATCGCCCATCACTGGGAAAGCGAACAGAATGGCAGCGTCTGGCATTTCTGGTTGCGGCCTGGATTGAGCTTTCATGATGGTGCTGAACTGGGCACAGAAGATGTCAAAGCCAGCTTTTTACGTCTGCGTGATGAGTCAGCGATTTATCAACGCCTATACCGTCACCTGCAACATGTAGAAACTGGCCCCAGTCAGCGCGTGAGTTTTTATCTGGATCATCCTGACCAGTTGTGGCCAAATTGCCTGGCCACCGCCAATTCATCCATCGTGCCACGACAGCGTGCGCCAGACTTTGCACGCTTCCCGGTTGGTAGCGGTGCTTTTCGCGTGATACGCAACAATACCTATCAGCTGACCTTGCAGGCTTTCAAGGATTATTACCGCGAACGTCCTTTGCTTGATGAAATAGATTTGTGGATGTTGCCACCACCATCCGGCCCATCGGGATTTGATTTGCAGTTTGGTTATGCCAATCAGGATTGCTCAAAAAAACAAACCATCGCTGGGGCAGAATCCGGTTGCACTTACATCATCTGCAATTCTTCACGCAGCTTCTTTAAAACTGCCGAGCAAAGGCTGGCACTGGCAGACTGGCTCGCACCTGAGACCCTGTTTGACCCGGAAGAACGCAGCAGAAAACCGGCATCAGGCTTGCTGGCGATCTGGAAGCACCGCACCGCCAAAAAACCGAAATGCAGCAACTTCAAAGCTGGCAGCAAATTGCGCATGGTCAGTGGTCAAACACCTGAAATGCTGAGCCTGGCGCAAGCCGTCAAGCACAGGCTGGAGGCAGGTGGCATCACCGTTAACTGGACCAGCCTGCCCTATGATCAACTTCTTGCGCGCGACTGGATGAGAGATGCCGACCTTGTCGTGACCCGTGAAGTCATGCACGATGATCAGGATTTTGGTTGCTACGAATGGTTTGTTGCCGACAGTGTATTCCGCCGCTGGATGCCCGCCAGTGCACTGAAGCCCCTGGATGCTGACTTGATGAAAATCAAGGAACTGACAGACAGCAAACGCCGCATGCTGGCTTATGCACGCATAGGTAAGCGTCTGGTCAAAGAAGGCTGGATGATACCGGTCTCGCATGAAAACCAGCAAGTCAGCATCGCCCCGCATGTGGCGGGGGTGAGGATGACACCGTTTGGTTTTGTGTCCTTCAATGAGCTGTGGCTAAAGCATTAGCACTCGCATCGATCCTTTTTGAAGACAGCAAAGAATTTGTTTTCTACGGTAAGATGCTGATCCAATCCCTCTTTGTTTGCCCGCATGAAAACCCGTATCCACACTGAAGCCGCCGCCCTCTGGACTATTGCCTGGCCTGTCCTGATAGGGCAACTTGCCACCGTAGGCATGAGCGTGGCCGACGTTGCCATGACTGGCCACCTGAGTGCGAACGATCTTGCTGCAGTTTCACTGGGTGCGAATGTCTGGGTGATTATACTGGTCAGCGTGATGGGTATCATGATGGCGGTGAATACCGTGATTGCCCATGAAGTCGGTGCAGAAAATCATGAACGCGTACCGCATATGGTGCGCCAGGCTTTGTGGCTGGGACTGGGCGTGGGACTGGTGGGATGTGTGTTGCTGAATATCGCCACGCTGGTTTTCAATTACCTGCAACTGGACCCGGCCATCAATGCCAAGGCTTCGCAGTTTGTACATGTCATCAGCCTGGGTATGCCTGCATTTGCCATGTACCGCGCCCTGTATGGTTACACCACCAGCCTGAACCAGACCAAGCCTGTGATGGTGATTGCGCTGGGTGGCCTGGCTTTTAATATCATCATCAACTGGCTGTTTATTTACGGCCACCTGGGTTTCCCCAAGCTGGGCTCTACCGGCTGTGCAATGGCTACCGGCATGGGCCTGTGGCTGATGCTGGGGGCAATGCTATTCTGGATGCGGCGTGCCGAAGCCTACAAAGAGACTTTCCCCTTCAGCCATTATGAGGCACCGAACTGGTCAGAAATCCGTTCCACCCTGCGCCTGGGCTTGCCTATAGGCGTCACGTATTTTGCTGAAGTCTCAGCCTTCGGCGCTGTCGGCTTGCTGATCGCCCGCTTTGGCGTGGTGCCGGTATCGGCTAACCAGATCGCCCTGAATTTTTCATCACTGGTGTTCATGGTGCCGCTCAGTCTGGGCATTGCCCTGACCACGCGGGTCGGGCAAACCCTGGGTGAAGGCGACCCGGAACGGGCACGCTTTATCTCATGGACAGGCTATGCACTGTCAACCAGCTTTGCCGTCATATCGGCGCTGGGCATCATGATCTTCCGCGACCTGGTGGCGGCAGCCTATACCTCTGACCCGGCAGTACAGGCGATGGCATCTGAATTGCTGTTGTATGCAGCAATCTTCCAGTTGTCTGATGCCGCGCAGGTCACCGCATCTTGCGCCATACGCGGCTACAAAGTCACGCGCACACCGATGCTGATACACCTGATGGCTTTTTATGGTTTTGCCCTGCCCATAGGTTGTGTGCTGGGTCTGGCACCGGCGTGGTTGCCATGGCAGCCTGAACAGCCGATGGCAGCGCGCGGCTTCTGGATAGGCCTGGTACTCGGCCTGACTATTGCCGGTATCATGCTGACTGGCTTATTGCATAAACTCAGCCAGCGCAGGATCATGCAAGCTGCTGGTACAAGCCGGTAATACCATCCATGGTACTGAGTATGCGTTCGCTGGTGGTGGCAACGTTGATAGCGTACTGACGGGCATTTTTGGGTTCACTGATCTTGCGCAAGGCATCATCAAAAAACATCCATTGCTGCTGCGCCAGTGCCAGCTCTTCACGTATGCGCGGGGTATTCGATGTTGCTGCCTGCAGGGTAGTCATGCCAGCAACAAAGTCCTTGCGCGCTGCTTCCAGCTTGACCATCACATCCGGTGGTGCCACACCCCATTGCTGAGCCTGGTAAAACTTTGCCATTCTTTGCGAAAGCATGCGCTGTCTGCCTGAGATATTCACCAATTGTCCCATAGCCGTGCCTGAATAAGTTTCCAGTTGTACCGTGGCCTTGTGGGCGATGCTCAAGACATCTTCATTGAGCACCATGATGATGCGTGCATCTTGCTGATTGGGCTGTTTTTCTAACAGAACTTTTTTATATCCCAGCCAGTTCTTTTCCATTTCAGACAGCAACTGCTTGTTATCATTGGTGGGGGCAAAAGTTTTCAGCTCGGCCAGTTGCTTGTCAAAACTCGCCAGGGATGCATCAAGTATCTTGCGCGACTGCTCAACCTCAACACCCTGCCCCAGTTGCAAATAAGCCTTGGCCAGACGCTGTGACAACATGCGCTGACGACCGGATTTATTGATCGCCTCATTCAAGCTGATGACTTGCGCAATCGCATAAGAAAGCACTGCAAGATTACCCACCGTCAACACTGCCCTGCCAATAAATCCACGTCTGTCCATGTCTTGCTCCTGAATAATTGTTGGAATTAATATTCACAAAGCAAACTTCATACCTGTATTTTTAAAGAAAACTGCCCCAAAATAAGGCGAACCTCATTTAATGAATGCTTTGAACATTGCCCCCTCCTGTCGCGCTGCCTGAATTATTAGCAAGATTTTCCGGCTTTATTCCCAGTATCGTGACCAGATTCAGTCTGAAGGCCGTGCTTTCCGGTAAAATAGCGGGTTAATCAAATCCAACTGGCAAAAAATCATGAGTCTCCAATGCGGCATCGTCGGCCTGCCTAACGTCGGCAAATCCACACTGTTCAATGCGCTGACCAAAGCAGGCATACCGGCAGAAAATTATCCTTTCTGCACGATAGAGCCAAATGTGGGCGTAGTTGAGGTACCTGATCCGCGCCTGAAACAACTGTCAGACATCGTCAAGCCTGAGCGCATCCAGAACGCCATCGTTGAATTTGTCGATATCGCCGGTCTGGTAGCCGGTGCATCCAAAGGTGAAGGCCTGGGCAATCAGTTCCTCGCACACATCCGCGAAACTGATGCCATCGTCAACGTGGTGCGCTGCTTTGAAGATGACAATGTCATCCACGTGGCTGGCAAAGTCAGCCCGCTGGATGATATTGAAGTTATCCAGACAGAATTGGCACTGGCCGATATGGGCACAGTAGAAAAAGCCATCCATCGCGAAAACAAGAAAGCCCGTTCTGGCGATAAAGATGCGGCCAAACTGGTCGCCGTACTGGAACGCATCATGCCTGCCCTGAACGATGCCAAGCCTGTGCGTGCACTGGGCCTGGATGCAGAAGAAATGCTACTCATCAAGCCACTATGCCTGATCACTGCCAAACCGGCCATGTATGTAGCCAACGTGTCAGATCATGGTTTCACCAATAACCCATTGCTGGATCAATTGACGACCTATGCAAATTCACAAAATGCCCCTATCGTGGCAATTTGCGCTTCCATAGAATCTGAGATCGCCGATCTGGACGACGCCGACAAAGCCGATTTCCTGGCCGACATGGGCATGCAAGAACCTGGCCTTGATCGCCTGATACGCGCTGCCTTCAAATTGCTGGGCCTGCAAACTTATTTCACCGCTGGTGTTAAAGAAGTGCGCGCCTGGACCATCCACGTTGGCGACACAGCACCGCAAGCAGCCGGCGTCATCCATACCGACTTTGAACGCGGCTTCATCCGCGCCCAGACCATCGCATTTGATGATTACATCACATACAAGGGCGAATCCGGCGCCAAGGAAGCAGGCAAGATGCGCGCTGAGGGCAAGGAATATGTGGTCAAGGATGGTGATGTGCTGAATTTCTTGTTTAACGTCTAAATAAGATTTAAAAGAATCTGGCCAGCGTCAGAAAATCCCACAAAAAGCCGCGACATTCGCGGCTTTTTTGCTTCCTTTGTTGCCCTTGCGTCTGAGATGTAATACTTTAAGTACTTCGCTGCCCAGCGTCGCTATCCACCTCGCGGAGAAAATTTGCCTGACAAGTATCCATGCCCTGCCACTTATGCGAGCCAGACATGAATCTTGATGTCCGTACTATCATGCTGATGTGGAGTGGTATTAATCTGCTGGGTGCGGGCATGATGGCGCTCATCAGTTTTCATGCCGACAATGTCAGGGGAGCACGTCAGTGGGCGCTGGGGCATTGCTGTATGGGCATAGGTATTTTTACCAGCACCCAGATGTCCCCCGAATGGCCTTTGTTGATTATTGCCAGCGTACCTTTCATCGCGGGTTGTGGCTTTGGTCTTCTCTTTAACGGGATTGAAGCTTTTAAGGGAAAACGCTGCCATTACTGGGTTCCGGTATGGATAGGCGGACAAATGATGCTGCAAAGTCTGTGGCTGGGCATCGTGCAAGACAATGTCCGCATGGTGGTCACCACCAATTCACTGCTGGTCAGCGCCATATTCGCTGCCTGTGCACTGAGTCTGATCGTCAAAGCCACACAGCCACTGAAAACCGCTTACAACCTCGCCGCAGCGTCTTTTTCATTTATTGCCTTGGTGAGTTTTCTCAGGGCTTTGAATATCCTGCTTAAACCAACTGAAGAGATTTCCCTGTTTGCGCAGGGTAATGTCAATCCGGTGTTCCTGGTGCTCGGTGGTCTGTCACAACTATCCATCTCGCTGGCGCTGGTTCTGCTGATCACTTTCCGCCTGGTCAATGATTTACGCGAACAAGCCTCGCATGACAGTCTGACAGGTCTGTTGAACCGCCGCAGTTTCGAAGATGAGTCAAAGCGCTTGCTGGCGCGCGCCACAAGAACTGGCGAGAGCTTGTCTGTCATCATGATTGACGTGGACTACTTCAAGCGTATCAATGATGTACATGGCCATCAGGCTGGTGATGAAGTATTGCGTCGTTTGGCGGCGCTGTTGCAGTCTGTAGTCCGCAGTGAAGATTGCCTGGCCCGTTATGGCGGTGAAGAGTTTTGTGTTTTACTCACTGGTACTGGCGAGCAAGGTGCCGCACAATTGGCCGAGCGGGTGCGTTTGCTGTATGCAGAATTACAGATCACATGGAAAAATGAGGCCCTGCAAAGTACCCTGAGTGCTGGCATTGCAGATTCTTTGGGTATCGGTATGGATTTGGCTGCACTGGTAGAGGCTGCAGATCAGGCATTGTACCGGGCTAAAAATGCAGGCCGCAATTGCATTGCACTGCATTCGGCAGGTAGTTAAATGCCCTTGCTTAAGACATGAATTCGCGGGCTGTTTGACTGGAGATACAGATTATCCCGGACATGAAATTCAAGTTGAATGTGCTGCGCTGAATGCGGGTCAAATCCTAATGAATCGCTTGTGGCAATCCCGGTATATTGCCGGATTAATGAATTTAATTGTTATCAGGCTCTAAGTCAGGCTCTAAGTCAGGCGAGAGCAATTGAAAATCAATCACGAGTAAAAAGACAATATTATGCGCTGTCGCGTTCGACGATTGAAAAACCTATATCCTTGACTTTGTCTGTTGCAGGAATACCATTGACGCGGTCGATGATGAAGCGCGCCGCTAAATTGCCTATGGTCGTACCGTCTATGCGTACACTGGTCAGTGGCGGATCAAGGTCTTTTGAAAATTCCTGGTCACCCAAGCCTACCACTGCCAGTTGTGCAGGTATGGCAATGCCCATCGCATGGGCTTCTATGATGACTCCCAGGGCCATCATGTCCGAACTGCAGAAAATCGCATCAATAGCAGGATCATTTTCCAGCAAGCTACGCAGGCCACTGCGCCCACTCCCCAGAGTAGTCGGGGCCTTGACTATGCACGTAGCAACTTCAGTCGCACCTGCCTGTCCCATCCCCATAGCCAAGGCTGCATCGGAAAACGCCTTGTTGCGACGGGCTGCGCGTTCATCATTGGCACTGATGGTGGCCACGCGCTCGCGCCCCCGACTATGCAGATATTTCGCCACTGCCTCACCGATTTTTTCGTGCGAAAAGCCGACCAGCATATCAATTGGGGTAGGTGTCAAATCCCAGGTTTCCACTACCGGGATACCGCTGGCAAGTAAACGTTTACGACCCAATTCTGAACGCATGATGCCGGTCAGGATGACACCATCAGGACGACGTCCTATGATGGCTTCAAGCAAAACATCTTCCCTTGAATTTTCATAACCTGCCTGGCCCAGCATCAATTGATAACCTTCGTCTGCCAGTGATTTGGTGAGAGACTGCACCATCTCCAAAAATACCGAGCCGGTAATGGTCGGCACAACAGCCGCAACGAGTCGGCTTTTTTTGGACGCCAGTCCACCTGCGAGCAAATTGGGAACATAGCCAGTACGTTCAACTGCTTCACGTACACGTGCCAAAACTGCTGAAGATACTGTATCAGGGGTATTCAAAGCCCGTGAAGCAGTAATCGGCGCTACATTGGCAAGTTTTGCCACGTCGCTCAAGGTGAAGCCACCGCTGGAGCGACGACTACGGCGCACTGTCTCAGCCGGAAGCAGGTCCGTTACAAGCTCTTCAGTTGTAGTATCAAGTTTGGCTGTCGCGGTCTTCGATGGCTTGTTTTTCATTCATAAATTATAGCATTGCACATTCAGTCAGCCATATGCCAACTGCGACGCCCATGTTATCGTGGTTACTGAATACCCTGTTCAAATCAAAAAGCCCGAATGCAATGCAATCCGGGCTTTGTCATACAAGCTTAGAAATCCTGAGCTTATCCTGCTGCGCGCTGGCGGCCTGCCATATGTGAGCTGTAGACATCGCCCTTGCTTAACAGTGCCCCTGTCTCGACTGCGGTAATCCATGCATCGGTGTTGCTGACAGCACCGAAATTGGAATGAAAGACGACACTGAAGGCGCGGTGGATTTCTTCTGCAGTGGCATAACCGGCGGCATTTTCATAAGGCAGTGAACCTGTTGCGTCACTCAGAGTTTCTACCTGATAGCCCATATGTGCTGCTTCAAGGATGGTACTTGCATTGCAGTTGTGCGTCATGTAGCCAACGATGCTCAGGGTATTGATCTCATGCTTTTTCAACCAGGTAGCAACATCTGTCCCTGTGAATACGCTGGCCATGTTTTTTTCTATGCTGTGATCCGCATGACGGCTGGCAACCACTTCATGCAATTCCCAGGTTTTGGAACCACGGGCAAAAATCGGTGATGTTTCTGGCGCAGAATGCTGTACCACCAATACAGGGATACCCGCGGCTTTAGCTACGTCCATGGCCCTGCCTATGTTTTGCAGGGATACTTGCGGGTCAGGGTAGCTGATTTGCATATTGCCAGTGAAGTATTCATTTTGCACGTCAATAACGATCAGGGCGCGTTTTACAGTGGCGTTGGTGGTAGTGGTCATGGCATTATCCTTCGGTGGCTATGGTTTTAACAGAATGTAGTTTTAACAAACAGCAACGCTGTTCATGGACTGTATTCTCAACCATCGCGCCTCTTAATATAAGTGACCCGATTGCCAATATTCGATACAATCAGGCCATGCAGATATCCGCCCCCACGAATACGATCAATACCGTGAATATTGCCGTGCTGGCCTTTGATGGCATCAGCCCCTTCCATCTGTCCGTTCCTTGCATGGTGTTTGGGGAGCATCATGGCGGGCTGGCGATGCCGGTATTTGATCTCAAAGTCTGCCTGGATCAGCCTGCCAGAGCACAGAGTGAAGTGCGTACCAATGCCGGTTTCAGCATACGTGTACGACATGGCTTGTCTACCCTGGTCAAGGCAGATATGGTCATCGTGCCATCCTGGCATGATGACCTGCGTCCTGCTCCCCCTGCGCTATTGAAAGCCTTGCGCCAGGCTCACCAGCGTGGTGCGCGCATCATAGGTTTATGCCTGGGTGCTTTTGTCTTGGCAGAAGCTGGTTTGCTGGATCAGCGCAGCGCCACTACCCACTGGGCTTTGTGCAAATCTTTCTCGGAGCGCTATCCACAGATCAGCCTCGATCCGAATGTCTTGTATGTGGATCATGGTGATGTGATTACCTCGGCGGGTACTGCTGCCGGTATCGATTGTTGCCTGCATGTCTTGCGCACTGAATACGGTGCCGACGTGGCAGCCCATGTCGCCCGGCGGCTGGTGGTGGCACCACACAGACAGGGCGGACAAGCCCAGTACATAGAGCAACCTGTACCAGCACTGGCAGCGGATGACCGTTTATCCAAAGTGCTGGAATGGATGCTGGCTCATCTGGCCGAGCCGCAGCAACTGGATCAACTGGCGCAAAGAGCCTTGATGAGCAGACGCAGCTTTACGCGTCACTTCCAGCAGCAAACCGGCACGACAGTAGGTAAATGGTTATTGAATCAAAGACTGGCACAAGCCCAGCGCCAGCTGGAAACCAGCAAACGTGCCATTGATGATATTGCTGCCGATACCGGTTTTGGCACAGGATTATTGCTGCGCCGCTACTTTGCCCGCGAATTCAGTATTTCCCCCTCTGCTTACCGGCGTGCTTTTCAGGGGAATGCATGATTGCTGCACATCATCAATGAATGAACTGGCATTGGAATATGCCTGAAACATCAGCATGAATGGAGCTTAGCCATTAAAATAGCTAGGACTCATTTCATAAATAGGAATGAGTTCTATATATATTCCAGCTTACTTAATTTGCGTCTAGACCATGCCCAGCATACTGTCCCTTAGCATTTACCCCATCAAATCCTGCGCCGGTATCGCGCTGAATGCGGCCACGCTGAATGAAACTGGTCTCAGTTTTGAAGGCATACATGACAGGGAATGGATGCTGGTTAACCCGCAAGGGCAGTTTTTAACGCAAAGAGAATTTCCAAGGATGGCTTTGATACTGCCAGAAATTCGTAGTGACGGGCTCTATATCCATGCGCCCGGCATGCCCGTCCTTTCGCTGGACCCGCAAGAAGATACCTGCATCGCCTCAGTCACTATCTGGGAAGAAAATTTCGCTGCCCTTGATTGTGGCCAGGCCATGGCAGACTGGTTCAGCAAGACGCTGGACACACCTTGCCGCCTGGTGCGCAGCACCCCGCAGACGCAACGTTACGCAAGTCAGAAATGGACTGGCGAAAAGCTGGTAGCTACACGTTTTTCCGATGGCTTCCCAATTTTACTAACTGCATCTGCCTCTTTGGACGATCTCAATCAAAGACTGGGAAAACAGGGTCGCAGTGCGCTGCCCATGAACCGCTTCCGTCCAAATATCGTGCTGGATGGCATAGAGGCTTTTGAAGAAGACTATGCCGGGAATTTTGAAGTTGGCAGCTTGATACAGTTGCGACCCGTGAAACCCTGCCCGCGCTGCCCTATGCCTTCGATAGACCAGGAAGCAGGTGAATTCGGACCCGACCCAATGGATATCTTGCAGACTTATCGTGCCAATCCGCTGGTGGATGGTGGTATCACTTTTGGCATGAATATCATAGTCGAACAGGGTATAGGACAACTGCTGCGCGTTGGTGATTCCATCAATATGAATATCGCATTTTAACGAGCCAACATGGAAAGCATGATGCCAGCGTCTACCTACATAGAGCCAGATGAAGTTCCATCTGCGTTGCTGGAATTGCAGCATGAAAATCAGACACTGCGTGCCCGGCTCGACAGCTTGCTTGAACTCGCCCATCGCAATCAAAGCATCATGGCGCGTCACCAGAGTTTCGATTTAAAGATCATCGGTGCCAACAGCTTTCGCGAACTCATTACGAATATTTTCAGTGCTCTGGCAATCACTTCAGAGCTGGATGTGGTGTCGCTGGTATTGTTCGACAAATTTGGGGATTTACAGCAGATGCTGTGCGACCTCAAGATCGATTTGAATGAATTCCCGCATCTGATTTTTTTGCGGCATGAAGTTGAGCTCAGCCAGCCAGAAACTGCCCTGCGCAAGCCGCAACTAGGTTTATATCAAAGCCTGGCGTATTCATCTTACTTCAGCAGCTTCAATAAAAAACCGGCGAGTATCGCCATCATCCCCATGCGCAGGCAAGGCCGCCTGATAGGTTGCCTGAATCTGGGCAGCTTCAAGGCCGACCGTTTTCAGCCGAATATGGCGACTGATTTTATTGAGCGCCTGGGCTCCATCATTGCGATCTGTCTGGAAAACGTCATCAACAATGAGCGCCTGACTTATATAGGCCTGACAGATCCTTTGACCAACGTCAGCAACCGCCGTTATGTAGAACAGCGCATGCTGGAAGAAATTGCCCGTGCGCGCAGGCAAAGGTACAGCATTGCCTGCATGTATCTGGACATCGATTTCTTCAAGCAGATCAATGACCGTTATGGCCATCAGGGTGGTGATGATGTGTTGAAGGAAGTCGCAAAACGCATCAAGGACGAATTGCGTCTCAGCGATACCCTGGGCCGTTTTGGTGGTGAAGAATTTGTGGTGGTGCTGGTCAACACCAATTTGCATGATGCGATACAGGTGGCAGAGCGTATACGCAAAAGCATCGCTGGCCAGGATTTTGTACTGAGTGAGGCTGGCACTTGCCAGGCGACGATATCCATAGGCTTGACGACTATCGATGAAAATACCAATTACGACGATGCCAGCAGCATTGCCCGCGATCTGGTATTACGTGCCGACCGGGCTTTATATCAGGCAAAAAATGGCGGACGCAATCAGGTCCGTTGTTTTTAGGCTGGACTTATGCTGATGCAGGCTTTTTGCCTGCCTGCAATTGCTCGTACTTGGCGTTCAGCTGTTCTGGTGTTTCGCGCCACTCAGGATTAAAAGGGATGCAACTGACCGGGCACACCTGCTGACATTGCGGTTCCGTGTAATGACCTACGCATTCGGTACATTTATGCGGATCAATCTCATAAATTTCCGGCCCCATGTAAATGGCGTCGTTGGGGCATTCGGGTTCGCAGACATCACAATTGATGCAATCGTCTGTAATCATCAGGGCCATGTTGTCACTTTCATGCGCTGCTCAATCAATACATAAGCACAATACATAAGCACAATACATAAGCAGCACCTACTTATATTTACTTTAAGACTCGTTCTCGGCCAGCAAAGCGACCTTTTTCTTCAGCCAGCGATCGACAGAAGGGAACACAAATTTTGACACATCACCACCAAACATGGCGATCTCACGCACTATTGTGCCTGAAATAAATTGATATTGATCAGAAGGTGTCAGGAACAGAGTTTCTACATCTGGCAGCAGATAACGGTTCATGCCTGCCATCTGGAATTCATATTCAAAATCAGACACGGCACGCAAACCGCGCACGATGACGCGCGCATCATTTTTGCGAACAAAGTCTTTTAACAAGCCAGAGAAGCTCTCTACTTTGACATTCGGGTAATGCCCCAGCACTTCATTGGCAATTTCCAGGCGTTCATCCAGGGAGAAAAATGGATTCTTGCTTTTGCTATCCGCCACACCCACCACCAACGTATCAAAGAGACCGGATGCGCGACGCACCAGATCTTCATGACCGCGTGTCAGCGGATCAAATGTTCCCGGATAAACGGCTGTGACCATCTTCACTCCCTTTTTTCGCAATCTGCATAAGGATATGCACCAAGTTGAGCAGGCATTATGCCTGATTTTCGTGCGCCTCATGCGGCAAAATGTTGCGTTGCAGTATATGGAAGTACACACTACCTGCTTTATCGGCACGGATAAGTTGCCATCCGTTTAATAATTTAGCTAATTTTTCATTTGCCGCTTCATCGCCTGCTAATTCAGCGAGGGAAAACTCGGATTCGACATAGATACAGCCTTTTGGGCTGAGCAATGCTACACATGCTGGCAAGATACGACTCAGCCAATCTTGCTCAAATGGAGGGTCAAGAAAGATCACATCCATTTTTTGTGGCTGGTTTGCCATACTTTCGACTGCCTTGAGTGCATCTGCCCTGAGCAGTTTGCATTGGCTGGCTTGCAATTTGTCTTTGACTTGCTCCAGTTGCTTATAGGCCGGAGTATGCGCTTCCACCATGATGACTTGCGTGGCACCTCGGCTGGCGGCTTCAAAACCCAAAGCCCCACTACCTGCGAACAGATCCAGGCAATGTACCTCACTCCAGTTATTGTGGAACAAGTGGTTCAGCCAGTTGAACAGGGTTTCTCTGACGCGGTCTGGGGTGGGACGCAAGCCTTCAGCATCAACTACGCTGAGGAGGCTGCGCTTCCAGGCACCGCCTATGATGCGGACTTGATGGTTTTGACGTTTTACTACCGACGTTTTTGCGGTCGCATTTTTTGTTTTTTTATTACTATTTGTTTTCATTGCATGCTTGCTACGGCTAAATCTGTTTATCTTGCGCTGTCTGTTAAAATGGCAGCATTCTAATATCAGGGCTGGCTTATTTGCCGCCCGCACTCCCAAATATCCCGATGTTTAGTTTTTTCAAAAAGAAGCCCAAAGAAGAGGTGCCAGTTGTTGTGGCTGAGCCTGCGCCAGTTGTTCCAGTTGTCACTGCGCCAGCCAGCCCTGCATCTGTTGTTGCTACGCCCGCTGTTGTTGCTACACCCACTATCGTTACTGCGCCAGTGGCTGAAGTTACGCCAGCACAAGCGCCAGTATTGGCAGAAGTTGCAGCCCCTCAAGCACCAGAACCCGAGCAAAAACGCTCGTGGTTAAGTCGCCTGAAAGCCGGGCTGGCCAAAACTTCCTCGAATCTTACCACCCTCTTCATCGGTGCCCGCATTGATGATGATTTGTATGAAGAGCTGGAAGCTGCCCTGTTGACCTCGGATGCCGGTGTAGAAGCTACCCAATTCTTGCTGGATGGATTAAAGAAAAAGGTCAAGGAAGACAAGTTGACGGATGCAGAGCAAGTCAAAGCAGCACTAAAAGTCTTGCTGCTGGAACTGTTGACGCCTTTGCAAAAACCGTTGGAACTGGGTCGTTATCAACCCATGGTCATGATGATCACGGGCGTGAATGGTGCAGGCAAGACCACCACCATAGGCAAGCTGGCCAAGCATATGCAAACCCACCAACAATCTGTTTTGCTGGCAGCGGGTGACACCTTCCGCGCAGCAGCGCGTGAGCAATTGACGATCTGGGGTGAGCGTAATAATGTCACGGTTATCTCGCAAGAATCCGGTGACCCAGCTGCTGTGGCCTTTGATGCAGTGGCTTCTGCCCGCGCCCGTGGTACCGATGTCGTGATGGTAGATACTGCTGGCCGCCTGCCTACCCAGTTGCATTTGATGGAAGAACTCAAAAAGATCAAACGCGTTATTGCCAAAGGCATGGATGGAGCACCGCAAGAAGTATTGCTCATCATTGACGGTAACACTGGCCAGAATGCCCTGGCCCAGGTCAAAGCCTTTGATGATGCCTTGCAACTCACAGGTCTGGTCATCACCAAGCTGGATGGCACAGCCAAAGGTGGCGTGCTGGCAGCAATTGCCAAAAACCGCCCTGTGCCTGTGTATTTCATAGGCATAGGCGAGCAGATTGAAGACCTGCAACCATTTAATGCCCAGGAATTTGTTGACGCCCTGCTCAGCTAATTCAGCTAAATGTGCTCAGTTGAATTGACTCAGTGAATGCAGGCTAGGCACAAGTGTAGTTTTGGCCCATGATGAAGCTCAAAAAAGACCATACGCGACCATGATTGAATTTGAACACGTCAGCAAACAATATTCGCAAGATGTCTATGCGCTCAAAGATGTTTCCTTGTCGATTGCCGCCGGTGAACTGATCTTCCTGGCTGGCCCCTCAGGCGCAGGCAAATCCACCTTGCTGAAGATGATCGCCGGTATAGAAAAGCCGACAGCGGGTAAGGTCAAAGTGAATGGCCAGGATATAGGCAAACTAAAAACCAGCAGCCTGCCTTATTTGCGCCGCAAGCTGGGCCTGATTTTGCAAGATCAAAAACTATTGACTGACCGCCATGTGCTGGCCAATGTCATGCTGCCCATCATCGTTACCGGTTCTTCTCATAGCGAAGCCGAGACTCGCGCCCGCATTGCGCTGGAAAAAGTTGGCTTGCCTGATAAAGCGTATTCCCTGCCGCTGGCTTTATCCGGCGGTGAGCAACAGCGTGTGGCGATTGCCCGTGCCATCGTCAACCGGCCACAGATTATCCTGGCGGACGAACCCACTGGCTTTCTCGATCGCGATTATGCCAACAAGGTATTAGGTGCGCTCAAGGCTTTCCAGAGCGCGGGGGTCACCTGCATTATCTCCAGCCATGATGAACAATTTCTCGATCAGGCCAGCCGCGTGATTTATCTCAGTCAGGGCCAGGTAGTCAGTACCTGGAAATCCTCGCTCGCCGCCTGATCCTGCATGACAGAATAATAAGGATGAATTCATGACCAACTGGTTCCGTCAGCATTTGTTTGCCATCAAGAGTGCGTTTGCCCATTTGCGCGGCAGCCCTGGCAATTTCTTGTTCAATGTATTGGTCGTCGCGATTGCGCTGGCCTTGCCGATTGCTGGCCTGACTTTAATAGAAAATATACGCCCGATTTCTTCGCAATTATCGATAGAGCCTGAAATCAGTATTTTCGTCAGCCCGGACACACCAAGGGCAACTGCTACTGCCTTGTCGATACCCTTGAAGAAATTGCTGAAAGAGAAAAACATCACGGCAAACTTAAGCTTCATCCCCAAAGACAAGGCACTCGCCAGCCTTGAGCAATCATCCAATCTGGCCGAAGTCTTATCCACCCTGGGCGGTAACCCTCTGCCGGACGCTTATATATTGTCTATGTCGAATAATGATGCGGGCAAAATAGAAACGCTGGTGGAAGAAATCAAACAAATGCAGGATGTAGATGTCGTGCAGCTTGATTCTGCCTGGGTCAAACGTTTGGCGGCATTGGTACAAATCATGCAGCTCGGTTTGTTGTTCCTGGCTGCAACTCTGGGCGTGGTAGTGATTGTTGTGGTATTTAATGCCACTCGCCTGCAAGTTATTTCACACCGGGCAGAAATTGCCGTGTCGCGCCTGCTGGGTGCCACCAATAGCTTTATCCACAAACCTTATTACTATACCGGCGCTTTACTGGGTTTATTGGCGGGTGGCTTGGCACTTTGCCTGATCGCTGCATCACTGCAACCTTTGAATAAGGCCATCGCAGAATTTGCTAAATTATATGCTTCAGAATTCCACCTGGCTCCGTTGGGTATCGTACAGAGCGCTATCCTATTGGCTGTTAGTATGCTGCTTGGGCTGGTAGGCGTTTTTCTCTCGGTAAGAAGACAGTTGGCACGCGCCAGTTAGATTTTTGAGGCTCTTCCAAAATAATTCTGGCTCTGTTTCGTCTACATGGTGTTGGCAGTGCTTATAAAACACTGCCTTCTTCTAAGGCTAAGGAATTTGTCTGAGCATCTTGATTTTGCAACAGCCTCTTACAATTTGCAGCCATAAGATTGCAACTTTCCACCCTGGCCCGTATCTAAGCAATATAAATGCCGTAATAAATGCCGCAAATGAGTGCTTGTTTTTCAATAGATTTATTTGATGAAGTTCATAGAATCTGAGTATTAGCACTCTTCTCAAGAGAGTGCTAATATAGGAACTTGATAGCGCCGAAAGGAGTAATTGATACTCTTAAGGCAGCAATAAGGAGGAAAAATGGCAACTACATCGACACAATTGATCCCTGCAACTGACAGCACAGCACTGGCCTTGGGCTTTAGTGGCACGCTGGGTAATATTGATGCCTATATCTCTGCAGTCAATCGTCTGCCTATGCTCACGCATCAGGAAGAGATCGACTTTGCAAACAAATTGCGCAATGACAATGACTTGGCTGCTGCGCAGCAACTGGTTATGTCGCATCTGCGTCTGGTAGTGTCCATCGCCCGTGGTTACCTCGGCTATGGTTTGCCGCACGCTGACTTGATTCAAGAAGGCAATATCGGCCTCATGAAAGCCGTCAAGCGTTTTGACCCTGACCAGGGTGTGCGTCTGGTGTCTTATGCCATGCACTGGATCAAGGCTGAAATGCATGAGTACATTTTGAAAAACTGGCGCCTGGTCAAAGTGGCAACGACCAAAGCCCAGCGCAAATTGTTCTTTAACCTGCGCAGCCATAAAGAAGGCCTGGACGCGATGACACCCAAGCAAATTGATGCCCTGGCATCAACGCTGGATGTCAAACGCGAAGAAGTCATCGAAATGGAAATGCGTTTGTCCGGCCATGATATTGCCCTGGATGCGCCGACGGATGATGACGATGAGAAATTTGCTCCTATCGCTTATCTGAAAACGGAATCCGACGAGCCTACCCGTGTTCTGGAAACACGCCAGTATGACCGTCTGCAAAGTGAAGGCCTGGAATCTGCCCTGTCCAAGCTGGATGCACGTTCACGTCACATCATAGAATCACGCTGGTTGAAAAATGATGATGGCACAGGCTCTACCCTGCACGAGCTGGCTGATGAATACGGTGTTTCTGCCGAACGCATACGCCAGATCGAAAGCGCAGCCCTGAAGAAGATGAAGGGCAGCCTCAGCAGTTTTGCTTGATCAAAACACGCTGTAGCAATGAAAAAGGCACTCGCAAGAGTGCCTTTTGTTTTGTGCGTTGGCGCTGTTGGCTGGTTTGTTGACGGAATTTTTTTCCAATCCAAAGCGCTATGTTTTGCGCCATCCGCCACATTTACGCCTGAATTTACTTGAGCAAGATTTTCAAATCATGCGCAACCGGTTCTGCACCCTGACCATGGCGCAAGAATAAGCGTATGCGTCCCTCAGGATCAAATACATAACTGCCGGCAGTATGATCTACGGTATAACTGCCCGGCGTTTTACCTTCCACCTTTTGATAAAACACCTTGAATTCTTTGGCGACCTTGGCCATTGCCGCCGCATCACCATACAAACCCAGGAAGCGTTTGTCGAAATTGGGGACATAGCTGGCCAACAAAGCCTGGGTATCGCGTTCAGGATCGAGTGTCACGAACAGCACTTGCACCTTGTCGGCATCAGGACCAAGCAGTTTCATGACATTGGCCATTTCCACCATGGTGGTCGGGCAAACATCCGGGCATTGGGTATAACCAAAAAAGATGACAACGGCCTTGCCCTTGAAGTCTGCCAGGGTGCGCGGCTTGCCAGTGTGATCGGTCAAAGCAAAGTCTTTGGCGTAATCCAGACCGGTCAGATCAGTGTTATTGAATTTTTCCTGCGCCGGATTGCATGCTACCAAAGTCAGCAAGCTCAGCGCCATCAGCATACTGGTCACATGCTTCAGAATTTTCATAGTTTGATGTAGTGATCAATCAACAAGGCTGCGAATAGCAGGGACAGGTAAATGATGGAATAGGCAAAAGTCTTGCGTGCCAGTATGTCATCATAATGCTTGTAAATACGCCATGCATACCAAAGAAAAATCAGGCCGAGGATAATCGCACTGACCAGGTAAATCAGGCCACTCATGTGCACAGCATAAGGCAGCATGCTGGTGGCAAACAGGGCGATGGTGTACAGCCAGATATGGAAGCGGGTGAATTCCATGCCATGGGTAATCGGTAACATCGGCAGACCAGAGCGCGCATAATCATCGCGCCGGTACATGGCCAGCGCCCAGAAATGCGGCGGCGTCCAGATGAAGATGATCAGCACCAGCAACCATGCCTGCATAGGCACATCATTTGCGACAGCTGCCCAGCCCAGCGCTGGTGGCATCGCACCAGACAAACCACCGATGACGATGTTTTGCGGCGTCGCCGGTTTCAGGATGATGGTGTACACAACTGCATAGCCGACAAAGGTAGTGAAGGTCAGCCACATGGTCAGGGGATTGACCATGGTGTACAAGACCCACATGCCCATGCCACCAATGACACCGGAGAAAACCAGGGTCTGCGGGACGGTGATTTCGCCCTGGGCAGTCGCACGGCGCGCGGTTCTTGCCATGCGTGAATCAATTTCTTTTTCAACCAGGCAATTTACGGCAAAAGCAGCACCAGCCAGTAGCCAGATACCCACAGTGGCGGCTATAACAACGCGCCAGTCAGGCAAGTCTGGTGTTGCCAGAAACATACCGATAACAGCGCAAAATACGGCGAGCTGGGTAACACGGGGCTTGGTCAAAGCCCAGTACTGAGCCAGTCGGTTGGTAGGCAAACTTAAAGTGGTCATGATCTATCTTTGGCAGCGGCAAGGCTCACATGCCTTATGCGGTAGTTTAACATGGTCAGCAAGAGCACGAGCATCGCGGCCATCCCATTATGCAAAACTGCCAGCAGCAAGGGCCAGGAAAAAAATATGGTAGAAACACCGATGATGAATTGGGCAAGAATGGCGAGCAAGAGATTGCGACCCAGCTTTTTCAGCCCGCTGATCTGGCGTGCCCTTAGTGCAGTCCAGAGGCAGACAGCAATCACTAGCAGTGCAAAATTCCTGTGGATCCAATGGATGGCAACCAGGGCATTGAAGGGCAGATAATTGCCATCCATGGTCTGGCCAAGCTGACGCCATAGGCTGAAGCCGTGCTCGAAATCCATTGCTGGCACGGCCTGACCATTGCACATGGGATAATCATGGCAAGCCAGGGCAGCATAGTTAGTGCTTACCCATCCACCCAGGGCGATTTGTACAAACACCAGGAATAAAGCCAGACTGGCTGGCCATAACATGCGTCTGCCATCTGCGACGGCAATATTGGTGCTAGTCAGGGAGGAGCTTTGCTGCTCCAAGCTGGCACTTAACAGTGCCAACAGACCCATACCCAAGATCAGGTGAGTGGTCACTATGATGGGTTGCAGCTTCAGAGTCACGGTCCATGCACCGAAAGCCCCTTGCAGGCAAACAAAAAACAGCAGAAAGCTTGCCAGCCAGGGGCTGGAATCAAGTTGGCGGCGGCGCGCCCAGGCAATGGCCATCTGGGCAATGATGAGTATTCCCACACTCATGGCCAGATAACGATGCACCATTTCTATCCATGCTTTTTGCAAAGTGACGGGGCCGGTAGGCATGGCAATTTCAGCGGCTTTGATGGCTGCATGCGATTGCAATGGATTCGCCTGACCATAACAACCTGGCCAGTCTGGACAACCCAAGCCAGAATCCGTCAGGCGCGTGAAAGCACCAAACATGATGAGTTCAAATGTCAGCGTCACGGTCACAGCAATGAGTTTGCGGTATTTATTCTTTTCTTTGGACAAGAAAATCATTATCGCAGGTATCACCGCGACCATGAGTGCTGTCAATGCGATCTGCAACCACATAAGTCTGCTCTTAACCTATCGCTGACGCACGCAATAATTTGCTGAGGTCTTTTTTAATCTTGTTGGCATCTGCATTTTTTGGATAACGCATCATCAGATTGCCACGCGGGTCTATCAGGTAAATGTGGTCGCTGATCTGTGTATCACTCTCGGTCGGCAACCAGGCTTTAAGGGCAGCAGCATCAATCTTTAACATACGGGCACCGTCATGCTGGCGTATCAGCATGGTATCAATCGGGGCTTCATCAGTGATGAGCCAGACGCGTTCTATCCTGTCCATTTCCTTGCCTTGCGCAGTACGTAACTGGCGGATGTCATACATTCTCTTTTGGCAGGCGTCGGCACAGGCACCACTGTCCGCCTGCAGCATCAGCCATTTGCCTTTATAGGCCTCTAGGCCAATGACAGGATCGGTAGCAGCAGCACCGAGCAGATGCCCTGCCAGCTTGGGCATGGGGTAATTACGTGGGTCAAGAATAGTGCCGTAATTGGTGCGGCCTTCAGGCTTGATGACATAGTAGGCCAGATAGGAAAAGATCATGGGGGCGGCACACACTGCCAGCACCAGGAATAATTTCCAGCGACCACGCGAAACTTGCTTTTCAGTTTTTTCCACGACGAAATCCAGTAACAACAAAAAATAAGAAGGCCATCAAGGCCAGTGCATACCATTGAAAAGCATAGCCCCTGTGCTTGTCGGCACCTGCGGATGGCATGGGCCAGTCACGCGAGAGACCATCTTTTTGCGCTGACGCTTGTTCCAGCGTTTGTTCCAGCACAAAAGGATAAAAGTCCCAGCGCGTTTGTTTTGCCAATGCTTCGACATCAATGTTTTGCAAGAGACTTCCAGGTTTGACAACTTCTGCCTGACCGAGTTGCATGACACGATCAAGCTTGTCCCTGAGCATACCCTCCAGCACAACCTGACCAGCGGGTGCAGGGATATCTGGCATATGCATACGGTCACGTGCATCACGCACGTGCCAGCCACGGGCAATCAACACATATTTACTGCTATCCGCCAGTTTGAAAGGCATCAGCACATATAAGCCAGCTTTGCCCTGCAAAGGACGGTTATCCAGATACAAGGGCCATTCGCGTATGAATTGCCCGCTGACTTGCAGCTTGCGAAATGCCTGCAATTGTTCAGGTGGGGTCTGGCTATTCAAGACCAGGGCGGGCAAATGCTGGCGCTCGGTCAGTTGTGCCGCCAGGGTTTCCTTTTCCTGCGCCCTGTGTGTCTGCCATTGTGCCAAAGCGATACCCAGGCTGACCAGCAGCAGGCAGGCAATAAAGGGGATCAGACGGAAGCGAAAGGAAATAGGCATTCAGGTATTAAGGTATTACAATGCAGGAGTCGATCAATCAAAAGCACCAACAATAGCTCAGTATGAAAATTCTTGTCGCCATCGCTTTTTTCCTTATCCTTTTCAGCCTGGGATCTGCCCTGGTTTATCTGATGAAAGACAAGGGAAAAAGTAATCGCACGGTCAAAGCACTGGCATTCCGGGTCGGTTTTTCCATTACCCTGTTTTTGCTGATCTTGCTGGCCAATCATTTCGGCCTGATACAGCCTACTGGTATCAGGTAAGTTTTTCTTTTACCGTAACGCCAGCATTAGTATCAGCATCAATCGCTGCACTAGCACTTTCATATATGTAAAAAAGCCGCACTAACTGTGCGGCTTTTTTTGCGTTACTGAAGCTTGTTCACAGCCAATAGACAACAACGTACAGGCCCAGCCAGACCACGTCAACAAAGTGCCAGTACCAGGCAGCGCCTTCAAATGCGAAGTGATGCTCAGGTGTGAAATGGCCTTTCATGACACGGTACAGGACAACCGACAACATGATCGCACCCATGGTCACATGGAAACCATGGAAGCCAGTCAGCATGAAAAATGTGGAACCATAGATACCGGAAGTCAGTTTCAGGTTCAGTTCGCTATAGGCATGCATGTATTCGTAAGCCTGGAAGCCCATGAACACTGCGCCCAGCAATACTGTGGCAAACAACCAGATGGCTGTCTTGGCACGATGACCTTCACGCAAGGCATGGTGAGCAATTGTCAGCGTCACGCCAGAAGTCAGCAGCAAGGCAGTATTGATCGTAGGAATAGGGAAAGGACCCATGGTTTTGAAGGCTTCTACTGTACCAGCCGGGCCCACATTACCCCAGTTGGCAGCAAAATCAGGCCACAAGACTTTATGATCCAGGTCAGCCAGCCAAGGCATACTGATGGTGCGTGCATAGAACAATGCGCCAAAGAAGGCTGCAAAGAACATGACTTCAGAAAAAATGAACCAGCTCATGCTCCAGCGGAAGGACAGGTCGATACGGGCGCTGTATTTACCGCCTTCGGATTCAGCAATCGCATCACCAAACCAGTTATACAAGACTACCAGAGTCAGGATGATACCTGCAATATTCAGGTAAGAACCCCAGGCAAGACCGTTCACCCAGGCAGAAGCACCTATCATGGTCAGCAATAAGGTGGTGCCACCCAGGACCGGCCATTTGGATGGGCCAGGCACAAAATAGTATGGCGCATTAGCGTGTTGAGAACTCATTTCCATCTCCCGATGCAATTTAATGTACTACTTGAATTGTTATTTCGCGACTACATGCTTGACTATCATAATCAGCACTGAAATGAAGATCAGCGCGCCTATGATGCCGGCAATAATCACGTGAACAGGATTCAACTGTGCTGCATCCTGCTCATAATCATTTTTCTTGCGTATTCCTAAAAACGACCAGAATACGGCTTTCATTGTTGCCACAAACGAAGCCTTACGCTTGCTTGCTTCTTTTATATCTGTCATGACTTACCCTGTTCCACTCCAGCTACAGCAGCAGCTTGTGGCTTGCCACCTACTTCAAAAAAAGTATAAGACAAGGTAATTGTCTTCACATCTTTCGGCAAGGCCGGATCCAGATAAAACACTACCGGCATTTGCCGCGCTTCATTCGGGCCCAGAGTCTGCTGCTTGAAACAAAAACATTCCATCTTTTTGAAGTAACTGGCAGCCTGTTGTGGTGCGTAGCTGGGTATCGCCTGCGCATCCATTTTATAAGACTGCTTATTGACTACTCCATAAACGATTTGTGTCATTTCACCAGGGTGCACTTTCATGCTCGACACGGTAGGACGGAAACGCCACGGGCCCTGCGTATTTGCATCAAACTCCACCGTCACTTCACGGCTTCTGTCGATTTGGGAATTGGATATCTCTTTGACCGAGATATCCTTGGGCGTCAGAATATTCACACCCGTCAATTCACAAATCTGTTTGTAGATGGGCACCAAAGCGTAACCAAAGCCAAACATCAGGAGTGCAATCACTAGCAACTTGCCCAGCATTTTTGCATTCAGCTTGTTCTTGACCGCAACGCCGGATTCATCTTGCAACATGAAGCTATCCTATCAGCGTAACCAGGTTTGCTTAATGATGACACCGGCAAAAAACACCAGCGCCACAGAAAACAGAATGATGGCTGTTCGCAAGTTATTCGGTTTTTTTCGATTACTCATTTTTTGTCCTGCTCCGGCAGAACCGGAGCAAGCCTAAGCCGTACTACATTATTTGAATTCTGGTGGTTCTTCAAAAGTATGGAAAGGTGCAGGGCTAGGCACTGTCCATTCCAGACCTTCAGCACCATCCCATGGTTTCGCTGGCGCTGGTGTACCACCTTTGATGGAAGGGATCACTACAGCCAGGATGAAGTACACCTGCATCAAACCAAAACCAAACGCACCAATAGTTGCCAATTGATTGAAATCAGTAAACTGCGCAGGGTAATCAGCATAACGACGTGGCATACCGGCCAGACCCAGGAAGTGCATAGGGAAGAAAGTGACGTTGAACAAAATCAGCGAACCCCAGAAATGGATCTTGCCGCGTGTTTCGTTGTACATGAAACCTGTCCACTTTGGACCCCAGTAGTAGTAACCGGCGAACAGTGCAAACAGGGAACCCGCCACCAATACATAGTGGAAGTGAGCAACTACGTAGTAAGTATCTTGCAACTGAATATCAATCGGTGTCACCGCCAGGATCAGACCTGTGAAACCACCCATGGTGAACACGAAGATAAAGCCGACAGCAAACAACATAGGTGTCTCGAAAGTCATCGAGCCTTTCCACATTGTTGCAACCCAGTTAAACACTTTCACGCCGGTAGGTACCGAAATCAGCATGGTGGCATACATGAAGAACAACTGTGCCGTCACTGGCATACCGGTTGTAAACATGTGATGCGCCCAAACGATGAAGGACAGGATCGCGATGGATGCTGTTGCATACACCATCGATGCATAACCAAACAAAGGCTTGCGGGCAAATGCAGGAACGATCTGGGAAACGATACCGAAGGCTGGCAAAATCATGATGTACACCTCTGGATGTCCGAAGAACCAGAAAATGTGTTGATACATGACAGGGTCACCGCCGCCTGCAGCATTGAAGAAAGATGTACCGAAATGGCGGTCAGTCAAGGTCATGGTGATCGCACCAGCCAGAACTGGCATAACAGCGATCAACAGGTAAGCAGTGATCAACCATGTCCAGCAAAACATCGGCATCTTCATCAAAGTCATGCCAGGAGCGCGCATGTTCAGGATGGTGGTGATGATGTTGATGGAACCCATGATGGATGATGCACCCATGATGTGGACAGCAAAAATCGCCATGTCCATACCAGGGCCCATTTGTGTGGACAATGGTGCATACAGAGTCCAGCCAGCAGCAGTAGCGCCACCAGGTACCCAGAAAGAACCCATCAGCAACAAAGCTGCCGGAGGCATGAGCCAGAACGAGAAGTTGTTCATACGGGCAAATGCCATATCGGACGCGCCGATCTGCAGAGGGATCATCCAGTTGGCAAAGCCAACGAATGCCGGCATGATCGCGCCGAAAACCATGACCAGACCATGCATGGTGGTCAACTGGTTAAAGAACTCCGGCTGCATGAGTTGCAAGCCCGGCTGGAACAATTCGCTACGAATGCCCAGGGCCATGACACCACCGGCCAGCAACATTGTGAAAGCGAACCACAGATACAGGCTACCGATATCTTTATGGTTGGTTGCAAACAACCAGCGCTGCCAACCATGTGGATGGTCATGCGCGTGGTCGTGAGAGTGATCGTGAGCGTGATCAACTGTAGTAGTGCTCATCTTTTCTCCTGTTCTTCCTGTTTATTACTTACGCGCAGCCAAAACTTCAGCCGGTTGGACGATGTTTTCGGCAGCCTTGTTAGACCAGTTATTGCGTGTGTAAGTGATTACGGCAGCAATTTCTGTATCAGACAAAGAAGCTTTCCATGCAGGCATGCCTGGCGCTTTACCATTCAAGACGATATTGATTTGCGCGGCTTTGGGGCCAGTCACGACGGCGGAGCCATCGAGAGCAGGGAAAGTACCTGGCACACCCTTGCCTGTTGCCTGGTGGCAGGCTACGCAGTTAGTCGTATAGACTTTTTCGCCACGTTGCTTCAGCTCATCGACAGTCCAAACCTTGCTTGGATCATCTGCCTTGGCAGCCATTTCCTTCTTCTTGCCATCAACCCATTTTTTGTAGTCATCGTCAGAGACGACGCTGACAACGATAGGCATGAAAGCATGTTCTTTACCGCACAATTCCACGCACTGACCACGGTAAGTACCAATTTTCTCTGCCTTGAACCAGGTATCGCGCACAAAACCAGGAATCGCATCTTGCTTGACGCCGAAAGCAGGAATAGTCCATGCATGAATAACGTCATTGGCGGTAGTAATGATACGAACCTTTTTATTAACAGGTACGACCACCTCATTATCAACTTCGATCAGGTAATTTTCGCCACGCTTTTCAGTTGGCTCTACGCCAGGCGCGCCAACTTGTGTACGTGGAGTAGACAGAGTGGACAGGAAGGAAATGCCTTCGCCCTCACCCTTCAGATAGTCATAGCCCCATTTCCATTGCATGCCGGTGGCTTTAATGGTGATGTCCGCATTCGATGTATCTTTCATCGCTACAACAGTTTTTGTCGCTGGCAAAGCCATGACGATAACGATGATAAATGGCACGACTGTCCAGGCGATTTCAACTGCGGTACTCTCATGGAAAGTCGCAGCCTTATGGCCTACAGATTTGCGATGTTTCAGTATGGAGTAAAACATCACCCCGAAAACTGCAACAAAAATTACCATACAGATAACCAACATCAGGTTATGAATGGAATAGATTTGCTCCGCAATTTGTGTAACAGGTGGCTGCAGATTTAACTGCTTTATCGCCGGACCGCCCTTCATATCTACCGCTGGACCATTAACCACCGCCCATGTTGGCAGACTAGCAGCCAAGAGCGAGGCACCCAGCATGAACGACTTTAATCGCTTAGCATGTTTCATGAATTTCCCCAAAACCCGATTAGAATTCTTTTAACAGAGCGCCAGGGACACAGATTCAAAAATTTTTCAAATGCGTACCGGCAACTTCCACAACTGCGAGAGTATAAGGCGTAAAGCAGGGTGATATCAAGCAGAATACACGAGCGACAACTATGATCCCGCTCAAATGTCACAAAGATTTATGGCGTGAATTTACAGTTTTTCGGTATTTTTTGATCTGGTTTTGATGTGTATTAAGGTGACTTTTTAGGTAAATCGAAACGGACTATGGATTCACCGGCAGCAGTTTTCCGGTTCACCGGACGGAAAGCATGGCCATATATCACTTCCAGCGTCAGGGCTATGCGCCCATCTGCATTTTTGCGTTTATCCAGGGCTTCCAGCAAACGCACATACGCTTTGCGACCCAGCAAACCTTGTCTTCGTGTCATCAAGGGGTTTCCCCCCAGGGCGCGCACGTCATCCAGCAATTTATCAGCATCGGCATAAGTCAATGTGATTTTTTCCATATCCATGACAGGCGTGGAAAACCCTGCATTCACCAGCATATCGCCAAAATCATGCATGTCAACGAAGGGCAGCACATGGGGCAGATCATCGATTTCGGCAAAGGCCTGGCGCAATTCCGTCATGGTATCCGGGCCAAAACAGGAAAACATCAGCAAACCCTCAGTCCGCAAAACCCTGCGCCATTCAGCAAATACCAGATCAGGCTGGGGATGCCAGTGCAGCGCCAGATTCGACCAGATCAGGTCAACCGCAGCACTCGCCATAGGCAAGCGGGCAAAATCGGCACACACTAAATGCTGGCCGCCGTCCTGACGCAGGGCGGCGGGTGTCCATTTCGCCAGTAAACGTCCGACTGCACTCTTGGCGGCTATTTGTTTGTCCCTGCCCGCCTTCAGCATTGCCAAAGATGCATCAACTCCATAAGCCCGGGCCGCCGGATAGTATTTTTGCAACTCAGCGATATCATCCGCCTCACCACAACCGGCATCCAGAAAGCCGGTTGGCTGGATTTTGACCAATTCCAGCTTTTCACGCATGCGCGTGGCTATTTCGCGACGCAAAAAGTCGGAAGCACGGATTTTTTCGGCATCGGCAAACAGGCGGCGTACCAGTTGCAGATTAATGGGAGCGCTCAGCATAGGCAAAATTGCAAGAAACTGCGTTTTTAAGTTAAGCTGGCAGTTTACACGCTTGTACCCATGATGACAGACAAACTCAAACTAGCCTGGAAAAATGGCATTGCTGCCCTGATACCAAATTCTTGTGCGCTATGTCGTCTGGATAGCCGCGATGTGATCTGCAGTGCCTGCCATCTAGCCTATTTCCAGGCAGAACAAACACGATGCAAGCAATGCGCCCTGCCCTTGCCACCAGCAAGCGCCAGCCCGCGTTGTGGAGATTGCATCAGCAATCCCCCGGCTTTTGACAGTAGCTTGACCGTTTGTGACTATGCCGCCCCGCAAGATCAACTGGTGCTGTCTCTGAAATTTGCCCACCAACTGGCCCTGGCACCATTGTTTGCCCGCATGCTCAGGGATAGCATCTTGCAGCAACAGGGCAAGGAACTGCCTGACCTGCTTTGCGCAGTTCCCCTGGGCAAAGACCGGTTGGCTGACCGAGGCTTTAACCAGGCCTGGGAAATCACCCGCCCCCTGGCTAAACATCTGGGCATACCTGCCAACATGCGTATATTGCAACGTAGCAGGGAAACTGCCATGCAGAGTGGCTTGCCCACCGCCGCCAGGGCGCGCAATGTCAAACATGCATTCTGCATTGACGAAAATCAGCTGGACAAGCTGCGTGGCGCGCACATTGGCGTCGTCGATGATGTCATGACCACTGGCATGACCCTGCATGAAATCGCTACAATGCTGAAACGTTACGGTGCGTCCAAAGTGACTGCCTATGTTTTTGCCCGCACCCTTCCTCACATTCACTAACTAAGTGACCTAATAATACTAAGGAATCACCTTGTTTCATGTCGTCCTGGTAGAACCAGAAATACCGCCAAATACTGGCAATATCATCCGTCTGTGTGCCAACACTGGTGTACAACTGCATTTGATAGAACCGCTGGGCTTTCCTCTGGATGACTCCAAGATGAAGCGCGCTGGCCTTGATTATCATGATTATGCGACCATGAAGGTACATAAAAACTGGGCAGAATTTTGCGCCAGTGAGCAGCCTGACACCAGTCGCATGTTTGCCATGACCACGCATGGCTCCACGCCCTTTGCGAATATGACTTTCCAGCCCGGCGACTATTTTGTCTTTGGCGCCGAGACTCGCGGCCTGGCCCCAGAATTGCGCGAGTCCTTCCCCACCAGCCAGCGCATACGCCTGCCGATGAGACCAGACAATCGCAGCCTGAATTTGTCGAATACTGTGGCCATCGTCGTCTACGAAGCATGGCGTCAGAATGATTTTGCTGGCGGTAGTTAAACTCTGATGATCATTTTTATTTCTGTACATCAATTATCCAAATTACCACACGGTATTTGAAAATTTGGCCCATTTCTCCAAGAATCCTTTAGCATACTTGCAGGAGAACAGATTCCAGATAATTATAATTTGGCCCCTTAATTTGGCCCCTGAGTTTGGCACCTTCTTCAGGGCGTAACCCCAAGGCCAGGACAAGATCGTGCAAAATTCGGGAATTGAGCAATTTGGAGATAATCTTCAACAGCTGCGGCATCTGATTGATGCGCTGCCTGTCTGCATTTCTTATGTGGATACCGCATACCACTATCAATTCATCAATCAAGTGTATATGGATTGGTTTGGCCTGCCCAGATCAGCAGTCATCAACAAGCACATTGCCGATGTCATAGGCGAACCAGCTTTCCAGCACGTGCGCTCGTATATAGCGCAAGCGCTGGCGGGACAAGCTATCTCTTATGAAACCACGGTACCCTATCTGCATGGTGGGACCCGCACCATTTCTGCTCAATTGCTGCCCGTCTTTGACCACGATGGCAAGGTCAAGGGCTGCTACGCGATGATCGTAGACATCAGCCAGCGCAAGCAAAGCGAAGAACAATTGCACCTGCATGAAGAGCGCTGGCAACTAGCGCTGGAAGGTTCCGGCGATGGTGTCTGGGACTGGTATCCGCAAACTGGCATAGAGATATTGTCTGACCGCCTGCGCGAGATCTATGGCTATGAAAAAGATGAGATTGAAGACTTGTCCGAAGAACTGGACAAGCGCACCCATCCTGACGATCTGAAACAAATGTTCCTGGACAGACAGGCGCACTTTAATGGCAAGACACCGATTTATATCAACGAACACCGGGTGCAATGCAAGGATGGGCGCTGGAAATGGATACTGACACGCGGTACCGTCATACAGCGCGATGCAAACGGTAGGCCAGTGCGCGTGGTCGGTACTCATACCGATATTTCAGAAAGAAAGCAAGCTGAAGTCGCCCTGCGCGAAAGTGAAGAACGCCTGCGCATGGCACTATCGGCCACCCATCAGGGTTTATATGATGTGAATGTGCAAACCGGGGATGCCATCGTCAACCCGGAATATGCGCTCATGCTGGGTTATGCACATGACAGTTTTCAAGAAAACAGAAAGAATTGGGCAGCCAGGGTTCACTCTGCAGATTTTCCTTTGGCGGCACGTGCTTTCAGGGAACATCTGGAAGGCAAGAGTGACGAATACCGCGTCGAATTCCGGCAAAAGAAAGCCAACGGCGAATGGGCCTGGATACTCTCGGTCGGTGCCATAGTCGAATGGGACAGGGACGGCCGACCTCAGCGCATGCTGGGTACCGTGCTCGACATCACAGAAAAGAAAAAAACCGAAGCCCTGATCTGGCAACAAGCCAATATAGATACCCTGACTGGCTTACCTAACCGCCGCATGTTTTATGACAGGCTGGATCATGATATCAAGCTCAGCAAGCGTCATAAACTGGCACTGGCCGTATTGTTCATAGATCTGGATTTTTTCAAGGAAGTCAACGATACCCTGGGCCACTCCACTGGCGATGCCTTGCTGATAGAAGCAGCGCACAGGCTACGCAATTGCGTCAGGGAAAGCGATACCGTGGCGCGCCTCGGTGGCGATGAATTTACCGTCTCCCTACCAGAAATGCATGAACAAAACCGTGCCGAAATCATCGCGCAAAACATCATACGCAGTATGTCAACGCCCTTCCAGTTGGCAGGAGAAGAAATCTATTTATCGGCCAGCGTAGGCATCACCATTTATCCGCGTGATGCTGACAACCTGGATGACCTGATCAAGCATGCCGATCAAGCCATGTACGCGGCCAAGGCGCAAGGCAGGAATCGTTTCAGTTATTTCACACCCGGTCTGCAAACTGCGGCGCTGGCGCGCCTGCGCATGACCAATGATTTGCGTGCTGCAATTGCAGACAACAGTCTGCGCGTGTATTTCCAGCCCATCGTCGATATCCATACAGGAAAAATACAAAAAGCCGAAGCCCTGGTGCGCTGGCCGCATGCGCAGAGGGGTTTCATCAGCCCTATGGAATTCATACCGATAGCGGAGACCAGCGGCCTGATAGTCGCCATCGGTGATCTGGTTTTCCATGAAGCTGTGCATTGGGTCAAGAAATGGCGCGAACTGTATCATCCAGACTTCCAGATCAGTATCAATCAGTCGCCTATGGAATTTCAGGGTGATCAGGAGCGCTATGTGAATTGGATACATGACCTGGCACTGCAAAACCTGCCGGGACAGGCAATTACAGTAGAGATTACCGAGGGATTACTGCTCGATGCCAGCCAGAAAATTACCAGCAAACTTTTGCAATTCCGCGATGCCGGGATACAGGTGGCGCTCGATGATTTTGGCACCGGCTATTCTTCACTTTCCTACCTGAAGAAATTTGATATCGACTATCTCAAGATAGACCAGTCCTTCATCCGCAACCTGGCGACAGATGCCAGTGATATTGCCCTGTCTGAAGCCATCATTATGATGGCACACAAGCTGGATTTGAAGGTAGTTGCCGAAGGGGTGGAAACGCAACAGCAGCATGATTTATTGAAGCAGGCAGGCTGCGATTTTGCGCAAGGCTATTTATTTTCCAAACCGCTGCCACCTGAAGAATTTGAAGTTTTCCTGCAACAAGAATCTTTACGTCGTTGACCTGACCCTGGCCAGCAATTTGCTGGTCGAACGGTCATGCTCAAAATCAATCGCAGCTACCGTGCCACCATAAGCCAGCACAGCCTGACCTTCAGGTATGGCCGTCATATCGTAATCACCACCTTTGACATACACATCAGGGCGCGCCGCCAGCACTGCTTGCAAAGCAGTGTCTTCATCAAACTCCACCACCAGGCTGACTGCCTCCAAAGCGGCCAGCACCGCCATGCGGTCTTCACAGGTATTGACAGGCCGGTCATCACCCTTGCCCAGACGCTTGACCGAGGCATCGGTATTCACGGCGACAACCAGCGAAGCCCCGAATTCGCGCGCGTCAGCGAGATAGCTGACATGACCGCGATGCAGGATGTCGAATACGCCGTTGGTCATGACTACCGGTTTTGGGAGCTTGCGTACACGTTCCGCCAATTGCTCGCGGGTAGTGAGTTTTTTTTCGAATTCTGGCATAGGAAACTTTGTGGGTATTTTACGAAAACCACTAACCACAGAGGCACGGAGACACAGAGAAAGCACAGAGAAAACCGAAATCGCATTTTTTCGTAGGTTGGGCTACGGTTTACCAGCCCAACACTCTGCCTTTGATAAACGAATACGTTATTTATATGCCGAGTGTTGGGCTGATAAAACGTAGCCCAACCTACAATTTTCGGCTTTTCCCTGGGTGTCTCTGCGCCTCTGTGCTGAGAGGTCTTGAATCTATAAATAAAAAAGCCGCTAATGATTAGCGGCGATTGTACAGGCTCAAACCAGGTTTATGCAGCACTAGGCAAACTGCCAGGCAAAATAACCAGTCTTTGTGCGACTTCCTTGCGATAGCGGTTCAGGTCTTGCACCGTCTCGAAAGTACGCTCGAACAGCAGCGACATATTGTGCAAAATGCGGTCGACGACTTTCTTTTCCCATACGCCATCGAACTTGATCTGACCATCGAGCCAGCGTTCCAGCCAGTCAGGGTCAGGCAAGCGCGACTGTATGGTGTCGTTAGGGAACAATGCCTGGTTGACATGCAAGTTGGTAGGATGTAAAGGTTTTTCAGTACGTCTGGCAGATGCCATCAAGACGCCAATTTTTGAAAACGCAGCGCGTGCCACGTCGCCCATTTCTGCCAGGGATTTCTTCATATAGCGCAGATAAGCACCGCCATGGCGCGCCTCATCCTGGCTGATGATCTTGTAGATATGTTTGATGACAGGCTCGGTATGCCAGTCAGAGGCACAACGATACCAGTGGTTCAGGCGTATTTCACCGCAAAAATGCAGCATCAGGGTTTCCAGCGGTGGCGCAGGATCAAACTCGAAGCGTACATTGTCGAGTTCTTTTTCAGTCGGCACCAGCTCAGGATGGAAACGGCGCAGGTATTCCATCAAGACCAGGGAATGTTTTTGTTCTTCAAAAAACCAGATGGACATGAAGGCGCAAAAGTCGCTGTCGCCCCGGTTGTCCCGCAAGAACATTTCTGTTGCAGGCAAGGCAGACCATTCAGTAATGGCATTCATCTTGATGGTTTGCGCCTGCTCAAGCGTCAATTTGCTGGCGTCATATTTATCCCAGGGGATATCTGATTCCATATTCCAGCGCACTTGCTCCAAAGACTTAAACAATTCAGGGTAAAGCATGGTCAACCTCTGATAAAAATTGCGGAAATTAGAATAATTTGCCTAATTTTACCAGAGAGATGTGACACCTTCACGACAGTGCCTGAATTGCTTAAAATTTAGGCGGGAATGCAAGGGATACAAGACTTGTGCAAAATTGCCCCAGCAAGGCCTTACCTGGGAAAACTCCCTTGCAAGGGAGTTTCGTTTCATCTGCGGACAATATGTTGTCCAAAACCCCGATTGCACTGTAGTGACGAAGACAGCAAGAATAGTACGCGGCTCCCAGGAGAGGAGCTGCAACGCAACTAGGGCGGTTTTTGCGCAAGTCTATGCTATTTCGTTTTCACTGACTGCTTGCCTTACCTCATCCCTGTCCAGATTAGGTGCAAACTGTTGTATGAATTCATAGGTATAAGCACGCAGATAGGCACCACGGCGTACTGCCAGACGCGTGACATTTGATGCAAACAAATGGCTGGCTGCTATCGTCCTCAGGCCGTGCGCACGTTGCACTTCTATCGCCATTGATGCCACCAGCCCCACACCCAGACCCAAGGCCACATATTGCTGGATAACGTCAGAATCCATGGCCGTCAGGACGATATCAGTACGCAAGCCAGCCAGACGGAAGGCGTCATCAATGTGACCACGGCCAGTAAAGCCAACGTCATAGGTAATCAGTGGGTAATTCGCCAGATCTTCCAGCGTCAACTCCCCCTTCTCCAGCAAAGGATGACCTTCTGGCACCACAACAACGTGATTCCATTCATAGCAAGCGAAAGAGGCCAGGTCCTTGAACTGCGACAGACCTTCAGTAGCAATACCGATATCCGCCTTGCCAGACAATACCCATTCAGCAATATGTTCCGGCGAACTTTGCTGCAGGGCAATGCGCACATCCGGAAAAGCCTGACGAAAACCTTGTACTACCTTGGGCAAGACATAACGCGCCTGGGTATGGGTAGTGGCTATCGTCAGCGTACCCTTGGACTGGTCAGAATAGTCTTCGCCAGCCTGACGCAGGTTTTCTGCCTCCAGCAACAATCGCTCTATGATGGGCAAAATATCCTTGCCCGGCTCGGTCAGGCCGGTCAGGCGTTTGCCATTGCGCTCGAAAATATCGACGCCAAGCTCTTCTTCGAGTTCACGTATCTGGCGGCTGACGCCAGGCTGCGAAGTGAACAACACATTCGCCACTTCAGTCAGGTTATAACCGCGACGAGAAGCTTCACGGATGGAGCGTAGTTGTTGGAAATTCATGGGGCACCTTATTCTTTATTATTGAGTGTCAACAAAAACGTGAAGACGCTTGGGTCTTACAACCAGCGCTTCACCGACTTTGAGTTTCAGTTGTTCATAACGTTCTGTGGAAATCATGGCCTCTACCAGTTCACCGTTGTCATCTCTTTCGAGTTCCAGCTGGGCCAGCGGGCCTATGCTGTGGACTCGGCGTAATTGCACATTGAGGCCTGCCGCACCAGGGGAATAACGGTCTATTTCCAGCTCATGCGGACGCACATAACCGGTACCAAAAGCGTCACGTGTATCAGCATGGCCAGGTGCTTCAAAAGGTACGCCACCAGCATCGAGTATGCCTTCATGAATGCGGCCACGGAACAGGTTCACATTACCCAGGAAGCCGTACACAAAAGGTGTGGCCGGATGATGGTATACCTCGGCCGGAGCACCTACCTGTTCAACCTTGCCATGATTCATCAGCACGATCTTGTCGGCTACTTCCAGCGCTTCTTCCTGATCATGCGTGACAAAAATACTGGTGACATGCAATTCATCATGCAGGCGGCGCAACCAGCGGCGCAATTCCTTGCGCACCTTGGCATCCAGCGCGCCGAAGGGCTCATCCAGCAAGAGTACACGCGGTTCCACCGCCAATGCACGTGCCAGCGCAATACGCTGACGCTGGCCACCAGACAATTGTGGTGGATAGCGGTCAGCCAGCCAGTCGAGCTGCACCAGTTCCAGCAACTTGGTGACTTTCTCTTTGATCTCACTTTCTGAAGGACGCAGATGACGCGGTTTGACGCGCAAGCCAAAAGCGATGTTTTCAAAGATCGTCATATGCTTGAACAAGGCATAATGCTGGAACACAAAACCGACCTGTCGTTCACGCACATGCTGGGCCGAGGCATCTTGCCCATCGAGCAAAACCTGGCCGCTGTCTGCATATTCCAGACCGGCGATGATGCGCAGCAGAGTGGTCTTGCCACAGCCTGATGGTCCCAGCAAGGCGGTCAATTCTCCATTCGGAAAATCCAGCGAGACATTGTCCAGTGCAGTGAAATTGCCAAAGCGTTTTTGTAATTGACTAACAGCGATACTCACGGTGAACCCCTTCTCTCTTTATTCTTGTGGCAACTGACGGTTTTCATTGGTACGCCATTCGACTATTGTTTTAAGCGCGAGTGTCAGCAAGGCCAGCAGGGTCAGCAATGATGCGACAGCAAATGCGGCAGTGAAGTTGTACTCGTTATATAAAATTTCGACTTGCAGTGGCATGGTATTGGTCTCGCCACGGATATGACCAGACACCACTGATACCGCACCAAATTCACCCATGGCACGTGCATTACACAAGATCACGCCATACAGCAAACCCCATTTGATATTCGGCAAAGTCACGTACCAGAAAGTCTTCCAGCCAGATGCGCCGAGCACCAGTGCTGCTTCTTCTTCTTCGCTACCCTGTGCCTGCATCAGTGGTATCAATTCACGTGCCACAAAGGGAAAGGTCACGAAGATGGTTGCCAATACGATGCCGGGTACAGCAAACAAAATCTTGATTTCATGATCGCGCAGCCATTCACCAAACCAGCCCTGGGCACCGAACAGCAAGACATAGATCAGGCCAGAAATAACCGGTGATACCGAAAACGGTAAGTCTATGAGTGTCAGCAAGACATTCTTGCCACGAAATTCAAACTTGGCGATCGTCCAGGCTGCAGCCACACCAAATACCAGGTTCAATGGCACGGCGATACCAGCTGCAATCAGGGTCAGCTTTATAGCTGACAGGGCATCTGGTTCTATGATGGCAGCCAGGTAAACTTGCCAGCCTTTTTTCAGGGCTTCGGCAAAAACGGCGGCCAATGGCACAAATAAAAACAGGGTCAGAAAAGCCAGTGCTGTCAGCGTCAAAACGACGCGTACCCAGAATGGTTCCAGCGTTGCTGCTGGTGTAATCACGGGCTCATAGCTGCGCGGCGCAACTGGGGCGATGATGGTCGCTGTTGTCATGATCAGTCTCTTCCTGCATTTTGTCGGCTGCGTGTCCAGGCTTGCAGGGCATTAATGGCCAGCAACAGACTGAAAGACAGCAAGAGCATGACCACGGCAATCGCAGTTGCCCCGGCATAGTCATATTGTTCGAGTTTGGTAATCATGAATAGCGGTGTAATTTCAGAAATCATGGGCATATTGCCAGCGATAAAAATCACTGAACCGTATTCGCCGGTGGCACGGGCAAAGGCCAGCGCAAAGCCTGTCAGCAAGGCGGGCAAGATACTAGGCAAAATCACGCGCAAGAAAGTTTGCAGATGACTGGCACCCAGGCTGACGGCGGCTTCTTCCAGTTCTTTTTCTGCTTCTTCCAATACAGGTTGTACGGTGCGCACAACAAAAGGCAGGCCTATGAAAGTCAGCGCAATCAAAATACCCAAAGGCGTGTAAGCGACCTTGATGCCCAATGGTGTCAGCAATTTGCCTATCCAGCCATTTGGTGCATACAGGGTTGCCAGGGTAATGCCAGCAACGGCAGTAGGCAGGGCAAACGGTAAATCCACCAATGCATCGATCAGTCGCTTGCCAGGAAACTTGTAGCGCACCAGCACCCAGGCGACGATGCCACCAAAGAAGACATTGATTAACGCACCCAGCAGGGAGGCACCAAAAGTCAGGCGATAAGAAGCCATGACGCGGTCAGAAGTGACGGTGTTCCAGAAAGCTTCCCAGGTCATGGTAAAGGTTTTCAGGAAGACCGCTGAAAGCGGTATCAGGACGATCAAGCCCAGATAAAACAGGGTAAAACCCAGGGAAAGGTGAAAGCCGGGCATCACCTGTCTTGCCCTTTTATTTGATCCTAGAAACTGCGCCATGCTTAGCCTTTATTACAGATATGACTATTAATGAGCAATCTTCCCAGTATTTTGTTATATAGAAAACGAATTTTTTCTTATTCTTAAATACGTTTTTCGTATATAGATTAGTCTCTAATATCAAAAATGCCCAAAAATTATTCATAAGGCACTTATTTGAAGGTCCTTATGCATTTTCCTGTTTTGCATATGCGAAACGCGCAAAAACGCAGAGACCACCTCTGCATTCATGTATCAGTGATCCCTGCGCTTAATTTGTTCAGATGTTGAAAAACTCAGGCCAGTTTGAATTCTTCTTCGTAATGGAAAGTCAGCTTGCTTTCATCGCGGCTTAATAATACTGCTTTGGGCAAATCAAACAAGAAACCCTGCAACAGATAAGGGCTGGCCGTCTGGTTGGCGTCACGCAATGTCTGCAGACGTTTCTGATTTTCTATACGGCGGAAGATGATGTGACATTGGGCACGGTCAGCCTGCTCCAGCAAACGCACTTGTGCCTCTGCATGATTGGTGAGGCTGATATCAAGCTTGATGGAAGCGGGACGTATGCGTTCCAGCAAGTCTGCTGCCTGCTCCAGGCTGGCTGCATGCAAGCCTATGCGGAAGCCATTGCGCCGGTAATTTTCTGCAACATGGGTCAACACCCAGCGCTGACTGGGCGTGATCAACGGCAGTTGCAGGACGATGTCCGGATGCGGCAACTCCAGCACATCGAGAATGCGGCGGAAGGCCATGCCGTGATTGCCCTCCACTGCTGCCAGCAAGCGGCTATGCACACTCAGATACAGATCCAGATTGACACTTTCTGGCTGTCGGTAAAAATTCAGGGTATGCAAGAGCCGGCACAGTCTGTCCAGCTCTACCGACTCATCATCATTGGCGGCGTTTTCCAGCAACTTCCAGATATTCAGACCTTGGTCATCGCTGGCATAGCTGCGTGCATAGGCTTCATAAGCAACTATACGACCATCATCACCAGCGCGTATAGCCTGGAAGGCGCTGGTCAGGGTGGAATTAAAATAACGTCCGCGCGCACGCCCTTGTTCATCCAGCCACAAGTTGGTGGTAGCCAGCGTACTTTGCAGACGACTCAGGTAGTTTTGCAATGCGGGATAATGCATGCCTGCCTCAGCTTAAAAATTCTATCTATAACTTGGCGATAGAAACTTCTGTCGCTTTTACCAACGCCACGACTTCTGAGCCGATGACCAGGTTCAAGTCCTTGATGGAGCGTGTAGTAATGACAGAAGTGACGATGCCTGCGGGTGTTTCAACATCGACTTCGGACACAACAGATCCTTCGATGATGGCTTTGATCTTGCCGCGAAATTGATTGCGGACGTTGATAGCTTGTATGCTCATGATAAATCCTAAAAAGGTTAAATAGCCCAGGCAACCTGATGCACTGTTCTGTGCAAGGAAAGATCGCCGAGTTCTGTGTCGGGTGTTACTGAAGGTTTTTGTAAAACACGCTGCAAGATACGTTCTTCCAGCTCTGCAAATTTTGGATTGCCGCGCGCGCGTGGCCGGGGTAAGTCAATTCTTGTATCCAGTGTAATCTGGCCATCTTCTATAAGGATCACACGGTCTGCCAGGGCGATGGCTTCCTGTACATCGTGGGTCACCAGTACAGCAGTGAAACCACGCTGCTGCCACAGGCTTTCAATCAGGTCTTGCATTTCTATGCGAGTCAGTGCATCGAGTGCGCCTAAAGGTTCATCAAGTAATAACAGGGCTGGTTCATGCACCAGTGCCCTTGCCAGCGCAACACGCTGACGTTGGCCACCGGACAATACCGATGGCCACTCGTCAGCGCGCTCTGCCAGCGCGACCTTTTCCAAAGCCTGACGTGCCCTGGTCTTATCACTACCCAGACCCAGTGCCACGTTGGCGATAACAGACTTCCACGGCAACAAGCGGGAATCCTGAAACATCACCCTGGTGTCCGGTTTCTTTTGCGATTGCTCTGCACCAAATTCCAGACTACCGCTATCCGCTTGTTCGAGTCCTGCAATCAGGCGTAGCAAAGTACTCTTGCCACAACCACTGCGGCCTATGATGGCGACAAACTCACCTGCGGCGATCTGCAAATTCAGAGACTTTAATACCTGGCGTCCCTGATACGACTTTTGTATGAGACGCAGATTAAGTGCAGTACCACTGCCCACATCGCTCGCCACATCATCAGATGCAGGTGCCCATTCACCTTGGTCAGTCTGTTCCCAGCCACCATCCAGCTCTTCACGCAGCGCGACGATATCTGCAACTGCACTCATAGGAAATTCCGGAAATTGACGCATCATACTGCCCTCCCCTGATAACCAGGATGCCAGCGCAGGCAATACTGCTCCAGAGCACGCGAGAGTACATCTGCCAACTTGCCCAGCAATGCATATAAAAGTATGCCAACCAGCAGCACATCTGTCTGTAAAAATTCACGTGCGTTCATGGTCATATAACCTATGCCAGCCTGGGCAGAAATGGTTTCTGCAACGATCAGCAAGACCCACACCAGGCCCAGGGAAAAACGCACACCGACCAGTATCGAAGGCAAGGCACCTGGCAAGATCACATCGCGATATAAAGCCCAACCAGACAAGCCATAGCTTTGCGCCATTTCTATCAAGCCTTTGTCTACAGTGCGTATACCGTGAAAAGTATTCAGATAGACGGGAAAGAGCACGCCCACCGACACCAGGAACAGCTTGGCCATTTCATCGATACCAAACCATAAAATCACCAGTGGTATCAAAGCCAGGGCAGGAATATTCCTGACCATTTGCAAGGTCGTATCCAGCAAGGTTTCTGCAAAACGGAAACTACCTGTCAGCAAACCCAGCAAGAGTCCCAGCCCGCCACCCACGGCAAAGCCGGAAATCGCCCGCCACAAACTAGTCTTGGCATGCACCCAGATTTCGCCGGAAACAGCCAGCGTCCAGAATGCTTTTACCACTGCCAGTGGTTCAGGCAAGATACGGCTGGACAACCAGCCTGTCTGCGCCGCCAGTTGCCAGAACAGGATCAATGTTACTGGCACCAGCCAGGGTAAACCCCGCTTCAGCAGACGCACGCTGACCTGGTGGAAAACATCAGGCTTTTTTGCGGCAAACTGTGCTGCATGGGCAGAACCGCTTTGCACATAGGTGGCAGCAAATTCGCTCACTTCAGTAATCATTGGTCCCATATTGCCTCCCTAGCTTTGTGATACCTTGGGGACGATGCCATTGGCCATGACTTCACCAAACGGGCCGGTCAGGCTATTGGTAACACCGGGTACTTCCTTGCCTATCAGAGGGAATACCAGTTCTGAAAAACGGTAAGACTCTTCCAGATGCGGATAGCCCGAGAAAATAAAGGTGCCAATGCCAAGCGCCTGATATTCCTTGATGCGTGCAGCAACAGTTTCAGGGTCACCCACCAAGGCCGTACCAGCACCACCACGCACCAGGCCTACGCCAGCCCACAAGTTGGGTGACACTTCCAGTTTGTCGCGCTTGCCGCCATGCAAGGCGATCATGCGTTGCTGGCCAACGGAGTCCATCTTGGCAAATGCTGCCTGGGCGCGGGCGATGACATCATTATCGACATAACGGATCAGGTCTTCCGCCGCTTTCCAGGCTTCATCATTGGTTTCGCGCACGATGACATGCAGGCGTATGCCAAAGCGCAAGGTCCTGCCATGCCTGGCTGCTCGCTCACGCATGTCAGCAATCTTGGCGGCCACTGCTGCCGGTGGTTCACCCCAGGTCAGGTAGACATCCACCTGCTCTGCGGCAAGCTCATGCGCGGGCTCAGAAGAACCACCAAAATACAACGGCGGGTAAGGTTTCTGTATAGCCGGATACAAAGTCTTGGCACCCTTGACGGTAATGTGCTCGCCTTCAAAATCATAGCCAGCATCGCCACCTTCACCTGACAGCGAAGCACGCCAGACGCGCAAGAATTCGTCAGTGATTTCATAGCGTTTTTCATGGTCGGCGAACACGCCATCAGCTTCCAGCTCGCCCTGGTCACCACCAGTGACGATATTGATGAGCAAACGTCCTTTGGACAGACGGTCAAAGGTGGCGGCCATACGCACGGCCAGGCCGGGACTGCTCAAACCGGGGCGTATCGCCACCAGGAATTTCAGCTTGCTGGTCGCACCGATCAAGCTGGAAGCTACCACCCAGGCATCTTCGCAAGAGCGGCCAGTGGGCAAGAGTACGCCGTCATAACCCTGGGTATCTGCGGCAACCGCAATCTGTTTCAAGTAGTCATAACTGACCTGGCGTGCGCCCTGAGTAGTACCCAGATAGCGGCTGTCACCATGGGTGGGAATAAACCAGAATATGTTCAAACTCATTATTTTCTCCTGTATTTTTTAGTGTCATAGTTAGAGGCTTTTGCAAAATTAAGCTGGCTAGGCGTCGCTGGCGCAGACAGTGCTTTAGCACGGCAAGGCGGCGCAACAACGCCAGGTTAATTTTGCGAGAGCCTCTCATAGTTTGGTGCCAGGCGGCAGCCATACTGCATCACGCACATTGACAGCTTTGGGTATCAATTTTTGTTGATAGAAATTGTCAGCCACTCTTTGCTGCTCATCGACAATGTTTTGGGTAAAATAAACGACTGGTGAGCGTGGCCTGCGTTCCAGAAAGCTGGCGATAGTTGGTTTATCCAGACCAGTGCTGGCGGCAATGATGGCGACTGCCTCATCGCGATTCTTTTGCACGAAAGTATCACTGCGCGTCAGTTCTTCAAACAGCACTTGTATCACTTTGGGATATTTGTCCGCAAAGCTGCGCGCAGACAAATAATGCGACAGATTATTTACCAGGCCCTTGCCCGTCGCCAGTATTCTTGGTGCTGCACTTTGCTCGATAGCCGCCCAGTATGGATCCCAGATCGCCCAGACATCGACACTGCCGCGTTCGAAAGCGGCACGTGCATCAGCCGGTGCCAGATACACAGGCGTAATATCTGACCATTGCAAGCCAGCTTGCTGCACAGCGCGCAAGACGTGGTAATGCGCACTTGATCCTTTTTGTATGGCGATCTTTTTGCCCTTCAAATCTGCCAGCGTGCATATGGTGGAATCCGGTTTAACCAGGATAGCACTGACGCCAGGCTTGGCAGGCTCGGCACCGACATACACCAGATTGCTACCAGCCGCCTGGGCAAAGATAGGCGGTGGCTCACCAGTCGTAGCAAAATCTATGCTACCGACTGACAAGGCTTCCAGCATTTGTGGGCCAGCTGTAAATTCAAACCATGTGACTTTGACATCTTTCAATTGTTGTTCCAGTGCCTGCCTGTGTTTCAATAGCGTCAGATTGACTGAGCTTTTTTGAAATCCAATACGTAACTCTTTCGGTAACTCTTTGGGTAAGTCAGTGCTTGCAGCAAAGCTGGCTACAGATAGTATGCTCAAAATAAGCGCCAGCAACAGGCGGCGTATGGAAGACAATTTCATCATCAGCCTCAGGCTTTGACCGCAAATACAGCATCGCGGATATTGATACGCTTGGGTATCAGCTTCAGGTCTGCAAAGGTATCAGCAATGCTCTGCTGTTCCTTGATGACTTGCTCTGTCAATGGTTTGACACCAAAACCAAAACGGGAAGTCGACAATTCCACGATACTGGTTTCCAGCCCGGTTTGCGTGGCCAGTATGCTGGCAACTTCCTTGTGATTTTTTGCGGCCCATTCATCGACCTTGGCCAACTCTTCCAGCACGATGCGCAAGACTTCTGGGTTTTTTTGCGCATAAGGCCGTGCTGCCAGATAAAACTGATGATTGCTGACTGCGCCTTTACCATCAACCAGTATTCTTGCACCCAGTTGCTTTTCAGCCGCGGCCAGAAAAGGGTCCCAGATCACCCAGGCATCAACACTGCCGCGCTCGAACGCAGCACGTGCGTCGGCAGGCGGCAAGAAAATGACTTCAACATCCTTGTAATTCAGCCCGGCTTTTTCCAGTAGCTTCACCAACAGGTAATGGACGTTGGAGCCTTTGTTCAAAACGACTTTCTTACCCTTGAGTTCTGCAACCGACGTCAAGGTGGAATTCTTGGGTACGATGATGGCTTCACCGCCAGGGGCTGGCGGTTCATTACCGACATACAATAAATCTGCACCAGCAGCCTGGGCGAAAATCGGTGGTGCTTCACCCGTGGTGCCAAAATCGATGCTGCCGACATTCAAACCTTCCAGCAATTGCGGGCCAGCCGGGAACTCTGTCCATTTGACATCCACACCCAAGGCGGCCAAACGCTTATCCAGCGCCCCTGTCCCCTTCAGTACCGTCAGTGTTCCATACTTCTGATACCCTATGCGCAGATTGCCAGCCGTCTTGTTCTGGGCAAAGGCCTTCGGCAAGACCACACTCAAAGCGGCGGCTGTCAAAGCCGACAGACGGCCCAGGGTAAGACGTTTTTGCTTGCTGGTGATTTGAATTTTGCGGCTCATGTTCTGCTTTCATATTTTGGACAAGACTTCCCCCTGCCGGGGTGCCAGCATGAAAGAAATACTTTTAACTAATGATGTTTAAGTGCGTACTTTTTTTACTTCTTTGTACGGTTTTCTAAGAATTAACTATGCTTTGCCAGGGTCAACAATGCAAAACCAGTTCTGCTTCTGCATGCACTGGCGGTCGCAAAATACTCAGGCTATCGAGCAAGAGTTGTACGCCTTCCTTAAGGCAACGCTGATTAAGTAAACGGATTCTATTCTCAAGCGTTAAAGACTGACAACCGAACAAGACGTTAGACTTCCATGAAACAACAGACACTGGCGATGGCAGAAGATCAGAATGCGAGCTTTGAACAACATCGCAAACCGACACGACGTGACGTTTTTCTCGACACGATGCACAAGATAGTGCCGTGGGAGGAACTTTGCGCGATCATTGAGCCGCACTATCCTAAACGAGGAAACGGTCGGCCGCCAATTGGCCTGGAACGGATGTTACGCATCCACTTCATCCAGCATTGGTTCAACCTGGCCGACTTTGCTTGCGAAGAAGCCTTATACGATAGCGTCAGTCTGCGTCGCTTTGTTGACATAGATCTTGGCTGTGAGTCGGCACCGGACGCCACCACGATGCTCAAGTTCCGGCATTTGCTGGAGCAGCATAAGCTCGCTGAACAGTTATTCGCGGAGGTTGGCCGGGTTCTCAGCAGCAGCGGCATGAGTTTGAAGACAGGTACGATCGTCGATGCGACCATTATTGCAGCACCGAGTTCGACCAAGAACCGTGAGAAGCAACGTGACCCCGAAATGCGGCAAACGCGTAAGGGGAAGCAATGGTACTTTGGGATGAAACTGCATATCGGCGTCGACAGCCAAAGTGGGCTGACACATAGTGCTGTTGTGACATCAGCCAACGTTCATGACAAGCATCCTCTACCCAAGCTGCTGCATGGACGTGAAAAACGGGTGTACGGTGATAGTGCCTATGCCAGTCAAAAAAAATTGATTCTCTCCAAAGCGCCGGGAGCCAAAGACTTTACCAATCAGCGCACCCGCAAGTCAGGGGAGATTGACGAGATTGAGCGCGGCAAGAACCGCAATAAATCGAAGATCCGTGCGCGCGTTGAGCACGTCTTTGCGGTGGTCAAGCGCCTCTGGGGATTTAACAAGGTGCGGTATCAGGGTTTGGCCAAGAATGCCACACGCGCATTTACTGCACTGGCCTTGGCGAATATTTATTTATCGCGTCGGCATTTGTTGGCAGAGGTGCGTCCATAGCAGATAAAAAGTGAGCAAAAGCCCCATCAATGGCCTGATGGGGGGGCGAAAAATAGCTTGAACACCGCTTTTATCAATTGAATGTGCTACTTGACGTCTCGTGCACCGAAAATTGATGCTTATTCAGCGTAGCCTTA
>JACQDX010000087.1 GCA_016200895.1 Burkholderiales bacterium
ACAATGGATGGGCCTGTTGCTTTGGTGTCTGCGACCGGTGAGGGTGCTGCCACGGCTTTGGGGATCACATTCGATTCTGGCCTGACTTCAGATTTGACGCTGATGGTCGGGGATTGTTGTACGGGTTGCTGTACCTGAACTTCCGGTGGGGGAATGAACGGGGGTGGCGGTGCCAACAACTTTGGTGGCGGCGGTGGGGGGGTATCTGGCGGCGGTGGGGGTGGTTTTACTTCTTCCACCAACTTGACTTCTGCTGGCTTGATTACCACTTCCATGGCCTTGCGCGCTAATCCGGATACCAGTGCATATACCACCAGTACGTGAAATGCGATAACCAGCCCTAAGCCTATAAACTTCTTCCCCGGCTCTTGCTGGCGATTTGAAAAATCCATTACTGCTCCCTTTATTATAGTGAAGGTATTTTCGCCATCCGGTTTTCATACATTGAATTCCGCAGTCACACTCAGCAAAAAACAAATAGGTCAGGCCGCCATATAAATTTGTCTCTGCCGGAAAATACTTAAATACCACTCAAGTACATCTTGCTCTGCCAGCTTGTACAGCGCTGCGGGAGAAACTATCTGTCTTTGAATTCGGCCCACTTTAGTGTCCTCATAACTGGTTGTCAAGAGGTATCTATGTGGAATTAACATTGCCACGATAGTCATCGAATATTAACTGCAAATCAGCAGGCTTTATAGCCCTGATTCAGCAAACCATTTATACCAAATTACCGTCATATTTTTACAACTGGTCTTAGCCCTCAAAAATATAAACACGCCGAATTACTGCAATTTAAAGTGCACTGAGACTCCATTCCCCTGTGGCGAATGGGAAATTTAAGCAGTGTTTTGCGCGAACCTGATTTGCACATCCAGATCGCATTTCAGACATATATAAATTAATTTAGAAAACTTAGTTCAAAGCCACTTCAAATCCACTTCTTTGACTAAAAAAAGAACAATTGAAGACCACATGTGGGAATAAAACATCAGTCCACTTCTGTTCTTCTCAATTTGAAAAGAATAATTTATCCAATAAAAACAATTAGATAGCCACCATATCAATGTCAAAATAGAAACCAATTAAACATCGCATAGATACCACTTAGATACCGATTGACAACCTGTTTAGTCACCACTAAAGTGCATCACATCCGGTGTTGTTGTTTCGAGTGGTAGCTAACTTTGAATGACTTTTTACTGCAGCGGGTTGTACCGAAAATACTCACTGTCAAAACATCAAGTGTGTAAGGTATGGGGGAGGAAGCAATTTTTTGTCACGGATCTAAAGCTTTTCACAGGTCTTAACCGAAGGAGAAATAAATGCAAAATAAAATGAGTCCAATGAGGAACAATTTAACGCCCGTGGCGTCCGCTGTTGCGGTATTAATCATGAGCGTTGCCATGCAGGCGCAAGCACAAGAAGCAGCGAAGCCAGCCGCAGCTCAAGAAGTGGTCGTAACTGGTATTCGCGCATCCCTGCAACAGTCTTTGAATCAAAAACGTAATTCCGACAATTTCGTTGAAGTGATTACAGCTGAAGACATCGGCAAGATGCCTGATAAAAACGTTGCTGACTCTTTGCAACGTGTACCTGGCGTCAGCGTTGCTGCGGCGGGTGGTGGCGAAGGCAGCTTTGGTGAGAATGACCGCGTTGCCTTGCGCGGCACACCGTTCGGCCTGACATTGACGACACTCAATGGTCACTCAGTATCAAGTGGCGACTGGTTTGCTGACAATATCGTCGGCGGCGGCCGCAGCGTCAGCTTCTCTTTGTTCCCATCTGAATTGATAGGTCGCGTTACAGTACACAAAGGCTCTCAAGCCAATCTGCTTGAAGGCGGTGCTGAAGGTGTCGTGGACATCGAAACACGCAAGCCATTGGATTTCAAAAAACAATTCAATGCACAAGCAAGTATCGGCCTGGTTAACTCTGCCAACTCCGGCAAATCTGATCCGCAACTGAGTGGTCTGATTGCCTGGAAAAATGATGCGTCAACTATGGGTATCCTGGTTCAGGCTTTCCATCAAAAACGTACTCTGAGCCGCGCTGGTCAAGAGAATCAAATCTGGTGGGACAAGGTTGATGTTGGTAGCCCTATCGATAGTGCCATCAAAGGTGCCGGTACAGCAAATACAGCAACGTCTCCAGCTTCTGGCGCAGTCACCAACTATCTGGGTGGTACTGCCTGGTTTGAACAACAACGTACCCGTGATGGTGGTTTGATTGACTTCCAATTCAAGCCATCCAAAGATGTGAGCATAGACATCACTGCATTCCAGTCGCATCTGGATGCACCGAACGTCAATCACAACTTCATGCAATCCCTGGGCCGTTTCGTCGGACCATCATGGGCAACCACTGGCTATCCAACAAGTGCTGTCACTGGTACCTTGAACCAGGGCGTTATCACCCAGTTGTCGGTGACTAATCCTGCTGGCTGCGTACCTTGTAGTGGCATGTCCAGCGCTGTTCAGGAAATCTTCTCCCGTCCTGTTGCAGAAAGCCAGTCTCAGTTCTTTAATATCGATGGCTCTTTCCGCGTCAATGATCAATTGACACTTGCAGGTAAAGTCGGTACGACCAAAGGTCTGGGCAACACAGTCAGTGGTGCTATGGGTATCTGGATGCCATGGACAGGCGGCAGCTACACTGTCCAGGGTTCTGACAAGCCTGTGATTTATGTTACGCCTGGCGCTGACAAGTTCTCTATCGGCGGCTTTAATAATGGCGCACCTGGCACACCTGGCGCACCATACACTTACGGCTCACATGTCACAGCCAACGATAAAGAAAATTACGCACAAATCGACGGCACGTTTAAAACTGATCTCGCCAGCATCCCTACTTTGCGTTTTGGTTTCCGTGCTGCCGAACACAAACGTGATCTGACTTCTATCGGTAACAATGCTTTGCCAGGATTGAGCAATGCAGCAAATCTGCCTATGTCTGGTTTGACAGCTTTCCCGAATATCTTTAATGATCTGGGTGCAAATGGTGCTGGTTACTGGACTTTCTCCCAAGCTTCTGTGAATGCATGGCTGGCGCAGTACACCAACTATACTGGTCACTTGCTGCAAAATGAATTCTCCATTAAAGAACCAACGCAATCTGCGTATGTAATGGCTGATTTTGCAGGCGAAGGCATCAGTGGTAATTTCGGTTTGCGTGTTGCCCGTACTAACGAACAAGTCACACGTAATGAGATCGGTGCTTCTGGTAATTTTGAACCACGTACCTATAACAACAATTATGTCGATTTCCTGCCAAGTGCAAACTTCCGCATGGATTTGAACAAAGACATGGTTGCCCGTTTTAGCGTTTCCCGCACGATGGCTCGTCCTGAACTGGGTCAAATGGCTGGTCTTGATCTGCGTGACGTACAAGGTACAGGTAACGGTGGTAACCCTAACCTGAAACCTATCCGTGCAAATACGGTAGATCTGGGCGTGGAATGGTATTTCGCACCGAAATCCCTGGTTTCTGCTGATATTTTCTACTCGGCTCTGGATGGCTACGTGACTTATGGCGCAAGCACAGGTACGTTCTACAACCAGATTCAAAAGAAAAATACTGTATATGCAATGAGTACGCCTATCAATACCCAGGCCGAAGTTAAAGGTCTGGAACTGGCATACATCCAGGCATTGCCAGCAGGTTTTGGTATCAACGCCAACTACACTTACACACTGGGCAAAGAAACAGGTGCAGCTCCTGGTTCCAAGTGCGGCGATTTGCTGGCTCCTGACTGTACTTTGATTGGCACTTCCAAGAACGCATACAACATTGGCGCTTTCTATGAAGATGGTAAATTCAGTGCACGTCTGACATACAGCTATCGTTCCGGTTTCTTGAATGGTACCAGCCGTAACAGCGCTGCTTACCAGAACGATATCGGTACTTTGTCTGCAACCCTGGCTTATCAGATCACTGACAGTTTCTCTATCTCTCTGGATGGCAAAGATCTCAATAATCCATTGGTCAGCTCTGTCTGGAAAACTCCAGGTGCAGCAGATTTGCCAGCATCCCTGTATAAAAATGGCCGTCAAATCTTCCTGACTTTGCACGCCAAAATGTAATTACTACGCTTGCGGGAGGGTTTATCTGTAACACCAAGATACGCCTCCTGTTCTTGAAAGTGATGAGGCTGCCTGGTCTCATCACTTTTTTTTGTTTTAACTTAGCAAAGTTTGTTAATGTAGATGTGTCGTCCTTGGAGACGACATGCAATTCAATTTATTCCTGACACTGGCCCCTGACTATGACTACGCAAAAACCTATCAAGAAAATCATGATCGTTGGCGGCGGTTCCGCAGGCTGGATGGCTGCCCTGATCATCGCCCATTCAGTAAAAGGAAAAAATATAGAAGTCACGGTAATAGAATCACCTACTGTAGGTGTGATTGGCGTTGGCGAAGGTTCTACACCGGTCTTGAAAAAGTTTTTTGATAACCTGGGCATACAAGAATCTGAATGGATGCCTGAATGTAATGCCACCTATAAATCCGGCATCAGCTTTGATGGCTGGTCCACCAAACCTGGTCATGAAAGTTATTTTCATCCCTTTGTGACGATGATAGATAACCTGACCTTGCCAGTATTTATCAACAATGTCAAAGCGCGCCTGAATGGTGAAGATGTATGCGCATTACCCGATAAATTTTTCCTGTCCTCCAAATTGGCAGAGAGCCATCTGGCACCTATTGCATCCCATAATTTTCCGTTTTTTACGACTTACGGCTACCATTTCGATGCCATGTTACTAGGGAAATTCCTGCATAAGAAAGCACTGGAAATGGGTATCCGCCATATCAGTGCCCACATCACCGATACCAGACTGGATGCCAGCGGTAATATTGCCTCGGTATTGATAGAAAGTGGCGACAATCTGGAAGCCGATTTTTTTGTCGACTGCTCGGGCTTTGCTTCGCTGTTGATTGGTAAGGCATTAAAAACACCGTTTGTCAGCTATGCTGACCATCTCTTGAATGACTCTGCCATTGCCATGCCGACGGACATCGGCGCAGCAATTCCTACGCAAACAATTTCTACTGCAATGAAATACGGCTGGTCATGGAAGATACCGCTGCAAAATCGTTACGGCAATGGCTATGTGTATAGCTCCGCATTTACCACTGCCGATCAGGCAGAACATGAATTGCGTGAAAAACTGGGCTTGCTGGAATCAGATACCCAGGCCCGCCATTTGAAGATGAAACTGGGGCGTGTAGAGAAACACTGGAACAAAAATTGTCTGGCGGTAGGTTTGTCACAAGGGTTTTTAGAACCACTGGAAGCAACCGCCCTCTACCTGACACAGATGACTGCCGCTATTTTTTGCCTGTTCCTGGAAAAAGGCGACATGAGCGAACAAGCGCAACATGTCTACAACGAGCAAATCAATGACTACTTTGACGGACACCGCAATTACATCATCGCCCACTACAAGACCAATACGCGGACGGACACAGAATATTGGATAGCCAATGCAGCCAACCTGCATACCATACCTGATTCACTCAAACAGGTATTTGCCACCTGGCTGGAAGGTCGCGATCTGGGGGATGAAATTCGCCGCCAGAAAATCGACACCTATTATCCCGTAGCATCATGGTATTCACTGCTGGCTGGCATGGGCGTGTTTCCACTAGCAGATAAAGCCGTTACCGATACAGTACAAAACCAGAGCGAACCTTTGGGCGACTTTATTCAGCGCTGCGCCCTGAATTTCCAGGATCACCGCAGCTTTTTATCCACTCACAGGCCAGCTATGTAAGGCACTTCTCATTGAAGGGCAGGAGCAAGAATGAGGTAAAACAACATGCACTGCGATAGTAAATGCGAGCAGGCGTGCTTTTCTGTCAGTTTTTCGGCTAAACTCAAGTCCGACTGGCAAAAAATATACCTTTTCGTGCATGCCCCTCAATTATCTTGCAAACCTGACGTCACCCAAGCGCACTCCCCAGTCTAATCTGCATCTGGGAGTAAGCTTGGCATGTGTGGCCGGAGCCTTGAATGCTGGTGGTTTTTTAGCTGTCGGGCAATACACTTCCCATATGACCGGCATGCTTTCATCCGCCGCTGACGATCTGGTCCTGGGCAAGTTCCTGCCCGCCTTTGCCGCATTGTTCATGCTGATTGCTTTTGCCTGGGGTGCTGCCTGTACAGCCCTTATCGTTAACTATGCAAAGCGTAACCAGTTTCGCTACATCTATACACCCGTCTTACTGCTGGAAGCGGTGTTGCTGCTGGTATTTGGCCTGGTCGGCACTGAATTGCAGGAGCACGCAGTGATCACCGTCTCTTTCACGACAGTCTTGCTCTGCTATGTGATGGGTCTGCAAAATGCCTTGATTACCAAGATCTCCCATGCTGAAATACGCACTACCCATGTCACTGGCCTGGTCACTGACATAGGGATAGAACTGGGCAAGATGATTTACTGGAATGAACATAAAGACGAAATTCACCATAAAAATGAAGTGAGTGCCAATTTGCAGAAATTGCGCTTGCATGGTCTATTGGTCTTCTGGTTTTTTTCCGGCGCTTTAACCGGTGCTTATGGCTTTAAGCATTTCGGCTTTATTTCTACCTTGCCCATCGCAACTGCACTGGTAGTCTTGTCGCTTGCACCGAGATTCAGGAAAACCTGATTATTTGATTTCAACAATCAGTACATCCCCATTACTATTCTTTTGGCTATTTAATAATTAAACCAGTATGTCCATATCTGATCCAGCCAATTTATTCCAGCGTGTGCCAGAGTTGCGCACCTTTAGCGATGATCCGAAGATCAGCCGGGCCATAGAATCTGGCGACCCATTCAAGGTCTATCGCTCTCTTGTCCTGGCCCGCCTGTTCCGCCGCCTGCCACAGCACAAGGATGTACTCAAAGAGCTGACCAGTGAACGCCGCCTGTTTGCCAAGCCATTGAAAGGCACTCCATCGCTGGGAACAATCAATTCTGTCGGTTTCAGTTTTGTTGGTGAATCGGAACGGGATACCGATGGCAGCCATATTGCCCTGCATGCTTTTGTCATCTTGTTTGCCCTGCCACTCGTTCCCATGGGTTCTTATGTGGTGCGCAGCACTGGCGACAGGCAGTGGCAGATTTATGCGCGCGCGCCTTTGGGGATCATGGGCTGGCTATATACACGCAGTCTGGCACTGACTTTGGTGATCATGGTGTTGACAGGCGCTACGGCGAGTTATCACGAAGCGAGTAACCAGGATCTGATCATACTGAATGGCTTTGAAATACCGGTAAATGTGAAAATCGGCGAGCAAACGCGGATCGTACCAGCACTGGGGCGTGCCACATTGACTTTGCCAGTAGGTCATTTACGGGGTGAAGCCAGCGCTGGCAAAACCGGCGTCATCGATACTTATGACCAGACTTTGGAAAGCAGCGACCGCTACAGCATCTGGAATATCGCCGGTGCAGCACCATTGGTAGAAAATACGATTATCTACAGCAAGGTAAAGCCATCTGATCCTGGGCAGGCTGGGAGCCAGATTGTGTATTGCGGCAAGCGTCTGATGGAATTTGCCAACATCAAATACCTGTTCAGCGAACCACCACAAACCATGAGCATGAGCAAACACGAAAGCTCAGTCAGCGTGAAGCAATTGACCATCATCAACCAGCCAGGCACGCCGGGTGTCATGTCCTGTCTGAATTATGCGTTTGAACATGGTCAGGAAAAAGACATGCTGGGTGCGCTGGAAGCCTATGCCGCCATCAAGGACTGGGAATCACGCACAGCAGAAATTACCCTGTATATTGCCCGTAATGCATCCAATGCCGAAGCGTTGCGGATCAGCCGCAAAGTCTTGAAGATGCATCCAGATGACGTCATGCTTGAGCGCAGCGTTCAAGATTTGCGTGATGATATCGGTGAGCATGAACTCATGCTCAAGGAATATGCACAGCGTGCCAGCCAACGTGCCGAGTCTTCATCTGAACAATATTTATATGCCTCATTGCTGAGCGGTAGTGAAGGCTTGCAGACAATGAAGGCATTGAGGCAAAAATTTCCGCAAGATGCAAATATCTTGCGCAGCCTGGCCTGGCGTAAATTTGTGCATGGCGACAGCCGGGGTGCAGCTCAGGATTTGCAGCAACTGTCTACACTCTCACCAGAAAATGCCAGCTACTTATTTGATACACAAATCAAGCTGCTGCTGACACAGCAACGTGCTGCTGATGCGTTGAAGATACTGGATGCAGCAATGAACAACAGCAAGGGTCTGGAAAGAGCCGTGCATGCGCTTGAATTCAACGAAATTGCGCGCCAAGTGAATAATGGCGATCCTGAAAAATATTTGCGCAGCATGCCAGAGGATGAGGATGGTAAATTGCTGGATATTTACCGCGCCAAAGCTGGCCTGCCAACAACTAATGCGGCAAATCGTGATTTACCCATCGTCAAACTGTCACAAAGTTTGCGCAGTTCGCCAGAACAAACGCTGGATCTGATGAAACAGATCAACGCAATACAGATCCGCAAGTATCTGGGTGCAGATCAACTGGCCTTGCTTTATGGCGAAGCCAGCCGCATCAACAACAAAGTAGCAAAAGATAAACTACAACAGATGATGCATATGCGCAAAGCTGATCTCGCTGTTTTTGAACAGTTCGTGCGCGGTGACAACGTCAGTCTGGATGAAGTGGACTTTGAAACCGAAGTGCTGGCGGCAGCTTATTTCATCCGTTCACGCAATTCACAATTACCAGCACAGGAGCGGCAGACCCTCAGGCAATTGGCGGCAAAAACAGATATGCTGCAAGGTGTAGTCAGCACGGCAATCAAACAATGGCAAAGCTGAGTCAATTATGAAAACTGATCATCACCGCAAACCGCAACAAACCAATCTGACCCGCCGCGCTGGCCTGGTCGTTGCCCTATGGCTAGGCTTCTGGATACTCGCTCTGGGACTGGTTATTGCGCTGGCCTGGGTGCCGATTACCCAGATGAATCACCGTTCTTCTCTGCAATTTTCGGGGGTCATTGCAGGTATCGCCGCATTGACGCTGGCGTATTCCCTGCGTCCACGCAGCAAAGAGAAAAAGAGTGGCGATACCGTCAAACCTTTATCTCGCGAAACCGCAGCACCCTTGTATGCAATGGTCGAACGCATCGCCAAAGAACTCAAGGTGGATGCACCGGTCAATATCCATTTGATAGGTGCTGCATCTGCCTTCATCAGTGGCAAAAAGAACTGGCGCGGCAAGGTGAAAGAGCTTGAAGTTGGCTTGGGTCTGCCCTTGCTGGGTACCTTGTCAAAAGCTGAACTGGGCTCGGTCATCGCCCATGAATTTGGTCATTTTGTGGCTGGTGATTTGGCATTGGGACCATGGGTATACCGTACCCGCACTTCCATTGCTTACACCGTCACCGACCTTGATGACTCCATGTTTTTCCTGGATGTCTTGTTCCGCTATTACGGAAAATGGTTTTTGAAATTATCTGCAGCTGTCTCGCGTGAGCAGGAATTTGCTGCCGACGCATTAGCGGCAAAACAATTTGGCCCGGTAGCCACCCGTAGCGCGCTGGAAAAAGTGCATTTGATTTCACCGATGTGGTCCAGCTATCTTGACTATGAACTTGGCCCTGCATTGAATCGTGGTGCCCGCATGCCCATCTTTGAAGGCTTTAGGCGCTTTTGCAAACCCGGAGTGAAACGGGCTGACATACAAGCTGCAATTACTTATGCCGAATCGCATACCACTTCAGAATTTGATACTCATCCAAGTATGGAAGAACGGGTGGCGGCGGTTGTTCCTGGAGCAAAGCCCGGTTTCCCTCCCTTGTCTCAATGCCTGCATTTGCTGGGGGGAGAAGTAGAAACAGAGAACGCCTGGTACGCCCTGTTTGAAAAAGAACAATTGCAAGTTTGCGACTGGGACCGTTATGCCACCGAAGTTTTGCAAGAACAAAACAAGCAAAGATTTGCCGGTAGCTGGATGGACCCGCAAGCCCTGCAACTGAATGAGTTGGTAAAAATGGCGACGGACCCGAATGGCTTATGGGGCAGGCTCAGGCCAGAAGGTGTGAGCTTTTTATCTCCCATGGGCAAGCGTTTTTATGTGCTCGAAATCATGGAGTCCTGGATCACTGCCTGCCTGACTCATTATGGCTATACAGCCAGCCTGGTGCCCGGACAGGCATTGACCATGACGCGAGCAGATATCAGAATCATGCCGTCCGAATTACTACAGGCTGCCTTGCAATCCAAATTGACTGCAAGCTATCTGAATGGCTTGCAGGCAGAGAGCGCAACGCCAGCTTAGCTGGTCAAAAAATCAAACTTGATGAGCCTTTTGCAATCGTTTCTCCAGTCGTCTTTGCACGACTTCAAAACACAGGCTGAGTGCCCAATAGACGCAAGCGGCAGCAATATACAGTGGCAAAGGGCGAAAGCTGGTGGCGATGACTTCCTTAGTCGCCAGCATCAGCTCCGTCACCGTGATGACGGATACCAGAGAGGTATCCTTGATCAGACTGATCAGGGTATTGCTCATTGACGGTACGGCCACACGCATGGCTTGCGGTACGACGATGTAACGCAGGGTCTGTCCATAATTCAAACCCAGGCTGAAACTGGCAGACCACTGGCCACGGCTGACGCCCACTATCGCGCCGCGTATACTTTCCGACAGATAAGCACCAGCATTCAGGCTCAGTGCCAGTATGCCTGCCGATGTCGCTGAGAATTCTATACCTATGCTGGGCAGGCCATAGTAGATGACGAATATCTGCACCAGCAAGGGTGTACCGCGTATCAGGCTGACATAGACTGCAGCCGGTGTGCTGATCAATTTGCTTGGCAATATCCGTGCAATCGCCAGCAAGAAACCCAGGATCAAGCCACCTACCATGGCACCTATGGCAAACAACAAGGTATAGGCAACCCCCTTCAACATGACCGGGGCTGCCATTTGCAGTAATTCGAAAATTTCCATGGCAACTTTAAAAAGAAATATCCCCGCAGGACGGGGATAGTAGTGACATTAAATGGATTTAAACCACTTAATCATACAGCTTAAGTGGCTGACATGGCTCTTTGCAGATCAATGTCAGCCATACTGCGACGTGTTGCGCTGAAGGTGCCTTACTCGCATCCTTGCCAAACCATTTGTTGGATACTTTGGCAAAGCTGCCATCCTTGATGAGTTCGGCCAGGGCCGCATTCAACGCTGCGGCAAATTTAGGATTACCCTTTTGGAAGGGAATACCATTTTTTGCAATTTCACCGATAGGTGCGCCAGCCTTGACAGGCAGATTGCTAGTCTTCAACAAATAAGCAACCATCAGGCTGTCGTTCAATGCAGCATCAACCCGCCCTGCTGCCAGGTCTTGCAGGTATTCTGGTGCCCCGGGATAGCTCTTGACTTCGATACCGGCCACGGCCTTGGCACGCTCTTCATAATTGCTACCCTGCCCTACGCCCAGTTTTTTGCCTTTCAGGTCTTCCAGGCTTTTGAACTCGCGCTTGTCATCTTTCTTGACGATGAGCTGGGCACTAGACACAGTGTAAGGATCAGAGAAATCAAAAGTTTCCTGGCGCTTGGCTGTGATACCGACTTGATTGACGATGACATCAAACTTGCCCGCAGACAGGCCTGCGAGTATGCCACTCCATTCAGAAGTCACAAATTCTGGTTTGACACCAAGTTTGGCTGCCAGCAATTTGGCAACATCAACGTCGAAACCGGCCAGCTCATTGGTTTTGGTATCTTTGAAATTGAAGGGAGGATAAGTTCCTTCCAGCGCTATTTTCAACGTGCCACGTGACTTGACAGTATCCAGTAAATCAGCTGCCGTGACAGTCAGGGATGCGCCAGCTAAAACTATGCCGGCGAATAAAGTGGAGATTGTTTTTTTTGTAGAAATTTTCATCATATTCCCTGGAAGTTTTCCTTCCTTCATCACACATGAATGAAGGCATATACATTGAAACATGCCGGATGGAAAGATTATCCGGCGACCTGATTATGATATGGAGTCAGGCTGGTGAAGGACAACGAAGTATTTCTTATTTGCATATACCAAGCACAACTATATGCGCAAAACGAGAAAGCGAGAAAGTCAGGAGATCAGAATAAATAGAAACGCCACCGCATGGTGATGGCGCAAAAAAGGGGTCAGAAAGAAGGCAGGTCACTCAAGCTATGGCCGGGAACATCATTGCTGGCTGTGCTCAGACCATGCACACCATCATCATATTGTATACCTACAACTTTTGGCCCCAGTATGATGCCGTTTTCACTCTGGAATTTTGGCAAGACTTCATCCCCATTGGCAATGGTATCCAATACCACCTGCACATCTGCTTCCTGTGGATCATCTACCATGGCAGGCGGCATGACTTGCCCACCCTTGCTCTTGCCCCAGCGTACTTTGGCGATACGCTCTCCACTGTCATCAAAACGGACGGCTTCAATAAAAAATAATGCCATGATCACGCTCCTCATCAAAGTTGCAAAGAAAATCGGGAAGAAAATTGAATGGCCTATATAAACGGCCAGCGCTAATTTCTGTTTACGAATACTCCGTATATTTGCTAGTTAGCTTATCTTGCGCCTTCAGTATGACAGCTAAATGTCACGATGTCGTGCAAAAAAAGCACCTTAAATCAACATGTTAGCAAATTAAAGTTCGCATTCAAGTGAAATTTATTAGCCCCAATAGCAAAGCGGCTGACAGAAGCTTTTCGCTCTGTCAGCCGCTTACATGCTCGATTTGACTTATTTAGCTGACTTATTTAGCCAAGCTTTGCCGCATGCTCACGCGTGGCATGGAAAGTTACGCCAGGCCAACGTTCTTGTGTCAACTTCAGGTTCACACCAGATGTCGCCAGGTAAGCCATATTGCCCGCAGCGTCATAGGCGATGTTGCCGCCAGCGCTGGAACGTTCAAAATCGGCCAACATTTTTTTATCTTCACAACTGATCCAACGCGCGCTACTGATGCTGGTGCCTTCAAACACAGCGTCAACGCCATATTCATTTTTAAGACGGCTGGCGACCACTTCAAACTGCAAGACACCTACCGCACCCAGTACCAGATCACTGCTGACAACCGGTTTGAACACCTGCACAGCGCCCTCTTCACCCAACTGCTGCAAGCCTTTTTGCAATTGCTTGATTTTGAGTGGATTCAAAATACGTGCTGTACGGAAAAAGTCTGGCGCGAAATAAGGGATTCCAGTAAATTGCAGCAACTCACCTTCAGAGAAGCTGTCACCTATCTGCATATTGCCGTGATTAGGCAAACCAATAATGTCGCCAGCATATGCCTCTTCCACCTGTTCACGCGAAGACGCCATGAAGGTCACAACGGACGATACCTTGATCTCGCGGTTAAGACGCAAATGCTTGAGCTTCATACCGCGTTCAAAACGACCCGAACAAACTCGTAGGAAAGCGATACGGTCACGGTGGGCCGGGTCCATGTTCGCCTGGATTTTGAAAATGAAACCAGAGAATGGCACTTCTTTAGGCTCGACAGAACGTATTGTCGCATCACGCTCACGCGGTGCCGGTGCCCAATCCAGCAGGGCATTCAGGATCTCACGCACACCAAAGTTATTGATGGCAGAACCAAAGAATACTGGCGTTTGCACACCAGCCAAAAAGTCATCCAGGCTGAATGGATGGGACGCACCGTGTACCAGTTCGACCTCCATCTTCAGTTGCTCGATTTCCAGCGGGAACATTTCTACCAGACGGGGATTATTGATGCCCTTGATGACTTCAAATTCCTGGTCTGCACGCTCGCTACCTGGCGTGAACAGCAAAATCTCATCTTTCAGTATGTGATACACGCCACGGAAAGTTTTACCCATGCCTATGGGCCAGGTCACCGGGGCGCACTTTATCTTCAGTACCGACTCCAGCTCATCCAGCAACTCCAGCGGGTCGCGGGTTTCGCGGTCCATCTTGTTGACGAAGGTGATAATGGGCGTATTGCGCATGCGGCAAACGTTCAACAATTTAATGGTTTGCTCTTCCACACCCTTGGCGGCATCGATCACCATCAGGGCAGAATCCACAGCCGTCAATACGCGATAGGTATCTTCAGAAAAGTCCTGGTGACCAGGAGTGTCAAGCAGGTTGACGACGTGGTCGAGATATTCAAACTGCATGACGGAGGACGCAACTGAGATACCACGCTGCTTTTCTATCTCCATCCAGTCGGACGTCGCATGGCGGCCACTCTTGCGCGCCTTGACCGTACCGGCCAGTTGAATCGCGCCCGAAAACATCAGGAGCTTTTCTGTCAGCGTGGTTTTACCCGCATCCGGATGGGAAATAATGCCAAAGGTTCGACGGCGTGCCACTTCGCGGTTGATCAGGTCTTTAGACGGCGTGCTGACCGTAGTCGATTCTGCGGCTAGCTCGTGATCGGATTCCGGGCTATCGTCTGGGGATGTATTCATGGTGTTCATGCTGATGCCGCAAAAATGGAAGAAAAACATGCAAGTTTAGCTGGTATTGGGGGCGAAGTCGAATACATGGACATGCAATATCTGCTTAACCGATAGTTTTGCCGTAAGGAAATAATTGAAATCACAATTTATCCAGAGATTTTCTTGCTCTTTCCTGCATCAATGCCATCATATGGACTTGCTGACATCCCATCTGATGCATTTTAGCGAAGTGTTTAGCCAACCATTTAACCGACCATGAAGAAATTTGCTCTTAAGGCAACATTTTCTATCTGCACTTTCACGACCATGCCAGCCTTGGCAGGTTCTGGCTATTATCTGGTCAGCATCTATGAGAGTGAAGGTGAAAAGACCGTGGATTTCAAAACCTGGTCTTCTTTTGCCGACAACCAGCCTACCTCAACCGTCCCAGACCTGGGGTTTGGATATATGCCCAATAGGACCTGGTACACCGAGGTATATGCCACCTGGTTCAGGCAAGGTGCAAATTCCCTGGCCAATAGCGCCTGGACTTGGCAAAACGATTTCTTGATGACCCATGGCCAGTACGACTTTGACCTGGCCCTGCATACGAGCCTGAATAAAAATACCGACACCAGCCGCGGCGTGGACTTTGAATTTGGCCCTGCCGTACAAACAGAATTTGGCAGGCTGCAGGTCAATACCAATCTCTTTCTCGAGCGGACTTACCGCACCAGTCCGGCTACCCACCTGCAAATGAAATACCAGTGGCAGGGAAAATACCGTTTCCGACCCGAACTGGAACTTGGCCTGCAAGGTTTTGGTGAACTGGGTGACTGGGACAACTGGTCGGCAAGAGCCTTGCAGTCTCACCGTGCCGGCCCCATGATTTCTGGCAGTTTCAGGCTGGGGAACCCGGCAGATAGCAAGCAAACCGTCAAGTATGAAGCGTCGTATGTCGTGGGCAAACTCAATGCCCGCCATGCAGGGATATTGAGCATGCGCCTTCAATACGCATTCTGATCTGCACACAATACGACTGCTTTGCTATATCCTCGTCATCTTTGCGGCTTACAATCTTAACTACCATATTGACCACACCTTTGGTATTGATTACTCCTTATTGATTATTTCTTTCTGACATTCCTATGAAAAAGTTACTGATTTCCGCTTTCGTGCTGGCATTGGCCAGTTTGCCGCAGCTGAGTTTTGCCTGGGGTGCCGATGGTCACCAGACAGTAGGTGCGATTGCAGAGAACCTGCTGGCTGGCAGCAAAGCCGGTGCCCAGGTCAAAACCCTGCTGGGTGACAATACATTGGAGAAAATCGCCGTCTGGGGCGATTGCGTCAAAGGTATCGCCCCGGACAAGGATTTTGCCTATACTTCTACTGGCCGCTACCCAGAATGCGCGTCTTTCGAGACAGCAGCAGGTATCGCTGCCATGGCCGACTATGTAAAACGCAATAACACCAATTGCAATCCGGCCTCTGATGAAGAAAACTGCCATAAGCAATATCACTATGCAGACGTGGCCTTGCAACATGATCAATACAAACTGGGCTATGTCGGCACCAGTGACCATGACGTGGTCTACGCCATCCGCGCTGCTGTCCTGGTCTTGCAAGGCAAACCCCAGCCCGCCCCCTTCAACTTCAAAGACAAGCAAGAAGCCCTGATGTTGCTGACCCACTATGTCGGCGACTTGCATCAGCCCCTGCATGTAGGCTCCATCTTCCTGAATGCTGATGGCAAGATTATTAATCCTGATGAAGGTCAGTATGACCGGGGCAGCAATACAGTAGGTGGCAATGCCCTGCAATGCCCATGTGGCAATCTGCACTCCATGTGGGATGACCTGCCACAGCAATTCAAACGTGGCCGCATGAATGACGCTTTGACTAAAAAGGCCAAAACTGTGACACCAAGTAATGGCGCCATCGAAGAATTGCCAATGTTGTGGGCCAATGATGCCATCCGCGATGCCAAAGTTTTGTTTGCCGGTACACAATTCAGTAAAAGTACACCGAACCAAAAGGGTAATAGCTGGTCTATTGCTTTACCACTCGAATATGAAAAAACCATGCTGAATATGAAAGAAGACGCGCTGGCACGTGCTGGTGCTCATCTGGCCCAGTTGTTAAAAACCATCTGGCCCGAATAATTCAGTTCTATTGTCACATTAGGAAAATTTGCTATGGCTTTTACCCCACTACGCTGGATAGGAACAGGTTTCAAATACCTATGGAATGCGCTGGACTTCAGCCGCCGGGTATTTTTCAACCTGTTGATCCTGGCTATCCTGATCATTATCATCGTTAATATTTTGAGTAGCGGGGTGAAAAAGATAGAACACAAAACTGCCCTGATACTGAATCTGAAAGGTACGCTGGTTGAGCAACATGACAGCAGCCCGCGCGAAACCTTGCTGGCAGAAGCCAGAGGCGACACCAAGAGAACCACGCAATTACGTGACGTTTTGGCAGTGCTGGATCAGGCAGCCAAAGACCCGCAAATTAGCAGTGCTGTATTGCTGCTGGATGAGATGGGTGGAGCCGGTCTGGCTTCCCTGCGTGAAGTGACGACAGCAATCGACCGCTTCAAAGCCAGCGGTAAAACCGTGGTGGCCTGGGGTTCCAGCTTTGACCAGCGTCAATACTATCTGGCGTCACATGCGAACGAAGTCTACCTGCACCCTATGGGTACCGTAATGATTACCGGCTTTGGCAAATATCGTAATTATTATCGCGATGTTCTCGACAAAGTTGGTGTCACCGTGAACGTACTCAAAGCTGGTAACTTCAAAAGCTTTGGCGAACCCTACGTTGCCAACGGCCCTTCGAAAGAAGCTGCTGAAGCAGAAAGTTTTTTATACAATGGCTTGTGGAAAACCTATACCACTGATGTAGAAAAAGCCCGCAAGTTGCCAGAAGGCGACATCATGCGTGGCATCAATGACCTGAGCAAACTGCTGGTCGCTGCTGGCGGTGATCTCGCCAAACTGGCTCTCAATACCAAGCTGGTCGATGGTTTGAAAACCCGTGATGAACTGCGTGAAATCATGCTCAAGCGCGGGATCAAGGACGAACAGATCAAAACCTTCCGTCAGATTTCTTTTGACGACTATCTGGCCAGGGTAAAAACCAAGACCTTTGGTGATGCCGTCGGCGTTATCGTGGCAGCGGGTGAAATAAGCGAAGGCATGGCCCCCCCGGGCTCTATCGGTGGTTTGTCAACGTCGCAAATGATACGCAAAGCCAGGGAAGACGACAGCATCAAAGCCCTCGTCCTACGTGTTGATTCGCCAGGCGGTAGTGCATTTGGTTCTGAACTGATACGCAGGGAACTGGAACTGACGCGCAAGGCAGGCAAACCCGTCGTTGTCTCGATGGGTGACGTCGCGGCATCCGGTGGTTACTGGATTTCCATGGCTGCCGATGAAATAATTGCCGATGAAGCCACAATTACCGGTTCCATTGGTGTCATCGCCATTTTGCCTTCTGCCGACAAGGCTGCTGACAAACTGGGCGTACACACTGCTGGCTCACCGACCACATGGTTGGCCGATCCTTTCAATCCTTTGCGTCCATTCAATGCGCGTTTTGCCCAAGTCTTGCAAAGCAGCATAGACCACACTTATGCAGACTTCACTTCCAAGGCAGCAACGGCACGTAAAACCACGCCAGCGAAAATCAATGAAGTTGCCCAAGGCCGTGTTTGGACTGGCATACAAGCCAAGGAAAGAGGCCTGATTGATACCATAGGCAATTTTGGCGATGCACTGAAATCTGCCTCTACCCGCGCCAAACTGGGTAATGATTATCGGATCAGCTATATCGAACGTGAACCATCGAAGATAGACCGCCTCCTGAGTATCTTTGATGCTACAGCGGCCAGGGTATTGCATGACAATTTCAAACTCGCCGTCGTACCAACGGGCTTGCCACCAGCGGCTGCAAGCCAGGTCCTGAAAGATCTGAGCTGGCTTGCAGAAGTCAATAAAGAAGGTAAAGGCTTTACGGCATTGACGCATTGTCTGTGTACTGCGCCATAGACTGATTGCATTCATCTTAAAAATCCCACACAAATCCCGCACACGTTGCGGGATTTTTTATTGGCGCAGCAAGTAAATTGGACAAACACCTACATGACAAATGTCACATCAAACTGATGGCATTTGCTTCTGTGCTAACAATGCAAGACAAGGCAAGATGGCGACATACATCAACAAGGAGTTATTCATGTACAAAACCACTCTTGCCATCGCACTGGCTGTTTGCGCTGGCAGCGTCCACTTGCCAGCAACGGCAGCAAGTTTTCTGATCGAACATGTACGGGTATTTGATGGTCAAAAAGTCCTGGCAGATAAAAATGTCCTCATCGTTGATGGCAAAATCCAGGATAGTAATTTCACCGGCAAGCCAGCTTCAGGTACCACCATCATCAATGGCAAAGGCCGCACGCTGCTACCTGGCCTGATCGATGCGCATGTGCATGCTTACCAGGACCAGGAACTACCACTACTATACGGTGTGACTACGCAAATCGATATGTTCAGCAATGTCGCCTTGCTACAGACAATCAATGAAAAGATGCGCAAAGGCGACAACCGCGACCGTGCCGACATCATTTCTGCTGGCATACTGGCGACAGCTCCTGGCGGGCACGGTACCGAATATGGCATGGCCATACCCACGCTGACAAAACCGGAAGAAGCTCAAGCCTGGGTGGATGCCCGCATTGCCGAGGGTTCGCACTTCATCAAAATCGTCATTGAACACGGCAATGACAAGCATCCCTTCAACAGCCTGGACACAGCCACCGTCAAAGCACTGGTTAAAGCATCACACATGCGCAATAAACTCGCTGTTGCCCATATAGGCACGCTGAAAGAAGCGCAGGATGCGCTAGCTGCGGGAGTAGATGGTCTGGTTCATTTATTTAACGACAAGCAAATCAGTGACAAAGAGTTGCGCGACCTCGTCAACAGCGCAAAAAGCAAACATGCTTTCATCATCCCCACTTTTGCGGTGCTGGAAAGCATAGCAGGCATAAAAGAACAGGATGTATTGAGTGACAAGCGCATGACCAGCTTGCTCAGCAAATCGCAAATGCAAGCTCTTAACACGCCTTATGGCTCCAAGCAAGACACTGATTTTCTGAAGGTACCAAAGATGATGACGGCCGCCATGCATGCGGCTGGCATACCCATCCTGGCGGGTACGGATGCTGGCAATTCTGGCACTCAGTATGGCATCAGCCTGCATCATGAACTTGCTGCTTTAGTTGATTCTGGTTTAAGCCCGACGGCAGCATTGGCCGCCGCCACATCAGTACCGGCCTCTGCATTCAGGCTCAAGGACAGAGGCCGCATCACCAATGGTTACAAAGCCGATCTCCTGCTGGTCGAAGGTGAGCCCGACAAGGATATTACCAACACCCGCAATATCGTTGAAGTGTGGAAGGACGGTGAGCGTGTGACTGCGCAGCGCGAGCAAAAGCAAGAAGAAGTCGCGAAACAAAAAACACAAAAGAATTTGCTGGTAGACATACCTGCGGATGGGCGCATAGGCCTGTTCAGCAAAGACAAACTGGCCAGCCCTTTTGGTGCAGGCTGGTATCCATCCAACGATGCCCTCATGGGTGGCAAATCCACAGTTACTCTGAAACTCCTTGAGCCTGGCAAGGACGCCGATGTGCCTGCAAATGCGCTCTCGATAGCGGGCAGTATCAACCCCGGCTTTGCTTATCCCTGGGCAGGCGTGGCTTTCTTTCCCGGCAATACACCTATGGAAGTGGCTAATCTGAGTAATGCCAACACACTGAAATTCCGCGTCAAAGGTGATGGCAAAGATTATAGTGTGGGGATCAGTGTGCAAGGTAGCTTTATCCCCGTGTCAGTCAGTTTCAAAACCACAGCAGAATGGCAGGAAGTTTCCATACCTTTCACTAGATTCAAGGGCATAGACCCCAGCATTATTACAATACTCGCCTTCAATGCCGGACCACAAACGGGAGAATTTCATTTTGAAATTGCCGACATCCGCCTTTTAAAGGAATAATGCTGCATTTATTTAAGTACACACTCAGGGCAAAGCCGTGACTACATCATTACTATCAAGACTATCTTTCCCCTGGGTGCCTGCACGCTATGGCAAAGCGCCCTACTTTTGGCTACTCTCTTTTGCCATTTTTGGCTGGAAGTATTTGTACGTAGCCCCCACCAGCAAAGAATTAGTTTATCTGGCATTGAGCTTCCTGGTCTTCCTGCCTTTTTACTTTTATAGCTTCTGGTATTCCGACTGGCGTATTTTTGTCTGCATAGTGTTGATTTGCGGCTTTGGCATTATCTGGGCGCCTTACAATTATGGTGGTTCCACCTTTTGCATATTTGCCGCCACCATGTGCTCACGTTTGCCTGATACACGCAAGGCCTATGTGAGCCTAAGTGCTATCGGCATGGTGATCGTCATTGCCAGTGTGCTGATGCGACTGGAATCTTATTTCTGGATACCAGCACTCATCTTCAGCATACCCAGCGGAGTTGGGGCCATCATCGGCGAGCGGCTGGCACGCAGCAATGAAAACCTGCTCAAGAAGCAGGAAGAAGTCGAATATCTGGCCGCATTGGCTGAACGCGAACGCATCGCCAGGGACTTGCATGACTTGCTCGGTCATACCCTGTCAGTGATTACTCTGAAAGCCGAATTGGCAGGCAAACTGCTGGATAGAAATCCAGAGGCATGTAAAAAAGAAATCAATGATATAGAGCACACGGCAAGGCAAGCGCTGGCAGAAGTGCGCGCTGCCGTAATTGGTTATCGTGCTACAGGCTTGGGTCATGAATTGCAATCAGCAAAAAATACCCTGGATGCTGCTCAAGTCACTTTGAGCAGCGATATCGAACAATTTGCCATACCTTCTGCACAGGAAAATGTCCTGGCGCTGGCAGTGAGGGAAGCCATTACGAATATCATACGACATGCCCAGGCCAGCCAATGCCATATCAGGCTTTACCTGCAAGATGCTCATGCCGTACTAAAAATCAGCGACAATGGCGTCGCCGGAAAAACGGGCGCTGTGCGCAAAGGCAGCGGTTTGAATGGCATGAATGAGCGTGTGCAAGCTCTGGGTGGCAGCTTGCAGGTAAGCGCATCACCAAGCGCGACAGGATTACAGTTAGAATTATCTTTGCCCATGAAAGAAGAAACATGATACGCATCATCATCGCCGAAGATCAGGCCCTGGTATCTGGTGCGCTGGCTGCCCTGCTGGGTCTCGAAGACGATCTGCAAGTCATCGCCCTGGCAAAAAATGGCCAGGAAGCATTGGCAATGTGTGAGGAAAAACAGCCGGACATACTCGTCACCGATATAGAAATGCCCATCATGTCAGGACTGGAACTGGCGGCTGCCATTGCAGAAAAAAAACTGACCAGCAAAGTCATCGTCCTGACCACCTTTGCCCGCAGTGGTTACCTGCGCCGTGCCATGACCAGCGGTGTGCGTGGCTATATGCTCAAGGATGCGCCAGCCGATACACTGGCAGCCGCCATACGCACAGTCCATGGCGGTGGCCGCGCCATTGCGCCAGAGTTGGCAATGGAAAGCTGGGGCGGCGAACAAGACCCGCTGAGTGAACGCGAACGTCAGGTCCTGCGCCTTGCCGGCACCGGGTCCAGCAGTACGGAAATTGCCAAACTCATGCATTTGTCTGAAGGCACGGTACGCAATTATCTTTCTGAAGCGATCAGCAAGCTGCATGCGAAAAATCGCGTAGACGCATACCGTCTGGCGCGCGATCAGGGCTGGTTGTAAACAAAGAGTGTGAGCTAAGAGAGTACCGTTCTCCTGCCTGCCATTGTCAATTGCGTAGCAAGATGAAAATATCCTGCCGCATACATTTTGATGCCGCCGCATTTATCAGGAATATCCGCTGAAAACCAGCACCAGCTTTGTTCATGTGATACTCAGGTTAACAAAAATACGAGGACTCATTCGCTGCAGTTGCTCTGACCGCCCGTCCCAACAATGGCTTGTGCTCAATCTGCAAATCGTATAATGCTGAAATCCCCATCTTGAAAAGAAATTCACCATGAGAAAAGCCTTACTTTTCCTTGTTCTTGCTCTCCCTTTGCTTTGCCATGCAGCGCCGACACAGCTGGAAATTAAGGCTGACAAGCTGCGCAATGCCGCCATGAGTGCATTTGAAAAAGATCGCGATCAAAAAAAGGCTTTGCAGCTCAATGCAGCCGCACTCAAACTGACTCATCATTTGCCAGAAACCAGTTGGCGCACCATAGAAAATTATGATGATGCCGGTTTGTATTATTACGAGAGCAGCAAATGGAAGGCATCTGCCCGGCACCAGGCCATTGCAGTCCTGCTGGCTTGTGGCATGGAAGAAAGTAAAGCCATGTTGCCGCTTTATGTCAAACGTTTGGGTTTTGCCTTTTCCAAGTATCGCCCAAATGAGAATTTTTCGCTGATTGCAGCTAATCCACTGATCCTGCTGAAAGATATTCCCTTGAATCTGCGTGCCAACGCTGATCTGAGAAAACGCTATTTCAAGGCCATCAAACTAAAGCCTGTCAATTCAACCGCAACTGCTCGTTATCTGTATAAATTAAAATCAGATGCAATACCAGCCACATGCTATCTCACGCCAGATCAGACGCAGGAACAAGCAGTCAAGAGTGAATAAGGCCCCGTAGTTAAGCCCCAAAAGCAAACAGGCTACAATAGCGACAATTTCTTTCGCAATAAGAGCTAGCGTCAATTGCAAGATCCTTCTTTACCACATGCCAGCCTTGCCCCGCATCCTTTGTTGGCGGATGTCTGCATGCATTTTCTGGTCATGGACACCCCATCGTGCTGGTACACCGTGCCAGCCAGTCCACTACCGATGTTGATCGTCGTTTTGAGTGGTGCGATGGAAATGGAGGATGGGCAAGCCTTGTTCCGCTTCGCCATCGTCGGCCCCAACCGGCATCGTTCCCGCGGCAAGGCTCAGCCTGGCTCACGCTTCATGTCAACGACTTTCCGCCCTGGCAAACTCAGCAACATACTAGGTTACCCAGTAGACGAATTTAGCGACGCCGTTATCAATCTGGCCGATGTGTTGCCGCTATCTCACTACACGGAAGTGAATGAAAAACTGGATGCCGCCCACGGCACTGCAGCCCAATTGGATGTAGTACAAAGTATGCTGTTACGCTTGCGCTTGCTTGAAAAACCACGCATTGCTCCGCTGGTCATTCCCTATCACTGGATCAATAAACCAACGCAGGAACTAGCTGACTGCCTGGGTTTAGGCACACGCCAATTTGAGAGACGCTTTCTGGCCAGCTTTGGCCTCAGTTTGCGCAGTTACAAACAGCATTTACGCTACGGCGCATCCTTGATGCAAGTCATGCTGGGTAGACTACCAGCGAAGACCTGGGCAGAATGCGCTATGAGTTTTGGCTATGCCGACCAGGCACACATGAACCACGACTTTGTCCGGTTTACCGGTCATACACCAGCCCAGCTCATGCGTGGGATTGCCGCACAAGATCCTGCACTTTGGGCATTCAGCTTTAATGAAGCTGAATTGGGGGAGTTGTTTATTCCCTCTGACGAAATCAATGTCGTTTCGGTACAAGACCGTATCATCGCTTGAATGCATAATCGGGGCATCTCAAAGAAGGAGCCCGTCCATGGAAGAGCAAGCAGGTTTATTTCAGGATTCATACATCCTCACCAACGTCAATGATTTGATGAATAAGGTACAGAGCAATAGCATGTGGTACCTGTCCTTTGGCCTCGCCTGCTGTGCGGTGGAAATGATGCAGGCCGCCAGTGCCCGTTATGACATGGACCGCTTCGGCTTCATGCCGCGCGCCAGCCCCCGCCATGCAGACCTGATGATAGTCGCTGGCACCCTCACCAATAAAATGGCACCGGCCTTGCGTAAAGTCTATGACCAGATGGCAGAGCCACGCTATGTCATCTCCATGGGTTCTTGCGCCAATGGCGGCGGCTATTACCACTACTCTTATTCCGTCGTGCGCGGCTGCGACCGTATCGTGCCAGTGGATATCTACATCCCCGGTTGCCCACCAACTGCCGAAGCGCTGATTTATGGCCTGCTGCAATTACAGAACAAAATCAAGCGCAGCAATAGCATAGCGCGCTGATAAAGACACCGAACTACCCGGAAATATCAATCCGGGATTTCTGCTATCACAACTTACATCATCTCTTACTTTAACGCAGACTACGTTTTTACCGGAAAATTCCCGTTCACGTCTAAAACGAACTGTATAAACCAGCAAAACTGACGCTTGGCGATATAAATAAAGAGACACACTTTCCTACAGTAGAATAGGTTTTTCGCAATGGCATTCATTGCGACCTGGCAATCGCAACTACCCCAGCTCGCATCCCGAGCCAGGCAACTTTGTTTGAACTACTGACAGAAAGACCCGAGATGAAGAAATAGATGTTGGCTTCGTTTGCCTTGCTTGCCATGCTCTCCTTCCAATCCAGTACCCAGGCACGGGTTGATGAAAGTTTTTATTTCCCATCCAAGGTAATGGCAAAAGCAGAAGGCCTGAACTTCGATAATTTAAGCTTTAAAGTAGGTAATCATGGCGGTGCATTCAACTGGCGACACATCTATACCCATCAGCAGGGGAAAACTGGCGCGGAAAATACCCGTCTCACATGGGGCTGATGAAAAAGGGCCGGACCTAAATACATCAGGCGCATCAGTTGCCCGCGCAAAAGAGATGGAACATGCCAGAATGCATGCAGTCAACAGGATGGACGATAAGAATTTCACGCACTTCTCCAATAGGAATCAATGCCGTGGATGCTATGCGATATCGTCGTTGCCAGCCCGTGCAATCCGATGAACACGGGAATTCGATGACTCAAACCCTGATCAGAGGCTTTAGAATAAATGTAGCGTGAAGGAGAGCCAGTAAAACTGCGTGTAGCAGCTTTACTGGTTGTTTGGTTTGGCTTAGGATGACAATTCGTTTATATCGTCGCCAAGTGTGCTTGCAACACAGAACGCAAAGTCGCCGTTGGCCGCTGGATCAGCTTGCCGAGCTGACCACTGCCGTCATACAAACCGCCTTGCGCAGCACCTGTATCTGACTGCGCCAGGATATAGGCAAAGCCTTCTGGCAAACCAAATGAGACGAGCAAGTCTTTATATTCAGTCTCGGTATGATTCACATAGGTGACTGGCTTACCCGATAGCTCCGACAAGGTAGCTGCCAATTCACTGAGGGTAAATGCCTGGTCACCAGCAAGTTCATAGATTTTACATGCCTGATCATTTCCCGTCAGTGCCGCTGCGGCAGCCGCTGCAAAATCAGCGCGCGAAGCTGCCGAGAATTTACCTTCGCCTGCGGCTCCAAATATCTTGCCAGTTTGCAGCGCAGTGCCTACTGCAGAAAAATAGTTCTCTATGTACCAGGCATTGCGCAGGAAAACAAAAGGCAGGCCGCTGTCGCGTATCAGTTGTTCTGTCGCTATATGCTCCTGGGCCAGTAATAGTGGTGAAGTATGTGCATGCAGGATGCTGGTGTAGGCAATTAATTCCACTCCCGTTTTTTTTGCAGCCTGAACCACATTTTTGTGTTGTTCCAGCCTTTGACCGACTTCACTGGAAGAAACCAGCAAGAGTTTTTTCACACCTTGCAAGGCAGCAGCCAATGTCCCTGGTTGGCTGTAATCCCCCTGGCGAACCTGCACACCGCTGGCACGCAAATCCTCAACCTTGCTAACATCCCTAACGATGGCAACGACCTGATTAGCCGGGACGGTGCCCAGCAAAGCCTGTATCACCAGACGCCCCAATTGTCCACTTGCACCTGTAACTGCGATCATATTTATTTCTCCTGTTAAATCAAATTCATCAACATTCATTAATATCTATCAATTTTTAAGTGCAGAATCCCAATGTTCATCTGCCTTTCAATCCACTATCCGCCAGGTATCAAACCATGTGGTGATGTATAAAAGCTGCTTGGTGGTCTTATCCCTGACTGGCAAGGGATACATGACCGTTACCAGGTCACCTTCGGCAATGACAGCAACAATCGGTTTTGTCATTTTTTCCGGTATAGGTTTGGCCTGAATTTTTCTTACTTCGACAAAATACTTCACTACGCCATCAAGGCTGGACGCCGCATTCGGGTTGTGCTGTATGTAGCGTTTGGACAGGTACTTGTCTGCCAGCTCCCAATGACCAGCCTCCAGCAAGTCTTTCACGATGTGATAGACCACCTGCTTGTTGGCATGCAGCTTGGGATCAATGCTGCTGAACAGCGCATCAGGATTATCAACCCCGATAACCGGTTCCTGGGCGTAGCTGTAGGGTGTGAAGGTAATGGACAGTGTAGCTAGCGCAAGTGCCATCATTGCTCCCAAAACCGCGTTTTTCTTGAATCTGTTTATCTGTTTTTTCATGACAAAGTTTCTCCTTGCTTCGATATACTTGTATTAGCGATCGAACCAAGGTCTATAATAGAGACTATGTCTAAAAATTGTAAGGAGGCAGTTTTTTGTGCCAAGGTTACCCAAAGTGAACCCGTCTAAAGCAGTGGGAATGGCATCAGATTTTGATCCTGCCATGTGCCCGGTCAGGAATGTGCTCGACCATATCAGCACCAAATGGACGCCGCTGATCTTGCTGACGCTGCAAGCTGGCCCCCTACGCTTCAGCCAATTGCATAAGCAGGTGCCTGACATATCCAAGCGCATGCTCACGCAGTCTTTGCGCGATCTGGAAAGGGATGGTTTATTGAGCCGGAAAGTGTTTCCAACCAAACCACCCAGCGTGGAATATGAACTGACACCGCTCGGTGCCTCGGTCATGGTACCTATGAGTGCACTGGTAAGTTGGGCAGAAAAGAATTTTGAGAAAATTAAATTATCGAGGCAGACTTTTGACCAGGACAATGGCTCTGCGTGAAGTTTGCATCCAATTAGCAGGAATTGTCGCCTTGTTTTTTTGTCTTGTTTTTTGTCTTGTCTCGCACTTGATATCTAAGCCTTATTGAGCTCACGCATACTATCGACACCCTCATTCGACAGCCAAACCAGGGTATTCATATAGGTTTCAATACGATCAACCAACTCTGCTCTGGGTCCATTTTTCCATTCAGCGGAACCATAGAAGGCATCTTGCTCCGCTTCCAATGCTGCACGACTGGCATAGGAGCGTATCATGTAATATGTCGCTTCTTCATGATCCGAATGTCCATACGCAACTACATCCATGTTCCGGCTTTTCAGCATAGGTACTGCCAGCGTATGCACGGCATGATGGAAGGTATCTTCAGTGCCGGGTTTGAGACGATAAGTGCGGATTTCAACTAAGCGGGCCATAGTTTTTTCTGTCAGAGTTCACGGAACAACGGACATGCTAGCATACCTGTTAAATTTCCACATTCCAACCCGCATTCAGGATGCTGCAATGGCATGAGCATGCTAGCGATGACGTCTGTGCCTTCTACCTATCTTCGCCTTGATTTCTTCTTTATAGCCCAGTAATTTCCCTATATTCAAGGCATCCGTCCAGCGTGCCGAACCTGCTCTGGCATTTAATAAAATCATGGTGGCTTTTTTACCGGCCAATTTCACACGCATGATGAGGCAGGCACCGGCTTCGTTAGTAAATCCGGTTTTGGAGAGCAGGATGTCCCAGCCTTTTTTACCGATCAGGCGATTAGTGTTATGGAATTCACGGCTGAGGCCCTTCTTCAGGGTGACACTGTCTTCACTGTCCGTTGTAATGTCGGCAATTTCTGGGTAGCGCGATGCTGCTTGCGCCATCTTCACCAGGTCAGCGGCGGTCGAAGTATTTTCTGGTGATAAACCTGTGGCTTCACGAATGAAGGTATGGCTCATATCGAGTGCAATCAGCTTGGATTTTACAGCTGTCAGGAATGCCCCATTGCCGCCGGGATAAGTACGCGCCAGCGATGCAGCTGCGCGGTTATCGGAAGACATCAGCGCCAGTTGCAAGGCTTCCCGGCGGGTCAGGCTTGAGCCTACCGGGACATGAGAGCGGCTATGCTTGAGCTGGTCTTTATCCTCTTCTTCTATGGAGATTTTTTCATCCATATTCGCTTTGCTGTCGAGCAGCACCATGGCTGTCATGAGCTTGGTCAGCGAGGCAATGGGTACCACCACATCAGCATTTTTTTCCAGCAAAACCTGCCCGTTACGCTCATCAACAACGATGGCATTCTGAGCACTCAATTGCATGGCAGACAGGCTACCACAGTACAACATCAGGACAACTAACAACTTGGGCTTCAACATCTGGGCACATCGATTCTGTCACGGGATTAAACAAATAAGGCTGACGCAAAATTGCTAAGGTGATGACATAGCAGCAGATTCTAACAATTTTGCGTCAACATTACAGAGAAAAACCAGCTTGCAAACAGGCGGTAAATTTTGCTCGCTGCATGCAAACCGGTTTTCTTGCTGCTGAAAATTACTTGCCAGAGTAGAGGATATCGGCACGGCGGTTTTCTGCCCATGCAGCTTCATCGCTACCTGTGGCTTTTGGTTTTTCTTTACCCAGAGAGACTGCTTCCATTTGCGCTTCTGGCACGCCCAACAGGGACAATGATTTACGCACGGCTTCTGCGCGTTTCTGGCCCAGAGCCAGGTTGTATTCGCGACCGCCACGTTCATCGGTATTACCCTGAATCAGAATTTTCTTGCCCTTGTTAACACTCAGATTCTTTGCATTGGAATTGACCACTGGTGCGAATTCGGACTTGACGACGTATTGATCAAAGTCGAAATAAACGCTACGATTAGCGGTTTCATTAAAATCATTCTTGCCGGTTGTATCTACCCCAATTACCGTCGTTCCATCTTTGCCTTTACCATCATTAGGAATAACAACAACTGGATCTTTCTTGGCTTCTGGCGTTTTGATTGGTGTACTGCAAGCTGCCAATAAAACTGCTACTGCTACCAGACCGCCGGCGCTTTTGATTGTGTTGATTGCACGCATGTAAATACCCTCTAAATTTTTAATTGGTCGATTCAAACCTGGTGCATAAGCGAGACGCTACCAGGTAGTATGAAGCAACGCCATCTTGCCTCAGGAAACTTAGGCGAATCTTAAAAAACTGCATCACCACCAATTAAACAAGGGATTTTGTCAAAAATATGAGCGTTTTTTCAGCCTGGCAGGCTATGTGAAGCCGGAAACAGGATAATTACCTCAAGCCCACCCAAGGCGGCATCCGCCAGGCTGATACTGGCATGATGACGGTCAGCAATCGCCTTGGCAATGGCCAGACCCAGTCCACTACCGCTTTTATTCGTACCGGCGACGCGATAAAAACGGTCAAAGATACGCTCATGTTCTTCTGGCGCTATACCATCGCCAGTGTCCTGTATGCCAAGCCGTAAGCCATCTTTGTCACGACTGAGACTGACCTGTACCCTGCCCTCGTCCTGTATATAGCGCACGGCATTGTCAAGCAGGTTGCGTATCATGATGCGCAGGCTTTCGCTATCACCTTGCAGTTCAAGCAGCTCAGGCATTTCTGCATTGATGATGATTTTCCTGGATTGCGCAAAGGGCATGACATCGCTGACAGCCTGCTCTATGCAGGTGTTGAGTATGATGCGCTGAAAGCTCAGGCTGACTTGTGAAGTCGGGTCTTGCCTGGCCAGCGCCAACAATTGTTCAACCAGTCGTGAAGCCCTGTCGACACCGCCGAGCAAGCGATGGATGGCTTGCTCATGGCTGTTTTCATCCTTGACTCTGCCCAAATTTTGCACTTGCAGGCGCAAGGCGGTAATAGGTGACCTAAGTTCATGCGCGGCATCTGCGACAAAACGCTGTTGTGACTGTATCGCCAGACCCATACGACTCAGCAGCGAATTCAGCTCAGTCACCAGCAAGGACACTTCTTTGGGTACCCCGTCTGATGATACCGGATCAGTGGAATTTGCATTGCGGTTGGCCAGCTCACTGCCTATACGGTTAAGGGGTGCCAGCACAGAATTGATGCCCCACCAGACCGCGCAAAACAGGAGCAGGGACACCGGTATCACCGGCCACAGGGTGCTCAGTGCAAAAGATATGGCACGGTCCCTGCGTGAACCCATTTTTTGCGCGACCTGGATGACGCGCTTGTTTTCTTCTGCGGCGTACACGCGCCAGTCGCCGTTTTCCAGCGTCACTGTTGAATAACCAAGAGCAGCTTGCTTGGGCAGGCTGCGGTGCTGACGTGACTGGTAAACCCTGGCACCGTCTTCTGACCAGACTTGCACGACAAAATCAAAATCATCAATCTCTGTACCTGGCAGATTATGCCAATCGACCTGGTCAAAATCACCGTCCTGCAAGGCCAGTGCCATTTGCTGCATATGGTAGTCAAACAGTTTGTTGGCTTCACCAATGGCTGCATGCAACGAGCTGGCAAACTGCAAGGCTGCGGCCGCCAGAATGGCGATACCAAACAAGAGCATCATTTGCAGTCGCAAAGACTTCATGCGCTTTTCTCGACCACACTTTTTTCGACCATATAGCCGACGCCACGCACATTGACGATGAATTTTTGTCCCAGCTTTTTCCGCAAGCCGTGGATATATACTTCAACTGCATTGCTTTCGATTTCCGAGGTGGCACCAAACAACTGGTCTTCCAGTCGGCTGCGCGAGAGTATGGCGCCGGGGCGTGCCACCAGGGCGTCGAGTATGGTCCATTCGCGGGATGAGAGTATGACCTGCTCTGCGCCGTTAAACACTTGCCGCGTGGTGGTATTGACGACCACCTCACCACACACATAAGAAGTGTCAGTACGGCCATGTGAGCGTCTTACCAGTGCGTGCATGCGGGCAATCAGCTCATCCAGATCAAAAGGCTTGACCAGGTAATCGTCTGCACCAGCGTGCAAGCCCCGTACCCTGTCTGGCACGGCATCACGCGCCGTCATGACCAGCACAGGCAAGGTATCGCCGCGCTTGCGCAGGGCTTTTAAAATTTCCATGCCGTCGCGCTGTGGCAGGCTCAAATCCAGCAATAACACATCGTAGCTATGGAACTGTAGCGCCGCCTCGGCGGCTTCGCCATTGCTGAGCCAGTCAACCAGATTGGCCTCGCTTTCCAGCGCGATCTGTATGTTTTCACCTATCATAGGATCGTCTTCGACGAGCAGGACTTTCATGTTTTTTTATGTGATTGATGAGTGATATAGGATGCAGCGTGGATTGTACGTCATGGACAGCCCTGAAAGATATGCTGCAAATCACTTGACAGGTTTCATCATTTGATCTTTAATTTCTGTAACGACAGAAATTAAAGAAACAAAGGAAAATACATGATACAAAAACAATTTTCATTGCGCATATGGCTGATACGTTGGCTGTATGCCGCAGCCTTCACCCACTTCATTATCGGCCTCCTGCTGCCCTGGATCAGCAGCATGGGCTTGGTAGAGGTCTATCACCAACTCATAGAAAGCCATTTCTGGCCGCAAGCCGCACCTGACGCGGCGCGCAATATGCAAGTCTGGTGGATGAGCCTGTTTGGCCCTACCGTGCAAACTGTAGGCTTGTGGATGGGCGCATTAATTTATCTGGGCAACCAGCATCGCAGCCGCTTTGCCTGGCTGTGGCTGATGATAGGGATACTGTTATGGGCACCGCAAGACATGCTGATTTCCATGCAGGCGAATATGCTGATCAATGTCTGGATAGATGCATTCGCTGTGCTGAGCATGATCCCGCCCCTGTTCATCTTATGGAAAATGGATGCAAAGAATACCGAAAATACTGGAAGAAGCGTATGAACCCAGATAGCAAACCCATCCCGTCCGAAGGCGAATTATTCAGGAAAATCCTGGGCAAGGAATGGCTGAAGCTACACCCGGATATCCAGGCCAGGTTTGCCAAGAATCCTGAGCCGGACAAGCCTTTGTACTACACTGGCTTGCTCAGTGAACTGAGTTGCTCAAGAGTTGGAAAACTACTGGGTCACCTGACCAAGCCCATGATAGCCGGGGCTTTGATCCCCTATACCGATCATGATTTTCCTGTCGATATCATGGTGTATTCCAAACCAGATTGCCCTTCGATTTTCAAGCAGAGGATATACCGTCTGCACAACAGGCCGCCGATACAATTCACATCGTATATGCAGGAAAGTGAAAAAGGTGAAGTGCTCGAATATGTAGGCATGGGCCTGGGTATGAAATTAATCTTGCACGTACATGAAGGCAATCTCTACTTCACCAGCGATGGCTATTTCTGGGATGTACTAGGCTACCGCATTCCCATACCCGGCATTTTCACGCCGGGCAAAACTTACCTATGCCATCGTAATGACAACCCTGAGCAATTCAATATCCGCATAGAAATCAAACACGCCTTGTTTGGCCGCACTTTTACCCAGGTCGGCGTTTTCAAGGAAATTCACCCTGAGGCTGCATCATGAACACCCACCTGATTGCCCTGCAATTGATGGTCGCGCAAGGCTTGCTTGGCGCTTTCGATACTCTGTACCACCATGAACTGACCGAGGCCTTGCCACAACGCGCCAGTGCCCGCACAGAGCTGGGCATACACGCCACCCGCGCGCTCATTTACAGCTTGCTCTTCATTGGTTTGTCGGCATGGGCCTGGCATGGTAACTGGGCTATTGTGTTATTGCTGGTGTTTGGTGTCGAGATTATCCTGACCTTATGGGACTTCGTGATTGAAGACCAGACCCGCCTCTTGCCAGCCACCGAACGTGTGACACATACCGTACTCGCGATTAATGGTGGTGCGTTCATCACCTTGTTGATATTGAATACACCTGAGTGGTTTGCAGCTCCTACACAAATGCTGTGGCAACCACAGGGCTGTCTCAGCGTATTCCTCGCATTGTGTGGCATAGGTGTAGGCGTATCCGGCATACGTGATGGTCTTGCCGCACTGCGCCTGGGCAAACTGGCCGTCAAAGAAAAGCTGGCATCCTCCATCCATTTCAGCAATAAATCAGAGCAGGTTCTGGTCACCGGTGCCACTGGCTTTGTCGGCAGCCTATTGGTCAAAGCCCTGCTGGCAGATGGGCAGCAAGTGACGATACTCAGTCGTAATCCCAAACAGGCAAGCTGGAAGTTTGATGGCAGAGTCAGGGTGATTGCATCCATGCAGGAATTATCAAGCAATCAGCGCATCGATGTCATCATCAACCTGGCTGGTGCACGCATACTCGGATGGCGCTGGTCAGAAAAACGCAAGGCAGAATTGCGCCACAGCCGCACTGGCCTGACGAAACAAATCACTGCATGGATCAGCCGTGCAGAAAGCAAACCCAGGCTCTTGCTGGCGGCGTCAGCCATTGGTTATTACGGTATACAAGCCCAGGGCGATGACAGAAAATTGACCGAAAGCGCCGCACCACAATCCATCTTCATGTCAGAACTGTGCCAGGAATGGGAACAAGCCAACCAGCTTGCCAGCACTTACGGCGTCAAGGTTGCCAAGATGCGTTTCGGCGTCGTCCTGGGCCAGCAAGGTGCACTGGGCATGATGCTACTACCCATCAAGCTGGGTCTGGGCGGTGCGCTGGGTAGTGGCAAGCAATGGCAATCGTGGATACATGCACATGATGTGCTGCGCGGCATTGCCCATATCTGGCAACACGAAACCAGCCTGCCGCTGGACAGTGTTTATAATTTCACCGCACCTGAAGTAGTGACACAAAAACAGTTCAGTACTATCGCCGCCAGTGTCTTGCGTCGCCCCAGCTTCTTTCCCACACCAGGCTGGCCCATGCGCCTGATGCTGGGTGAGCAAGCTGACTTATTACTCGAAGGCCAGCGTGTGATACCTGCCAGATTAATGAGCGAGGGCTTTGTGTTTGATTACTCTGATTTGCGTGGTGCAATCGGCAACCTGGCCTGACGCGTGGGCATCACTTGAATTTGATAAGAATGTCGCGATATACGATGCTTGATCCTGTTGGAGTAAGCCATGTTCTTCCTGCACCATCCCCAGCCTGTAAGGCCAAGAAAAGCAGTGCCTGAACTGCAGGTCAGCAGCCAGAGTCAGGTGGCAGATACAAAAACTATTGTTGTTGAGCATAGTGCGAAAGATTTGCAGACTTTACAAATGCAGGTGAAGGACAATGTAGCTGGAAAATTAGCTGTCAAATCAGCTAACAAGAGTAAATAAGATGAAAAAACTGCGGCTTTCCTGGAGGGAACCAGAAAGCCGCAGAAACGCGCAAAAACTTGTTTAATCAGAGTCATTCAGGCAAGCTCAGGCAGCAGCCCTCTTCTTTGCTTCTTCCTCATACAGTTCTTTTTTGGACAATTTTCCTACCGGGGTCTTAGGTAATTCAGCACGAATATCCATGGCTTGTGGCATTTCATGTTTGCCCAGTCTGTCCTTGAGAAAGTCTTTCAAATCTTCAAAACTGAAAGCGGCCTGTCCTGCCTTGAGTTTGATAAAGGCTTTTGCCGCTTGCCCGCGATAAGAATCGGGGATGCCGATAACGCTGACTTCGGCCACAGCCGGGTGTTCATAAATCGCTTCTTCGATATTGCGTGGATAGACGTTGTAACCACCCGACAAAATCATGTCCTTGGTACGATCGACGATATACACAAAACCGTCAGCATCCATATAACCAACATCACCGGTGCGGAAGTAACCGTCTGCAGTGAACGCTTCACGGGTAGCATCTGGCTTGTTCCAGTAGCCTTTCATGATATTTGCGCCAGCGACGCAGATTTCACCTCGCTCCCCCAGTGCCACTTCCTGACGCGGATCATCGATACTGGCAAACTTGAAGCTGATACCTGGCGTTGGCAAACCACAGGAGCCTGCTTTGCGCACGCCACCCAGGGGAGTAAAGGTGCCGGTAGGCGAAGTCTCGGTCATGCCCCAGCCTTCCAGCAGGGTACAGCCTGTCAGTGCCTGGAATTGTTGCAGCACTTCTGTCGGCAAGGGTGCGCCGCCAGAATTGCAAAACTTCAATGCACTGAGATCATATTCTTTGATCTGCGGATGATTGATGATGGCAGTATACATGGTGGGCACGCCTGGAAATACCGTGATTTTTTTATTCGCCAGGTCCTTGACTACAGCATCGGCGTCGAAGCGGGTATGCAGGACAATCTCTGCCCCCATGCGTATGCCAAACAGCATGTCCACAGTCAAGGCATAGATATGGAATAGCGGCAGCACGGCCAGCAGTTTTTCTTTACCTTCTTCCAGCACACGTGGCTGGATATTGGTGGTTTCCATGATCTGGCTGCAGGCCGTGGTCAGGTTGCCATGGGTCAGCATCGCGCCTTTGGGCAGGCCAGTAGTGCCGCCTGTGTATTGCAGGGTAGCGATGGCTTCTTTGGGATCCATTGCCTCGATGGGCGTGTAGTCGCCGTCATTGTCCAGCAATTGTGTAAACAGCAGATGCTGGGCATCTGCGGGAATGGCGCTCAGCTGGCCTGCCTTGTCCAGATTTGCCCTGACGGCATCCTGATAAGGCGTCATCTCCGGGATATTGCCTATGATGAGTTTTTGCAGGCGGGTATGGCCCAGCATCTTGGCCATTTGTGGATACAGCATGACCATGTCCAGCGTCACCAGCATGTCGGTATGGCTGTCGGCAATTTTATGCTCCAGCACTTTCTCGGCATCCAGTGGTGAGTAATTCACGACGGTGCCACCAGCCTGCAAGATCGCGAAAAAGCTGATGATGTAATGCGGTGTGTTTGGTAAATACAGACCCACATGCACGCCCGGTTTGACACCCAGTTGTTGGAAACCCTTGGTGGCCTGATTCACCAATTTTTGCAATTCTGCATAGCTGGTTTTTTTGCCCATGAATTCCAGTGCGGGCAAGTCTGGCCATTTGGCGGCAGCGTCATGCAGCAATTGTGGCACGCTGCTGATGGGTAGATTGGCGTCCCAGTGTACGCCTGCGGGGTAAGATTTGATCCAGGGATGTATGTCGCGCATTTTTGTCTCTCTCGTTATAAGAATAATTTGAAAATGTCAGCCAACTGGGGAGTTAACGCCAGAAAAGCTCTATCCCCAAAAGAGAAAAGAGCTTAGCCTTAAAGCCGTTCCATCAAACTCATGAAGCAGTAAATGATTTATTTTTTCTCCGTGTATTTCTTCAACTCCATCTTGCCGATCTGATTCCTGTGTACTTCATCCGGGCCATCGGCCAGGCGTAAAGTACGAGCTTGTGCATACGAATAGGCCAAGCCAAAATCGTCAGATACACCACCGCCACCATGCGCTTGTATCGCCCAGTCGATGACCTGGCAAGCCATGGTCGGTGCGGCCACCTTGATCATGGCGATTTCTTTGGCTGCTGCCTTGTTGCCGACGGTATCCATCATCTGTGCTGCATTCAGGACCAGGAACCGTGCCTGATCGATCAGGATGCGGGCATTGGCAATACGTTCCAGGGTCACGCCCTGCTCTGCTACTCGTTTGCCAAAGGCGACACGCGTCAGCGATCGTTTGCACATGTCTTCCAGTGCGCGTTCTGCCAGACCGATCAAGCGCATGCAGTGGTGGATGCGGCCAGGTCCAAGGCGACCCTGTGCGATTTCAAAGCCACGACCTTCGCCCAATAACATGTTTGATGCGGGTACACGCACGTTTTCAAACAAGACTTCGCCATGACCATGTGGTGCATCATCGTAACCAAATACTGGCAAGGCGCGCAGGATGGTCACACCCGGTGTGTCGCGCGGCACGATGATCATGGATTGCTGCTTGTGGCGGTCAGGGTTACTTGGATCGCTCTTGCCCATGAAGATAAACACTTTGCAGCGCGGGTCATTGGCTCCCGACGACCACCATTTGCGACCGTTGATGACATATTCATCGCCATCACGGGTGATGGATGCTTCAATATTGGTAGCGTCAGAAGATGCCACTGCCGGTTCTGTCATGGCGAAGCAGGAACGGATTTCGCCACGTAACAAAGGTTTCAGCCATTGTTCCTGATGCGCTGGCGTGCCATAGCGGGCAAATACTTCCATATTGCCGGTATCTGGTGCTGAGCAATTGAATACTTCAGGTGCCCAGACGGCACGGCCCATGATTTCACACAGGGGTGCATATTCCAGATTGGTCAACCCTGCACCATGGCCAGATTCTGGCAGGAAGAGGTTCCACAATCCGGCATCGCGTGCCTTGGCTTTCAGTTGTTCTACGATCTTGGTCGGTATCCAGGCATTACCTGCCTTGCGGTTGGCAGCGATCTCGCCAAAGAAAGTTTTTTCATTTGGATAAACATGCTCGTCCATGAAGGCGATCAGACGTGCCTGCAAATCTTTGACTTTGGGGCTGTATTGAAAATCCATGATGTGTCCTTTTTCCTTGTTTGTACAGTTTGCTCAGTTTGTTCAAATGGACATGAGTATGTCCGCTTTACTTTCTTTGTAGTTCAATATTGCGCGCCGTCAGCAATGCTGTTGCGCATAAAACTTCTTCGCCATTGCGCACTGAGAAAACCTCTGCGGCGCTGACTGTCAACAACTTCCCATGTGAAACCACACGGCCGCGAGCCCGCAGTTTTTCACCATCAGCGGGTGCGACTATCTTCAAATTACAATCGATACTGGCATTGATCCAGCCTGCTGGTAACAGAGTGCCAGCGGCAGAGATGCCAGCAAAATCTGCTGCTGAAAATATCGCTGTGGCCTGCATTTTTCCGGGTACGAAACTGAGTTCTTCGCGATAGGCAATGTCTAGTTCCACTTCACCCGGTTCCACCTTCACAAACTGTATGCCCAGCCATTTCGCCATTGGCATGGCCAGCACCTGACTCTTCAGTTGCACTGCGTAATCTGGATTGCTAGCCACATATGCCGGTTTCATGATCGCACCTTGTCCTTTGCCGTATTAACTAACCAGATAACCACCATCAACATTGATGCAGGCACCTGTCGTATAACTAGCTGCATTGGAGGCCAGGTACAAGACTGTGCCCGCCATTTCATCGGGTTCGGCAATACGCTTCATCGGTATGCGGGTCAGTGCTCGTTCGAGGATGACGGGATTGTGGAACAGGGCCGAGGCAAACTTGGTATCGGTCGCGCCTGGCAACAGAGCATTCACGCGCACGCCCATAGGCGCACATTCCTGCGCAAAGGATTTGGTCATGGCGATGACGGCCGCCTTGGTGATGGAATAAATCCCCTGCATGGCACCAGGCACCATACCGTTGACGGATGCGACATTGATGATGCTACCCCCGCCATGTTTTGCCATCAGCCTGACACCAGCAGATGACATGAAAAAATAGCCACGTATATTGACATCAACAGTCTTCTGGAAGGCGCTGACATCGGTCTCGGTGATATGCCCAAAGTGAGGATTGGTGGCGGCATTATTGACCAGGATATCGAGCTTGCCATGAGCGGCTGTGATGTCGGCAAACAGGGCATCAATCTGCGCCATTTCACCGATATGGCAGGCACGCGCTTCGGCCTTGCCACCGGTTGCAATAATCGCAGCCACCACTGCTTCGCAGCTTTCTGCCTTGCGGCTGCTCACGATGACATAGGCACCGTTGGCCGCCAGGGTTTTGGCGACGGCTTCGCCTATGCCACGGCTGGCACCGGTAACCAGTGCGACCTTGCCAGTCAAATCAAACATTGCTGTCATCTGTAGTCTCTCTCGTTTCTCTTATTTCTTTAAACGTAGGTAATTGCTTTGGGATTGTTCAACACTTCAAGATGTGAAAAATTATTCAGGTAGGCCAGTGCGGGGCGTAATACACCCTCCGCTGTTGGTTGCAAATGAAAGCGTGTAACCGCACTATTCGCCAATGACCAGTTGAGTTCGGCAAAGCGCTGATCAGGAAAGCCCAGCACATGCTGGCATAAGGCCGAGATCGTGCCGCCTGAAGTGAACACAACAATGTTTTTGGCATCATCAGCAATAGCCAGTTGCTTGTGCATGGCGGTGACGCAGCGCTGGCGAAATGCATTCCAGCTTTCTACATACTCAGCATCATGCTCACCTGACATCCAGCGGCTGATGGCTTGGGCAAAGATATCCTGGAAGGCTTGCTTGCCATTCGGCGTATTCATGAGGAAATGCTTGACCGCTGCCGGGTCATCAAAAGCGGGCACATGACGCGCCAGGACTTCATGGTGGTTATATTCATTGAAGCCGCCATCACAATGCCAGGCAGACATATCCAGTGCATCAGCATCTTGTTGCAGCATTTCTGCGATACAGGCTTGCGCGGTTTGTTGATGGCGTTTCAGGGCACCAGTAACGACGCGAGATACTTGCATGTCGCGCGCAGCCCACCAGCCTCCTAGATGCCGCGCCTGCAGTTCACCCAGTTCAGACAATTGATCATAGTTCTGGCTACCGAATGAAGCTTGCCCGTGTCTGACCAGATATAAAGCTGCCATTACTTCCTCAATAAATAAACTTCATTAAAACAATGAACAAAGTGTATGCCCGCGCCTATAATTGATCAAATGAATAGTTATTATCTGAATTAATTAATCTTATGCATTTATCCCGCGTCGACTTAAATCTGTTCACTGTCTTTGTCGCGATCTACACGGAAGGCAGCGTGACCCGTGCCAGCCTGCAATTGAACCTGACCCAGCCAGCCATCAGCCATGCATTGAATCGCCTGCGGCAATTGTTCAATGACCCACTGTTTGTGCGTCAAGGCCAGGCCATGGTATCAACGCCACTGGCGCGCAGCATCATAGAACCGGTGCGACAAGCCTTGCGCGGGCTGGAAGTAACGCTGACCGAGAACGACAAGTTTGACCCTGCACTGGCCAGCAAACGGTTCAACCTGGCCTTGCGTGACGTATTGGAATCCACCGCCCTGCCACCACTGATGGAAAGCATTACGCGGCAGGCACCGCAAATCAATCTGGCAGCGATACAGGTGGAAAGACGGGAACTAGTGAGTGAACTGGCGGCCGGCAGCCTGGATCTGGCAATTGATATGTTGCTGCCACTGCCAAATGAAATACATCGTCAAAAGGTAGTACAAGGCAATACCGTCGTGCTGGCAAGACGCGATCATCCCGTCATACAGGGCAAGCTGGATCTGGACATGTATATGCAGGCAGAACACATACTCGCCAGCTCACGCCGCAAAGGCATGGGCCTGGAAGATTTTGAACTTAGTCGCCTCGGCTTGCAAAGACGCATACGCCTGCGCTGCCAGCATTATTTCGCCGCTTGCAGGGTAGTCAGCCAAACCGATTTACTGCTGACGATGCCGGAAGGGTATGCGCGCATTGCGAATGAACAGTTTAATAACCAGATATTGCCACTACCAACCGCCATGCCTTCATGGGATGTGTATTTGTACTGGCATCAGAATGTGGAAAATGATCCCGCCAATCGCTGGCTAAGACAGCAAGTAATAGAGGCGTTTCAAAACCAGACGGTTTAATACCGGTCTGGTCCTGCGTTCAACTCAGATGAAATGGGATTTATTTGCCAGCTTTTGGCTCGTCTGGCAACAGACAGGCATCGATAATTTGCAAATCATTATCTTTGGCAAAGCTGACGACAAAATGATAAGCCAGCGGCTCGATTTCACGTATGGCTTCATTCACCACGACAGAACGCACGCCATTTAACAAGATGGGGCGGACATAAGGCGAATACTGCAAATGTGAATTCCTGCCACCGTCAGGGCTGAAACAGGACATGGCTCCGCACAGGCGCTCTGCCCAATCGCTGGGGCGAAATTGTTTTCCATCACTGGTAATACCCTGGATGAAAAACTCGCGGACTTGTTGCGTTTCTTTGGAATCGGCCATGTGCTCGGCTTGCTGAAGCAAGAGTGAATTAAGCTTAACATCATTATGTGACACCAAGCTTTCAATATACTTCCATATTATATCTTATAGAAGACTTGAATCAAAACCGGCATTACTGATATATCTGACTTTGATGCATGGCACTCAATCTTAACAGCCACTTATTGAGCCAATATAGTGCATTTTATAAGGTAGTAAAGAAAAGTAAGGATCAGGCTTTGCTTGATTGACAAGCTCAATACCTGTCACGACGCATAAAAAAGATGAAGAAATTTGGAGTTTTATTAAAAATATTATGTACTGACTCTCTTCAAACATTCCATAATTGAATGCAAAGAAATACGTATCGCTCGACAATTTTAAAGCGACTGAAGATTATCCTTTAGATTAAAGTCCATCCAATAAAAGCCTCAGACTGCACACCCATGATCCCCTATTTCACAAAAGAACAAGTCAGCACAGCCCTGCCCTATGCAAAACTGATACCGGCTTTACAACAGGCATTTACTGAAGAAATGATCGCTCCCAGGCGACATGCACATACCCTGTCAGAAGCTGACAGTTCCAGTCTGTTGCTGATGCCGGTCTGGCAGCCGCAAGGGCATCTGGGTGTGAAGCTGGTAACAGTCGCCCCCAAGAATATAGATGTGCCAACCGTGCACGCAATCTTTGTTTTATTTGACACCAAGACAGGCGCGCCGCTGGCCTTGATGGATGGTGAAGAATTGACTTTGCTGCGTACTGCAGCGGCGTCTGCTCTTGCATCATCCTATGCTTCACGTAGCAATGCACAGCACCTACTGTTAGTGGGAAATGGCAGCCTGGCACCGCACATAGCGATTGCACATTGCCACACCAGGGCGATTACTGATATCAGTATCTGGGGTCGATCGGCAGAGAAGTCAGAAGCGGCGGCACGAGTAATACGCGAGCATGCAGAATTTCCGGCACATATCAGATTGCGTGTTGTTGAAGATCTGGCAATTGCTTGCTATGCCGCCGACATCATTTGCTGCGCGACGACCAGTAAAACGCCGGTAGTGTTGGGTGATTATGTCAAAGCGGGAACACATCTTGATCTGGTTGGTGGATTCAAACCGGATATGCGTGAAGTGGATGATGTGTTGATGAGCAGAGCTACAGTATTTGTCGATACTTATGCGGGTGCTTTGGCGGAGGCCGGGGATATTACGCAGACGCTGGCGAATGGCAGTTTATTGAAATCAGCGATTGTTGCAGAACTGGCTGAGCTGTGTTCTGGTAAGCATCTGGGACGCAAAGCTGATGAGGAGATAACTGTGTTTAAGTCAGTGGGGACAGCGCTGGAGGATTTGTGTGCGGCGAACTTGGTGTGGGGCAATCGATGATGGCAGGCTAGGCCTGGCCTCGTCATGCTATGCATTGTAGGTTGGGTTACGGGGTATCAGCCCAACACTGGGCCACAACAAATGTATACCTTAATTAAACGCCGAGTGTTGGGCTGGTAAACCGTAGCCCAGCGGGGCCCGGCCCAACCTACGACTTCACATACATTCAGCAAAGCCATTGGCCTTGCTACCCTATTTTAGTTTTTAGGAAACCCACCCAACAAAGCCGCCCTTTTTTGTGGTTTGGCTGCTGTGCTGCTATTCGATGGCGATGCCATGGAAGCTGTCGTATTGTTGATGGTTGAACTGGCACCAGAGCTGGGTTCGTAAGGCTTGAGGAACCAGGGATCAATTTTCTCTTTTGGTGGCTGATAGCTGCGCGCCGGGCGTTCGCTTCTTTCACCACGGTCTGCACGATCAGCACGGTCACGTACAGGGCGCTCGCCTTGTTCACTACGCTCACGCGGTGCACGGTGCTCTGACTGATGCACGGATGTTGCTACAAAACCGGCCAGATTCAGGCGCACGATTTTTTGCTTGATCATTTTTTCTATGTCGATCAGCAGACGTTCATCCTGATCAGTATGCAAGGAAATTGCATCACCCTTGGCACCGGCACGGCCAGTACGGCCTATGCGGTGGACATAGTCTTCTGCGTTATATGGCAAATCAAAATTGATGACGCAAGGCAGCTCTGCAATGTCGAGACCACGTGCGGCCACATCAGTCGCCACCAGCACTTCAACTTCACCTTGCTTGAAGGCCTCAAGTGCGGCCATACGCTCTTGCTGGGACTTGTCACCATGGATAGCAGATGCTTTTACACCCTGCTTGACCAGGTGCACAGCCAGGCGTGAAGCACCTATCTTGGTGTTGGAAAACACAATGACTTGCTTCAGGCCCCGTTCACGGATGATAAAGGACACGGCATCGCGTTTTTCTTCTGTCGATACCTTGTACAAAATCTGCGTGACATTATCAGCAGTAGCATTACTGCGCGCTACTTCGATCGTTTGTGGATTGGTCAGGAAACTGGCTGCGAGCTTTTTGATCTCTTGGGAGAAAGTCGCAGAGAACATCAGGTTCTGGCGCTTTTTAGGCAACAGGTTGATGATGCGCTGCAAGTCAGGCAAGAAACCCATATCCAGCATGCGGTCAGCCTCATCCATGACCAGGATCTGGACCTGCGACAGGTTAACGGTTTTTTGTTGTACGTGGTCGAGCAAACGGCCAGGCGTGGCAATCACGATCTCTACGCCACTGCGCAAGATTGCCGTCTGCGGCGCCATGTCCATGCCACCAAATACAACGGTGGAACGCAAGGGAGTGTGACGGGAATAGGCTTTGACGTTTTCCGCAACCTGATCAGCCAGCTCACGGGTAGGCGTCAAAATCAGGGCGCGTACAGGGTGGCGTGCCGGTGAAGCACTGGTGCTTGCATGGGCCAGCAACAACTGGATAATAGGCAAAGAAAAACCTGCAGTCTTGCCGGTGCCAGTCTGGGCTGCGCCCATCACATCGCGACCTTGCAAGACAACCGGGATTGCCTGTTCCTGAATGGGAGTTGGATGTACATAACCCTGATCTGTCAGGGCACGCAAGATTTCCGGCGCCAGGCCGAAATCGGCAAACTTCACGTCTGGTGTAGTTTGCTCAGTGGTAGGTATAGCTGGGGACTTGATATCAGTCATGGTAATTGGTGGGCCTCCCGTGAGTCGAACACGGTACCAACGGATTATGAGTCCGCTGCTCTAACCAACATGAGCTAGAGGCCCAATTCTTTCTGCAAGCTCTGCCTGCTTTAATCTGAGGATAATCCAGGATTGGACAAATACTTCAGGTTTGCAGGAAAAGCCCGATGCTGCCACCTGCAAAATATTGTGCCGAAATACTATACAACTCAGCACAATATCAATTGAATGGGCACCGAAAAAACCGACGCCCATTGTACAACATTAATTACCTTCTAGGAAGCTCTTCAGCTTATCAGAACGTGAAGGATGACGTAATTTACGCAAAGCCTTCGCTTCTATCTGACGAATACGCTCCCTGGTCACGTCGAATTGCTTGCCAACCTCTTCCAAAGTATGGTCGGTCGACATCTCCACACCAAAGCGCATGCGCAATACTTTTGCTTCGCGTGGAGTCAGGGAATCGAGTACATCCTTGACCACATTGCGCATGGAGGCGTGCAGAGCGGCGTCAGCCGGTGCCAGCGTGTGATTGTCTTCGATGAAGTCGCCCAGATGGGAATCATCATCATCGCCTATCGGTGTTTCCATGGAAATCGGCTCTTTCGCAATCTTCATGATCTTGCGAATTTTATCTTCCGGCATTTCCATTTTGATCGCCAGCGTTGCCGGATCAGGCTCTACGCCAGTCTCTTGCAAAATCTGACGCGAGATACGATTCATTTTATTAATCGTTTCTATCATATGCACAGGAATACGGATCGTGCGCGCCTGATCGGCGATAGAACGGGTAATGGCCTGGCGTATCCACCATGTTGCATAAGTGGAGAATTTATAACCACGGCGATATTCAAACTTGTCCACGGCCTTCATCAAACCGATATTACCTTCCTGGATCAGATCCAGGAATTGCAAGCCACGATTGGTGTATTTCTTGGCGATGGAAATCACCAGACGCAAGTTGGCCTCGGTCATTTCACGTTTGGCTTTGCGCGCCTTCATTTCACCGGCAGACATCTTTTTATTGATGTTGCGCAAATCTGGCAAAGGCAGGACTACACGTAATTGAAGGTCTATCAGTTTTTGCTGCAGCTGCTGCACAGAAGGGATGTTTCGGCCCAGCACAGCGCTGTAGGAATGACCGGAATTCACTTCGCCCTCAACCCAGCTCAGATTGGTTTCATTGCCAGGAAATACTTTAATGAAGTGGGAACGTGGCATGCCACAACGATTGACGACAACTTCCAGTATCTGCTTTTCTACATGACGCACTTCATCAACCTGGCCACGCAAGGTGTCGCACAACTTCTCAACCACTTTTGCGGTAAAGCGTATGCCCAGCAATTCATTAGAAATGGCTTCTTGTGCCTTGACATAAGTCTTGGAGTTGTAGCCCTCTTTTTCGTAGGACTTGCGCATCTTGTCAAAATTCGTCGAAATGATTTCAAATTTCGCCAAAGCGTCACGCTTCAATTGTTCGAGTTGTTCAGCAGAGATTGCAGCTGCGCCTGCGGCACCGCCGTCGTCGTCTTCTTCTTCCTCTTCCTCTTCCTCTTCTTCTTCCTCTTCTTCAGACGATTCTTCAGCCACCACGACGGCTATCGGTGCAGCATGTTCATCTGCATTCGGGTCAACCAGGCCATCGACGATTTCATCAATCTTGATTTCATCGGCGGCGATACGCTCAGCCGCAGCCAGGATTTCTGCAATCGTGGTCGGACAGGCAGAGATCGCCTGTATCATGTCTTTCAGGCCTTCTTCGATTTTCTTCGCAATGACGATTTCGCCTTCGCGCGTCAGCAACTCGACCGAACCCATTTCACGCATATACATGCGCACTGGGTCAGTGGTGCGACCAAAATCAGAGTCAACTGTGGACAGCGCGGCTTCAGCAGCGGCTTCAACTTCATCATCATCGGTCGTGACGGTGACGACGTTATCCGACAATAACAGGGTTTCAGCATCAGGTGCCTGCTCATACACAGCCACGCCCATGTCGTTGAAGGTACCGATGATGCCTTCGATAGCCTCAGGGTCAACAACGTTTTCTGGCAAATGATCGTTAATTTCTGCGAATGTCAGGTAGCCGCGATCCTTACCCAGTTTGATCAGGGTTTTCAGTTTCTGGCGGCGACGTTCGAGTTCTTCTTCTGTCGCCTCAGGATCAGAAGAGAAAGCATCTTTCAACAAAGCCTTTTCTTTGGCTTTGCGGTCTTTTGCCTTGGCCTTGTCGATGGCTTTCATCTCGGCGCGCTCTACTGCATTGAGTGCGGCGATTTCTTCATTCTCAGGCTGATATTCTTTTGGCTTGCGGCCACGGCGACCAGGTACCTTCACCCCAGGCAATACATAGCCGGAGGTGTCGATTGCGGCAAGCACCGCAGCATCGGTCGTCTGGCTTACGGTAGGCGCAGAACCGGTTTTGATTTCCTGCACATCTGGTGCAGCTTTCGCTGAATTCTTGGTTGGCTTAGTCACTGTCTTTGAATCGGTTTTGTTAATTGTCACAGAAGCTTTCGATGATACGGATACTGGTTCTGGCCGGGCTGCAGATGCACTCCTGGTTTTTCCACTGAGCTGGGATTCGGCCGCTTCTGCTGGCTGATTCCCTTTTTTTGCCGGTGGTGTCGCATTCTTGCCGCTCACTTCCTTACCAGCCGTTTTTGTCGCAGACGCGGATTCTGCATCCTTGTCTTTGGCTTTTGTTGCCGCTTTCAATATTGCTTTACTTGTTGCCTGTTTCACCTGGACTGTCTCGGCGGCAAGTGATGTCTTTATCACTTTAGGCGCTTTAACGTCTTTCGCAACCCCTTTTTGCTCCGCCGTTTTGCCTGTTTTATCTATGCTAACGGCCTTACTACTCGTACTCCGTGCAACAGCCTGGGCAGCTGTTTTTGCCGTGGTACCGGCACTTGCAACGGTTTTTGCCGATTTGCTCGTCACAGTGGCTGGCGCTTTCTTGGGCGCGGTTGCCACGGCTTTTGTTACCGTAGTGGACTTCAGGGTTTTCGCGGGTTTCTTCATTGCGCTAGCCATTGAATCAAACCATCCGGAACTGAGGAAGTCGCCTGTTGGCACATCACAAAAAAGAAAATGCGCTGCCAGCAGATCTGTTGATCGGCATCGCAGAGCAAAATCTGGTTTGTTGCAGACTTCCCGAGTCTCAGCGCCAGTGTTTTGGGTTACTCGGAGGAGCGTTACGCTCACCTAAACAACACATTCTGCGCAAATGCAAAAAGCTTCGCCCAGAATGAAACAACCTAAGACCTTGAATCGAAAGCCTTTAATTATACCATGCGAACGTACTTTACTCCAGTCAAAGACTGTGCATATATCAACTAAGTGGATAAAAAATAGGCAGGTACTGAAGAAAAAAGAGGCAAAAAACCAACTCCACTTGAAATAAAGTCATCAAATTATTTAGTAAAATGCAAATAATTTGACGAGTATCCTGCTTTCATTATGTGAAATATAGCCAAAACGGGAAATAACAAGGGCTTGAGCACTCAAACTCACGCTATCAATCGAGTGTCAGGCAAGCCCTGAGCAAAATGACAACCTCACCTTATAAAGCAGCTCTGCGTAAGGATTGCCATTAATTTAACGCGCCGCAGCCTCAGCAGCGGCCTGCTTCCTGAGCTGGTCTTGCAATTGCGTGATTTCTCGGTAGCGGGCGATGTCCTCTGGTTCACGCAAACCACGCGCTGCCAAGCCCTCCATCTCCAGCTTCAACACCTGGTGTCGCATTTGGCGTAAAGCACCAGCCAATTCCAATCTGACAATATCAATATCTGTTTCAGCCTGCTCAGCCATCTCGGCGATCAACGCATCAAAATCAGACCCAAGGGAGCGCAATTGTTCGGCCAGCGCAGCAAACTGGGCATTTTCACCCATGCTTTGCGCGGTAAATACCAGGCTACGCAACATGTTGGCACCATCTGGTGCCAAAGCGGCAGCGTCTGCCAGCACAGTTTCATCAAGCATCATTGCCAATGAAGGATGCGCGACCAGGATGCGCATGATTTGAAGCTCCAGCCCAACCGGCGCATTGCGCTTGCTCTTGGGTGGCGCCTGCTTGATGCGCGCTACCGGCTGGCTAAGCTCAAACATTGTTTCAATTTCAGCCGGGCTGGTTTGCGTGACCTGCGCCAGATTGCGCACCAGTTGCAAACGCATGCCAGATGATTGCATTAACTGCAATAAGGGCTTGGCATCAAACTGGGTGCGGGCGCGCCCTTCTGCTGTCGTCAAATCATTGTCGCCTATCATCTCGCGCATGAAGAATTGTGACAGCGGCATGGCATCGCGCACTTCCTGCTCAAAGGCATCCGTACCAAATTCACGGATATAACTATCGGGGTCATGCTCTTTGGGCAAGAATAAAAACTTGATGACCTTGTCATCATTCGCATGCGGCAAACAGGCATCGAGTGCGCGCCTTGCCGCACGACGGCCAGCACTGTCACCATCAAAACTGAAAATCACATGATCAGTCTGGCGCAAGAGTTTTTGTACATGGGTAGGCGTGCAAGCCGTACCCAAAGTGGCCACCGCTTGCGGGAAACCCATTTGCGCCAGCGCCACCACATCCATATAACCTTCAGTGACCAGCACATAACCGGCTTCACGTATGGCTTGGCGCGCTTCAAACAGGCCATATAACTCAAGGCCCTTTTGGAACAGTGGGGTTTCTGGCGAGTTCAAATACTTGGGTTCGCCCTGCTCCATGATGCGCCCACCAAAACCAACGATCTGACCCTTGGTATTACGTATCGGGAACATGACACGGTCACGAAAGCGGTCATAACGCTTGCGACCACCGCCCTCTTCTTCGCTTTTATCGATGACCAGACCCGCCTCGACCAGGGCGGGCACATTGTAGTCAGTAAAGACACTACGTAAACCATCCCAGGCATCAGGCGAAAAACCAAGACCAAAACGCGCTGCTATTTCACCAGTCAATCCACGTTTTTTCAAATAAGCAATGGCCTGCGGTGCGGTACGCAATTGCTGCTTGTAATATTCACCCGCTTTGGTCATTACTTCTGACAAGGCCAGGCTTTTTGCCGTGACTTCTGCGCGTTGCGCAGGCAAGAGCCGGTCTTCTTCCGGCACGGTCATGCCATTGTTTTGCGCCAGGTCACGGATGGCATCAACATAGCTGAGGCCGGAATATTCCATCAAAAAACCGAT
>JACQDX010000088.1 GCA_016200895.1 Burkholderiales bacterium
AGCAAGGCGTAGCGACGAAGACAGTACTTTAGTACGGCGAGGAGCTGCAACGCAGCTGGGGCGGTTTTGCGTAAGTCCTATAAGTCTTTTATTTTGCAGCCTGACGCAATTTACGCAAGTGCTGTACCAGGCTGGATGCTTTCAATATTTGCTTGCCATGATAGAGACCAGCCTGCACTTTGCTCAAGATGGCTGGTGAACTGACGGCCCCCTCACATAACTGATGCGCACCTGTGGCAAAACGTAATTTGTAAGCCTGGTCTCCCCTGCCCAAATCTATCGTCGCTATTCCGATTTGGGCAGCATGTCTGGCGCATTGCGCCAGTAAAATCAAGCCTGGTGAATATTCAGCAAAGTCTGTGTGATACCAGGGAAACCAGTAATGCAATACCTTGCTGGAGCGCATACCAAAATGCGCCGCGATCAGCGTGTCACCAGCATACAGCGTTGATAACATGCCGGCAAAATCAGGTGTATTTGCCGCCCTGATTTCGTCCATCACCTGTGTGACCCAATCCAGTCTGAAAATATCGTGCTCAGACCCTACAGTGCGCTGAAACTGATCGCGCTTTCCAGCGATCAAGGCTGCGAAATCAGCATCACTTACACTTTGCAGCTCAAACCGTAGCTCACCAAATTTCTTGCTGAGTTTGCGCTCATTTGTGGTTACCTTCTTCAAAAGCGAGGCATCACGTTTTTCTGTCAGGCGCTGCGCATAGGCATCAAATCCACCCGTTAAATCCAGAATATGCGACTGGCTTTGCGTCCATGCATACTGACTGAATTTACCCAAATCCGATGGCATGTGGTTAAAGGCGAAGTAGCGGCACTGCATGGCACTCAAGGCCTCACCGATGTGCAAATCCAGGGATGCCTCATATGTTGGCCCCTGATAGTCAGCCAGAAAATCACCTATGGAGACAGCGCGGAAGCTGCTCATTGCATGAAAAGGCCACACACCCACGATAAGGCCAGCATCTTCACCTACCAGGATACGGGCATCACCCCTGGCATTGGCGATAATGGCGGTGAAAGCCGAAGCATAATAAGGACTGTCATAAATAGAGTTGTGACTGCGAAGGTTTTGACTGCGCAACTCAGCCCAGCGCGCCGACAAAGGCGCGTCGAGTTCTTTTGCACTGATCAAACGGAACTTCATTTAAGCCTGCTCCGCCGGATAAAAATAAATCTGCAGGCTTTGTTGCAAACCATTTTCTATACTTTGATCAACCAGGCTGGATAATTGGCTCTCGCGTGTTGAATCAAAGACAAACAGGCGATAGATGTCGGACAAGCGCAAGCTGGCAGGATTGACCAGCATGATCCACAACTCGGCTCCCGCTTCATTTTTGCGCAACCAAAAGCGACTACGTGAAGCGGTGGTTTCTACCTTCACTCTGGCAACCCAGCCAGTTTCTGCCATGCGTTCCAGCAAGCCCTCAATTTCATCTATACCCAATCTGGTCTCGGTACGCATGGTATTCACGCTCACAGCTGCGGTAGCGTCAGCCAGACGGGCATCGACCAGCACCTGCAAGATACTGACGGCATCTTCAAAAGCACTGCCAGGCGTAGGCACATGCCACCAGCGCTCAAATTTAACGACTGGTAATGCAGCAGCGATGACGGCACCAATGAGTATGATCAGCCAGGAAACATAAATCCATACCAGAAACAGCGGAACGGCCGCCAAGGCGCCATACACAATGGTATAGGTAGGAAACTGAATGACGAAGCTGGCGAATATACGCTTGGCAATTTCAAAAGCCACCGCAGCGAACAAACCACCCCAGGCAGCATCACGCCACTCAACTGAACGATTTGGCACCACCAGATACAACAAGGTGAATGCGCCTGTTGTAAAGGCAATCGAAGTCAGAGTATAAAATACAGCTCCCAAAAACGGCACAGAACCAACCACGCCACTGGTAGCAGTGAACAGATAAGAAGTACTGGAAATAGAAACACCAACCAGCAAAGGCCCCAAAGTGACGATCGCCCAATACACCAGCAGTCTTTGCAAGGCCGGGCGCGAGCGCTTCACCTGCCAGATCTGGTTGAATGATTTGTCTATCATTGCCATGGTGGTAATGGCAGTCACCATCAAGGCCACGCCACTAATGGCAGAAACGCGGGTCGCCTTGGTGGCAAATTGCGTCAGATAGCCCAGGATGGTATTAGAAATTCCCTTGGGCATCAGACTTTGAATAAAATACGCCTCAAGCGAAGTGCGAAAGGTATTAAATAGCGGAAAAGCCGTAAAAATGGCAAAAGCCACGGTCAGGATCGGTACCAGGGCTAGTACCGTGGTAAAAGTCAGGCTACCAGCAACCTGTGGCAAACGACCTTCCTGCAGGCGCTGCAGGGCAAATTTGAAGAGATTGAGTATTTGTTTCCACGACAGACCACGCATAGTTTTTGCAGCTAGAGATATAAATGCCTCGATTTTAACGAGAAACCAAGAAAAAAGACTTCTATAATACAAGCATGACTACACAAGAACTCACGATTTTAGTTTTATTTTACTCGCGGCATGGCAATACCAGAAAAATGGCAGAATTTATTGCCCAGGGTATAGAAAGTGTACCCGGCTGCAATGCCCGCCTGCGCACAGTGCCAGCCGTATCCACAGTAACAGAAGCGACCGAGTCTGAGGTGCCAGCAGATGGCGCGCCCTATGTCGAACTGTCAGACCTCAAGGAATGTGCCGGACTTGCGATGGGCTCCCCTACCCGCTTTGGAAATATGGCTGCCGCGCTAAAGTATTTTCTGGATGGCACAGCAGCCGACTGGCTGTCAGGAACGCTGACTGGCAAGCCTGCCTGCGTATTCACCTCCACCGGCAGTATGCATGGCGGCCAGGAATCAACCTTGCTCAGCATGATGCTGCCACTGATGCACCATGGCATGTTGATGCTGGGCCTGCCATATAGTCACGCAGAACTGATGACAACAACAACTGGTGGCAGCCCTTATGGAGCGACTCATTGGGCTGGTCAGGATGGTGCGCAAGCTATTTCGGAAGATAGCCGCAAACTGGCAATCGCATTAGGCAAACGTCTGGCTGAAGTCAGCAAAAAATTACAGGCTTCAGCATGAGCACGGCAACACCAGAAAAAAAATATTACCTGCTCGCTTCCGCCAGCCTGATTGCCTTGCTTCTGCTCTGCATCAGTTGGGAATGGTTTTTGGCACCATTGCGCCCGGGTGGTTCCTGGATGATACTCAAGGCCCTGCCACTGCTAATACCTTTGCGTGGCGTATTGAAACGCGACAATTACACTATGCAATGGTCGTCCATGCTGATCTGGCTCTATTTCACCGAAGGCATAGTCAGGGCATACAGTGACCGTTTCCCCTTGTCCATGGCTTTGGCTTGTGGAGAGGTTGCACTGTCCATGCTGTTTTTTATCGCCATCATTCTGTATTTGCGCCCTTTGAAAAAAGCGGCTAAAGCGCTGATGAAAGCAAAAGCTGCAAAGACAGCGTCAGAGTGAAGAACATGAACGAAGTCGATATCATGCAAACAGAATTTCTTGCAGCCTGCTCTAACATTCTGGGCAATGATTTCGTCATCACAAATGCAACAGATCAATACCCGTATTTGATAGACTGGCGCCAGCGATATCTCGGCAAGGCACTAGCCGTGTTGCTGCCGCAATCCACCAATGAAGTAGCAAGTCTGATGCGACTATGCGCAGAACATCAAGTCGCTTGCGTGCCTCAGGGCGGTAATACTGGCCTGGTACTGGGCAGCATACCCGACCAGTCCGGTCAGGCTGTAGTCATCTCATTGAAACGCATGAATCGTGTACTGGCTGTTGATGTCGCCAATAACACCATCACCGTGGAAGCAGGTTGCCTGCTGGCGCAGGTACAAGCAGCGGCAAGCGAGAAGCAAAGATTATTTCCCTTATCGCTGGCGTCAGAGGGCAGTTGCACCATAGGCGGCAACCTCTCAAGCAACGCAGGCGGTACCGCAGTACTACGCTATGGCAATACCAGGGACTTATGCCTGGGGCTGGAAGTCGTCACTGCCAAAGGTGAAATCTGGAATGGCTTGCGTGGCCTGCGCAAGGATAATACTGGTTATGATTTACGTGATCTGTTTATCGGTGCTGAAGGTACACTGGGAATTATCACTGCCGCAGTGCTGAAATTATTCCCACAGCCACGTGCACAAATTACCGCATTCACTGCGCTGAAAAATGCGGATGATGCCTTGCAGCTGTTAAACCACTGTCAGTATGCTCTGGGCCCTACCCTGACTGCGTTTGAATTGATCTCTGACTTCAGCCTGCAACTGGTACTCAAGCATTTTCCGCAGCTACAGCATCCATTCGGGCGCGACTATCCTCGCGGCTATCCTCGCAGCTATCCTCGCAGCTATCCTTATTATGCCTTGCTGGAAATGTCTGATCACGAATCAGAAAGCCATGCGATTGCACTCGTGGAGCAGGTTCTGGAACAGGCTATCAATGATGGACATGCCACTGATGCCGTTTGCGCGACATCTATCAGTCAGTCAAGATCTTTATGGATGCTACGAGAACATATTTCCGAAGCACAAGCCAAGGAAGGCAAGAATATCAAGCACGATATTTCCATACCTGTTTCGCAGATCCCACGTTTCATACAAATCACGGACGCAGAATTAACAGCCGCATTTCCTGGCTGCCAGATCGTCTGTTTTGGTCACATGGGAGATGGAAATTTGCATTACAACGTCTCTGCGCCCGTTGGCAGCAGCGATGCTGATTTCATCCTGCAACAAGCAGCTATCAATCGCATAGTCCACGACCATGTGCATCAATTCAACGGGTCGATTTCTGCCGAACATGGCTTGGGAATGTTGAAGCGCGATGAGATCAAACTCTATAAATCTGAGTTGGAATTGTCGATGATGCGCGCCATCAATGCAGCGCTGGATCCGCAAAATTTGATGAATCCTGGCAAGGTATTGTAAAGAGCCTCAATGCCAGCAAGGGCATTGAGGCTGGAGCAATCTTCAATTACTTAATTGTCGTGGCGTAAAGCGCCGCGCCTGTGGTCCAGTTACTTCTGCAGCTTGCATAGTGGATGGCAGATGGAACACACTGACTGCGCGTGCCAATTCTACTGCCTGCTCTTCCATGCTTTCTGCCGCCGCCGCTGCCTGTTCAACGAGCGCCGCATTCTGTTGCGTCATTTCATCCATTTGCGTGATGGCCAGGTTCACTTGTTCTATGCCTGAACTTTGCTCCTGGCTGGCTGCGGTGATCTCGCTCATGATGTCGGCCACGTGCTGTACGCTGGTGACGATCTCG
>JACQDX010000080.1 GCA_016200895.1 Burkholderiales bacterium
ATTTTTTATTGAAGCAACTAATTAAGCGTCAATAAACTACACAGCGAGGTAATTATGGCAAATTTGACCCAGCTTGAATCCGATGAAATCGACTATGATCCAAACAATCTGTTGGATACTCTGATCAAGCAATTGCATTTGAAAAATGATGCAGCACTCTCCAGAGCATTGGAAGTGGCACCACCAGTAATCAGTAAAATCAGGCATCGTCGCCTGCCAGTCGGCGCATCACTGCTGATTCGCATGCATGAAATCAGCGATGTCAGCATCAAAGAACTGCGCGAATTGATGGGCGACCGTCGTGCAAAGTTCCGCATCAGCGACAAACAATTCAAACCAAAAGACGCAGCATAAGTCTTTTATTTGATAGGTGGTTGCTGCCTGATCAATCTCCGGATTTTCAGGAACACTGCTTTATTGAAAAATACCGAAAATGCGCCACAAGCGTGATTTCGGTATTTTTTTTGCCCTTGTTTTAGACCTTGTTTTATTTTGCGCTGGATTTATGACAGCTTGATGTAAAAGCTGACAAAGACGGAAAACAAAGATGTGTAGTTAAGAGCGCTCAGTGAGTGAGCTCAATTGCGGTCTGCACGTGAGTAAGCGAAATGTGGAACTCAAATCGCAAGGCTCTTTGATGCATGCATTAGTGAATCAATGTATGAGCGCAACGAGTGAACGTAATGCATGCGCTCACAGTCACCGCCGCCATTACAATCAGGCAGGAAATACGCCTGTAGACAAATAGCGGTCACCGCGGTCACAAACAACAAAGACGATGGTGGCATTTTCTACTGTCTGGGCAACGCGCAAAGCGATTTCGCAAGCACCTGCGGCAGAAATACCACAGAATATACCCTCTTCCACCGCCATCCTGCGTGCCATTTGTTCAGCATCAGCCTGCGTGACTGACTCCACCTGATCGACCCTGGCTTTGTCATAAATCTTGGGCAGATAAGCTTCTGGCCATTTGCGTATGCCAGGTATCTGCGAACCTTCTTCCGGTTGCGCACCGATGATGTGGATCTGCGGGTTTTGCTCTTTCAGATACGCAGATACACCCATGATGGTGCCGGTCGTTCCCATAGCACTGATAAAGTGGGTAATCTTGCCCTTGGTATCACGCCAGATTTCTGGCCCTGTTGTTTCATAATGCGCCAGCGGATTATCTGGATTGGCGAACTGGTCGAGGATCACGCCCTGTCCTTCGGCCTGCATTTGTTCTGCCAGATCGCGCGCATATTCCATGCCACCGGTCTTGGGTGTCAACATGATTTGCGCACCATAGGCAGCCATGCTTTGACGGCGTTCTATGCTCAGGTTTTCTGGCATCAGTAAAATCATTTTATAGCCACGCATGGCCGCAGCCATGGCAAGAGCAATACCGGTATTGCCACTGGTGGCTTCTATCAAAGTATCACCAGGCTTGATACGGCCACGCTCTTCTGCCCTTTTGATCATGGACAAGGCTGGCCTGTCCTTGACTGAGCCGGCAGGATTATTTCCCTCCAGTTTGCCGAGGATGACATTATTACGTCGCAGGTTTTCTTCGCCGGGTATGCGCTGCAATCTAACGAGCGGTGTATTGCCTATGGTGTCTTCGATGGTCAGATAGGTCATGGTAAGCAGCTTAAAAAGACAAACTCTTATTCTAATCGCAGTTACCCTTAGACGCTTGACGCATAAGCAAGCAAATAGATGGCAAAACGCTGGATATACGTACTTAAATCCGGGTATTTCCCAGACAGATCAAGCCCTTCGCCGCTTTATATGATCTCGAAAATTTGCTTATACAGATTTTGAATAAGCTAATAAAAAACCTCAGGGTAGTCCCCGAGGTTTTTGCTTACAACCAGTATCAACGCCAAATTATTTGGTTTTGACTTCTTTGGTGCTGGCTTTGGATGCTGCTGATGCGGCCGACGCAGCGGAGGCTGCCGACGCCACTGAAGCAGCAGATGCTGATGCTGTTGATGCTTTGGAAGCTGCTGATGCGGCCGACGCTGCAGAGGCAGCAGATGCCTTGGATGCAGCTGAGGCCGCAGAAGCTGCCGGGGCGGCTTTTTCAGCTTTAGCTGCGGCTTTATCCGCTTTAGCAGATGCAGCACTGACCGCAGGTTTTGCAGCTGCACCAGGTTTAGCCTGACCATTAACAGTCAAACCCGCTTCAGACAATTTGCTGGAGCTTTTCTCGCCTACGCCTTTGACGCGACTCTCAAAATCTGCCCAATCCTTGAAAGCACCATTCTTGGTACGCTCTTCTATGATGGCCTTGGATTTGGCCGGACCTATGCCCTTGATACCATCCAGTGCAGCCTGGTCGCCTTTATTGACATCGACATCAGCAAATGCAAAGCCAGTAGCAGCCAACAAAGCCATCAGGCCAAATATTATTTTCTTCAACATGCGAATACTCCCTCAATAATTGAACATTTTTTTAAGCGATATTTAAAGCGAATTTTTAAACGACATAGCCTGTTTTTATCTCTGGCTATGTAGCTATCAACGGCACTGGATTAATTCCGTTGACAAGTATTTCATCATTTAGTGTCAACATGCCTAATCGCCCAGCCTGTCTATCAAAAAATCGATAAAACACCGCAACTTGGGTGGCATCTGGCGGCGGCTGGCATAGACCGCATAAAGATTACCGGTAAAACCCGGTTCATTACCGGCCACCAGTTGCAAACGGCCTGAGGCAAGGTTATCGTCCACCAGCCACTCGGGTAAAAATGCAGCGCCCATGCCCGCCAGTACGCAGTGATAAGTGAGCGTGGTGTCGCCGCATTTCATGATGGCATCCAGCTTTAGCGGTGCGGCCCCTGTTTGTACCGGCAGATGAAATCTGTCCAATTGCACGTAATTGGGCAATATCATCGCCATGGTGATGGGATCATCTTTTTTAACAGCTTCCAGCTTTTTCACAAACGCTGGTATAGCCACCAGATGAAAATCGACCTTGCACAAGCGCCTGGCGATCAACACTGGTGATGGTTCATCCGTCGCCCTCAGGGCCAGATCAAAGCCATCTGCCACCAGATCTACCATATGGTTATCGAGATGCAGGTCCAGTCTGACCTCAGGATAATTTTCACGAAAATCTGCCAGCATTTTGGCAAAGCCGGGGTTGGCACACCAGACCGGGGCGCTGATTTTCAATTCGCCACGTGGTGGCCCGCTTTCTTGCGCAAGCGAGGCGACGGCAGCATCAAGTATGTCCAGTGCCTGCCTGCCCTGCGCAAAAAAATCCTTGCCCGCCTCGGTCAGGCTCATGCTGCGGCTGCTCCGGTTGAGTAGCCTTGCTCCCAGCTTGCGCTCCAGTCGGGCTATATGCTTGCTGACCATGGGGGCCGCCATGCTCAGCCTGTCAGCCGCCGCAGTAAAGCTGCCGGATTCGACAATCTCTCGAAATACCCTGATGCCACTGATATCAAGTTCATCCATATTGGCTCCATAGCTCAATACATCATTGTTGCACTTTTTGGAAACAATACAATTACTTTACCGCCATCGATTTCCTTATCAGGAAACATTATGATGAATTACATTGGGCTTCATGGATTTAACTGGAAAAATGAAGCCCCGGCACCAAATGACTTGTGGAGGATACTCATATGAAATTGCCTACCTATTTTATCTCGCACGGCGGCGGCCCCTGGCCTTACATGGAAGACATGCGTAAAACCATGCATGTGCTGGAAGCATCACTGGTGGATATGCCGCGGCAATTGCCGTACAAGCCCAAGGCCATTTTGATGATCTCAGCCCACTGGGAAGAAAGTTCTTTCAAGGTCATGACAAATCCCCGGCCGGGGATGCTGTATGACTATGGCGGCTTTCCTGAACATACCTATAAAGTGCATTACTCTGCACCGGGCTCTCCTGAACTGGCAGAACGGGTAATGGGCCTGATCAAGGATGCAGGCTTGCCCGCACAGGCCGATGCCCAACGTGGTTTTGATCACGGTGCATTTGCCCCACTGGCCGTGATGTACCCTAAGGCGGATATGCCGGTCGTACAATTATCACTGCGCATAGGGCTGGACCCGGCAGAACATCTGGCACTGGGGCGTGCCCTTACCCCTTTGCGCGATGAAGGTGTGCTCATCATAGGTAGCGGGCTCAGCTACCATAACCTGCGCCGCTTTGGCCCGCTGGCGAAAGAACCTTCATCAAGTTTTGATGACTGGTTGCAGGACAGCCTGATCGCCAGCAGCACGACAGAAAGAGTCGCCCGCCTGATCCATTGGGAAGATGCACCAGCGGCACGGGTTGCCCATCCAAGGGAAGAGCATTTATTACCGCTGATGGTAGCCGTGGGTGCCGCAGAAGATGAAGTCGCCAGTTGTGTTTATCATGAAGAAAACATCTTTGGCGGCGTGGTGGCATCGAGCTTTCGCTTTGGGGCGATTGCCTGACTCACTCATACACGCATAATGAGAATGCTGGCTTGAACACTTCAAGCCAGCTCAAGTATCGCTTTATTGAACAGCCTCAGGGAAAAGCTCTTCCCGCGTCACAGTAGCCGTTCCCAGCTTGCCAACGACGATGCCACCAGCACGGTTGGCAATCACCACAGCCTCTTGCATGGACTTGCCCTGCGCCAGCATGACGGCCATCGTCGCGATGACGGTATCACCGGCACCAGAGACATCAAATACTTCACGCGCCATGGCTGGCACATGTGTCACGCCATCAGCCGTGAACAAGGTCATGCCCTCTTCTGAACGGGTCAGCAGCAAGGCATCGATTTGCAAGTCTGCGCGCAGTTGCTGGGCTCTGGCTGTCAGTTCTTCTTCATTTGGCCAGTCACCAATGATCTGTTTTAATTCCGACTTGTTCGGTGTCAACAGGCTGGCACCGGCATAGCGTTTGAAGTCACTGCCTTTGGGGTCTACCAGTACGATCTTGCCTGCGGCCTTTGCCGCAGCGATCATGGCGCTGACATTCACCAGGCTGCCCTTGGCATAGTCGGACAAGACGACCACGTCATAGCCAGTCAGTAAAGAATTGAAGCGATTGAGTTTGTCACGCAAGACATGTTCGGTCGGGCGTTCTTCAAAATCAATGCGCAACAATTGCTGCTGCCTGCCAATAACGCGCAGCTTGATGATAGTAGAGATTTGCTGGTCACGACTGAGATAAGCCTCGATGCCTGAAGTTTTCAACAAGCGCTCCATGCTATTGCCTGCATCATCATCGCCAATGACACCCATCAAGGCTGCCTGCACTCCCAGTGCAACGGCATTGCGGGCAACATTGGCGGCACCACCGAGACGCTCTTCACTTTTTTCGACGCGCACGATGGGCACCGTGGCTTCTGGTGATATGCGGTTGACTTCGCCAAACCAATATCTGTCGAGCATGACATCGCCAGCGATCAGAATACGTTTCATTTTTGCATTCATCTTTGCATTCATGTTCTGCATTATTTGTTCGTCAGCACAGATCGGCCTATGCCATGGTATTCAATACCCAATTCGGTCATGACCGTGGGCTCGAACAGATTGCGGCCATCAAACACTACCGGCTGTTTAAGGCGTGCCTTGACTTCATCAAAGTCAGGGCTGCGGAAGGCCTTCCATTCAGTGACAATCGCCAGAGCATCGGCATCCACCAGCGCATCCATGGGGTTGGCAGCATAGCGTATGGACGCCAGCAATTCCGGCGCATCATAGAAATCCAGCTCCAGCACGCGTTTGGCTTCCTGCATGGAGACCGGGTCATACACCGCCACAGTCGCACCAGCGCGCAATAACTCACCCAACAAGACACGGGATGAAGCCGCACGCATATCATCCGTATTCGGCTTAAATGCCAGTCCCCAGATGGCGAAATGGCGGCCACTGAGGTTTTCACCAAAGCGCTGCTGTATCTTGTTGCCTAATACCTGCTTTTGACGTGCATTGACGGCTTCTACTGCCTGCAAGATCAACAGATTCAAACCATAGTCTTGCGCAGTACGTTCCAGCGCCTGCACGTCTTTAGGGAAGCAGGAGCCGCCGTAGCCGCAACCGGCATACAAAAAGCTGTGGCCTATGCGCGGGTCAGAACCTATGCCGTGACGCACCGCTTCAATATCAGCACCGACGTGGTCAGCCAGATTCGCCAGCTCGTTCATGAAAGAGATACGGGTGGCCAGCATGGCGTTCGCCGCATACTTGGTAAACTCTGCCGAGCGCACATCCATCCAGTAAGTGCGTTCATGATTGCGGTTGAAAGGCGCATACAGTTTCTTCATCTGGCTGCGGGCTTTTTCACCTTGCGGTGTCTGGTCGCAACCGATGACGATGCGGTCAGGGCGCATGAAATCTTCTACCGCCGCACCTTCTTTCAGAAATTCAGGATTCGAGACAACCGAGAATTCTGCCGTCACCGAACGCGTTGCCAGCGCGGCAGAAATAGCTGCACTGACACGGTCCGCCGTACCGACAGGCACAGTAGATTTATCAACGACGACCTTGAAGTTCGTCATGTACTTGCCAATATTTTTTGCCGCAGCCACGACATATTGCAAGTCGGCTGAACCGTCTTCATCCGGAGGTGTACCGACAGCGATGAACTGCACATCGCCGTGCTTGACGCTGGCTTCGACATCGGTAGAAAACTGTATGCGGCCTGCCGCGCGATTGCGTGCGACGATCTCTTCCAGGCCCGGCTCATGGATAGGGATGCCGCCATTATTGAGGATATCAATTTTACGCTGATCGACGTCGAGGCAAAATACATCATTACCCAATTCAGCCAGGCAGGCACCCGTGACCAGACCGACATAACCTGTACCAATAATTGTGATTTTCATTTTTTGATCACCAAATAAAAATAAGTCATTCTGCACATCTGAGTATCCAGTCATCCACATAGAATTTCAGATCACAGCCCTTATTCAAGATTCCTTAAACGTAACGAGCATCTGTAATGCCTTGCGCAAATCAGTACGCGCTCAGGCATGACAGCGACCACTAATTCATGACGTTCAGTTCTTCCGTCCGACGCGGTGGATAAGTTTCCCACTTACTGCAGCCAGGACAATGCCAATAAAACTGTCTGGCCTTGAAACCGCAATTGGAGCACTGATAACGCGCCAGTTTTTGTGCGTAACCGTGTACCAGATTCTTGATAATGGCTAGTTCCGGTCTGACTTCAGGCGGCACGACCATGATGCGGCCATCCAGTAATTTATCCAGACCCAACAACGTCGGGGTACGGCGCAATTCTTCGCTGACCAGGCTATTCACGGCTTCGATACCTTCCAGCTCCAGCGTGGCCTTGAAGGCGACTTCCAGCAAATCTATTGATGGTGCCTCTGCCAGGTAATTCTTGAGCAAGTTCAAGCCTTCTTGCGACTTGTCGAGCTTGCGATAAGCATCCATGAGACGCTGCGCCACCAGGGCAACATGCGGCACACTTTGCTGCTCTACCCTGCGCCAGGTAGCCAAGGCTATCTCAGTGTCACCATTAGCCATATACACGTCACCCATAAGGATGATGGCGCGTACATTGTTACGGTCTGCTGCCAGTGCTTTTTCCAGATTGGCCAGGGCCGCATCGGTATTGGTATGTACCAGCTCATCCTGGGCAATTTCACAGTAAAACTGGGCGATTTCTTTTTGACGGCCACCGGCACCGCATTCCTGCAAGGCATTTGCTGCATCTATTGCGCGCGCCCACTCTTTTTCACGCTGGTAAATTTCCAGCAGGGCACGTCGGGCCTGGGCTTCAAACGAGCTGTTGACGAGCAGGTTATAGGTTTCTTCAGCACGATCGAGCAAACCGGCTTTCAGGTAATCCTGGCCCAGCTCATACATCGCCTGGGTTTTTTGCTCGGTAGGCAGGTCTGGCCTGGCCAGCAGGTTTTGATGGACACGGATGGCGCGCTCAGTCTCACCACGGCGGCGGAACAGGTTACCGAGGGCGAAATGCAAATCCACCGCCTCAGGATCAAGCCTGACGATATCAATAAAGGCATCAATGGCTTTGTCGGGCTGGTCATTCAGCAGGAAATTCAGGCCCTTGAAATAGCCACGCGGCAGGCTGCGGGATTCAGAGATCAACTGGCGTATATCGATACGCGCAGCACTCCAGCCCAGAGTGAAGAATAAGGGAATGCCTAGCAGCCACCAAATTTCAAATTCCATGTGTATTTCTTCTTATTGTTGATAACAATGTGATGCCAATGTGAGAGCGAGCGCTTAGCTTACTCTGTTGATCTTCTTATGCCAGTGTCCATATGCCGCGACCAGCATCTAAAAGTATCAGCACAGGTGTCAGATATTGCGAATGCTATCAGGCTGGGGCGCTTGTGTGCTGGCCCTTTGCGTTGCTTCACGTTCTTTTTCAATTTCTGCCAGGGTCTTTTTATGCTTGTGCAGATCGCGTCTGTGGCGGAACACCATAGGCAACATGGCCAGTGCGCCCAGCGTAGCACCACCGGCAAAAAAAGCCAGCAGCATGATCACCAGTGGCGCAGACTGTTGATAGCCAAAGAAATATTGCAGTGTGACTATCTGGTCGTTTTTCAAGGCAAAGCCAAAGAACAGGACAAACAGCACGATGGCGAAAAATCTTGAAATATATTTCATGTATGCATCCTTGATGGATAAGCGGAAAAACAGCCAATCTGGCAATTCTTACCGAAAAGAGCATTGTACTGAAAAAAAACGGCATATCGGAAAACCGATATGCCGTTTTTATTTTTACATCGCTGTCGAAGCCCGATCTTTAACCAGTCAGCCTGACTTAGTCATCGTGTATCGGTTGCCCCACCATGGCATCAACACGTTCGCGCAATTCCTTGCCTGGCTTGAAGTGCGGCACCCGTTTTTCAGGGACCATCACCTTGTCACCGGATTTGGGATTACGACCTATCCGTGGTGGACGACTGTTCAGTGCAAAGCTGCCAAAACCACGGATTTCTATGCGTTGCCCTGTTGCCAGGGCATCCGACATTGCATCCAGTATGGTTTTAACAGCAATATCCACATCTTTAGCTACCAGTTGCGGATATCGCTCTGCCAGACGAGCTATCAGCTCCGACTTAGTCATAGTGAAAACCTTATGACGTAAGCTTAGTTTTTATTGTCGAGCTTGGCTTTCAACAAAGCGCCCAGGCTGGTTGTGCCGGATGCTGCGTTGGAATCAGTAACGGACATTTTTTGCATAGCTTCTTGTGTTTCAACGCTATCTTTTGCTTTGATAGACAATTGGATACCACGAGCTTTGCGGTCGATGTTCAATACCAGGGCTTCAACGCTATCGCCGACTTTCAGGTGTGTACCAGCATCTTCCACGCGGTCGCGGGAGATTTCGGATGCACGCAGGTAGCCTTCAACGTCATCTGCCAACTGGATTACTGCGCCTTTGGCTTCAACAGATTTAACTGTACCAACGACAACTGCACCTTTGTCATTCATTGCGCAGTAGTTGTTGAATGGGTCGCCTTCCAGCTGTTTAACGCCCAGGGAAACGCGCTCACGCTCAACATCGATAGCCAGAACGATGGCTTCCAGTTCGTCACCTTTCTTGAAGCGGCGAACTGCTTCTTCGCCTGTTTCGTTCCAGGACAGATCAGACAAATGTACCAGACCATCGATATTGCCAGACAAACCGATAAATACGCCGAAGTCAGTGATGGACTTGATCGCGCCGCGAACTTTGTCACCTTTCTTGTGGTTGATCGCGAAATCATCCCAAGGATTGGCTTTGCACTGTTTCATGCCCAGGCTGATACGACGACGTTCTTCGTCGATTTCCAGAACCATGACTTCAACTTCGTCGCCCAATTGAACAACTTTGTTTGGTGCAACGTTTTTGTTAGTCCAGTCCATTTCGGAAACGTGGACCAGACCTTCGATACCTTGCTCGACTTCAACGAACGCGCCGTAGTCGGTGAGGTTCGTTACTTTACCGAACAGACGTGTGTTCGCTGGGTAACGACGGGACAAACCTGTCCATGGGTCGTCGCCCAATTGTTTTACGCCCAGGGAAACACGGTTTTTCTCTTGGTCGAATTTCAATACTTTTGCAGTGATTTCCTGACCAACGGTCAACACCTCGGAAGGGTGACGTACACGGCGCCATGCCAGATCGGTGATGTGCAACAAGCCATCGATGCCGCCCAGATCAACGAACGCGCCGTAGTCAGTGATATTTTTAACAATACCAGTAACCACTGTGCCTTCTTTCAGGGTTTCCATCAGTTTTTGACGCTCTTCGCCCATGGACGCTTCAACAACAGCGCGGCGGGACAGCACAACGTTGTTACGTTTGCGGTCGAGCTTGATAACTTTGAATTCCATGGTTTTGCCTTCGTAAGGAGTTGTATCCTTAACTGGGCGTGTATCAACCAAAGAACCTGGCAAGAAAGCGCGGATGCCGTTCGTCAGAACAGTCAGACCACCTTTGACTTTGCCATTTACTGTACCAGTAACGATCTCGCCAGACTCCAGCGCTTTTTCCAGCGCGAGCCAGGAGGCCAGACGTTTAGCTTTGTCACGGGACAAAATTGTGTCGCCGAAACCGTTTTCCAGCGAATCAATCGCTACGGAAACGAAATCGCCGATATTAACTTCCAGGTCGCCCTGGTCGTTTTTAAATTCTTCAACAGGGATAAAGGCTTCAGACTTCAAGCCAGCGTTAACGATCACGAAGTTGTGGTCGATACGGACGACTTCAGCAGAAATCACTTCACCGGAACGCATATCCTGACGTGACAGGGATTCTTCGAACAAAGCTGCGAAGCTATCTGCACCGGTTGCGAAATCTTGGGACATAAAAACAGTAGACATAGTATTTACAAGTTAGCCGGAACGGTGCAAAAGACACTATTAACCGGGTTAGGTTGAACATCCCCTTATTAACCTTGCGTCAATAAAGGCACTTGAAACGACACATGCAGACTTCACCAGCTACTTATTACCTAAGCTACCTATACGGCGTTGTTTGTCTGTGTTTGCGCATACCAGACCAACACTTTATTGACAGCTTCTTCAGCGGTTAATTCAGATGTATCCAGGATGATCGCGTCTGGCGCGGGCTTGAGCGGTGCTGTGGTGCGGGCACTATCTCTCGCATCACGCTCCATCAAATCTTTTACCAAGTTTTCCATATTAGCAGAAATTCCCTTTTCAATCAATTGCTTATATCGACGGCTTGCGCGCGCCTCGGCACTTGCTGTTAAGAAAACTTTTAAACTAGCATCAGGAAAGATGACTGTTCCCATATCGCGCCCGTCAGCCACCAGGCCGGGCGTATAGCGAAAAGCCACCTGCAAATCAACCAGCGCCTGGCGCACTGCTGGCAAAACAGCAATACGGGAAGCTGCCACGCCGACTTCTTCCGCCCGTACGGCATCAGTAACGTCAGCATCTTCAAGAAAAACATGTCCGTGGACAAAACGGCAAGGCAGGGTTCTTGCCATAGTGGCAATGGCAGCTTCATCATCAAGCGCGATGCCATGGCGGGTAGCCATCAGGGCAGTCAGGCGGTACAGGGCACCAGAATCAAGGTAATGAAAACCCAGATGTTTGGCCACCCTGTGTGCCACCGTGCCCTTACCGGATGCGGTAGGGCCGTCTATCGTGATAACAGGACTTGGTACAGTCATAGATAACTATAAAAACCTTTAAAACAAATCTTTGTGATTAATCTTGGCAAAGACTTCAAAATAATCAGGGAAAGTCTTGGCCACGCATTTTGGATCATTGATGCGCATAGTAGCACCCCTGCGGGCACGACCATCGAGACTGGCTAAAGAGAAGCACATTGCCATGCGGTGATCATCGTAAGTATCTATAGTTGCAGGCAATATATGCTCGGGCGGTGTGACCTTCATATAATCTGCGCCCTCTTCCACTGTTGCGCCCAGTTTGCGCAATTCTGTTGCCATGGCAGACAGGCGATCAGTTTCCTTGACGCGCCAGCTGGCAATATTGCGCAGGGTCGTGGTGCCATTGGCGTACAGGGCAGCGACCGCAATTGTCATGGCAGCATCTGGAATATGGTTAAAGTCCATATCTATGGCTTGCAAAACACCATTCGAGCTGGCTTCTATCCAGTTGTCGCCACGGGTAATTGTTGCGCCCATCTTTTCCAGCGCCTCGGCAAAACGAACATCGCCCTGTATGCTGGCCTTGCCTACGCCTTCTACCCGGATAGGGCCGCCAGCGATGGCACCTGCCGCCAGGAAATAGGATGCTGAAGAAGCATCACCTTCGACATGGATAACGCCAGGTGACACATAATGCTGGCCCTTGGTGACAGTGAATGCCTGCCAGCCATCACGCTCTACCATCACGCCGAATTTTTGCATGAGGTTCAGGGTGATTTCTATATAGGGCTTGGATATCAGTTCGCCTATCACCTCTATCGTCACATCATGCTCACGCGCCATCAAAGGTGCAGCCATCAGCAAGGCAGTCAAGAATTGACTCGATACATTGCCTTTGACTTGCAAACGCTGGGCATGGATATGACCACGGCGTATGTGCAAGGGCGGGTAGCCAGGGTTGCCGGTATATTCAATTTGCGCGCCGGCTTCATTCAATGCATCAACCAGATCACCAATCGGACGTTCATGCATGCGGTGCACGCCGTGGATAGTGTAATCCCCCCCCAACACTGCCAATGCACCAACCAGCGGGCGTATCGCAGTACCAGCATTGCCCATGAACAGATCAGCCTGGTGCTTGGGAAAATGTCCCTTGACGCCCTCTACCATGTAATTCTGGCTATCGCCATCCTGCTCCCAGTGCACGCCCAACTGGGTCAAGGCGTTCAGCATGACCAGGGTGTCATCGGATGCCAGCAAATCCATGATCTGGGTCTTGCCTTCTGCCAGTGCCGCCAGCAACAATGTACGGTTGGAAATGCTTTTGGAGCCCGGCAATTTGACTGTGCCCTGCACCTGCATGACAGGTTGCAGATCGAGGTAATGCGGATAATGTTTGCTTGCTTGTGTCATGGTCTTATTCAATTCTGATCTGAGCTAATTTGAGGGCGGGAGCAACGCAAAAGCGTTATCAATCCCCACCTTCACGCTGCTGTTTCTCGGCTGCCTCAATAGCGCTGACCCAGTTATGGCGCGCACGCTGGGCGTTGGCGTAAATACCTTCTATGCCGTCACTGTCGGCATTAACCAAATGCTGGCGCAAGATAGACAATCTGGCGGTGTAAGAATCCAGTTCCTGCAACATCGCAGCCCGGTTCGCCAGGCTGATGTCACGCCACATTTCTGGTGATGAACCAGCGATGCGGGTAAAGTCCCTGAAGCCGCTGGCTGCATACTGGAACAAGGTATCCGCATGCGGCTTGCGGGCGATATCATCGACCAGGGCATACGCCAGCAAATGCGGCAAATGGCTGACTGCGGCAAATACGCCATCATGCGCAGCAGGCTCCAGATGATGGATGATGGCACCACATTGCTGCCATGCCCACGCGACTCTCGCCACATCAGCATCGCTATTTTCTGGCAGGCGAGTGATGACGGCTTTTTTGCCGACATACAAATCCACCAGTGCTGCCTCAGGCCCATTCAATTCACGCCCGGCGATCGGATGTGCAGGTACAAATTGCCCTATCTTTTCACCCAGGCTGGCGCGTGCCGCTGCCACCACATCGGCCTTGGTACTACCTGCATCAGTAACAATAGTCCCTGGCTGTAAGTGAGGATAAATCGCCTTCAATATTGCGCCGGTTTGCGCCACAGGGGCGGCTATCAGTACCAAGTCACAATTGCGCAATGCCTGCCCGGCATTCAAGGCTATTTCATCAATGATGCCCAGTTGCTGCGCTTTTTCCAGCGAAGCCTGGCTGCGCCCTACCCCAACTATCTGCTCAGCTACTCCTGCTTTTTTCAAAGCCAGGGCAAACGAACCACCGATCAAACCTACGCCAAAAATCGCTATGCGTTGAAATGCTTTTTGCATCAGGCGCTCACACCGTACAAGGGTAAGAACCCAGCACCTTGAAGAAGGCCGCCTTGTCATTGAGCTCAGCCATGGCAGCTTCTACCTTGGCGTCCATGACATGGCCTTCTACGTCTACATAGAAATAATATTCCCAATTGCCAGTCCTTGCAGGACGTGACTCAAAACGCGTCATCGAGACGCCGTGTTTTTCCAGCGGGGCCAGCAGGTTGTAGACAGCGCCCGCCTTGTTGGGCGTCGCCAGCACGATGGAAGTCTGGTCCTTGCCGCTAGGCGTAGTACGCAAACGGCCAATGACGGCAAAACGGGTGCGGTTATGAGGATCATCCTGTATATGTGCAGAGACGATGCCCAGGTTGTACTGATGACCGGCAATTTCACTGGCAATCGCCGCCACGGTATAGTCACCGCTGGCCATGCGCGCTGCCTCTGCATTTGATGCCACGGCATGTCTTTCAACATGGGGAAAATGCTGGTTCAGCCAGGCCTGACATTGTGCCAAAGCTTGCGAATGGGCGCAGATGCGGCTGACGCCTTCCATATTGCCAGACTTGCTCATCAGGCTATGCTGCACAGGTATCGCCAGCTCGCCACTGATGGCGAGGCTGGTTTGCAAGAGCAAGTCAAGGGTGCGGTTGATCGCGCCTTCTGATGAATTCTCGATAGGCACGACACCAAAATCTGCCGTACCTGCTTCAGTCGCACGAAAAACTTCATCGATGGACACGCAAGGCAGAGGCTGGATAGCATGACCAAACTGCTTGTAAACAGCTTGCTCACTGAAGGTGCCGACCGGCCCCAGGAAAGCCACGACCACGCGGCGTTCAAGCGCACGACATGCCGACATGATTTCGCGGAAGATCAGTTGTATGTCGTCGCTAAGCAAAGGGCCAGGATTGCGCTCAGCCACCCCACGCAAGACTTGTGCTTCGCGTTCAGGGCGAAATACCGGGGCATTGGTTTCTGCTTTGACATGGCCAACTTCTTCGGCCACGCGGGCGCGCTGGTTCAGCAAATCCAGGATTTGTGCATCAATGGCATCGATCTTGATGCGCAGGGGGAGTAATTTATTGTCGCTCATAATGACCTAAAAACCGTGTTTGATAGGGTGTGGGCAGGCAGCAATACTGTAGCGCATGGCTGCTATGCCGGATATGCTTTTTTCGCCAGGCTTTTGGCCCGGTTCATCAGCGCCACGGTTTCCAGGTGATGGTGAGTACCATGCTCAGAAAGGGCTGATGATGGAAATAATTAGCGGCGTATGTCTATAGTGTAAACAAAACAGACGCCATGTGCTTAAGCCCCTGGCTTAAGTACTTACGTATGTTTGCGGGCAAACTCTTGCATAAAGCTGACCAAAGTCTGTACGCCTGCCATCGGCATGGCGTTATAAATCGAGGCACGCATGCCGCCTACTGATTTATGACCTCTCAATTGCAACAGGCCATTTGCCTTGGCTTCTGCCAGAAATGCCGTATTCAGGCTTTCATCTTTCAGATAGAAAGGTACGTTCATACGCGAACGGCTAGCTTTCTCTACCCGGTTTTCATAAAAATCTGTGGAATCCAGGTACTCATACAGCAAGCTGGACTTGGCAATATTCTTTTGCTCCATCGCCGCCACACCACCCTGCTGCTTCAGCCATTGGAACACCAGGCCTGCAATATAAATCGCATAGGTTGGCGGAGTGTTGTACATGGAATCATTGTCGGCAACGATTTTCCAGTCAAAAGCTGACGGGCAGATGGGCAAGGCATGGCCGAGCAAATCTTCACGCACGATGACGATGGTCAAACCTGCCGGACCTATATTTTTTTGCGCACCACCAAAGATGACGCCATATTTGGAGACATCAATTACGCGCGACAAGATGTGCGAAGACATGTCGGCCACGATGGGCGCATCACCCGTTTCTGCTGCTACATCAGGTGCAAATTGATACTCGATACCATCGATGGTTTCATTGGTACATAGATGCACATAAGCGGCACCATGCGTCAATTTCCAGCTATCGCGTGGCGGCACAGTAGTGTAGCCGCTGGCTTCACCAGAAGCAGCTATGTTCACATTGCCATATTTTTTTGCTTCCATGATGGACTTGCCAGTCCAGGAACCAGTATGCACAAAATCTGCCGTTGCGGGCTGTGGCTTGCGCCCCATCAGATTCATAGGAACGATAGCGTTTTCGCCCAGGCCACCACCTTGCAGGAACAGAATTTTATAATTGTCCGGCACTGCCAGCAGCTCGCGCAAATCACTTTGCGCGGCAGCAAGGATGGACATGAATTCAGGCCCGCGATGGCTCATTTCCATGACGGACATGCCACTGCCATGCCAGTCCAGCATTTCGGCAGCGGCTTGCTGTAATACCTCTTTCGGCAATACTGCCGGGCCTGCAGAGAAATTGTAGATCGTCGTCATGATGTTTTACTCCGCTGCGTCGGCTTCTGGTGCGTTGCCTTCCGCCTCATTTGTGCCTGTATCAGCACCGGCATCAGCAACTTCGCCTGCTTCCAATGCGGCATCTACGTCAGCATCGGTTTCCACGATACGTTGCAGGCCAGACAATTTAGTACCATCTTCCACTGCAATCAGGGTCACGCCCTGGGTTGCGCGGCCCATTTCGCGGATTTCGGAAACGCGGGTACGGATCAGGATGCCACCGGTAGTGATCAGCATGATTTCATCTGTGGTTTCGACCAGAGTAGCAGCCACAACCTTGCCGTTACGCTCGGATGTCTGAATCGCGATCATGCCCTTGGTACCACGGCCATGACGAGTGTATTCAGTGATAGGTGTACGTTTGCCGAAGCCGTTTTCAGTCGCCGTCAAGACAGATTGCTGTTCATTTTCAGCCACCAGCAATGCAATGACTTGCTGGCCTTCGTCGAGGTTCATACCACGTACGCCACGGGCAGTACGGCCCATAGGACGGACATCGTTTTCATCAAAGCGTACAGCCTTGCCGGAATCAGAGAACAGCATGACGTCATGCTTGCCATCGGTCAGCGCAGCACCGATGAGGAAATCGCCTTCATCCAGATCAACCGCAATAATGCCTGCTTTACGTGGATTGCTGAAGTCAGTCAAAGGTGTTTTCTTGACCGTGCCCAGGCTGGTGGACATAAAGACATAATGGTCTTCAGGGAAAGTACGGTTGTCGCCAGACAAAGGCAGGATGACCGTGATTTTTTCACCTTCCTGCAATGGGAACATGTTCACAATCGGCTTGCCGCGTGAAGTACGTGAACCTTGTGGCACTTCCCATACTTTGAGCCAGTACATGCGGCCACGGTTACTGAAGCACAGGATGTAGTCATGGGTATTGGCCACGAAGAGTTGTTCTATCCAGTCATCATCCTTGGTCGCTGTCGCCTGCTTGCCACGGCCACCGCGTTTTTGCGCACGGTATTCAGACAAGGGTTGCGATTTCATATAACCAGTGTGCGACAGGGTCACGACCATGTCTTGCGGCGTAATCAGGTCTTCTGTACCCAGGTCTGTGGCGTTATGGGTTATTTCTGAACGGCGTACGTCTTTATTGCCTTCACCGTATTCATTGCGGGCCAGAGTCAGTTCATCAGTGATGATGACGGTGACGCGCTCTGGCTTGGACAAGATGTCCAGCAAATCGGCTATCTCGGCAATGACGTCTTTGTACTCATTGACGATCTTGTCTTGTTCCAGACCAGTCAGGCGTTGCAAACGCATTTGCAGGATTTCTTGCGCCTGGTCGTCAGACAATTTATACAGGCCATCAGGCTGTATGCCGTAATGTTTTGGCAAATTCTCAGGACGGAAAGCGTCGATGCCTGCAGAATTGTCAGCCGCAGTACGCGTCAGCATCTCGCGCACCATGGAACTATCCCAGGCACGGGTCATCAATTCCTGTTTCGCGATCGGTGGCGTAGGCGCGGCGCGAATGATGGCGATAAAGTCATCAATATTCGCCAGTGCAACGGCCAGACCTTCCAACACATGACCACGCTCACGCGCCTTGCGCAGTTCAAACAGGGTGCGGCGTGTTACTACTTCACGGCGGTGCGACAAGAAGCAGGACAGCATCTCCTTCAGGTTCAGCAATTTAGGCTGGCCATTCACCAGCGCCACCATGTTCATGCCGAAGGTGTCTTGCAACTGCGTTTGCTTGTACAGATTGTTCAGTACCACGTCAGGCACTTCACCGCGTTTGAGTTCGATAACCACGCGCATACCCGATTTATCGGATTCATCACGGATATCAGAAATACCATCGAGCTTTTTGTCACGTACCAGTTCAGCGATACGTTCCAGCAGGGATTTTTTATTGACCTGGTACGGCAACTCGTCAACGATCAGTGCTGTGCGGTTTTCTTTGCCGTATTCTTCAAAGTGCGTCTTGGCGCGCATGACCACGCGGCCACGGCCAGTGCGGTAGCCATCGCGCACACCAGACACACCATAGATAATGCCGCCGGTAGGAAAATCTGGCGCAGGGATGATCTCGATCAACTCATCGATCGTGCAATCACTATTGCGCAAGACATGCAGGGCACCGTTGATAATCTCGGTAATATTGTGTGGCGGGATATTCGTCGCCATACCCACCGCAATACCGGATGCGCCATTGATCAGCAGATTCGGGATGCGGGTAGGCAGAACTGAAGGTTCTCTTTCCTTACCGTCGTAGTTGGGGACGAAATCGACGGTTTCTTTTTCGATATCCGCCAGGATTTCATTGGCAATCTTGTCCAGGCGACACTCGGTGTAACGCATCGCAGCAGCATTGTCGCCGTCGATGGAGCCGAAGTTACCCTGGCCATCAACCAGGGTATAACGCAGGGAAAAGTCTTGCGCCATACGCACCAGCGTGTCGTAAATGGAGGCATCGCCATGGGGATGGTACTTACCCATGACTTCACCCACCACACGCGCACATTTGACGAAGGGACGGTTATAAACATTGTTCATTTCGTGCATCGCGAACAATACGCGACGATGCACAGGCTTTAAGCCATCACGCACATCCGGCAAAGCGCGACCTACGATAACGCTCATCGCGTAATCGAGATAGCTTTTGCGCATTTCTTCTTCAAGGGAAATCGGGAGTGTTTCTTTTGCGAATTGATCCATTGGCGGCCGGCGAATTAGAGCTTGGTTAATTAATAACGTCTTTAATAACGTCTTTTTAAGATTGCTAAAGAGACTGCTAAAGACTGACGTTTAACTCTTGATTCTAACATGCCTCCCCCGCTGAATTCCATTTATAGCAATTAAGTCGGCTAAACACAGTCAATAGTCTGCAAAATAGCCAACTATCAGCATGCAACACTGTCATTCAAATGACAGCCTTTGCACAAATTTATATGATTTAATCAAAAACATAATAAAAAACACCTGACAAAATAATCGACATCCCACGGAGACAACCATGTTAAAAAAATTGACAGCACTTTGTGTGCTCGCAGCATTTGCCCTGCCCGCTTCCATAGCTCTCGCCCAGGCCAGCGTAGCAGCATCGGCAGCGCAAACTGCAGAAGTTCCGGCCCCTGCTGCCGCACCAATGACTCCTCCCGCTCCGGCCATAGCACCTGTCCCGCCAGCACCACCCAAGCGTTGTGACTTTGCCCTCACCCTGCAAAGCGATGAAATTTTTGAGCACAAGAAATCTGTACAATTATCCATACTTAATAGCAAGGGCAAAGAGCGTATCGACAATGAAGTTATGAGCAAACTGGCAAATTGCACCAAAGTTGACCTGATCGTCGTGAGTGGTCATACCGACCTGATAGGCAGCCATGCGCAAACCCAGAAATTATCAGAAAAGAATGCTGACGCCGTGGTCGCCTACCTTGGCAGCAAGGGTCTGAATGCCCCTATGGATACCATGGGCATGGGTAAAACCCAACAAATCAAGGCATGTGACGATAAATTGCCGAAAGCAAAACTGGCAGAATGCCTTGCACCAAACAGGCGCATCGTCATCGAAGGACGCGGTTTAGCCAAATAATTTCATCGGAGAAAACCAGTCTAATTTATGATCAAAAACAAAACATTTCTGCTCCGGAATTGATATTAGCTTGCCAAACCATGCATTTCGTTGTCAAAATACGACATATTTAACGAACTGTAACTTTGTCGTTTTAACAATTTTCATCTTTATATGGATGATTATGGCAAAATAGAACGAATGTTGATTTATGGCTGTGATGATGTTTGACGAAATAGTAATGTCATCATCGCCGTGTTAATATCTGGTTTTATGCAGTAATTTGCGCAGTTCATCTGCGGTAATAATCTCACCCGAGAGGAGAAATATGAAAAATTTAGTCAAGCTCGTTATCGCAGCGTCCGCAGTAGCATCCTTTTCTGCTTCCGCACAGCAAGACATTATGGCTAACAAGCCACACAGCGCCTATGTACAAGATGGTCGCGGTGTAATTGCACGTGACCCATTTGGTCTGTGCTGGCGTACTGGCTACTGGACTCCTGCTGACGCAGTTCCAGGTTGCGATGCACCTTTGGTACAACCAGCTCCACCAGCACCACCAGCACCAGCACCAGCTGTTGCTCCAGTTGAACCACCAAAACCGGTTGTTCCACCTGCACCTACTTCTGAAAAAGTAACGTTCGCAGCTGACGCATTCTTTGACTTTGACAAAGCAGTTCTGAAAC
>JACQDX010000078.1 GCA_016200895.1 Burkholderiales bacterium
CCCACTTTAAACGCAAACGCTGTCCTGGTCTGGCCAGGGTAGCTGGTCTGGATGTTGATGGTGGGGTTGGCTGCGGCAAAGTGTTCGAGCTCTGCCTGGTCTGCTGCTGAATTGGGATAATACAGGGCTGACAGTTCGCGGAAGTGCTGGACACCGAGCGAGGTGGCGAGCTGGTAGGAGAATCTGCCTTTGCGTCCTGCTATCTCTAGTGGAATACCAAGCGCAACATAGGATTTGGGGCTGAAGTAGCCACCATGTCCATAAGTGAAGTAACGCAGGTTTTTGTTGTAGAAGAAGGAGGTCAGACCCAGCCCGGTCGTGAAGCTGAAGTCATTGGTTTTGTAGGCGCGCCAGTAGGCTCCTACACCAACTTCTGCTTCGGTGTTCTTGGCGACGTTTTTACCTGTCAGGCCGTAGTAGCCCAGGGTGGCATAGACGCCGCCGGTAGCCCAGGGTGGCATAGACGCCGCCGTCTTCGCCATCGTAGGAGGTGTCGATCTTGACGCCGGTACGGGTAATACCACCCCAGGTGAGTCCGTAAAGGCTGTCTTTGGCTCCGGCATAGGAGAGATAACTATCTGTAACTGAGCGGCGCGCGATTTCTATGCCTAAGCTGGCACCATCATCACTGCCACTCCAGCGCAGTCCACCGACAACATTTTGGACGGGGAAGCCTATGGGGCTGGAGCCTAGGTCTGCTCTGACGCCAGCTATTTCGTAGCTGAGGTTGAGGGCGACGCCTTTGGCTTCTTCATCGAGTGTGGCGACGTTGGATAAACCTTGCTGGCGGGCGATGGTGGTGAACGGCACTTTGCCGTATCTGGCGCGTTCTACCACGTTCGATCGGGATTTCTATATCGGTCAAGGCGGACAGGCCTTTTTCTCCACTGCGCGCCCTGGTCGCAACTTCTATCGATACTTCTGTGCGCTTGAGTTCGTTGATGGAGTCGATTTCTTTCAACAAAGCTGCTTCTTCGGCGCTCATATTCGCAGCCTTGGCTGGCCTGGCTTTGCTGGGCGTAGTCTGATTTTGCAACGGATTAGCTTGTACAGGTGCCGCTTGAGTCAACGGACTACGGCTCAGATTTGCCGGTGGAATCTGATATACAGTAGCGGCCCCTGTCCCACTGCTGACATTACCGCTGGAACCACCCTGCACTACCGCAGGTACTGCATTGCTTGCATAGGCTTGCTGCGTTAAAGGTAAAGGCGCTTTGTTATTGAGTGCACTGGCAGGCAGTTGCGGAATAGTCGCCATAGCTGCTGGCGCAACTACCACCGGATTCGTTGCACGAGTTTGTGCAGCCGCCATGGTTGTAGCTGGCAATTGCGGTATCACGTACTGCGGCGAAACTTGTGTTGGCTGAGGCGTCTGCGCGTATTGCGGTTGAGCATACTGCGGCTGTGCCGCCTGCAAAGGCACACCTACCGGAGCAAAAATGGCGCTCTTGGAATTTGGTGTCACCATTTGCGGCGCAGGTGCGGCATATGATGCGACTGCTGTTTGTGTTCTGCCGCTACGGTCAGCAAAGGGATTGACGCTGAATTCATTGACATTGCCTGGCTGCGCTTGCGCGACCAGGCGTATGCCATTTGTCCCCATATCAGTACCCGGCCTTTGCGCCTGTTCCAGCGCCAGGGCCTGCCTGAAGTATTCAAGAGCCTTACTGGTATTGCCGCGCGCACGTGCCAGGTTCCCGGCCAGGGAAATAAAGCGCGGATTAGCTGGCTGCTGTTGCATCAGCGTTCCCAGGTGTTGCTCTGCTGTGTCAAAGTCCTTGACCTGTATGGCGGCGTAAACCAGACCCTGCAATACTTCTGGATTATCTGGTTCTGACTGTAATACACGTTGATATAAATCCTTGGCAGAATCGGTATCGCCTGATGATGAATAGATGCGTGCCAAAGCCAGCAATAATAAATTGTCTTCAGGGTCAGCCATCAACATGGGCTGGATAAAATTAAATGCGCTGGCATAGTCACCTGCTTCGCGCGCGCGCTCGGAATAACGCATCGAGACTATGCGCTGCAAGTCTTTGTAATCAGTGATTTCTTCTGCCGTCAACTTGGGCATATCGGTAACCTTGCGCATGACTGCCAGCACTTCAGCTTCCTGATTTGCACGCAACAAAGCCATGCCATATTGCAGCAACAAACCCGCCTGAGGATTAGGTGTGCTTTCTACTGCACGCTTGACCAATGCCAGGCCATGCGCAGGATCACCCACCTTCATGTGGAAGGCAGCGATGATGCCTACAAATTCCGCATCATTACCTGCTGCGTTTTCTATAACGCCCAGCAATTCGCGCGCTCTTGCGGCATCACCGCGATTGACAAAGACATTCAGGCGATCGACCTGCACCCTGGTCCAGAGCCGCTTTTGCAGCTCGAACATTTCCGGTTTTCTTGCCGCAGCAGGCAGGCGCTCCAGTGTCATCAAGCCTTCCCACCATAATTGCTGCATGGCGCTCAGCAAGGCGCTGGCATACAGCGCTTCTGCCTGGGGGTTTTCTACATTGGCGATGGCATCCATGAGGGCACGCGCTGCGCCTGGGGCATTCTGACCCAGATAAATTTTTGCCAAAGCCATGCGCAACCAGGGGTTGTCAGGCGTGATCAGCACCGCATCTTCCAGATTGGCTTGCGCCACAGCGATATTACCCGCTGCTTCTGCCGCCTTGGCCTTGTCCCATAACTGTGTTGCCTTGAGCTCTGACAATACCGTCATCTGGCGTGGCGACATATAGGCGCTTAACTCTTCCAGATCCTTGATGCGCTTCTGCAGAGCCAACAGACCTATCAAACTGTCGAGTGCCCCCTGGTTTTTTTTATCGTCACGCAATACCAGACGGAAATTTGCTTCAGCACCGGCCACATCATTTTCTGCCAGCAAGGCGTCACCCAGCTGCAATATGCCGACCGCTTCCTTGGGGTCCATTTCCACTGCTTTGCGCAGCAAGGCAATGCCTTTGCTGCTATTGCTGTCTTCAAATGCGCTACGTGCGTCTGCGATCAAGCCCCAGTAATTGGCACGGTCAAAGGCTGGCTTCCATTGGTCCTTGCGATTGGCGGGTGACAATTCCACCGCTTTTTGCAAGAGCGTGCGCGACTCTACAAATTCATCCTGGCGCATTTTTACCAGGCCCATGCCTCCGTAACCGGCAGAGTCTTTGGGATGCGATTTGATCAAAGCCTGAAAAGCAGCCTCTGCTGTTTTCAGATCATTGTCGTCAAGTGCCTTGAATGCAGCAATTCTTGCTTTTTCTGGTGCTTCATTCCCTGACTTTGCCTGTATCTCGCCCTTATTGCTGGTTTTGGATTCAGCCTTGGGTTCAGCCTTATGTTCAGCTTTGGATTCTGGCTTAGATTCGGCCCTGGCTACAACTTCAGGTTTCGGTGCAGCTTCTATTTTTTGTTTGCTTTCAGCAGTAGCCTGTACTGCTGTACTTTGTTTGGCTGCAGCCATGACCTTGGCCGGGCTGGATTTTTCTTCTGGCACTACCGGTGCTGCCGGGTGACTTAAACTGGCAAGACGTTCGCTGATGACTTGATCATTCGGGAATTTATCGAGATAACGGCGGAAGTGTTTGGCATTTTCATTCTTGACACCCATCCAGCTCAAAGCCTGACGCCATGAATCACCGGCTTGCTTGCCCACATCGGCTTTGACAGTCAATTGCTCCAGTGCTGCCATGCCTTCGAGACGCGTTGGTTCACGATAGGTCAACACCTGTGCGTACGCCAATGCATAGCGAGTATTCCCTGGATTTTCTTTTTGCAGTTTTTCCAGACCACGTTTGGCATCGGGATAGCCCGCCTTGGTGCCTGCCAATACCTGAAAATATTCAAATGCAGCATCGCCCTTGAGTTTGGACGGGTCGCCCATTTGCTTATAGGCTTCTACTGCACTGTCGGCATCGCCTTGCTTTGCCAATTTGCGTGCTTCTTCCAATTGTCCGCCGCTACTACTGCCTCCCTGCAGAACGGCATTTTCAGCTGTGCGCAGTTGGGTGATCGTTGCTTGCGAACCGCGCAGTTTGGAATAATAAGACTTCGCCTGTGCGGTATTACCGGCCTTGGCCTCGAATAAAACCAGCGCCAGCAAGGCGTCGGCATTGGATGGTTCTATTTTCAATACTTTGCGCCAGGCGTCAGCAGCATTTTCATCCTTGCCACGCTGTGCCCAGAATTGCGCCTGTTCTTTCAATTGTTGCGTCAAAGGGGAATTAGCGAGAGCCGCCCCGCTTTCCAGATATGCCGTCAAAAGCGCCAGTACCAGCGCTTTCTTCTTAAAAGTCATTCATGTCCCCTTTTCACTTCTTAACTGGTGAGCGTATTTGCTAGCGATGTCTTATAAACAAACACTCACTTCACCAGCATTTTGAAGTAAGCCAAGCTAAATAGGAAGTGTATGTGTAGCAGGAATTGTAAATCTATTGTAAATCCAATAAAAAAACCGCTCGATCTGGAAGATTTGAGCGGTTTTTTTGTATTAACAGCTTTACTGCCTAATTACCTTGGTAATAAGCCTTAGGCGCGACAGGCGGGAATGTCACAGGCGGCTTGCGCGGCTCAAAGCTATAGCGCAGGTATAACGCCGCCGAGGTGTCATTGAAATCTCCTGAATTGTCTGCGCTGATCTTACCACCCAGGAATAAGTGCGGGCTCAGCTGGTATTCTGCGGCTCCTCCCACTTTAAACGCAAACGCTGTCCTGGTCTGGCCAGGGTAGCTGGTCTGGATGTTGATGGTGGGGTTGGCTGCGGCAAATTGTTCGAGCTCTGCCTGGTCTGCTGCTGAATTGGGATAATACAGGGCTGACAGTTCGCGGAAGTGCTGGACACCGAGCGAGGTGGCGAGCTGGTAGGAGAACTTGCCTTTGCGTCCTGCAATTTCGAGCGGGATACCGAGCGCGACATAGGATTTGGGACTGAAGTAGCCGCCATGCCCATAGGTGAAGTAACGCAGGTTTTTGTTGTAGAAGAAGGAGGTGAGTCCTAAGCCGGTGGTGAAGCTGAAGTCATTGGTTTTGTAGGCGCGCCAGTAGGCTCCTACACCAACTTCTGCTTCGGTGTTCTTGGCGACGTTTTTACCTGTCAGGCCGTAGTAGCCCAGGGTGGCATAGAC
>JACQDX010000079.1 GCA_016200895.1 Burkholderiales bacterium
CGTCAGCAGTCATCAAGCGGCTGCAATAAAGACCGAATGTATGGCTGCAATCGACTATGTCAGGTTTAATTTGAAAATGCTCTTGCAAATGGGGGGCGTCCATGTATGCGCCGTGCGCACCGGTTTTCTCTTTCGTGGTTCAAACAGTTGGTGCGCACGGTGCACCCTACTGGCAGAATCAGAGTTAAGGATATTTCTTTGATGAGGAAGCGATGCTTATTGAATCCAGCCTTTTGTGCTCCCGCAATAATCCCTTTTCCAATTTGTTGCATAATGTCGCTTTTAGCAGGCATTTTCGTCTAAATTCGAAAAATTAATGTCCTTGCCGGGGCCGGTGGAGACTTGCCGCTAGCTCGCTCAATTTCTTCAGTATTTCATGTCTATCTCTGCGCAAACAACCATATCCCCAGACTTATCCACAGTGCAAACCCTGGCAGAATTATTTGCCTGGCGGGTAGCACAAACCCCTGATGCAGAAGCCTACCGGCAATTTGATGATGTCCAGGGCTTGTGGATATCTTATTCATGGCAACAGACGCGAGAACGCATGCAGGGCTTTATCAAAGGCTTGTCACCGTTGGCGCTGGAACACGGTTCGCGTGTTGCCATACTGCTGCCTAACGGCTTGCATGCAGTTTGCATGGATCAGGCGGTGCAGGCCTGCGGTTTTGTGCCGGTTCCCATGCATGCGCTGGATAACCCGGCCAGTATTGCCTACATCCTCAGTGACAGCGACGCCGCTTTTTTAATCGCAGCGACAGACAAGCAGTGGAAAGAAATTGCCGATGTGGGTCTGGAATTACCCGCCTTGCGCCAGATTGTTGTGTTAGAAAAAGTGCTGGAAAAAACGCAGGAGGCTGCAGCTTTGCCAGCCAGAGTCGCTGTCATGCAAATCGATGAATGGCTGGCCGGCGCAGCACATCTGCAACCCGCTGTAAAAGCTCCGGTAGCCGATGATCTGGCGGCGCTGGTCTACACTTCAGGTACCACTGGCAAACCCAAGGGTGTCATGCTGACGCATACCAATGTGGTGTCGAATGTCAAGGCAGTTGTCCACAGGGTGTCACCTGTCATCAGCGATGTGTTTTTATCTTTCCTGCCCTTGTCGCATACCTTTGAGCGCACTGCCGGTTATTACCTGCCGGTGGCGGCAGGTGCCTGCGTTGCCTTCTCGCGCTCGGTCAAGCAATTGCCGCAAGACTTGCTGGAAGTGCGGCCAACGATCTTGATTTCTGTGCCGCGTATTTATGAGCGTGTGTATGGCGTGATCCAGACCAAGCTGTCAGCGTCAAAACTCCAGGCGAATTTGTTCAATCTGGCGATTGCCACGGGCTGGCGTCGTTTCAGCCGTGAACAGGGCTTGCTCAAGGGTGATGGCATGACAGCCTTGCTAGACGGTTTGCGCTGGCTGGTGCTGGAACCGCTGATTGCCAGCAAACTCAAGAACCAGTTTGGTGGCCGTTTGCGGGTGGCCGTCAGCGGCGGTGCGGCTTTGTCGCAGACAATTTCGCAATGCTTCCTGGGCCTGGGCATACCCATTGTGCAGGGCTATGGCATGACTGAGACAGCGCCTGTGGTTTCCTTTAATGCGCCGGATGATAATGACCCTGCCACCGTCGGTCGCGCTGTTGAAAATGTAGAAGTACGCATAGGCGAGAATGCAGAATTGCAGGTACGTGGCCCGAATGTCATGCGTGGTTACTGGAAGCGCGAAGAAGATACCGTCAAGACTTTTATCGATGGCTGGCTGCGCACGGGTGACCAGGCATCTATCGTTGATGGCCGTGTACGTATTCTCGGACGTGTGAAAGAAATTATCGTCACCTCGACAGGTGAAAAAATCGCTCCGGTTGACCTGGAGCTGGCGATCATGAATGACGTAGTGTTCGAGCAGGCTTATGCTTTTGGCGAGAACTCTCCATTTATTGCCTGCGCTGTTGTGCTGAGTCGTGCGTACTGGCTGGAGTTATCCAGCTCGCTGGGCCTGAACCCCGATGATACGGCTAGCCTGAAATCGCCACAGGCTCAGAAAGTAGTCGTGCAGCGTATCAAGGCACTGACAAAAAACTTTCCTTACTATGCACAACCGCGTGCCGCTATTTTGACGCTGGAACCCTGGACGGTGGAAAACACCCTGATTACTCCTACCCTGAAGCTCAAGCGCAATAACTTGCTGGCGCATTTTTCCGGGGATATCAAGGCTGTGTATAACCGTTAACTTATTATGTATTAACTGGATAATTCCTGGTTATCCACATACAGATGCTGCAAGTCGCAGCATCTGTATGAAAGGTCCTAACCAAACGGGATGAAATCGATGCCGTTCTGTATCTTGGCAATCACCTGCGCCTGATTCTCAGTACTTTCACTAAAACCAGCCAGCGCTGTCGCTATCGTATCCTTGCCTGTGGCTAACTGCCCCAGCCAATAGTCCAGACCCGCCTGGTCAGGTGCGCGGTGCAATACGTTCTGGTAATAGGCATTGATGACTTGTTCATTGGTGGGGTTGTTGCCATATAGCCGGTGGAATTCATCCGACACTACAAAGCTGTTGGCAACATCACGCAAACTCTGGCCTTTATCCATCTGCCCTATCCAGTAACCCAGGCCCGCCAGATCCGGCGTGCGGTTGAAAGCCGCCTGGTAAATGCGGTAAGCCACTCCAGCCGTGCTATTGATATCCAGCGCTACGGACATGTCGGCAAATTGCAAACGTTCTACCTGATTGACAGTATCCGTACCCTCGGCCCCGGTTTTATCCTGCACGGTAAAATTGGCACCTGAGGCGGTAACGTTAAAGTCAGCACGTTTGCCTGCATAAAGCGCTATATCCAGGCCAGCACCGCCATTCATGACGTCATTTCCGGCCAGGCCGTTGAAACTGTCATTGCTTGCTGTACCTGTCAGGGTGTCATTGGCTGCTGTGCCTATGATGCTGCCCGGTACGGTCTTTGCCACCGTGGTGAAAGAATAAGTACTGGTGCCGATGAAGTTATTGCCCGCAACATCCTTGATCGCACCAGAAGGAATAGACAGTTTGTAAGTGCTGCCATTAATCAAGTCATTGGTCGGGTTGATGGTGACGGTATTGCCGTTGATCGTGACATTGCTGCTTTGCGCGATGTTGTAGTTGGCCACGACGCTGCCATCCGCATTCAAGAGGCTGATGGTGCCGCTACCTGCCTTCACCGTTTCACTGAAGGTCAGCACGATATCACTATTGGTCGCCACACTATTGGCCAGCGTGGCGGGGCTGAAGCTGATCACCGAAGGTGGTGTGGTATCACCAAAAAAGCTCAGCAGGTCAAGCACATCCTTGCCGTTGTTAAATACCAGCCTTTCCATATTCAGCAGGGTCGCGTGCAATTCGCCACTGGCACCTGAGAGCGTATCGACATGGATGGAACCATCCGCCGCCAGGGTGATTGCATATTCAGAACGCAAGGAAGTACCGAGATTCAGCGTATCTATCCCGCCTTTGCCATCGAGTGTAAACGTCGAAGGATTAATGACGGTCCAGGTGTTATTGCCGTCGTCGCCAACTATTGTTGCCATGATAAATACTCCTTAAATTCTCTGTTCAGGCAGCAGCCTGAGTGTGTACTTTACCTTGTTGATCAATTGCCAGAAACCGTAAACCGGTTTTCTGCAAATACGCCAGTGCATCTGCTTCTTTCAACATGCCTATCGTGGTGCAACTTCCAGCCAGCGCTGCCAATGGTGCCAGCACGCTGATGCTGCGCCAGTAGCTGACCGGCATACCGGTATGTGGATTGAGGATATGGCAATAACGCTGCCCGCCCACTTCAATATATCTTTCATAATCACCACTGGTCGCCAGCGCCCCCGTCGTTAAAGGGATGCTGGCAACTATCTTGTCTTGCTGGCGCGGGTCTTGTATGCCCATGACCCAGGCTTGCCCGTCGGGTTTGGGGCCAAGCACCCGTATGTCGCCACCCAGATTGACATAGCCATGCGTCACTCCTGCTGCTTCTAATATTGCTGCTGCCCGGTCTGCCGCATATTCCTTGCCAAAACCACCAAAATCGATTTCCATGCCAGCCAGCGGCAATCTGAGTTTGTCGCCTGCCCGCTCCACCTTGGCCCAGCCTATACGCTGGCACAAAGCCTGCAATTCATCTGCTGCCGGTACCCGCTGGCTCTTGAAGTCCCAGGCCTGGCGCAAGATGCCTGCCGTGATATCGAACAAACCATCACTGGCCTGGTGCAGGGCCTGGGCATAATCAAACAGGGCCACGGTTTCTTCATCACAGGCCACGGCATCACCACCGGCCTGGCTATTGATGCGTGAGACTATGCTGTCCGGGCGATAACGCGAATACTTGACCTCTATCCTTCTTACTTCTGCAATGGCTTCCTGTGCCTTGGCAAACATCAGCTGTTCATCGGTATCAACGATGACGACCTCACAGCTACTGGCCATAGCCTTGAAAGGGATGCGGTAAATCTGCATAAAAACCTGAACTCAATAACTAAATTCAATGACTAAAATTGGCGCGACAGTCCGACTTGTATGGTCTTGGCATCAAATGGCAATAAGCCAGGGCTGCCACTGCCAAACAAACGGTATGAGGCACGTTGCTGGTATTGCTCAAATTTCACATCGATCTGCCAGTCTTCATTTATCTGTTTGGCCAGCTTGATACCCACAGTGTGTGCGCCATAGGCCGACACCCTCTGGTCTTCGGAATAATTCTGCGCACCATCTGGCGGGTTGGGGGCAAACGGATAGATATCTGGCTGTGCATCTACGTAAAAACTGGCGGCGCTCTGGCTGTAAAAGCGCAGTATCGGCGTCACGCTCCAGCCCTGTCCAAACGGCTGCGTATATTCCAGGTTGAAGGTATGCGACCTGATCTTCCAGCTATCGCCAAAATAACGGTAGCTGACGCGCGCACTGCCACCTGTAGCATCAAAATGATGGTTCCAGCGGGTTAACACGGTGTAACTATTGCGCTCATCCGGGCGTTTGTCAAAAGCTTTGTAGGGATCAGACAAATAACCTTTGGCATGGGCCAGGCCAAGGTTGATCTGCACGATATCATTCATGCTCAAGACCTGGGTCAGGCCCAGCAAGGCATCGGTCACCTGCTTGTTTTCACCTTTTACTTTGCCGGTGGATGCGCTGACAGTGTCATTGGCAAAACCCAGGCCAGCTGTCCAGGTGGTATTTTTATCTTCACTAAACTGGCTGCCCTGTAACGACATGCCGCGCGAAATATAATCTGCTTCGCTCGATGCGCTGGCACCCAGGGTCAGGGTATGGTGCGGGAAATAACGGGTGACTTCAGCATCCAGTGCCCGGCGAAAATCCCTGAGCTTGACCAGTCCATAACTATGAAATGCTGGCGAGGCACCAGAAATACTGTCCGTCACATAAGTCGCACCGACTGACCATTCATCCGACAGCGGTGCCATGATCTTGAGAGCACTGGCCTGCACCTTGACACGCTCTTCACCAGGCTGGCTGTCTTTATAGTCAAGTAATTTCAGGCTGATGACGCCTTTGTCCGGTGCTGATTCTGCATGGGCAGCCTGTATCATGGGCAGGGCCAGTGCGGCTGCCAGCAAAGTGGTGGCCAGATTGTCAGGTGTTCTGGATGTGACTGGTTTCATGCTTTTTTCCTGAGCCTTATCCTTGCTTATTGTTTAGTTGCAACCACAACCGCCGCCACCGACACCACTGCCACCAAAGGCAGATTCCTTGCTGGAATAAGTATGTTCGGCGAATTTGTTTTCCAGTGCATCATGATCAAAGGTCATTTCCTTCTTGGCCAGCTTGCCTTTTTCCCAGGGCTGCACGGCTTGCACCAACTGCATATTGCCGCAGGCTGTGCAGGACAGCACCAGGCCCAGCAGGGCCAGTTTGTGCAGATGTTTGAAGTTGCCGAGTTGTTTCATCATTTACTCCCCAGACTTGCCACGATGGCCTGTTCGATTTTAGCCTTGCTGGCTTCATTAAAGCCCGCATGTTGCGACAGTATCTTGCCATCCCTGTCTATCAATATGCTGCTGGGCATGCCCTTGATTTCATACTGGCGTGGCATGAGGCCCTTGGGGTCATAAGCTATATGAAAATTGCCAGGAGTGGATTTCAAGAATTCCAGTGCATCTTCCTGCTTGGTATCCAGATTGATCGCCACAACCTGGAAACCTTGCGCTCCGTATTTGCTTTGTAGCGCATTCATCCACGGAAAGGATTGTTTGCAAGGCCCGCACCAGGAAGCCCAAAAATCCAGATAGACGACTTTGCCGCGATAATCAGCCAGTTGTATATTGCCCTTGCTACCCTGGGCAGTAAATTCCGGTGCTGGTTTGCCAGTTTCCAGTGCAAGCGCTGGCACACTTAAGCCCAAGGCGAAAGCTACTGATACCGCCGTCGTAATTACTTTCAGATTCAGAAATTTCATGGTGCTGCTTTGCCTGTCTTGCAGGATAAGTGAATGCCTACGCTGCATAAGCAGCTTGCGTTTTACATCCATCATAAGCCCAGAGCAGAATAAATAAATCTTGGCTTAGGTAAAGATACCGGGTTTTCTGTAATGAACTGTAACGGGAGAATGTCCTTAAAACAAGTCTGCTCTCAAACAAGTTTCCAAATTAACATATTTTCCCCTGAAAACGGCATTGCTACCTAAAAACAACAAATCGCATTGCTGTTTTGACCCTATATTCTGATCTGGCTAGCATGCCCTTTTACGGAAAATTAATACGGAGCCCATAACAATGGAAAAACCTATGGATAAGCAAACAGATCAGCAGTTTCAAGATGGCCTGCACATACGCAAACAAGTCATGGGAGATGCCTTTGTCGAAAAGGCATTCAGCAATACCGATGCCTTTACTGCGCCCCTGCAGGAATTTGTCACCCGCAATGCCTGGGGCACAGTCTGGTGCCGCGGTGGTCTGGATTTAAAGACTCGCAGCCTGATCACGCTCTCGATGTTGACGGCCCTGGGACGCGCACACGAGATCAAGGGTCATGTGCGCGGTGCTGTCAACAACGGCGCAAGCATGAAAGAAATACAAGAAGTACTATTACATGCCAGCGTGTATTGCGGCATGCCGCTGGCGATTGATGCCTATCGCTCTGCCCATGAAGTCTTGCTGGAAATGGGCAAAATAGACACAGATAAAACTTAGTCACCTGATTTTTTAACAGGAAACCGATATGACAGAGAAAAGAAAAGCAATCGCACTCACTGAAGATGGGGTAACCCGTCCTTTTGCGGTGGAGGATGTACCCTGGGATGAATATTCCCACGGGCAGAGTTTTGGTTCACGTTATCGCCAGCTCGGCCAATATGGCGGTTGTCAAAACGTAGGCGTGAGCCTGGAAGAACTGGCACCCGGCAAACTTGCCTGCCCCAATCATTATCATTATCTGGAAGAAGAACAATTGATGATGCTGGATGGCAGCCTGACCCTGCGCATGGGTGAGCAGATTTATGTCATGAAGGCGGGTGATTACATGGTATTCCCGGCCGGGCAAAAGGTTGGTCACAGCCTGTTCAATCATACCGATGCAGTATGCCGTTACCTGGTCATAGGCGAGCGTAATCCCCATGACGTGATTGTTTATCCCGATAGCAACCGTATCAGTGTGGTGCTGGCTGGTGAAGGCTATGACAAGGCAGCGACGCTGGAATACTGGGAGCGCGAGAAGGATTGAAAGGGAATAATTATTGACACAAGCTTTGCAACTAAGTCCCCTAATTCCTCATTTGGTGTCATCACCATAGCTGTCCGGCAAGAATTGCCGGATACTGCATGCATGGCTCAGATTTGTGGAAAGGATAGCTAATGCGCCGCATGTGGCTTTTTTATACCCTGGCATGGATAGCATATTCCATACTGATCGCGTTCGCGATACAGATTGACGGCCTGTCCAAAGGGCAATTCGATCTGCAACTGGCGATGTATTCAGAGATCAATACCTTGCCAGCAGCCGTGACCCTGGCTTTTATCTGGCCCCTGACTGGCCTGATAGAGCGCAAGGGTTTGCGGCCTGTCAGTATCGTGTTCATCCATATCCTGTTGTCCGTGGTATTCGGTTTTTTCTGGCATTACCTGGTCAGTGGTTTCATGCAAATGATAGTGCATGTCAGGGAGATAGAAGAAGTCCGCCCCCTGAGTGCCTATATCTGGCCCTTCCTGTACAGCCTGATGATGTATGGCGTGGTCGCCAGTATTTTTCATTCTGTGCGCTCCAGCGACGCGCGCCGTTTGCAGGCACTGGCCGCGAGCCAGGCCCAGGGCTTGCTGGTGGTGGCGGAGCTGGCCAGCTTGCGCAATAAACTCAATCCCCACTTCCTGTTCAATACCCTGCATTCCATCATTGCTCTCATGCGCAAGGATGGCAAGGCAGCTGAGGCAGCTTTATTCCGCTTTTCCGACATGCTGCGCTATGTGCTCGATAGCGAGAAAAACGGTACTACCCATGTCGCCCTTGAAGAAGAATTGAATTTCGTGCGTGATTACCTGAACCTGGAAGCCTTGCGCCTGGGACACAGGTTAAACGTCAACTGGCAGCTTGATGAAATGGCAGGCGGATTTGGTCTGCCAGCGCTGAGCGTGCAACCGCTGGTGGAAAACAGCATCAAACATGCCTTCAACCCGCGCGCCCAGCCTGGCAACTTGCTCATCAAGACCAGGCTCAAGGCCCTGCATGGCGAACTGGAAATCACCATCAGGGATGATGGCCCGGGTGCAGACCTGGCAGAAGTGCAGGCTTCCAGCGGCATAGGCGTAAAAACCGTAGAGCGCCGCTTGCACCTTGAATATGGCGGGCGTGCCAGCTTCACCATCAATACTGCACCCGGACAGGGTTTTGAAATATGCCTGACGATACCTATCTCTTCGTTGTGACGCTTGGTTGGACTACATCATGACTAAAATAAAAACCGCCTTTATCGCAGAAGATGAACCACTGGCCCGTGAAGTCTTGCGTGATGCCGTCAGCGACAGGCCAGAACTCAGCCTCATCGGCGAAGCTGCCGATGGCGTCACTGCCCTCACGCAAATCAATTTGCTGAAACCTGACGTGGTTTTCATGGATATACAGATGCCCGAGATGACCGGCCTGGAAGTCTTGCGCCGCCTCAGCCATTTACCCGAAATCGTCTTCACCACCGCCTATGACCAGTATGCCGTGACCGCCTTTGAGCTGCATGCAGTGGATTACCTTCTCAAGCCTTTTACACGTGAGCGTTTTGATGCTGCCGTAGACCGTTTGCTGGATGCGCCACCGTCCATGCAAGCCATGGAACACGCGCTGAACCTGGCAGCAGGCCGTGAAACCAGTCGGCTGGAACGCATCCTGGTGCGCGACCGTGGCCATATCTTCCCGGTTAATGTGAATGACATCGCCTACCTGAAAGCCGATGCCAAGTACACCGCTATCATCGTCGGCGACAGGACGCACCTGGTCAGGCTGGGCATCACGGAACTGGAAACCCGGCTTGATCCCGCGCGCTTCATACGCATACACCGCTCGCTACTGGTGAACCTGGATTTTGTCGAGTCCATGAAGGCGGATGAGCAATCGCAATTGCGTTTGCATATGCGGGATGGGAGTGTGTTGCTGGCGAATCGCGAGGCTTCGAGGATGTTGCGGGATATGTCGATTTGAATTTGTGCTTTTGTTAAATCGCATTGTTCCCTCACAATCGCGGCAGCAAGCTTTCGCCATGCTGGTTTTTGCTCCTTCTCCTTCAAGGAGAAGGCTGGGATGAGGATGGGGGTCTTTCGATAAACGGCAATCATAAATTCGTCGCTCCAGCGCAGGCTGGAGCCTAGCGGCGTTCGTTGCATACTTCTGCTGCGTGTAAAACGATTGCCCTTCGTGGATACAAGCCGGGTCTCGGCCCGGCAGCCGAAATACTTTCTTTGGTCGCCAAAGAAAGTACTCAAAGAAAGGCGACCCAGGCGTCGTCGCCCGCTGAAGGGGGTTCCCGTTTGTGCAGTACAAAAAAATGGGAAGATCCGAAACTCTCCTGCGGCTCAAACAGCGGCTCTTCTTTTTCCATTTTCTGTACCGCACAAACGGCGCCTACACATGGGAACTGCAAAATTCAAAAGCAATACCAAATTCAAAAAGCAAAAGCAACGTCAATGCGACCGTTGCGGGATTTTGTTTGTAGCGCTGCTGGGCCATGCATTCATTGTCTGCCCTCTCAACCCAAACCCCCAAACCTCTCTCTGAAAAACCCCGGCGTAATCCCTAGATGTTTCATGAAACTGCGATGCAATGTATCCAGGCTGTTATAGCCAGACCGATCAGCGATTCTGGCTAACGGCCAGCTCGTAGTGATCAACAAATTTTTGGCAAACTCCAGACGGGCAGCTTCTACAAAGCGGGCTGGGGTGCTGCCGGTTTCCTGCTGGAAGTTGCGCGCGAATGTGCGTTCGCTCATGCACACCCGCGCCGCCAGTGCCGGGGTGTGCAAGTCACCAGTGGGCTGGGCCAGGATCTCACTGAGCAATTGCTGCAGGCGCGGGCTGGCCTGGGTTTGTGATGAAGTTTGGGTTTGCAGGGTGTGGCTGTATTGCGATTGCCCACCGGCACGGCGCATATACAGTACCAGTTCACGAGCAACTGCCAGACTCAGGGCCGGGCCGCCGTCGGCTTCGAGCAGGGACAGACACAGGTCTATGCCAGCGGTGACACCTGCTGAGGTATAGATGGGGCCGTCGGCGGTGAATATCGCGTCGGCATCGAGCTTCACTTCGGGGAACAGTTTTTGCAGCAGCGCGCAGCTATTCCAGTGGGTAGTGGCACGTCGGCCATTCAGCAAGCCAGCAGCGGCCAGTACCAGTGCGCCTGTGCAGACACTGGCGATGCGGCGGGTGCGGTTGGCGCTATTGCTTGAGTTGCTGCGCTCTTGCAGCCAGGACAGCAGGATATTGTCGGCAGCAACTTCGCGCATGGCATCTTCACTGCCGCCAGTGACTATGATGGTATCAATCTCTGCGGGCAAATCCCTGAGTGCGTATACCCCATGTATTTCCAGCCCGGCGTTAGTAGTGATATTGCCGCCCTGCGGGCTGGCAACGATCAGGCGATAGGCCGGCATGCCTGGTGGTCTGTGCTGATTGGCGACAGCAAATACTTCCATGGGGCCGGAGAGGTCCAGGCTTTGTACGCCATTCAGGGTGATGAAGACGATGGTGCGGGTATTGTTATCCATGGCAGAATTTGCGACAAGATTGGCACTTCGGCCAAGATGTTGGTGATTATAGTGTGCCTGTGGATAAATCCCCGGTGTACTGATGAAAACAAAAATCCTGCTGTTCTTTATTCTGGCTTTGAGCCTTTCCATGGCTTTTGCCGATACCCTGCCCCCGCCTTTTCCCAACTACCAAGCGCGTTTTGGCCGCGACAAGCCCGTCATTGCCGTGGTTGCGGATAATGAAATGACGGAGCTGACTGATTTTGTCGTGCCTTATGCCGTACTCAAGGCTTCAGGTGTGGCGCAAGTCTTTTCAGTGGCGACGGGCAGCGGTATTGTGAACCTGTATCCGGCACTGAAAATGCAGGCGCAGGCAAGCATGGCAGAATTTGACCAGACTTATCCACAGGGGGCTGATTATGTCTTCGTCCCGGCTGTGCACAATGTGCAGGCGGCTGTCCTGCAAAACTGGGTCAAGGCGCAGTCTGCCAAGGGAGCCGTGATCGTCGGTATCTGCGATGGCGTGTGGGTACTTGCGCATGCAGGTTTGCTGGACAAGCGCCGTGCCGTCGGTTTTTGGTATTCCATGGATAGCCTGCAAAAACAATTCCCCGGCACGACCTGGGTGCGCCATCAGCGTTACCTCGCTGATGGCAAGATCATCACCACGACCGGGGTGACAGCATCTTTGCCTGCGTCGCTGGCGCTGGTCGCCTCCATCGCTGGTCATGAACGTGCCACTGCCCTGGCAAATGAACTGGGGATAAGAAATTACTTATCCACACACGACAGCCAGCAATTTCGCCTGAGCGCTGCCCATATCACCACCATCGCCAGCAACTGGCTGCGTTTCTGGTCACATGAAGAAATCGCCCTGCCACTCAGTGACGGCGTCAACGACATCGCCCTGGCCCTGTATGCCGATGCCTGGTCGCGCACTTACCGCTCGCAAGTGAAAACCTATGCCAGTAGTATGCAAGCTATACAGACTCGCTATGGCTTGCAACTGCTGCCCGATGCCGTGGCAGATGCGTCTGTTTTGGACAAAATGAAAAGAGAGCACAACTGGCTGACTGACATCGTCCCAGCCAAGGCGATAGATAAAGCTTTGCAGGAGATAGGCAAGGCGTATGGTCAGGCAAGCAGGGCGCTGGTCAGCACCTTCATGGAATATCCACAATAGAGGGAATTGGAACCAAGTGATTAGATTTTGGTCAAGTAGTACTATGCTGATGCGAAAGGGTATCCATGGCTACATACAAAATAAAACTACTGACTTTACTGCTGTTGACGGTTGCGCTGACAGGCAATGCCGCCACAGTTTTCCCTGGCACTGAATGGGATAGCATTGCGACGACTAGTGCAACTTGCAAACAGCAGCAGGCCGAACTGGATGGCTACGTGCAAAAACAGGCGACCACAGCCTTGCTGGCCATCAAGAATGGCCGCATCCTGTATAGCTATGGCCGTACCGAAGTACCGGGCATTATAGAGTCACAACGCAAAAGCATACTGTCCATGTTGTATGGCAAATACGTCGCCAATGGCAGTGTCGATTTGGAGCAGACCCTGGAGGCCGCAAATATTGATGATGTTGGCGGCCTCTCATCCACAGAAAAGCAAGCCAGAGTACGCGATCTGCTGACAGCACGCTCAGGCGTTTTCCATGCTGCAGCCAATAGCGGCGATGATCTGGCAAATGCACCAGCACGTGGTTCACAAGCACCGGGCAGCTATTTTCTGTATAACAACTGGGACTTCAATGTCGCAGGCACCCTACTGGAAAATGCCACCCACAAAAGCATCTACCAATTGTTTGATGAAGACATCGCCCAGGCCTTGCAATTGCAGGACTACAAACGCAGCGCCCAAAAGAAATTTGGCGACAGCAGCAAATCCATCCACCTGCCCTATCATTTCCTTTTATCAACCAGGGACATGGCACGCATAGGCCTGCTGGCCCTGCATGAAGGCAACTGGAATGGCAGGCAATTGATACCGGCAGACTGGATGCGTTTGACGACTAGCGTTTATACCCCTTCATCCGACATGCACCCGGCCAGCACCGCAGCACGCCATGTCGCTTATGGCTATATGTGGTGGGTGCTTGAAGAACCCAGCGATTCGCCACTGCAAGGTGCTTACATGGCCTGGGGTTTGCATGGGCAATACTTGCTGGTTATCCCCAGGCTGGATATGGTGATCGCCCACCAGCGCCGCGTACCTGTGGAGGGGAAATGGGATGTGCCTAAAGTGGGTAAGAATGCGTTTATCCACATGGCGAAAATTCTTGCGCAGAGTTGTTCGTGACAAGGATAAATGAGAGCCTGATATGGAATTGATACTTGAACCTTGCACACTCGATGATGCGGCGCATCTGGCCGGAATACGCGTCCTCGCTATGCGCCCTAGTCTTGAACGCATTGGGCGCTTTGATGCAGAACGGGCGCGACAAAGGCTCCTGGTGAATTTCGCAGCCGAGTTCACCAGACTCATCAAGCTGGATGGGGTGCTGGCAGGTTTTTTAGTACTGCGTCCGCAGGATAATGACCTCTTGCTTGACCATTTTTACCTGCATCCAGATTTTCAGCAACGTGGTCTGGGCAGTGAAGCTATTGAACTGGTGTTGTCAGAAGCTGATGCACTGGGAAAGATCATTCACGTCGGCGCCTTACGCGACAGTGAGGCCAACCGTTTTTACCTCCGCCACGGTTTTGTTTTGCGCGAAGTAGCTGAGTTTGATAATTACTATCTGCGTTTTCCACAGCCTAGCCCACGTAGGTGCGAATAGCCTGCGTATTCGCACGCATAATTTTAAGAAGACCTGTAGTATTTGTAGGCTAGACATGCGCGCGATGAAACGATTTTCCCAGCCTTGTTCCTGAGGTCGATGATTTTCTTCAAAGATAACGACTGATGCCCAAATGTGTGTCCAGTTTCGCCTGTTCTACTGCATCCAGCGTCGCCCTGTGCGCCCTGATAGTATAGCCACCATGCATAGTGCCATCGTGATTGATCATCCAGTCTATGATTGCTGCATCTTCAATATTGAAGGTATCTCCAATTTCATGATCGCGCAGCTCTGCGGGTACTTCAAATAACTCACCTGTGAAGCCGGTCTCGTTGCTTTCAACTACTCTTAGCCACACAAACATATTACCCGAGGCAAGTACGAATTTGGTTTTAATCAGAGGGAAAAATTCTTCATCAGTATTGCCGTGGATAAGTTTCCTGAAGTGTGGCAATGATTGCCGGGCATCTGCAAAAGCTTGCTGCATGCTTGCATCATTTGAGTTGCTTATGGTGATTTTTGCGCCGGGGTCGAGATCAGGCTTGCGACCCATATCTCTCCTGCACATTTGCCAGTCATACCAGCAATTTTCTGGATCGATATCGTCATAGCCGCGTGATTCGGCAAGTGCATCTGCATGAGATTTTTCCAACATGATGACGCTGGCTGCATCGCGAATTTTTATCACTTGCTCATACGTTAGAGGGCTAGCTTTCTTGTCTTCAGCATTGACCAGAATCGCGACCAGTGCAGGGATAAAAACGGGGATTAATTTTTCTTCACTCATGTTGATCCCATCGCAATAAAGGATTGCCAGAAGAGGAAATTCTACTCTGGCAATCCGCAGTACACAGGATTTATCTGTGCAAAGAAAAAGTTTATTGTGACAAATTATTTCTTGGGTGGTGGGTTATTGTCCTTGCCTTCAGGTGGACGTGGTGGCCGTTCTGGTTTGGCGAACAAACCCTTGGGTGAGTTGGTGCAAGTGGCAGAAATTTTGCCTTCGCGTGGCGTGGTGATTTGCACTACCGCACCTTCTTTTTTGCCTTTGCAATCTTCATAGGCTTGCGGTGGCGGTTCACGGGGTGGCCTGTCATCCTTGCCTGCTTCAGGCGGCTTTTTCTGGTCGCCACCAGGTGGCTGGGCATGCACAAACAGGCTGGCACCTAATGCCGCCATAAAGATACTGGCACGGGCCAGGTTTAGTAAGTTTTTCATCCTGTTTCCTTTCAAGGGTGTTGATGACAGGATAGATCTTAAGCAAAAACTATGAAGAAAAAGTGGAGATATCTGTTTCTTTACCAGGATTTACGCAAAATTGTCTCAGCTGCGTTGCAGCTGAGGCGGTTTTGCGTAAGTCCTATATACATAGCTTTACTTTGTTACGCTTACACTTATCCTGTCATAGCGCCCATACGCATCAAAGGCGGTAATATCGTAGCGCCCGGCTTCAGGAAATTCTATGATCTGCGACTGGCTGGCCAGCTTGTTCGCCACCAGATGGCCATTTACCATCCAGCTGACTTCTGCCTGTGAACCACGGATTTCCAGCCTGGCCCTGGGTACTTCCTTGCCGTTGGCCCTGTGCAGGATTTCGCCATCGCTGAGGCCGACTATCTTGATGGTTTCATCAGCATTGTAGATCGCTGCACATTCTGCTGCCCAGGCTGGTGGCAGGGCGACCTTGCGCAGGCCTGCGTCCAGCCAGGGTTCGAGGGCGGAGGGCCAGCGTGCTGCCTGCAATTTATCCATGGGGCGTTTGCTGCATTCGGGGGCTACCCGCAAGCCGCTCTGGCTGTCGACAAAGTAAGTGAAAATGGGTGAGGCGGTTTTCAGGCGGTCAGCAAAACTCGGTGGTGCTGCGCCATTCAAGACCCATGCCGTGCGCTGCAGCGGGCAGAGTTTTTCTGGCTGTTCACTCGCGCGTGTACCCAGCGGCCAGCAGATTTTTTCCTGGCTGACGGTGGCGGGTGGAGAACCCGGACTGAGGCTACGGCCATCTGGGATGGCGGTGAAGATATCCACCAGCAAAGGTGCGGCCACGTTCGCACCAAAGAAGCCGGGATTGGGCGTGCCATCTGGCCGCCCTACCCAGACACCTATGGTATAGCGGTTGCTGACGCCGACTGCCAAGGCATCGCGAAAACCAAAGCTGGTGCCGGTCTTCCAGGCGATGCCGCGGTAGCTGCCATTGCCTTCGACGGCGCGCGCCACCGGCCCGCCGGTTTCCAGTATGTCACGCACGATGAAGGCCGCACCTTCGCTCATCATCCTTTGTTCCTTGCGCGGCGCTGCTGGCGTCATGCGTGGCATGGCGGCCATGCCCTTGCGTGCCAGCGAAGAATAGGCACCGACCATGTCTTCCAGCTTGGCGCCTGCACCACCCAGTATCACGCTGAGATTGGGTGTTGCGCCACGCGGGAATTCCAGCTTCAAGCCTCCGCGCCTGAGCATGGAGACAAAGTTCGATGAGCCCAGTTGTTCCAGCACTTCCACCGCTGGCACATTCAGGGATTTCACCAGCGCTTCAGACACGCTGACCGAACCATGGAAATTTTGCTGGAAATTGCCGGGCTGGTAGCCAGAAAAAGATTGCGGGGTATCTGATAATAAAGACTCTGAATGGATCAGGCCTTCATCGAGCGCAAACGCATATAAAAAGGGTTTCAGGGCAGAACCCGGCGAACGTGCAGCCCGCACCATATCGACATCGCTGAAACGGTCACGGTCACTAAAGTCCGCCGAACCGGCATAGCCCAGCACTTCAAACGTGGCATTGTCCATCACCATCGCTGCCATCGATACATGCGGTGGGAGTTGTCGTATGCGGTCAGCCAGCAGGGTTTCTACCGTCTGCTGGACTGCGGTATCTACCGTGGTCTGGATCACGGTTTGCTGACTTTTTGTGCGCCTGGCCTGTTGCTTCATGCGCAGCGCCAGCAAAGGGGCGAGCAGGGGTTCACGCACGACCTGCGCAGTTACCGGCTCGGTCAGGGCATCGGCGATGATGTCCTTGCTCCAGTTGCCCTCCATGCGGCGTATCACCTTGTCACGCGCTACTTGCGCGCGTTGTGGATAACGGTCTGGTCGCAAGACTGAGGGTAATTGCGGCAGCACCGTCAACAGCGCCGCTTCTGCATGTGTCAGGCGGCTGGCAGGCTTGCCGAGGTAGGCGCGGCTGGCGGCTTCCACACCTTCCAACACGCCACCCATGGGTGCATAGTTTAGGTAGAGGGTCAGGATTTCTTTTTTTGAATAATGCGCTTCCAGTTGCAAGGCGCGGGCGATTTGTTTGAGCTTGCCACGTACGGTATGCGGTGTGGGGTCTATGATGCGCGCTACCTGCATGGTGATGGTGGAACCACCGGATACTATCTTGCCATTGTGCAGCCACTGCCATGCCGCCCGTGTCAATGCCAAGGGGTTGACACCTGGATGCCACCAGAATGCCCGGTCTTCATACTGCGTCAGTGCATCGACATAATAGGGCGAGACTTCCTGCAGGCTGATGGCGTGACGCCAGATGTGGTCTTTGTCAGGGAAGGCGCGCAGGGGCGTGCCGTCGCGGGCCAGGACTACCATGGCGTAGGGGGAATCGCGGCCTGGTTTTGGCAGGGGGAAGCAGAGGTCGGTGATGATGAAAGTCAGTGCGACGATGATGATTGCTGCGCATTTCTTTTTATGAGTGAGCAGGGCTTTACGCAGGGAAGTGAAGTTGGTGTACTTCTTGAGATTGAGCGTCATTCGGTGGAAATTTTCTTATTAATCTCGGATACGGAGAAATCAAATAAACGACAAGTGGAGCAATGTGGATGTTGGTCAAATTGATCTTGTTTTGCTGTTGTTGCTGTTTTTGACTCTGATTTTGATCTTCAACCGCTTGGGACGTAGCAATTTGTGCTTCACAGAAAATGGATCAGAAAGCTTCGTTGTTTGAGGTGTAGCAGGGGTTTCGTGCAGCACTACTGCGCGCCTGCGTAACGGCATGCGCTTACAAGCGCATGTTCCCAAAAGCAACGCTGTAGCGAGTTTCGAAGCTTTCCCATTTTTTGTGATGCGCAAATTGTGCTGGAGCGCAGCGCAAGCACCCGAAGGGCAAGTCTGCGGTCGCCTTTCTTTGATTCCTTTCTTTGGCGAAGCAAAGAAAGGAATTCGGCCGCCGGGCCGAGACCCGGCTGGTATCTGCGAAGGGCAATCGTTTTAATCGAAGTACGGTAATGCAACGAACGCCGCTGGGCTCCAGCCTTCGCTGGAGCGACGTCTTTATAATTGCCGTTGTTTTACCGAAACCTATTCCCATCCCAACCTTCCCCCTTGAAGTGGAAAGAGCTAAACTATCTCCGCTTTTTCTCTGTGTCTCTGTGGTGTAGCAGGGAATTCGTGTGGCATGCCACACGCCTGCGTAACGAAGACTTCTTGCAAGAAGTCTTTCCTTCCTCTGCGGTGAGAGATCTTAGGTCAGGCTTTGATAAACGAATTACGTCATCAAGCGCCCATTGTTGGGCTGGTAAACCGCAGCCCAACCTACGATCTACCCAACCTCCGCAATAAATCACTACTTCCCACTCTCCACCACCGTCAACACGTCCGTCCCCCCCGTTTGCCCATATAAATCCGGCCTGTACATATCTTCTGCATACAGTGGCGGGATAACGAATTTACCTGGTGTCACTACCCGCACGCGGTAGAACAGGTTCAGCACATTCCAGTCCATGCGTACAGCTGCAACGAACCTGTCATCGCGGAACTCGACATGCTTGATATGTGGGTCTTGCATGGCTTCGGCGGGGTTGAGTTTGTCTATCGTGACCACACCCATTTGTTCACCCTGGACGATATTGGTGTTCTCGATTTCCAGGCCAGCCGGGATGCGGTCGACGATCATGCCTGTGCCCATGGCGTTGCGGCTGCGGGCTGTGATGCGCATGATGATGGTTTCGCCTACCTTCAAGGCACGATTACCGATTTCTGAACCATCCGGTGCATACATCTTGCGGCTGAGTTCTATGACGTCGTTCTTCGCAGGTGGCAGCTTGACCGGGTTGCCGTTCATGGACAATTCCACATACAGATTGTCCTTGCTGTTATTGCTCAGTTTGACACCGGATGACAATTCACTGGCCTGCAATTCACGGAACAGTGTGGCCTTGGCTGACAATTCGTCAGTCTTGCCTGCGCTGGCCAAAGTGCCTGTCCATGGCGCCGTTTCACCAGTGCTGTAAGTACGGCCCACCAGGAACAGGGCGAGTTTTTCCTGGGTGCTGTAGTAGCGATGTTTTTCCATCTCGTTGGCAATGACACCAATTAGATTGTCACGGCCTGGGATATTGATCTGATGGCGATCCAGCAAGGCATAGGACAGGGCAGCGTCGCGTAGGTTGCTGCCGTAGTCATACCACCAGTAACCATTGTCACGGCCTTTCTTGACGCCTTCGGCCAGGGCCACATCGCTGCGTGCCTTGTCACCCATTTGCTTCAAGGCGATGCCCAGCTGTATCAGGGCCAGGCCAGACTGTGCGTGTCCACGGGCATCATGCATCTGGCGCAGTGTTGCCAGTGGTGCCTTGTTCTGGCGTGACAGCACATATGCGCCTGCTGCCAGTACACCGAAATGGCTATTGTCACGCACACGGTTTTCTTCCCACAAGTTACTAGTGCCAGCAGTAGTCGTTGTTGCTGCTACCGGTTTGGGACTGGCAGGCATGCGTGCCACCCCGTCCTGCAAACCGCGCAAGAGGTAATCCAGGGCCTTGTTATACATCGCATCTGGCACACCAAAGCCCTGTTCACGTGCATCCACCAAAAAGCCGGTTACATAGGCTGACAACCAGTATTCATACTCAGACACATTACCCCACAGGCTGAAACCGCCATTGGGTGCCTGCATGGTTGCCAGGCGGGCAATCGCCTTGTCCAGCATTTCCACCCTTTGCTCGCGTGTATAAGGCTTGAGTCCAAAGCGTTTGGCGGCTTCTTCATCTATGAATACATGCGGATAAGCAGTACTGGTGGTTTGCTCGGCACAGCCGTAGGGGTAAGTCAGCAAACCCTGGATGGCAGCGCGGATATCGATAGGTGCCTTGTTCGATACCACCATGTGCGCCAGCAGAGATGCCTTGTGCAAGCCTGCCAGGTCAGCCTCTTTGATATCCAGCGATTCACCGGCTTTTACCGTAAAGCGTTTGGTGACCTGGGTCTGTGGTGTAGGAGCTTGCACGGTAAGCGCAAAGCTTCTTTCCATCTTGATGCCAGAGCCGCTGATGTTGACGGTGATGGTATGCAGACCCGGTACAGGCTTGGCTTCGATAGGGAAGCGCAAGGTTTGTTTTTGCTGGTCTTTGAGGCTCAGGCTGCGTTCGGCCTCTGTCAGTTTCAGGGCTTCACCGCCATTGATACTGACTTTCAGGCTTTGCCCCGCACCCGACAGATTATGCAAATCCAGCGCGACGATGGCAGTGTCACCAAAGGACAGGAAGCGTGGCGTCGCCAGCTCGGCAATCAGCGGTGCTGCGACCGTCATTTCGGCATCCTTGGCACCAAAGCGCTCGCCGCCAGCCACCACGGCCATCAGGCGCAAGGTGCCGTTGAAGTCAGGGATGGCCAGCGGTATCTCGGCTTCACCCTGCTCATTCAGTTGTACGGGGCCGCTGAAGATATCGATGAGTTTGACCTTCTTCGGCAAGCTCTTGGTTGCTTTTGGCGTGTTATCACCACCAAACTTCAGTTTGCCTTTCTGGCCCTGCATTTTTTCTATGAGGCGACCATAGATATCATGCTGGTCCGGGCCATAACGCAATTTGGCAAAGAAGAAGGCATGTGGGTCAGGTGAGACAAACTTGGTGATATTCAAAATGCCCACGTCCACTGCTGACAAGGTCACCATGGTTTTCTGGCCCTTGGCTTCCGGCACCTTGATTTTTACTTTGACAGTGCTGTCAGGTAGCACTTTAACCGGTGCTTCCATGGTCACGGCAAATTTGCGGTCTGCCCTGTCCAGCGGGATATGTGCGACACCCAGTGCACGCGCCGGTGTCACCTTGTCCCCCTCATTGCCAGGGCGCAGAACCACGGCAGAGACATACAGGTCGTGGCGTTTCCAGTCCTTGTTTAGGGGGATATCGATAGTCGTTGCATCTGCACCTACCGACATGCGTTTTATCCACAGGGTCTTGTCACCTTCTACCGTGATCAGGGCTTCACCCTTGTGTGGCGGGGTGAACGTCAGGCGTGCTGTGTCACCATCCTTGTAGATGGGTTTATTCAGCTTCATGGCGACCTTGTCAGGGCGCACGCCCTGGCTTTCATCTGTGCGGGCGCTCCAGCCTACATAGAAGCGGTAGACGGCTTGCATCTTGGTATCCGGGTCCAGCACTTCGAGGCGGTAGCGGCCATAGCGTACCGGCAGGCGCAATTTGCCACGGCCATTGGCAGGCACGGCAACGGTACTGGTTTCTACCAGTTCATCGGTTTCAGTAAAGCCAGATTGCCAGCCGCGCTGGTCTTCAAAGCGCCAGTAGTAATTGCGGTCTTCACGGAACAGGCGTACCGGTAAAGTCGGTGATGCCTGCAATTTGCCATCCTTGTCTGAACGTATCACTTCAAATTCTACCGGGCTGCCTTCAGGTGCATATTCGCCGGTGAACATGGGGCGCAGGCCGACCAGCACGGGTGCAGGCCAGACTACCCGTTCCATGCTGCGCACGACAGGGCGGCCACCGCTTTCCAGCAGGCTCAGGGTAGTGCGTACGGTGAAGGGTGAACGACGTTTGGCGATGGGTGAAAGATCGACATCAACGGATGCCTTGCCTTCATCATCAAGCTTGCTTTCTTCCAGTTCAGTACGGGTCTTGGCTTCGTTTTCAGTGACATCGCCAAATTCAAAACCGGGGTATTGCTTGGCCAGCGGATTCTTATTGCGTTCAAACTGGGCCACACCCAACAGGCGGTTGCCAGCTGCCGGTGCGCCATACAGATAATTACCAACCACATCAACACTATAGTCACTGTCAGCCGCCAGCATTGCCAGCTTGCTGGACAGATCCAGCTTCATGCGTTCTGGAAGGAATTCTTCGACGCCGAAGCGGAATACCGTGCCCGGTACTTTGTCAGCCGGGTCAGCCCGCAGTTCCAGGGTCCAGAAACCGGTAGGTGCATCAGCTGGTAATTCTATGCGCTTGACCAGGTAACCGCCAAAACGCTGGTCTGGCCGCCAGGTGGCGGTAAATTGGTCTTTGCCGTCCGGGCGTTTCAGCCTGGCCTGTATGGCTTTGGCAGGCACGGCGCGGCCATCGGCATCACGGGCAAGTACCGACAAATCAAATTGTTCGCCAGGGCGGTATAAGTTGCGGCCAGAATAGGCAAACAGACGTGTCGCCTTGTAGGGCGAACCAGTGATGTCGTATTCAGACAAGTCGAGTGCCGGTTCTTTCAGGGCCAGTACAGAAATCTGATCCCCCTTGCGTGCCATCAAGACCTTGGCTGTCTTGGGTTGCTCGGCAAAAGTCACGTGACCATCACCATCGGTATCAGACTTGGCCAGCACCTTGCCTGCTTCGTCCATCCAGGATACTTCGACACCGCTGACGGCCTTGCCGTCAGTCAGGGAACTGACAAAGGCGTCCGCTGACTTGTCATACAAACGCGTATGCAAGCCAAGGTCGGACACATAGAAATAAGTGGTCTGGTATTCATAGCGGAAACGGCCAGGCTGGCTCATGACGGCGACGTAAACGCCGGGGTCCTTGAGTTCCTTGATGTCTTCTACCGAGATATAGGTAACGCTGCGCTTGTTGGCTTTTTGCTCGGTCATGAAGCGGCCCAGATACACGCTCTCTGACATCTTGCGCAATTCATCGAGCTGGTAAACCTGGACAGCACCTTTCAGGCTGCTACGCTTCCAGTCGTAGTTGTAGTCATCTCCGCCTTCGCCCTCTTCGTCTTCGGATTTTGCCGCATCGGCTTTTTTGGGCTTGCCATTGATGACGCTGTCAAGAAAGCGCGGCAACTGGTCATTTTTTACGCGCAGGAATTGCACATCCACTTCCGGCACATTCACTGTGACAACAGGCAAGCCGCCATTTTGCTTGGCGGGCAAGACCATGCCATTACTGGCGAAATAATAGGAAGGCGACACTGGGGCTGAGACAATGGAATAGCGCGCCTCGCTACCCAGGGTCTTGCCATTGCGGGCAGGCAGGCCTAGCTGCACCTGAACTACATAACGGGTTTGCGGCTTGATATGCGGGAAGTACAAGAGGCGCGGGTTTTCACCAACCACCCAGGCACCAGCTACGAGTTTGCCACCCTTGCTGTCAGTATCTTCTGCGGTGGTACTGACGGTGCTGACCTTGCCTTTCTTGGCCTGGCCATCATCGTCATAGCCATTATCTTCATCATTATTATTGGGCTCGGCTTTTTTCAGATCGGCTGCCGAGGGTGGCATCTCGAATACCTGCAGGTATTTTTCATAAGTCTTGCTACTGTCGAGAGGAATGCTGAAGGTCAACGCCAGTGCTGGTGCACCATCTAGGCCACGGTCTGCCGCATCGACCAGGGTAAGTGGGGCATTCGGATCATCATTGACCACCAGGGCACCAACCGCATCAGATGCGCCCGGGCTCTTGTTCTTGTACCAGTATGCGCCGCCTATGATAGCGATGAGTAAGGCGAACAACATCGCCATTTTGAACGATTTGCTTTGCATGTGGCTTCCCTGATTTATCTGGATGATTGCTTAAGGAACCTCTGATTAAGTTACAGTGCGACGCTATTTTGGGCCTGCGATGCTCGCCGTACATTCGTACGACTGCGCGTCTTAACCCAAACTAACGCCGCTCGCTACACTTAATCAAAACTTCCTAAATTTTGCCCAATGATTATGACATGGGCATTGTCAATATTTTCACTTGTTACGATATCTTCCGGTGTTACGATTTCTTCCGTGGGGGTAAATGCAACAAAGCTTCGTAGGATCATTTCAGCGCTCAGGGAGTGGGTCGCAGATAGGCGAAATAGGCCACCATCAACAACAAGGCTGCGGCAAGTGCACCAGTCACTATAAAGAAAGCGATATTGGTCTTGCCGTAACTTGCCTGGCACGCGGCACCTACGCACAGGCAGATAGCGCGTATGACGGCAAGCGAACTCAGGAAAGTGATGAGACCAAATATCTTGGCATAGCCAAATGCAGAATTAAAGAATTCTGTGTTGCCGGGGTTGCTGCCATGCCCGCCCTGTCCCCCAAAACCAGCAAGGACGACGATGCCGACCACGATGACGGTCGAGACGATCAGGAAGAGTACGAAAACCGGTATGGCGATAAGCAAGGCGCGTGTGGCCTGTCCCCAGGTGACGATGTGCTCGTTCTTGATAGCATTGCTGAAGTAGTCAATCACGATTTTCCACCTTGTCCAAGTGTAAACTGATATAGCTTATTCATGAGCTGATCAAGGCTACTTGATTGAAGTCATCAGCATAGTACAGAGGTGGAATACAAAAACACAGCCTACCAAAGTAGGTGGTCACGGTAACCATCAGGTATCAATACGGCTCAAAACTGATTTTATGCTTTTGCAAGACATCCAGCATCAGTTGCTTCCATGGCCCGCTGGGTGCCCAGACCTTGCTGACGGCTTCATAGGCGAGGACCGGGTCTTCCTTGCCGACCACGACGCGGTACAGAAAGACCATGGTAGATGCGCGCATATTCACTTGGCAGTGCACCAATACCTTTTTATTTCCCAGACCTTGCAGGATGGCGGCAAAGGTTTCGTAGTCGCTGACGGCTGGCTTGTTGAAAACTATCGGGATATTCACAAACACCATGTTCTGGCGACCGACGATGATGTTTTCTTCACGCACGGCATCAGATACATGTGGCGGGGCCAGGTAGATGACGGCTTCATAGCCTTGTGCGGACAGGCTTTCCAGCGCTTTGGCAGTAGGTTGGCCTGAGCTGGTCAGTTGTGCCGTGATGGGGACAACATTCGGTGCATCAATCTTTTGTGCATACACGCTTGTGGATAAGCTTGTACATAAGGCTGTGGACAAGCCTAGAAAAGCGGTGCATAAGTGTGTAGATAAGTGTGTTGACAAGCCTGTGGATAAGCTGTTGAGCGATAAGCAGGAAAGTAGGCGCATGCTCAGGCTCCCGGCTCAGGCTGCGTTTCCAGCGTCAGCAGATTGGCATCGCGGCAGATACGCCATTTGCCATCGGCCTGCAAGCGCCAGATACTCAGGACATTCCCGGCACGCCGCATCTGCGGGCCTGCGTGTTTCGGGATGATCTCGACTTGCAGGTAAGACCAGGTATAGGCGAGATCAGCCTGCACGACAATTTCCTGTATCTGCGAACTGAAAGCAATGTGATGTGTTTGCAATATGTTGCGCAGGTTCTGGGCAAATTGTTCACGGCCCTTCATAGGTGGATTACCCGCTACCAGGAATACCACTTCTTCATCCATCAAATCTAGCAACTTATCCACATCCCCGGCAGCCGTGGCTTCCTGCCATAGCCGGATATTGCTGCGGATGGTGGTGGCTGCTGCGCTGGCTTGCTCAGTTCCTTCATTGTGCATGGCTATCCTTTTGATGTTTTGGGCCGAGGCAAGCGCAGATCAGGCTTATTTGGGTGGCGGCACCTGGGTTTCAATGATTTGCGCCAGGTCCTTGCCTTGCTGCGCCAGCAGGCTTTCCAGCGCTGGCATCAGTGGCCCCAGGGTTTCTGCCAGCATATTGCGTACAGTATCGACCACGACTTGCGTGGTTCGTTCAATTTCTATGTTCAGGCTGGCACCGGTTTTTTTCTCGGCAAAGACAGTCATGCGCAGGGTTTCCGGGATCAGCCAGACTTCAAACCAGCCTTCCTGGCGATTGACTTCGGCTATCGTCAGGCTGGCACCATTGATGGCGATATAGCCTTTGGCGAAGATATAGCGCAGCCATTCTGGTGGTACGGCGATGCGTATCACGTAATTGTTTTCCAGCTCGCGTATCTGGGCAATATGGGCTTTGAAGTCGATGTGGCCAGACAAAGGGTGGCCACCGATCTCGGCACCATCCCTGGCTGCACGTTCGACATTGACGCGGCCATCCGGTGCATATTCACCCAGCGTGGTGATGGCCAGGCTTTGCTGCATGACATCAAATTCTGCGGCATTGTCGCCATGCAGGGCAGTCACGGTCAGGCAAACCCCGTCGACGGCGACGCTGGCACCGATCTCCAGGTCTTTGCAAAAACCGCCAGGGAATTCCAGCTGGTAAGTGCGCAAACCGGTCTTGTCATTGAGTGCTGCGATGCGGGCTATGCCCTGTACTATGCCTGTGAACATGATAGATGTTGTTAGTGTGCTTGAATGCTTGTTTGAGTGCGTGCTTTGAATATCTATGATTGTAAGCCATTCCCGCAAGGTCAGATATTTATGCCGCCAGCGGCAATTCCACCATGAAGTTGCAACCCTGCCCGGCCACGCTTTCGCAATCGACTTTGCCACCGCAGGCTTCACTGAGTTTCTTGACGATGGACAGGCCCAGACCGCTGGAATGTTCACCCGCGGTAGGCAGGCTGGAGAGTTTGGAGAATTTTTCAAACAAATGCTGCTGGTCAGCTGTGGATAAGCCCGGGCCTTCATCCCTGACCTGGAAAACACCAAATCCTGCAGTGCTGCTGACATTGAGCCAGATGCGCTTGCCCAGCGGTGAATACTTGACCGCATTCGACAACAGGTTATCAATAATTTGTACACAGGCATCAAAGTCAGCCTTGATCATGACGCCATCCTGTATGTTCAGTATCACCTGCAAGTCTTTGGCTTTCAACATCTCGGTATATTGCTGGGCCACGTCCTGCAAGATCTGACTCAAGTCCAGGCTTTGTAATTTCAGATGCAAGTGGCCAGAGTCCAGGGCATTCACGTCCAGCAAATTGCTGATGATGCGCATCATGCGCTGGCCGCTATTGCTGATGCGTTCCAGATAATGCTGACGCTGCTGTTCCGGCATGTCTTGTTGCAATTTGCGCAGTAAATCGCTCATGCCTATGATGCTGGTCAGGGGATTTTTCAAATCATGGGCAGCAATGCCAAGGAAATCATTCTTGTCCTTGTCCAGTTTTTGCAGGCTGGCCACGGCTTCTGCCAGTTCAGCAGTGCGCTGCCTGACCTTGGCATCGAGCTCCTGTTCGGTGCGCTGGGATATTTCCAGCAATGTGGCCTGGGTCTGGGCATGTTCTTTCTTCATCAGGCTGATGTGATAAGCCTGGGCCAGTGCCAGCAAGATGGCCTCGACTGCCGAACCTATCTGGAAACCATATTCCGTTGCCCAGCTTGGCTCCAGTACACCCATATTGCGCAGTGCCACCAGCGAAAGCCCGGTAATCCAGGTGGCCGATGCGAGGAAGACGATATAGCCAGGACGATAACCGCGCATGCCCACCAGCAGACAAACCGGCAAGATCACCATCATCAGGGCGAAGCCTGTCAGTTGCATGAGTGGCGCGACCAGCTGGTAGTAACCCGCCAGTACGGCCAGTGACACACAGGCGCAGATGATCTGGGTGAAAATGAACAGGCGATTGATGCGCGGCATTTTTTCATGCAGGCGCAAAAAGCTGGCAATGAACATGGTGGAACTCATGACCACCAGCGGCGAGAGAAAGCTGGGCAGTATATCCACCAGTTCTGGCCAGTCAGGCAGGATGTACATGGCAACATGGCCGTTCAGGCTCATTCCCGCCAATAAGGCTACGCAAGATAAAAACAGGTAATAGCGCAGCGCGACATCACGGTAAGAGATAGCCAGCAACAGGTTATACACAATCATGGCCAGCAAGACGCCATAATAAATGCCCATGAAAATGGACACCTGGTTCGAACTCTCTACAAAGGCATGTGATTCCCACAAGCTGGCCCGCAAAAACACTGCGCTGCTACTTTGCAAGCGCAGATACAGATGTTGTACTTGCGCATTCGGCAATTGCAGCGAGAACAGTGGGTAGTGATGTTTGAGTTCCAGGCTGGAAAAAGACTGGCGGTCACCGGCACGCTGTACTGTCGTACTGCCATCAGGGTGAACCTGGTAGAGACGGATGTCGTCGAGGATGACCGGCGACAACTCCATCAGCCATTGCCTGGCTAGTGCTGCCTGGCTGGCTTGTATATCGAGCTTGAGCCAGAATACGGATTGGGAAAATGAGGCATTCAGATTGCCTTGCAGGGGCCGGAACTCGGCCGTACTGGCTGGTTTGAGTATGTCCATGATCTCCAGCCTGGCGCTTTTATCTTCATAGACCCGGAAGGCAGATCGTAAAGAAATTTCATTTTTACCATCATCGAGCCTGACAACTGCTGCATGTGCAAACGTCGCGCAACAGCCCAGGCAAAATGCGAGCAGTAACAGGAAGCGTAAGCAAGTATTGCGGACTGCGGTCATATTGATAACGAAAATCTCATGCACGTCATGCTGCGAATTGGTAGCCAGGTGCGCTGGCTGCCACAATAGTAAGCAAATTCCTGTTCTTCTTCCATCCTTGCTTATTGATGATGCTGTTTTATCTGAATCTGGCCTCAGGTGTCCAGTGTTACCTCATGTTCGAGTTCGGTAATCAGGTTTGAGTGTGTCATATCCACCAGGTTGCTGCGTATCCATTGATGGGCAGGGTTACGGCTATCCCTTTCATGCCACAACATATCGACGTGCACATCCGGCATGGCGAAAGGCAGTTCTTTCCAGACCAGGGCTTCAGTCATGCCGGTTGCGGCGACCAGGTGGCGCGGCAATACCGTCAACAAATCCGAGTTGGATACCACGCGGCCACTGGTAAAAAATTGATTGACTGTTAATACTATGCGTCTTTCCCTCCCCATCTGGGCCAGGGCTTCATCGACGAGGCCATGGGCGCGGCCAGAAAAACTCACCAGCAAATGTCTGGCATTGCAATAATCATCGAGTGTCAGCTTTTTATTGGCAAGCGGATGGTTACGACGCATGACGACCACGTAGTGGCCAGAATACAGCCTCTCATGCCGTATCGCACTATTGGCCGCACCCTGCCCGCCTGTGAGCTGGGCCACCACGCCGGGGAAGAAGCCGATAGCGATATCAATATCGCCACGCATGAGCATGGGGCGCGGTTCACGCGTGGTCAGCGGCACCATACGTACATTCACGCGGGGCGCTTCTTTTTCCAGGACATTCACCAGTGTAGGCATCCACAAGGCAGCAGTAGCGTCAGACATCGCCATCCTGAAGGTGGTTTGCGCCTGTGATACATCAAAGCTGGTCGGGGCAATCGCACTTTCCAGGCTGGACAGTGCCTGACGTATCGCCGGCCACAGGGTTTCAGCACGCGGCGTCGGCTTGACGCCATACGCTGTTCGTATCAATAACTCATCCCCCAGCGAATGACGCAGGCGTTTCAGGGCATTGGAGACGGCAGGCTGGGTCATGGCCAGCTTGTCTGCCGCACGGGTCAGGTTTTGCTCGATCATGACAGCATCAAAAACACGCAAGAGATTCAAATCCAATGTCAGGAAATTCACGTTATTTGCTCCGATTAGTAAAATACCAATATTTACTGACAGTTATTCATAAACAGCATAATTGATATGGTAAATCAAAATTTGAATTATATGATGCACTGCAATATTATGACGTCATTACAAAGTGTTTAAGTGTTTAAAAAGAGTGGAGTAAATCATGACTTTCCTAAATATCGCATTCCCGGCAGCCAGTGCCCTGCCAGTTTCACAAATCGCTATCAGTGCAGTTGTTGGTGCTGCCCGTCCATTGCTGGGTCTGTGTATCCTGGCCACTATGCTTATCGTTTTCAAGCCTATGTTGCTGGGCATGTTGCGCGCTGCTTTGCTCGTCATCAGCCCAAAACAGTCCCGCGAAGAAAAAACAGCTTCACGTAATCTGCGTAATATGCTGACTATCCGCCGTATCGCCAATGACCTGGACCGTAGTTCGCCAAACATGGCGGCTGAATTGCGTGCCCTGGCTGCGCGTGGCTGAGCGCCCCTAGCTAAACATAGCACGATTAAATAAGTAATTGGTATTATGCAACATTCATCTGCTTATTCTTTAGCTGGCGCTTCAGCCGAGAGCACTATAGTGTCGCAAGCTCAGGCGCGCCAACTACGCTCGGTGGCTGGTTCCCGTAGTCTGGCATCGATGCTGCCTACCATACTGACGACAGGTCTGGTGAGTTTGGTAGCAACTGCAGTCTTACGCCTGATGTGGATGGGCTGGGGCCATGATTTTGTTGGCGCATGGATGGAAGCCTGGCTGACTGTATGGCCTATCGCCTTTCCGGCGGCTTATATCAGCAAACCTCTGGTCAACAAGCTGGCGCGCATGTTGAGCAAGCCAGTCAACAGCGAATCTGCACTGAGTGCCAGCGGCATCATGCAGGTTTCTGACGAGGCAACGGCAAAAAGTGGCTTGAAACGCAAGCCTGTATTATTGCCAGTACATCGTTGATTGCACTGATTGCCTATTAGTAGGGCGTTGCACAAGATTGAAGAGCCGCAGGTAATCAACCTGCGGCTTTTTTGGTTTTGGCGTCAGTCAGGCCTGTGCACTGCTCCATATACTCTTGCATGACTTCTTCCTGTATCTTCCTGATGCTGCCGTCTTTTTCCATGTTGCGCAAAACAGCTTCTACCGCAGGAACCAGTTGCTGATGCCTGGCATGCAGGAAATGGTAGCCCAAGCGCTTTTCAAGCGATGGTTCGAGTATACGTATCTCATGCAAACCAAGTTTGCGCACCAGACAAAAGCTGAAGCGGGAATCAACAGCGACATCGGTGCGGCCAGCTTCAAGTTTCCTGAACAGGGATTCCAGACCTGGAGCAGTTTCTCTCTGCGGTATATTCTTTAGCCTGTCATCCAGATAGGCAATGCCGTTGACATAGCCGACTACATAGGGTTTCAAGCTGTCGAAACCATCCACAGTAAAATTCTTTTTTGTGGCAAATACTACAACTTCCTCAAAAGCAATTGGAACACTGAGCTTGATGGAATCTGGTAAACCGCTGTCGATGATCTTGGCTGCGATAGCATCAAGTTTTCCTGCGTTCCACATGTTCAGGGCCCGCGCACCCGGTACTGCAACAAAATTAACCTTGATCCCCAATTGTCCATACGCTTTTTCCAGGACTTTCTGAGCCGTGGTGGTACTAGGACGTTTGGTATCAGGCAAGGAAATATCCAGACTGCGCTCTGCACGGCTTTGTGCCATACCCGGCAAGACCAGTATGTTACTTGCGAGCAGTAGCCGTAGCAGAAGTAGGCGCATGGATTTCCCCGTATCTTGGCTGCCATCGCGTGACTAGCTCAGTTGGTATTTATACACCTGTTCATCATGTATTTCCAGCCAGAGAAAAAAACAAAAACGCGACCTTGGTCGCGTTTTTTGTTATTACTCGCAGCTTAAAACTCAGGCTGCCAAACGTTTTTCCAGGGCTACGCGGGTCGCTTCCAGCTCAACTGGCAAATGATAAGCCAGTTTTTCAAACAGCTCGGTATGCAGTTTCAATTCTGCTTCCCAGGCGGCCTTATCGATGGAAGTGATGGTGTCGAACTGCGCTTGCGTGAAGTTCAGACCTTCCCAGTTCAGGTCGGCAAAAGTTGGTGTCACGCCAAAGATGTTTTCCACACCGTTGGCCTGGCCTTCAATACGCTCCAGCATCCACTTCAGGACGCGCATATTGTCGCCAAAACCTGGCCAGACAAATTTGCCGTTTTCATCTGTACGGAACCAGTTGACGCAGAAAATTGCCGGTTGTGTCGCGCCAGCAGCTTCTATCTTCTTGCCCATGTCCAGCCAGTGCTGGAAATAGTCACTCATGTTGTAGCCCATGAAAGGCAACATGGCGAAAGGATCACGACGTACCACGCCTTGCTGGCCAACGGCAGCAGCCGTGGTTTCTGAACCCATGGTCGCAGCCATGTAGACACCTTCTACCCAGTTGCGGGCTTCTGTCACCAGTGGCACAGTTGTCGAGCGGCGGCCACCGAAGATAAAGGCAGAGATAGGTACGCCAGCCGGATCATCCCAGGCTGCGTCAATAACCGGGTTTTGTGTTGCTGCAACCGTGAAACGCGCATTGGGATGGGCGGCTTTGCGGCCTGTCTCTTTGGCGATCTCTGGTGTCCAGTCCTTGCCTTGCCAGTCGATCAGGTGCGCCGGGGCTTCCTTGCTCATGCCTTCCCACCAGACATCGCCATCATCGGTCAGGCCGACATTGGTGAAGATGGTGTTGGCGGTCAGGGACGCCATGCAGTTGGAGTTGGTGGCGGTATTGGTACCTGGTGCCACGCCAAAATAACCGGCTTCAGGATTGATCGCATACAAACGGCCATCCTTGCCAGGTTTGATCCAGGCAATATCATCACCAATGGTGGTGACTTTCCAGCCTTTGATAGCGGGGATCAGCATGGCGAAATTGGTTTTGCCGCAGGCAGACGGGAAAGCCGCTGCCACATAATGCTTTTTACCTTCTGGCGATTCGACACCCAGGATCAGCATATGTTCAGCCAGCCAGCCCTGGTCGCGCCCCATGGTGGACGCGATACGCAGTGCAAAGCATTTTTTGCCCAGCAGTGCATTGCCACCGTAACCGGAACCAAAAGACCAGATTTCGCGGGTCTCAGGATAATGCACGATGTATTTGGTGTTGTTGCAAGGCCATGCAACATCGGCCTGGCCTTCTGCCAATGGTGCACCGACCGTGTGCACGCAAGGGACGAAATCACCATCGGTGCCCAGTACGTCATATACTGCCTGGCCCATGCGCGTCATGATGCGCATATTGACGGCAACGTAAGCGGAATCAGACAATTCCACGCCTATGTGGGCGATAGGTGAACCCAGCGGGCCCATGGAGAAAGGCACGACATACATGGTGCGGCCACGCATGCAACCATCAAACAGCGGGTTCAGGGTGGCGCGCATTTCTGCCGGTGCCATCCAGTTATTGGTAGGGCCTGCATCTTCCTTGTTGGCTGAACAGATATAGGTGCGGTCTTCGACGCGGGCGACGTCCGACGGATCGGAACAGGCCAGGTAACTATTGGGGCGCTTGGCTTCATTCAGTTTTTTCATGGTGCCAGCGGCAACCATTTGCGCGCACAGACGGTCATATTCTTCTTGCGAGCCGTCACACCAATAGATATTGTCAGGTTTGGTCAAAGCCGCCATTTCGGCGATCCAGTTGATCAATTTCTGATGTTTCACGTAAGCGGGTGCGTTTAATGCAGCCACACCTTTCATGATGGGTTGATTCACGATACTACCTCCAATGCCATTTCAATAAAAAAACCGGTGTAGCGGCACGGCAGGATCGTCGTTAGATTGTGGCGATGCGATCGCAGGAGCGCTCAAGCAAGGCGAACACCATAGCGGCGGTTCTGTCGGATAATACGAAGACAAGAGGGTGTCTTGGCTCCTGGCTTGCGCCCGGCAGGATGGCGCGGGGCGGAAGAATCAAAAAGCTACGTAGGCGAACATTGTACACGCGAGTCTGGCAGGAAGCGAATTTTGCCTCAGTTTTATTATCATTGTTTTACGTTTTGTGAAAGTGAAGATTTTTCAACTGAGGCATGAATGAAACCAGGAATGAAGATTTTCCCTGATTTTAGAGAATGAATAAGGATGAACCATGAAAATAGCCATACTTGATGATTACCAGGACGTAGTCCGGCAACTGCCTTGCTTTGACTTATTGAAGGATCATGAAGTCAAAGTGTTTAACAATACTGCCGTGGGCATAGGCCAACTGGCGATACGCCTGCATCCGTTTGATGCCGTGGTGCTGATACGCGAACGCACCCGCCTGACCCGCGCCCTGATGCAAAAGCTGCCTAATCTGAAGCTGATATCACAAACCGGCAAGGTGGCAGGCAATATTGATATGGAAGCAGCGGCTGAACTGGATATCACGGTGCTGGAAGGTATTGGTGATCCGACTGCACCAGCCGAACTAACCTGGACCCTGATCATGGCCGCTTCGCGCCGCCTGACCAGTTATGCACAGCTCTTGCAGGAAGGTGCATGGCAAACCTCATCCCTTAATCCTGTGCATAACCAGCTGGGACGGGTTTTGAAGAAGCGTAGCCTGGGTATCTGGGGCTACGGCAAGATCGGCAAGATGATCGCTGGTTATGCCCAGGCCTTCGGCATGCAAGTCGTGGTCTGGGGACGTGAACCCAGCCGCGCACAGGCAGCCGCAGATGGTTTGCAGGTGGCGCTATCCAAAGAGGCTTTTTTTGCTGAGTGCGACATCATCAGCATGCATCTGCGTTTGAATGACGCCACCCGCGGCATCGTCAGCCCGGCTGATCTGGCCCTGATGAAGCCCGATGCCTTATTCGTCAACACCAGCCGTGCAGAACTCGTGCAGGCAGGTGCGCTGGAAGCGGCGCTGGACGCCGGTCGCCCCGGCTTTGCTGCAATTGATGTTTTCGAAAGTGAACCTGTCGCCATTGACCATCCACTGCTGCACAGGGAAAATGTATTGGCCACCCCGCATCTGGGTTATGTAGAGCAAAGCAGTTATGAATTGTATTTCCGCATCGCCTTCCAGAACATCCTCGACCATGCTGCAGCACCCTGATCTTTAATGTAAGACATTGCACGGGCAGCATGCTCTGCCTGTGCAAACCCAGCGACTCAATCGCCGGTTTCCCACATCTCCAGTAGCTCCACACCTGGCAAACGCCATGTTCCAGAATGTATGCCTATTGTAGCTTTAGCTTGCTACATGGTTACCGACTTGTAGTCTGTGTAATCTCTGGTAACAGCCTCTTTGTAGTCAAAAAAACAAAGCTAGAATCAACAAGCTTTACATCATAAGAAGAAATCATAAGTAGAAATTATAAGTAGAAAAACAGGCATGCTTTCAAAGCCCGTTCTGTACTAGGGCTGCGATCTTGCGTGTCTTAAAGTAGTCCCCCGAATGACGATTCTATTCAGCTCAACAAGTAGCAAACTCCAGGGAGTATTTCATGAAGTCCTTTTTTCAAGCAGCCGTGCAAATCTTGTTTTCATTCCTGTTTCTTTTTGCGGGTAACAGTTTTGCGCAAGGCCTTGCGCTGCCAGCACCCGACTGTACAAGCAAGCTGCCAGTCGCTAAAAGCCACACCATTGCGTACGTCAATTACCAGAATCAATCAGGGCAAATTACGTTCTGGGAGAGCGACAATTTCTGTTACGCCGACAAGGCTGTCTGGTGGGAGCCGGGTTCTGCGGCCTACCTGACGCAACGTGCCTCTGTCTACAGTCCGGTTAATCCTGCCAAAGACCCGGTGGGTACTAAACGACCTGTCATCATCTATACCCATCCGAACGGCCAGACAGAAAAGTTCATGTTCAAGGAAAGCAGCATACCGAGCGACAATCCCTATCCGACTTCGACCTTGTTCCAGAGCGTGCTGGTGCAGGCGCTGAATGCAGGCTACACCGTGATTACACTGGAATTCAGGCATCCGATTGCATCCTATGATGCAAAACTTAATACCGCGCCAGGCAACACCGACATTCGTGACGGCATACAATTCATGCGTTACAACGCAGAGCAGTTGCATATCGATCCTGACAATCTCTTCCTGGTAGGCCAGTCGCGCGGTTCATTGAATATGCTGTGGGGTATCAAGGATAATGCGGCTAGTAGCGATGCCCAGCGTCCATGGCGCTCAGCATCTTCCAAGGCCAATGCCATCTGGGATTACCAGGCGCAGACTTGCTATGACCGTGCCACGGTTGAAAATAACTTTGTGCTGCCATCTTCTTATGCTGTCTTTGAAGCGGATCCAAAGTTCCCAGAACCACCTGGTTACAAGGCAGGTTGCTCGCTGGGCGCAGTAGGAAATTCTTCCTCTATTCCGCCCATGGTGCTGATGTACGATGAAGCACCCCTGAGTATCAGCACAGTGAGCTTGCAGAATTATTGCTCCACTGACTGGTCCAGCGAGTATTGCTGGAAGAAATTGAAATGGCATGATGCAGATAACATCTGGAATACCTGGTTTGATGAACATGACGCCAACTTTGGCGTAGCGATGAACCAGGCATACGGCAACGCCGGTGCTGGCACAAAAATACAGGCTTGCTATGGGGTTGCTATCACTTACGATGATCCATCAGGTCCATGGAATGGCTATCGCGGGTTGACCAGTTTCTTTAATCAATACAGGACCGTGCCAGCAGTGAATGCATTTACACCATTTGAATGTCCACAGGTAAAGCACACACCACCAAATATATGAGTGCTACTCAGACTTACCCCGGTCCAGGAGCAAGTCTTAAGGGAGGCATGAGGCTACAATAACTTGAACTCGCAGTCTGGCCGCGACCTTGCATGGTAGGCGGCCAGCAAACCGGCCAGTTGCGAGCGCGTTCCTACGTTGAGCTTGTCAAATATTTTCATCAGGTGATGTTTGATCGTGATTTCACTGAGGCAAAGACTCTCAGAAATTTCACGATTGGTCTTGCCCTGACCGACATGCAGTGCAATTTCTGATTCGCGTTTAGTCAGTGTATTGAGCTTGCTTTCAAACTGGCTGAAATCATTGAAATGATCGATGACCTTGCACATCACTTCATGAATAAGTGGGCATAGTCGCCTCAGCAATGCGGCTTTCGGCTCATCGAAGTGGTCATCAATATCAAAAAAACTATAGTAGGTGCCAACGCAGCGCTGGGCATCAAACACGCCATGTGAGACAAGATTTTTCAGGCCGGTACTGCGAAAGTGTTCGAACCATAAAGGTGGAATATCCGTCCATGGATTGCTAACAGAAAAAAATTGCGGTTCCTGTGTCGCAATCCAGCGCCGCAAAATTGGCGAATCCATGCCGCCAGCTTTATTGCGTATATTGTCGAGATGGGCTACCGGGAAATTATCGGTAATGACGTAATCAAGTCCCACACCCCCGGCATGCACGCGGCCATAACCGCAGTAAATAGCAGCATGTGGATAAAGAGGGCGAATTGACTTGCGCAGCCATTCTTTAAAGTCAGCGACAGTAATAACTGAAGCCGCTTCCAACAGCAATTGATCAATCAAATTCTTCCTCCATAATCTGAGTCCGCCCAGACTATCTTTAATGATATTGCACTGTCAATGACGTGCCGGAGGATAAAATTGAGTAATTTTTGCGTTACTAAGCGATGTTTAAATTCTGTGGTGACCTATAAGAAGTCGTTTGTTTCCATAGAAAAAAGCGTCAAGCCATCACCTTGACTATACAAGCTATTTTGCACTAGTTTCTTTGCGACATTTTTTCTGATTCAAATGCTTACAATAAATTCCAGGAATGAGCGTCTGGAAACAACAAAATCAGTTGCTCTGGCGATGTGAGCGGATGCGTTCACCCGCATTGCTTGCATATAGTGTTGACGGTTGATTGCCGGGAGGTGCTGAGCTTTCCGTGTGCGCCCAAGGGGCAGTCTGATTTTACACTTGCCAGCCCGATCCGGTCCCACCGATGATCCCCGGAACGACCTTACGAAGGTGGCCGGAAAATTCAAGCAAGTGAGGTGACTGATGGCCGGTGCGCGACCAGGTCGCTTCAAAGCTGATTGTGACTTGGCGGCCAGATTTGTCGGTGATCGGAGATGAAGCGTGTCCGCTTGCAGTCACTTTCGATTTTGGCAGTATCGCCGATCCGATCCCCAATGCGGCCCACTCCTCCAATACCTGGTAGCTCATGGCTTCGCCAGAGTATTCCTGGAGCTTGCGACGCTGGCTGCGAAACAAGGCGCGGGTCGCGCGCGACAACCCGCAGGCATCCGGCACCATGACATAGGTCTCATTTGCAATGTCTTTGAGTTGTACCGAATGCGGAGGCCGCCCGCCCGGCCACACTGCGCATCGGGGGATGAAGATCAGTGGTTCTTCATACAGGAATGTGGCGACCCACGCTCCTTTGTGAACATTTGCGACGCCAAAAACAAAATCCAGGAGACCTTCACCAAGCATGCGGTAAAGGTCCGTCATGTTCATCTCGCGCAGCACCACGTCAACGTCTGGGTTGCGCAGGCGGAACGGCTCAATCATCAGGCCCAGCAGGTTAGCACTGATCAGCGGTGACGTGCCGATGCGGATCAAACGCTTGTCTGGATTCAGGAAAACCTGAGTCTGGTGAACCAGGCTGGTCTGCGCGCTCAGCACCTCATTAATGTAGGGCAAGACGTGCACACCAAAGGGTGTCAGCGCGACCTTCCGGGTTGTGCGAACGAACAAGCGTTGTCCCAACTCCTCTTCGAGTTGCGCGATGCCGTTCGACAGCGTTGGCTGGGTCACGCAACATTCCGCCGCAGCGGCCGTGAACGAACCGGTAGAGGCGATGGCACTGGCAAAGCGAAGTTGGTTGAGATTCATTTGTCATTTATAGCATATATGAATGAATTACATGCGAAAAGACAATTTCCGTATGAATCTGGAAATGAGTAAGCTTCATGCATGTCGGCATCCTGCTGACGGAAATCTCAAGGAGAATGAAGATGGTTTATTTGCAAATTGGTCTGAATGTCGCGGCGGAGGATAGGCCCGCGGCTGCCGCGATCTACACCCAATTCAAAGGCTTGTTCCTGGATCAGGTAAAGGGGGCGTTGTCCAAGGACCTGCTGATCCGCGATGAGGACGTGCAGGTCTTGCACAGCTTCGATTCGGACGAGAGCGCCAGGACCTACCTCTCCAGTACACTCTTTCAGCAAGACGTGGTCACGGCACTGAAACCGCTGTTGCTAAGTCCTCCAGATGTGCGTATCTACGCCGCAGCCTGAGCCATCGGCAGCTGTCCCCATATCATTTCACCAGAAGAATTTCATGAAGAATAGCTTTCAACACGCGATTACCAAACTGTTATCTGCCATACTTGTCGCATCAGCCTTCGCGGTACCAGGCTTTGCATTTGCAGAAAAGGCGTACCTCGAAATCACGCTCAAGGTCGATCCACAAGACCGGGCTGCTGCCGCAGCGATCTACTCGAAACTCAAGCAGCCATTTCTTAGCAAAATTCCGGGCGCGAAGTCGAAGGAGCTTCTGGTCCGTGATGATGACGTCCAGGTGCTGCATGGATTCGCCACCCGTAAGCAAGCCGAAGCTTACCTTAGCAGCGACCTCTTCACGAAGGATGTCGTAGTCAGCCTTAAGCCTTTGCTAAAAGCCGATCCCGAAGTCCGGATTTATTCGGCTGATTGACGCGCACTCGCAATGATGCTGAACGATGACGCTGCCAAGAACATCGTACTACACTGGACTGGCTTGCCCAGTCCAGTAGGCGGTGTCCAGCGGCGTTTGCTTGCATGTGACGTCGGCGACGATACCCGGGTCACCAGTATCGTTCGTTTGAGCGCAACATCTATCCTGTCGGTATTTACGTCAAGAATCCGCCTGGTTCCAGACATGCACCGATAAGCGAAACTGGATGCGCGTTAGTCGTCAAGCTCCGTCAGATGGAAGATCGAGACTCGGAGAAAATTTCCAAATAGGTCAAAATCCACGAATCGATTGCTTGGACTTTACCATGTAGAAAGGGCTCTTTTTATTTTCTTAACGAAGGCGCTTACTTGCGTATCATTCAGTTGCTCACTTTTATAAAGAGTCAACATTTCAAATTGGCAGGCTGGAGCACATGTTCCAAGGATTGCGGTTTTCAAGATGCGCTTTACAGGCTGACGCATAATTAGTTTATCAACCCACCACGGCGAACCAAGTGTGGTGATAATCAGGACCTTTTGCAGTTTGTCTAATCTTGGTTTGATGGCTCCGAGATCAGTTGCATGGTCATACGCGATCCCCGGCCCCCATATCCGGTCAAACCATCCTTTCAGTATCGCTGGAAAACCGAACCACCAAGTTGGGAAACAAATGACAAGACCCTCTGCAGAAAGTAAATGATCGACTTCAGCTTGAATCGAACTTGATTCGTAGGGATGCTTGTAATAGCTTGCTCTTTCTGCGCTATTCAGGGCAGCGTTGAAATTGTTATGGTAAAGATTTTCAATCCTTGTCTCATGTCCAGCTGCTTTCAAGCTTTCGCAGACCTGGAACGCCAATGACTGGCATAGGCTTTCTTCCAGTGGATGTGCAATGACAACGAGACATTTCATAAGCAGTGTTAGCAGAAATAAATAAGGTAATCAATATATAGCACAAGATTAACAGGAGACGGAGCACTTGGAGACACTTGCCCAATTGTTGGTCAATCTCCTTGCTGAAAACGCCTGGTTAAACCAGTAATTTGTCGGTCGAAGAAGTAGTTCGAATTCATCTTGCTTTGAGTCAACTCATTACCAATCCACCGGTGGTGGCTACCTAATTGCTGTTGCGATCACCCAGTAGGACGAGGTGAAGACGAAGCCGCTGGAGAATGTGGCTTGCCCATCCCCGTAGGTATCGGTCCATCCGACACTGGTGCCATGATCGGCCACCGTCGCCTTCTTGATGGTGATGGGTGTGGTTCCGCTTACCGCTGTCCCGAAGGCGCGTCCCACATAGGCGCCGTCGGCAATGTAGTAGGTATCACCGCGCACCAGGGTAGACGGCAGACTTGGGTACGCATTGGCCCAGTCGGATCCATTACCTTTGGCACCTGCACGTATGTAGCGATCCGCCGCATGAGCGGCATCGGCGAATGTGACGAGCAGCAAGCTTGGTAGGAACAATTTGTGAATGAGATATTTTTTCATAGTATGTTTGAATGCTTAATTTGATCGTAATTAATTTAAAATCAGATATCTATTCCGCACGCTATGACAACTCCCTGTCCCATTTCATCACGAGAACGGCGGGGGCTCTGGATTTTTAGAGCTCCGTAAAGTGGCCCCATTTGGCAAGAAAGATTTCAATTGAACTTAAGGCCGGGACATTTTTCACTTAGCGCATGTTGATTCCTTTCGTTTGTTGTTGAGACCATCCTCTGGCTAAGAGCGCAGAAACGGCAAATATATTTTTCCTGCTAAGAACCTATTTGCCGTGTACATCACGCGATAAATACCGACACCAAGCATCAAAGGCAGTCAGCTTTCTAATTCGGAGTGGGTGAGGATGGTGCGACAATCATTGGTCTGTAAGGATAGGCTCCGATGAACGATGGAGAGTTTGGACTCAATGCACCACGGTAACCAAGTCGCTTCGACAGGCTTGGGTGACCGCTACTGACTGCTGGGCTATTCAGGGAAGATAGCGCCATGGAATATCCGTTACCTTGTGAAGGTACGGTGATCAATGGATTGACGTTCTTGCCGTGCACATCGAAACCGGCCGCTTGCGCACCAGTATTTCCTGTAAACGTGGTATATGCCTGGCTATATCGCACGGCATGATCGGGTCTGTCGCTGTAGCAGAGGTTGTAGTCAAAGGCATTGAAATTGGCAATACTTAGATTTGTGGTATTGAAACACCTGGCGCTGGCGCTGGTATTGGCACCGAAGAAAATCAGGTTATTGACTACATTGTGACCACTACCTGTCAGTTCGATGATGCCTGTATTTGCCGTGCTGTTGCCGGTAATATAAATTGAATTATTACGTATGGTCAGATCGCTCCCAACTGCATCTTCCTTGTATGCTGTGTTGGCCACGATACCTTGCACCGTGAATTGCGGGGAGTTGGTCCAGGCAATCACATTGTCTTCTACCTGGCAGTGCTGGCAGGAGCCAAGCTCGATCGCTGATGAGCCAACATTGGAGACGCGATTACCACGCACGATCGTGCCTGCATAACTTTCTACACTTGGATTGCCCCCTATGACCTGGATACCATAGCAGCCACCAGTTGCGCCTGATGTTTCGTCAATGATATTGTTTTCGATGACAAGATCATTGGTGGTTTCATGAACAACCAAAGAAACACCCTGGCATTGACCATAGTTACCGCACGCATAGCCGGTACCGGGTGTGCACATGGCAGAGCGCGTCAGTTTGTTGCCGCGTACTACTGCACCAGAAAAATTTTGCGCCGAAAGGTAAATATTATGATTGCGGTACAGTGGAGAACCAGTTGTCGCGACAAAGCCATTGTTGTCGAAGGTATTGCCTTCTATTAGCAGATTGGGGCCGCCTCCGAGGAAACCTTGGTTACTGTTGTCATGGATGTAGGAATTACGCAGGGTGAGATTTTTGGTGACAACACCAAGGACACGGCCACCCGTTGGGTAGACACCCAGGGCAAAGCCGCTGATGTCGAGATTTTCCAGCAGTACATCGCTGACGTCATTATAAGTAAAGACCCCGCTAGCATCGGCAATACCATTCATCCCGACGCCAACACACTTGATGTTCTTGAATGTAAAACCTTCCTTGTGCACCGGTATCGCGCCACCATTGGTAATAACCAGGCAACCTGCCTCCTTCCCAGTCAAGGTAATCAGGGGTTTTGCAGAACCGCTATAGCCTGCAGGTGCATAATCGGCGATGACGATGTGGTTCATTGCCGTGCCCCTGTCATTGCCGGTCCAGAATGCTGAAGTGACTGATGTCCATGAGCCATTCTTTGCCAGCAGTATCTGGTCACCGGCAGATGCGTTATTCAATTGTATATTTGCTGCTGCCAGACTACGCTTGGGGGCAGTTGGTGATGTGCCGGGGTTGGCATCATTGCCGGGTACGCACATGGCATCCGCACCAGCCTGGCAGTCAGAAAAATAATAGTCCGTTGCCTGGGCTGAAGCCGAGGCAAGAACCAGCAATCCGTACGCAAGAGTCTTCTTCATGAGTGGTCTTTCGAGTTTGTTATTGGTCATTCGCTTGGCGCGCGATTGCGCATGGGCGCGAATTTGATTGATGGCTACAGGTGGCCGGATGAATGATGTCAAGCAGCAGCGTTCAATTTACGGAGTAGCAGCCCGCACGACCGCCTGGTTCAGGTATTGCAGCTCGCTTTCCGCATCTGTCGTTGTGGCTGAAGCCCAGAAATACCAGGTGCCTGTCGCCAGTCCGTTGATGGATGCTGATAATGCCAAGGGGTTTTGCACTGTTGCCAGCAAAGCTGGTGTCAGATCGTATTGGGTCTTGCTGCCGTAAACTTTATAGCCGGTCAGACCTGCCAGGCCACCCAGCAAAGAGCCATCTGCCCTGGTCGATGGTGCTTTCCACTTAACGGTGACAGGTGCGCCGATTTGGCCAATTGGTTGCACGTTCAAGTACTTGAAGCTGGCAGTCACACTCTTCGCCGCATTCATGGTGACTACGCAAGTCGGGCCACTGCCTGAGCATGCGCCGCCCCAACTGCCCAGAGTCATATATTTGTTGGCAGGTGTGGCAGTCAAAGTCACATTGGTGCCTGCATTAAAATTGCCAACACAGGTATTGTCACAACGTATACCTGCCGGTTCAGAGCTTATGCGACCAGTTCCAGTCAGACTGATACTCAGGCTTACTGCCGTGTTTTGTGCATGGACAGTGCCTGCAGGCAGTACACATGTGGTCACAAGACAAATACTGGCCAGAGTGAGGGGAGTAAGTCGCAAAGGGAAAGTCATTGGCTATCCTTTTCATATACAGGTAATTGTAAAAATGAATCATCGGGCTGAAGTCTGCAAGTCCAGGAATTGTGGTAATTACAGAAATATCAGAGAGGCAAGCGTACTGCCTTTGATTTATTGCGTATATGGCACTTTCGTTCCTTTTTGTTATGCATTGCGCAAGCGACAGGAACCCGGGCTCAGCCCAGTTTTTCAGGGGAAGCTGGAAATCTTGTACAAAAGGTGAATCAGGCAGGAATGCACTGTATCGATCCTGGGATGACGAGTTTTGATGCCGCCAGGTCAACACGTCCTGATTTTGACGGTTTTTCAACATGTAGAAAAATATTTCAAAATTAACATTGTAAATACTTTAATTTTGTAAAAAATGCACTAAACTCTAGCGTCAGGGCCAACACACAGGGGCTAACACTCGCGAGTAATCAATTTCTATCGTTTGGAATATTTTCTATGATTGCTACCAGCCAATAATTCCTGAATTGGCTATTGCCTCTGCACCTCTGCAAACCCCGAGCTGCGTCCATATCAATTGATGTTGGGAGAGCCTTGCGATGAGACTATTGATGCCATATTCTGGAATAGTAAAGGGCGTGCTGGGCATGCTGGCCCGGCATGAGCTTAGTGCCAATCAGCGCAAACCCCATATCAGGCAGCTTATCTATGTGGCCTTGCCGTGTGCATTGCTGCTGGCACTGGCCAATTATTTGCAGTCTGGTTATCCCCTGCCTGGCATGATCGTCGCTGTCACAGCCCTGCTCATGTTGGGAACGGCTTTTTTCCTTTCCAGCCAGGAAAAATTGCTGGCCATGGCCGAATCCCTGCTCTTGTTGTTTGCCCTGCTGGCCAGTGTTACCCTGGGTTTGCTGGGTGGCATTGCGGGTAGCGGCATCTTGTGGATTTATGCTTTCCCCTTCCTGGCATTGTGGCTTAAAGGCCAGCGCCAGGGCGCGCAATGGAGCCTGGTGTGGCTGCTTGCCATGGCATTCAGTATGCTGGCTGGTAGCAGCATCTTTCCTTTCGCCTATGCCTACGATGAAAAATTTCTACTGCAGGCCAGTGTGGCACTGCTGTTTTATACCGGTATTGCGCTGGCTTACAATTTCAGTCGCAGCCAGCTGGAAGAAAAGCTGTATGTCAGCGAACAAGGCATACAGGCCAAGACCCGCGATTATATGGCCAAGCTGGAACAGGCTGCCTATCAGGATGGTGTCACAGGCTTGCCTAACCGCTTGCGTCTGCTGGATATTCTTGGTAGGGAAATCAGCGCAGCCCAGGAACGCGGACATACCTTGCTGGTGGCACATATACGCCTGAAAAAAATGTTTGAGACGGCCAACATCATAGGCACGGATGCCAGCGACAAACTGATACGCAATATTGCTGCAACCATGACAGCCACAGTGGGTTCACGCGGTATATTTGCGCGCATCAGGCGCGATGAATTTGTCTGCATCTACCGCAAACATTCTGAAGATATCAGCGCCACTGAAATCATCAAAGACGTGCTGGCCTTCCGTCTTGAATACAAAATCAACGATTATGCAATTCATATAGACCATACCATCGGTGTTGCCAGCTTCCCCAGCCATGCAGTCGATGCTGAAACCCTGCTGCGAAAGGCGGCGCAAGCCATGTTACAGGCGCAGTTTGCCAATCAGGGACTGGCTTTTTATGACGAAAGGCTGGATCAGCAATTCAGCAGGCAGCAACTACTCTTTGCACAATTGCATGAGGCCCTGCAAAAAGGCGGGCTGAGCCTGCATTATCAGGGCCTGATTGATTTACAAAGCGGTGCCGTCATCGGTGCCGAAGCTTTAGCGCGGTGGATAGACCCGGTATCCGGCCCGATAGCGCCCTCAGAATTCATCCCCATCGCAGAAAAGTCTGGTCTCATCAAACCATTCACACTGTGGGTCATGCGCGAAGCTTTTGCTCAACTTGCCAGATGGCGTGCCGAAGGTCTGGACCTGTTTGTCTCCATCAACCTGTCATCACGGTCGATACTGGATAATCAACTCGTCGATGATTTGCGCGACTTGCTCAAGGAATTCAATCTACCCGCCGAATATGTAGTGCTGGAACTGACCGAGGCCAGTTTTGCCGATTCGCCAGAAACTGCGCTGCAAACCATTTTGAGCCTGCATAAACTGGGTTTTCGCCAGTCAATTGATGATTTTGGTACCGGTTACTCTTCCCTGTCCTACCTCAAAAACCTGAAGATAGATGAACTCAAGATAGACCAGAGTTTCATGCGCAGCATGGCAACTGATGCCAGCAGCCGCGCCATTGTGCAGTCGACAATACAACTGGCGCATAACCTCAATCTCAAGGTAGTAGCCGAAGGTATAGAAAATGCCAAAACCGAGCAACAGCTAAAAGAAATGGGCTGCGACCTCGCCCAGGGCTATTATTATTGCAAGCCCATGCCTGCTGATGTCTTCAACCAGTGGGCACGCTCATGGCAAATTAATCGCAGGGCAGTGTTGTCGGCTTGATTGCTTCTTTTTGCAATCCCCTGTGAAAAGGCTTAGCATGCGGGTTCATCTCCATTACTTGTCATTCCCATGCCCTATTCACTGCAAAAGAAAATCAAACAATTCAGCCTGGGTCTGCTGATCTGCCTCATGTTCATGGCGGCTGCCATTTCTACTCTGGGTTTGCGGGATCAGGTCGTGATGGCAGATGTCGTAGTAGTGCCGGGCAATACTGTTAATCCTGACGGTAAACCATCCGAGCGTTTGCGTGGTCGTTTGAATGCCGCGCTGCGTCTGTATGCCACGCAACAATGCAAAGCCATCCTGGTCAGTGGTGGTATTGGTGAAGAAGGCCATGATGAAGCAGCCGTCATGAAAAAATACCTGGTTGACCATGGCGTGCCAGACGCAGCTGTCTATACCGATAATCAGGGCATCACCACTTTTGCCACGGCAAAAGCTGCAGCAGCCTTGATGAGGGAGAAAAACTGGAAAACCAGCATGCTGGCCAGCCAGTTTTTTCATATAGCGCGTTTTCAACTGGCGATGAAGAAGTATGGAGTGACGCCTGTCGGGCATGTGCATTCTACGCATTATGAAGTGAGGGATGCCTATTCGCTGGCCCGCGAAGTGCTGGCGTATTTTGAGTATACGTTCAGTAATCCGCAGGTGGAGTGAGTTTGCTTTTTTGAGCTAAACAGGATGCGGTAATTGAGTTTCAAGCCCCATGCTTTTGGCAGGAATCTACCGGGCTAGCGCTTCAGTGGTGTTTGTCACATGCCTTGAAGTTAATAAATCAGATTCGTAGTGATTTGAATTATCTGATTTTTTACTATGCATCTTTTTGCTTCGCCAAAAGTTGTGCCAAAAAGGCGACCCAGGCGTCGTCGCCTCTGCGGGGTTCACGTTTGTGCAGTACACAAAATGGGAAGGCTTGAAAACTCGCTTCGCTTGCAAGCGATTGCCGTTACGCTGGCGGGCAGCATGCTGCCCGAAACCCCCGCTACATCTCAAACCTCGATCCTTCTTTTTCCATTTTCTGTACTGCACAAACGGCGTCGGTGTCGCAGGGAATTCGGGTTGCATGCAATCCGCCTGCGCAACGATCTCGCTTCACAAGGCGAGATTCCTTCCCTACAGGGACACAGGGCACATGGGAACTGCAAAAATCAAAAGCAACGTCAAATTCAACAGTAACAGCAACAAGCAAGCCAACCTCATTTGGAAACTAGAATGTCACATTACGTTTCTTAAAATAAAATCCTGTAAGCCGATGCTCGAAGGCTACGACTAATTTATATCTGTCGTATGATTCATGTATAAGCAAATATCTTTATAGAAAGTCTTCATCGTGAACAAAACAAAATTACTCAGTGTCGTTACTGCAGCCATAATGGCTGTGGCCAGTTTCTCCGTGTCGGCGCAGGCAAATAAGGATACTCAGCAGATGAGTTTTCAAGGGGCAGAGCTAAATGGCAAGAAGCTTGCCATCAGTGATTATGCAGGCAAGACACTACTGGTCAGTTTTTTTACTGCGGGTTGCAATCTTTGTGCACGTGACTTAAAGCTCATGCGTGAGTTCTATGTCGGTAATATGAAACGCAATTTTGTGTTGCTGGCAATCAATATTGATCAGGATAAGAAAGATTTTGATTCTTATGTGCAACTGATTAATCTTGCTGTACCTGCAGAGCAACGTTTTCCTATTATCTGGCGCAATACTCCAGGGTATAAGGATAATTTTGGCAGTATCGTCAGCCAGCCCACGCATTTCGTGATTAATCCTAAAGGCCAACTGGTCTTGAAGCGGGAAGGCAGCTTCCAGGCGAATGACTGGGATAATTTGTGGGAATCGCTGGGTTCCTGATTCTTGACTGGAGGGATGGAAACGGGATGAACATGAAATACGAAGTGAGCATAGTTGATACGAACCTGGAAGAAAACATAGGCCAGTGCTTCACAGTATTTAGCTATTTGAGGCCTCATCTGGATGAGGCTGAATTCATACACAGAGTGCAAGTCCAGGCGGCTGAAGGCTATACCATCGCCTGTATCTACATGGACGATGAAGTGGTCGCCGCTGCCGGTTATCGTGTGCAGCATTATCTGGCCTGGGGCAAGATACTCTACCTCGATGATTTGATCACCCATCCGCAAAAGAAAAATGCAGGTTTGGGATCAGCCCTGATGGAATGGGTGAAGCAGCAGGCAAAAATATTGAATTGCAATGAATTGCATCTGGATACTGGCTATCAAAGGCACGATGCCCACAGGCTGTATCTGAATAATGGTTTCGACCTGAGTTGTCACCATCTTTCTAAAAAAATAAGCTGAGCTACCAGTTCATATTCAAACTTATATTCAGACTTAAAATTCCAGCGGTAAACTCCAGCTTGCAGGGATGACATCATGCCTGACTACGGCGCGCTGTTGCTGGCGGCGTTGCAGACTGTCATGGCTCCAGGTTTTCTCCCAGCCGGGTGGATAGGCCAGGCCTTCACCTTGCCAGCCTGGCAGGCGCTGGCGCACGGCGATCACAGGCAGGTACAGGGGCAAGGGCTGTTCTGGTGTATCTGCCCCCAGACTGTAGGCGTAATTCGGCAGCAAGGCATCACAGACTGCGGCAAACCAGGCGGTATGATCTTCATCCTGGCCCAGTGCATTGGCCAGGCCAGCGGGGTCAAAGCGGGCCAGGGCTTCTATCAATGCTGCCGTGCTGGCACCGGGTGCATCGCCCCAGCCCATGACGGGGTTGAAGTTGTAATCGGCACCTGAACCATACCAGCCTTCACGCCAGGGTCTTTGCATCCAGTTGCGCGGGCCTGTGAATAACTGCCAGCGCCAGTGCAGGCCAGAAGCTTTGGGCCAGCTATACAGATACAGTTTTTGATAACCGGCAGCATGCAAATCCCTGACCATCGCCATCAGGCGCGCATGCGGCATGCGTTCTGGCGGGGTGCGGCGGAACAGTATGGGTTCACCATCGGCATGCTGGACTTCATCTGTGGACAAGTTCAAATCCAGGGTACGTTTTTCATCACCAAAACGCGCTGCCACCCAGCCACTGAGCAAGTTCACGGCAGTCAGCACGCCATAGCCACGATGGCGGTGAAAAATAACGGTTCCGGGGGCAATCGGTTTCATATATTGATGGTGTAGCTGCTGTATATCCGAGATGTATCAACGGGCTGTATACGATGAAATGCAACAGCTTAGTGTAGCAGTTTTCACTGGCCCCCTATGCGCGTTACAATGTGTCTAATCTAAAAATTTTTTCCAAATTCTTCATCTACAGAGACAAGACTATGACTTTGCGCATCATCGCCACTGGCGGCACTTTTGACAAACACTATGACGAACTGGCAGGCAAGCTCAGCTTTGCAGACAGCCACCTGCCTGAAGTGCTGAAACGCGCACGTCTGACGATACCAGTAGAGCTGGAAGTCTGCATGCTGGTAGATTCACTGGACATGAATGACAGCCACCGCAATACCGTCTTGCAGGCTTGCCAGCAATCGGCGGAAAAGGCGATCGTCATCATCCACGGCACCGACACCATGCGTGAAACGGCAGAAGTACTGGGCGCTGCCAATCTGGGCAAGACCATCGTGTTCACCGGCGCGATGATTCCTTACGAAATCGCCAATTCTGATGCCTTTTTCAATCTCGGTTTTGCTTGCAGCGCAGCGCAACTCTTGCCGCCAGGCGTGCATGTCGCCATGAATGGCAAGGTCTTTCCCTGGGATAATGTACAAAAGAACCGCACAGCTGGTGTGTTCGTCAACAAGTGAGACTGCGATGAAACTGCTGCTGGCGACATTATTGCTCTGTTTTTCCAGCCTGACGCAGGCAGCAGAAACGCGTTTTGATTCTATCTATTTTTTCCAGTCGCAAGCCGAACTGGAAAAAAAAGGCATCAACGTCGATACCTTTGGCCGCTATACACGCGCCTTGCAGACGCAGATTTACAAGGCGTTAAAAAAAGTCAAAATGGCAGAGAGTGCCGGTTATCTGGTGGTGGCGGTTCGTTCAGATGGTGAAGTCACCTGCTGGCTGGACATGACACCAGCCGTGCATGAATATTACGATAATCAGATTTATGAAATTGTAAAGAAAGTCCCGCCAGTCAATGTAGAAAGCGGCATCCTGGTGTTTGGCATGAAGATGGCGATAGACACTGCCGTGCATACCAAAAAAACGGTGCCCGCCCCTGCCGACTGGGCAGAGGCGAAAAAGAAACTGAATGACCCAAATAATATCGAAGAGCTGGTGCTGTCCAGGTGGCCAGAATAAGCACTTTTCAGTTTTGTTTTACCAATATTTTCAACGCCGCAAGCAGCGCAGTACTTTCCTCATCTGTGCCTATGGAAATGCGCAAGAATTCACTGATGCGCGGCAGTTTGAAATGGCGCACGACGATGCCAGACTGACGCATATCCAGGGCAATTTCTTCTGCCGCAAAACGAGGGTGACGGACGAAGATGAAATTCGTAGCCGATGGCAAGACCTGAAAACCCAGCTCCCGCATTGCTGTCACCAGTCTTTCGCGCGTTGCCATCACTGCCTGGCAGGTTTGCAAAAAATAATCCTGGTCTTCAAATGCTGCAATCGCGCCAGCTACCGCCAGCCTGTCCAGCGGATAAGCATTGAAACTGTTTTTGACACGGTTCAAACCCGTAATCAAATCTGCATGACCCGCCGCAAAACCTATACGCAGACCAGCCAGTGAGCGTGATTTTGACAGGGTGTGCACCACCAGCAAATTGGGGTAGCGGTCTATCAGCGCAATTGCCGTCTCACCACCAAAATCGACATAGGCTTCATCAATGACGACTACCGTATCGCGATTGTGTTGCAGCAGGAATTCGATTTTTTCCAGCGGCACGACGCAGCCGGTAGGCGCGTTAGGATTGGCAAAAATAATCCCGCCATTTTCTTGCAGATAATCTTCAACATTCAGTTGAAATTCTGCATCCAAGGGCACGCTGTGGTGAGCTATCTCATACAGACCACAATACACCGGATAAAAGCTGTAGCTGATGTCAGGAAAAAGCAAAGGCTGCTGATGCTTGAGCAAAGCCTGGAACACATGCGCCAGTACTTCATCCGAGCTGTTGCCAACAAAAACCTGGTCCGTCTGCAAGCCATGATAATTGGCGATCACACCACGCAAACCATCTGAGCCGGGATCAGGATAGAGACGCAAATCGGCATTGGTGGCATGCTGTATCGCCGCCAGCACACGGGGTGAAGGCGGGTAGGGGTTTTCATTGGTATTGAGCTTGATGAGCTTATCCAGCTTGGGTTGCTCACCGGGTGTATATGGATTCAGCTTGTGGACAACATCGCTCCAGTATTTACTCATAATCAATCAATTTTCTTTAGAAATTTAAAAATTTTTTAACTCTCGTTATCCAGATTGACCTGAACCCTGCGCAAGAGTTGTAGCAATTGTTCTTGCTCATTGCTGGCCATATCTTTCAGTGCCAGGGTATTCAAACGTTTGGCTTGCTGTCGTAATGTTGTTAACACGCTTTGCCCATCCGTAGTCAGCGTGAGCCTGACATTGCGTTTGTCTGTTTCATCGGCAACGGCATCGAGCAAGCCGTTATCACGCAAGCCCTTGATCAGCCTGGCCAGTTGCGCCTTGTCGCGGCCACTGTGCTTGGCCAGGTCACTCTGGGTGGAGCCGGGATAATGGCCGAAAAAACTCAATACCTTGCCTTCCATATGGGTAATGTCATGCGGGCCATCGCGCAGAGCCTGGTATTGCATGGAACGGTATTGATGCATGACCGTATGGATAAGGTCCAGCACCCCATCCTCATTATTTTCACGAGAATGGTTGACATTGTCATTTGTTTTGCGCATTATGGTGGATATTGTCAACTAATTTAATGGGTGAATAAATGAGTATAGCCTCTGAAACCAGCCGCGTACAACGCATACGCCATGAAATCAAACGCCGTAATCTGCAAGTCGTCCGTGTTGAAAGTCCGACTCCCCACTTTCGCCGTATCACCCTGGGTGGTGCCGACCTGCCAGGTTTTATCAGCGCATCTTTTGATGATCACCTTAAACTGATACTGGCCGCCGACAGTGACAATGTCGTCATGCGTGACTACACGCCCAGGCATTATGATGCCGCCAAAGGGGAACTGGTGCTGGAATTTTCCATACACGGTGACGGCCCCGTTGCTACCTGGGCCAGCGGGGCAAATGTTGGTCATACCGTCACTATCGCCGGGCCGCGTGGCTCTTTGGTCATTCCTGTTGATTATGAATGGCATTTGCTGGCTGGCGACGAAACTGCATTACCCGCTATTTCCAGACGCCTGGAAGAATTGCCAGCCGGGGTACGCGCCATCGTCATCCTGCAAGTACCACCAGCAGAACGCCGTGAATTAAGCAGTGCAGCAGATATCAGCATCGTCTGGGTAGATAGCGGGCAAGAGTTTCTGGATACCCTGCGCGCCCTGCCTTTGCCAGCGGGCGATGGCTATGTCTGGTGCGCCGGAGAAGCCGCGACCATGGCAGCAACACGCCGCATACTGGCGGAAGAAAAAGGCCATGCTGGAGCTGCCATGCGGGTGGCGGCATACTGGAAGCGTGGTTTGATTGCGCATCATGAAAATCTGGAAGGATAGCCAGACCGGGGATTTCTGGCTTGATACCAAACGTGCGACCAGAACTCATTTCACAGCTTTTCTGAAATGAGTTCTGGTGACTCCTGTTGCTGTGTATAGTGTCGAACCCAAATTCTAATTTGTTCGAGCATATACAAATACAAATTTTTTTCACCAGCAAGCGGCAAGCGATTACTCATATTGCTGATGGCGCCCTTATTGCCTGCTTCTGCATTGGCTGGTGATATCCTCAGCTGCAAGGATGAAAATGGCAAAACCATCTACACCGACAGTGCGGCGAAATGCGAAGGGCAGGCGCAAAAATTTCATGGACATGATTCGGCAACTTCGGGCAAGGCAAACTTTAGCTCGCCCCGTCGCAGCTACCAAACCATTCCTGGCGACTGGAAGATACTGGTCGAACAGGATATGGCAGCGGCTGATCCCAAACTCACCGCTGCTGCAAGCAGCAAGTTACAGCAATCACTGACTGAGATACTCGGCAAATTTCCCGCAGCATCACACCAGCATGTCAAGTCGCTTAATTTTTACCTTATGTGGGGCGAGAAATCTCCCAAGGGAGGAGAGAAATCAGGCATGCGTGCCGTAAAGCGGGTCGATCCTCTCAGGCTACCCTTGTACGATCCTGCCTGGAAGGATGCTGTCATTATTTACAGCGCAACAAATCTGATGTCACTGGATGAACTGTGGACTAAAAAAGCCCTGACTCATGAAATAGGTCATACCTGGCACTTGCGCGACTGGCCAGTCAAACATCCGGAAATCACCGATATCTGGGAAGCGGCAAAACGTGCCGGTTTGTATAAGAATGTGGAAACCTATAAGGGCAAGGTGCTGGCCAGTGCTTATGCACTCGCCAATGAGCGTGAGTATTTTGCCGAGCTGAGCGCGATGTATTTTGCTGGCGGTGACTACCATCCTTATGACAAGGCTGGCTTGAAAAAATATGACCCTCTGGGTTACAGGATGGTAGAACAGTATTGGGGTTTACGCTGATATCCTGTAGCCATTCAAATGGTTCAGCAATACCAGCGCCAGGCAGCCAGCATCTGACGGGCGTCTGCACTGCCAGCCAGCAATTCGTCCAGATCCAGAGTGACTTGCGCACGTGCGGCTGCTGTCAATTCATAAGTGTCATCGAAAGCCTGCTCGTCCAGTTCGCGCATGCTATTTGCAACACAGGCGATGGCGGCAAAGGCAGTCAGTAGGTCTGGTGCGAATAACTGAAAATCTGGCTTACTGCCTGCCAGGGCAAAATAGACTTGCCCTGATAGTGTGTCGAGCATGAAGGGATTGCTGCCTTCGGTCGCTACCACCAGCCAATGGTCTTGCCACTCAGGTAAACGCTGGCCGGTATTGCCATGCCAGCGATAACAAGCTTGCCGAGCCCACAGATTCTTGAGTATAGCTATATCGACGGGATTACCGCCCGCGTCCAGCGACAAACCGGCAGGCCCGACTTTTTCATTGACTATTTCACCCCATGGACCTACCTGCTCGTAGAAGTCGGCTACGACGGCAGGCAGGGGTATTTCACCCTGCCACTCACTTGCTGCCTGCGGGCGTAACTCTCCCCAGGGTGACAACAAGTCACGCAAGACAGCAAACGTGATAGTGCTTATTTTGCCACTCCATCATCCTTGAACATGGTCTTCAGACCACGCAGGGCCTGGCGTATGCGGGCTTCGTTTTCTATCAGGGCAAAGCGCACATATTCATCGCCATATTCACCAAAACCTATGCCGGGTGAGACACAGAGCTTGGCTTTTTCCAGCATCTGTTTGGCAAATTCCAGCGAGCCCAGATGACGATAATGCTCAGGGATATGTGCCCAGATATACATCGATGCCTTTGGTTTTTCTACCATCCAGCCCAGCTCATGCAAGCCTTTGACGAGGACGTCACGGCGGCGCTGGTACTGGTCACGGATTTCATTGACACAAGTCTGGTCACCTTCCAGCGCAGCAATCGCCGCCACTTGCACCGGTGTGAAACTGCCATAGTCATGATAACTCTTGATACGTGCCAGGGCTGATACCAGTTCCTTGTTGCCGACCATGAAGCCTATGCGCCAGCCTGCCATGTTATAGCTTTTTGACAGTGTAAAAAATTCCACGGCGACATCACGTGCGCCCGGCACTTGCATGATGGATGGGGCTTTCCAGCCGTCATAGGTGATGTCGGCATAGGCCAGGTCATGCACTACCAGGATATTGTGTTCCTTGGCCAGCTTGACCACGCGCTCGAAAAATTCCAGCTCCACGCATTGCGCGGTGGGATTCGATGGAAAGCCAAAGATCATCATCTTTGGCTTGGGATAGGTTTCGCGTATTGCTCTTTCCAGCTCGGCAAAAAAATCCACGCCTGGGCTCATGCGTATCGAGCGTATATCGGCACCGGCAATCACCGCGCCATAGATGTGGATAGGGTAGCTGGGATTGGGCACCAGCACTGTGTCACCCTTGTCCAGCGTCGCCAGCATCAGATGCGCCAGGCCTTCTTTCGAGCCTATGGTGACGATGGCTTCTGAATCAGGATTCAGATCCACGTCATAGCGGCTCTTGTACCAGTGCGCAATTGCACGGCGCAAGCGTGGTATGCCTTTGGAGGCAGAATAACCATGGGTGTCAGGACGCTGGGCAACTTCGACCAGTTTTTCAACGATGTGTGCAGGTGTCGCACCATCGGGATTACCCATGGACATATCAATGATGTCTTCGCCACGACGGCGCGCAGCCATCTTCAGCTCGGCAGTGATATTGAAGACGTAAGGGGGCAGGCGATTGATACGAGCGAAGGAGAACTTTGTTGCAGGCGTAGTCGAGCCCTCAACAGCAGAACCCCGACCCGGCGGAGTAGTTGTATTTGTCATGATCTGAATTGTACGTAGCCCTTGTAGTCCATACGGACTGCAAGAACGGGCGCCCGGAACCGTCCGAGCGACGTTGAAGCGATGTGCCTCGCGTTTGATTGTAGCGAGCAATCTACATTTCAGCAAGATGCGTTATGCTTATCAGAACAAGTTTGTCGCTATTCAATCAATTTTAAAAAAAAATGGAGCAGTACATGAACTTATTCCAGGAAAGCATATTGCAGGCAGTTCCTGCCCATGCCGTTTATCTCAGTTTGAATGTCAAAGCTGGTACTGATGTAGCAACGGTCAAGAAAGTAGTACGCGATCTTGCAGACAAGACGGATGGTAAGAATCTGGTCATAGGCCTCGGTGCCAGTCTCTTGCAGGTTTTGGGTAGCGAGATCGCAGGCATGAAAGAATTTCATGGCATAGAAGGCAGCCGCATGCGCCTGCCTGCGACGCCTGCAGCACTGTGGTGCTGGTTACGCCAGCATGAGCGCGGCGATCTGGTGCGCCAGTTGCACCAACTCATGCTAGTACTGGCACCGGCATTTGAATTGCAGCAGCAGGTCGACGCCTTCAAATACAAGGAGGGCCGTGACCTCAGCGGATATGAAGATGGCACCGAAAACCCGCATGATGAGGCAGCCCTGGATGCGGCTTTTGTTGCCGGTGACACGCCCGGCCTGACAGGCTCCAGCTTTGTCGCCATCCAGCAATGGACGCACAAATTTGATCGTTTTGATGCCATGGCCAGTGTAGACCAGGACAATGCCGTAGGCCGCCGCCGTAGCGATAATGAAGAACTGGAAGATGCGCCAGAATCAGCCCACGTCAAGCGCACAGCACAAGAAGATTTCATACCTGAAGCCTTCATGCTGAGGCGTTCCATGCCCTGGGCTGCACTGGACAAGGCGGGTCTGTACTTCGTCGCCTTTGCCAATTCTTTCTACCCATTTGAAGTGCAATTGAAACGCATGTCGGGTGTCGAAGATGGCATCGTCGATGCGTTGTTCCAGTTTACTGTGCCACAGACCGGCAGTTATTTCTGGTGCCCGCCCATGCAAGACGGCAAGCTTGATCTGCGTCTATTGAATCTGGTTTGATTCCGGCGCTTGCTCGGGCGGTTTCAAGAGCGCCAGAAAGCCTTCCAGTGGCAAGGGTTTGGAGAAGTAATAACCCTGGAAGGCATAGCAATTATGCGCAATCAAAAATGCGCGCTGGGCACTGGTTTCCACCCCTTCTGCTATCACATTCAAACCCAGGTTGACACCGAGGGAAATGATGGCACGGACGATGGTCGCATCGTTTTCATCATGGCTGAGATCACGTACAAAAGACTGGTCTATCTTTAACTGGTTCAGCGGTAAACGCTGCAAGTAAGCAAGTGAAGAATAACCGGTGCCAAAATCATCCATGGAGAAAGCGATGCCCAGCTTTTTCAGTTCATGCATTTTCTCGGTGGTGGCATCGACATTGTCGAGCACCGTGCTCTCAGTAAGTTCTATCTTCAGGCGAGTCGCATCAATCTTGTGGCGGCGTATGATTTCACTGAGGGTTTCGACAAAATCCACTTGCTGGAATTGCTTCGCACTGACGTTGACTGCCAGCGTCAGGTGACGGGTTTCCTTACTGCTTTCCCATTGCTTGATCTGGGCGCAGGCGGTTTCCAATACCCATAAGCCTATGGGAATGATCAGGCCGGTTTCTTCTGCCAGCGGGATAAAGTCTGCCGGTGAAATGAAACCACGATCAGGATGTATCCAGCGCAGCAGGGCTTCTGCACCGATGAGCTTGCCTTCGGAATTGACCTGCACCTGGTAGTACAGCTGGAATTGATTATTCGCCAGTGCCACGCGCAAATTCGATTCCAGTAACATGCGTACTACCAGTATGGCTTGCATGGCCGGATCGAAAAAGCGCACCGCATTGCGGCCCGCGGTCTTGGCTTCATACATGGCGGTATCGGCACGCTTGAATAAATCCTTGACCGTAATATCGCCACCCTGGAACAGACAGACACCGATACTGCTGGAACCATGATGCTCAAAGTCGGTAATCTGGTAGGGCTGACTCAGCAACTGGCGTATCTTCTCGGCGATACGGTCGGCCTGGCGCAGAGCATCTTCTTTTTCTATGCTCAGTTCTTCGAGAACCACGACAAATTCATCACCACCCAGGCGCGCCACGGTATCGCTGTCGCGCACGCAGGTTTGCAGGCGGCTGGCGGTTTCTATCAAGAGCAAATCACCGGCATCGTGACCACGGGTATCGTTGAGGGTCTTGAAATTATCGAGATCGATAAACAGGATGGCGCTATGCGTTTCATTACGGTTGCTGATGGAGATCAGATGTTGCAACCTGTCCATCAGCAAACGACGATTCGGTAACTGTGTCAGCGGGTCATAGAAAGCCAGATTGCGTATCTCGGCTTCATAACCCTTGTGGCGGCTGATGTCATTGAAAGAACCTATGTAATTACTGACTTCGCCACGGTTATCGGTGATCGCGGTCAGGGTGACCATTTGTGGATAGATTTCACCATTCTTGCGGCGGCTCCACATCTCACCATGCCAGAAACGGTGTTCTTTTAGCGAGATATTGATGTGCTCAAAAAAATCCCTGTCCTGCTGTTTGGTTTTGTGCAGAGGCGGGCGCTTGCCTATCAAGTCTTCTGCGGCATAACCGGTAATGCGGGTGAAAGCCTGGTTCAATCTGAGCATGATCCAGTTGGCGTCAGTGACGAAGATGCCTTCTTGTGATTCAAAGGTACAGGCAGCGATGCGCAAATCCTGCTCTGCCTGCTTGCGTTCTGTGATATCGGTGATAAAGCAATGCCATAACATCGAGCCACCGGGTTCAGGTTCAGGCAAGCCATCCAGGTATAGCCAGCGCATCGTGCCATCCTTCCGATGCATGCGGAACTCGCTTTGCCATGGCGACAGGTTGCGCATGGCTGCACGTATCAATTCCGTACCATTTTTTATATCGCGCGGATCTATGCGGGAAAACAAATGCAGGGCATCGTCCTTGACTTCTTCATGCGTGACTTCAAACATCTGCATGATGGCATCGCTGGCAAAAGGGATGGAGCTGCTATGGTCGGGCCGTATGCGGTATTGCATGACCAGACCAGGCAGGCGCGAGGCGACTTTATTGATGCGCTGGTAAGCTTCCTGTATCTGCCTGGTGGCATCTATACTTTCCGACTGAAGGGCAGTAATAATCAGGGTGATCAACACCATGGTCGTCATGTAAGCCCAGAGTATCAGCAAGTTTGCCTGCCCACCGTCATAAAACGGCCCCATACCGTGCGATGTCGCCCAGGCTGAGAATAAAGACGTAGTCAGTACCGCACACGAAGCGCCAGTAATACCGAAGCGCATGGCCGCCCAGATCATGATGCCCACCATGATGAAGGTCAGGTGCAGATGGCTATAAGGCGATGCAAAAATGAACCAGTTTGCCAGTGTAAACAACAGCAGGAACCCAAAAATTTCCTCGCGTCGCCTGGACAAACCCGGCAAGGACTTCGGCGAAAAAGACAGCAGCAAAGGAGCGGCCAGCAAGGCACCTACAGTATCCCCAGCCCACCAGGTCAGCCAGACTGCCGCCAGGTCAGTATTCAAGCCATGCAGCCAGAGTGTCAGCGTGCCGCCCGTCGCCGAGATACACATGCCCAGCATGACAGCCAGGCCAAAGCCAATGACATCGCGCCGCCTTGAGAAATCGCGCCTGAAACCCTGTTTTCTCAATAGCCATTTACTGAGTAAGGGCCCCAGTGTATTCCCCACCGCCAGGCTGCCAGCGACGAGTATGCTGAAACCCGCAGACATTTCCAGTAACCATGCCGAAAAAAATACGGCGACAGCAGCCAGCTTGCCATAGCGCAGCAAGCCTGTGATGGCGATGCCGGTTGGCAGCCAGATCAGGCTGACATTGGGATTTACATAGGGGATGGACAAGCCGATGCGCCCGGCACCAAAATAGGCCAGCATGATCAATAGAAAATGCCCGGCACGTATTTCCTGGCGGAATTTCCTGGAGTGGGCAAGTTGCTCGGGCTTGAACATGGATGATGACTCGTTTGAACTTGAGCAATTATGCGGCAAAGACGGGGAGGTGTTGGTTAACTTTTGATAAGTCAGTTTTTTTGCGGTTTGCGCAGGCTGACAAAAGAACCATTAACATCTAGTCACTTAATTGCAGGAGTCCTTGAAGTATCACTATGAGAACGTCCCTTTGCTGTGATATTTACGAAAAGCACCCGGCGTCATACCATGTGGAAAGCCACTTCATGAGGACTGACACACGCAAAAACAATAGCGTCAGGAAGTGAAGTACCACTGTACGGTCGGCGAGCCTCAGCCAGCCGACCGTACAGTCCATTAAAGCGTTCAAGTTCGGCTCATGAAGGTAACGATGCGGTAAACGCAGTCGTGTCGTTTACTTCACCGATATTTGATCGAATTTGTCGGCTTGAACCATGAACACGACGCACCCAGTATTAGAAATGCATTTGGTGACGTGCTGATGTTTTCCTTTCTGGCTCCAGTAGGAACCAGCTTGCATATTCACGTCTGCGTGCCCTTCTTCACTATTGACCATTGTTCCCGATACAACAATCGCGCGATATCCTGCTGTATGCGTATGGGCTGGTGTTACATATCCTTGAGGGAACTTTATAAAGGTACCATGCCCCCCCTTGCTCATGTCACCATACGCAGGAGCCGCCATCAGCGGACCCAGCCCCGTGGCTATCCACTTGAGATTTTCAACGGGTACTATTTCGGACTCCCGGACAGAATCTGCCTGCGCAGTGATCGTCAGCGTCATTGATAATAACGCCAATACTCTTGGTACGATTTTCATGCTTATCTTTTTCATATTTTCATTTCAACAAATGGTTTCTCAAAAAATACTGATTTGACTGTCGTAGCAACATGGATCGAGGATAGCTTCGTCGCATAATTACGTGAAAGGATAGAACGCGAAGTATCGTCTTGCCATGACGCCCGAATCAATGATGACTGTGATTCGCGACAGAATAAATACCCAAATAAGTATTTGGCTACTCCATAATTTTGAGTAATATTCCCATCATGGATAAACTTTATAGTATGAAGACCTTCGTCAAGATTGCTGACCAAGGCAGCCTTACCGGAGCCGCCAAGGCGCTAAACATTTCACTACCGACGGTGGTCAGAATATTGGCAACATTGGAAAGCGAACTCGCTACACGACTTTTCAATCGAACGACACGCCACATTGCGCTCACGGAAGAAGGACGACAGTACCTGGGAGATTGTCGACGCGTCCTTGCGGAAATTGATGAAATGGAAAGACGCCTAACTAGTGAGCAACTCGAGCCAAGTGGCAACCTGAGAGTGACCGCCCCGATGTTGTTTGGGCAGCATTTTGTGACACCCATTGCATTGGATTTCGCCAAAAGATTCCGGCAGGTGGATGTGGAATTGTTGTTACTGGATCGTATGGTCAATCTGGTTGAGGAAGAAATTGATGTAGCCGTTCGCATCGGTCACCTTGGCGATTCGATCTTAGTTGGAATTCCCGTTGGTCATGTGCGGCGTGTTTTCTGCGCAAGTCCCGCTTACTTGAGCCAGGCGGGCATCCCTGCGCATCCTAATGAACTGCTGAACCATGACTGTCTGCGCGTCTCTGCACTCCCGTCCAGCACTCTGTGGAACTTCGTTGAAAAGGATCGTTTGCTGCCGATCCAGGTTAATGGGTCTTTCACATGTAATCAGGTGTCGGCGTCAATCGAGGCCTGCAAACAAGGACTGGGATTGGGTACTTTCATGTCGTATCAAGTCCAGCATTTGCTTGATAGCCAGGCCTTGCAGTATGTGCTCGAGCCTTTTGAGCCACCTCCAATCCCGGTCAGCATTGTCTATCCATATAACAAATATCTTTCGACACGAGTTCGCATGTTCGTCAACGTCATGACCGAAGCGTTGCGGTATGCACTCAACACCCAGCCTGAGATGAGTTTGTCCAAACGCAATTGATCTCTCCTTGGTCGATACTTGACATGCCAAGTGCAATGGGCGAGGGATAGTTTTTTTGAAAATGCTCGACTTGGATGCATCGACTTTGAAAAAATGTGCACGGCGCAAATTTGGGTAGCTTTTTGGCGAAAATATTGCTCTGGAAATGAACGAGACTTCTTCAGTATCTGGAGTAATTGTGAAATTATTTGCCTCGTGCAATGGCCAAATGAACTATCAATTGAATCCATCTTGGACTCACAGCTTTCAAAGCGACTATCGTGCGCGATGGACCGGCAAGCACTCGCCAATGCTTGTAAGCACACTAAAAGTAGCAGTTCCTGGTGTTCATACGCGTCGTTCTGCAGATGTCCATGCCCGGCGAGTTTGCACGCAGACATATCAACTAAGCGCGTGCTAGTCACACCAGGTAAAACTGGCGACTATGATTGTAAAAAGGGGGGGCGCTTAGTTTATCTGGATTGCAATGTTCTGCAAGGGAATCCGTCTTGCCTGATTCATCGACGAGGACATATTCGTGAGCATTTGCAACGCAGCCATGAGCGGCGCGAGTGATAGACACTCGGCTTTCAGTTGTTGCTGTCCATTGATATCACTTTACTATGGCAAATATCAAGCTGAAGTGATGCTAATCATATCAACGCTCAAACAGCGCAATGCCGCCTGAATAGGCGGTGCTGAGGGCATCTCACGCTGACTGCAACAACATGGCCGCCATGCGTTGAGCACGCAATGCCGCGTCGGGCGTATGCTCGCGCAACGCAGTGACTAAAGCACCGTCGATCAGAAGCATGAAGTCGCAGGCCAAAGATGGTGCCGTGTACCCAGCATCCTTCAGATAACGTTCCAGCATGGCTAGCACCTGTTCCTTGTGGTGCCGCGCAGCCTGTGCCGCCGGATGTGCCAAGTTACTCAATTCAATGATCGTGTTGATGAATGCGCAACCGCGAAAACTCGGCTTACGAAAACGTGCATACAGGGCGTCAAACACTGCCAGCGGCCGTCCCTGCACTTGCGGCGACAACATCGTGACACTCTCCTCCAACCAGGCACGCCAGGCCTGATCGCGCATCACAATCCACTCGGCAATCAACACATCCTTGGACGAGAAAAAACGGTAAAAGGACGCTTTGGCAATACCGCTTTCCTCAATGATGCGATCAATCCCAACGGCACGAACTCCTTCGGCATAGAAAAGGTGATCAGCAACGTCAAGCACATGTTGTTTTAAACGAGAGGTCATGATTTTAATCTGAGGGTAATACGTAAATGGTAGTGATCTGTACCAAAAAAGTAAAGACTTGTTTGTAATGTCGTCAGCTTATCCATTCACTGTCTTGACTGACATGTGATCGCTTTTTATATGGTGCGTGTCGTTGATGAGTACGGCTGGTGGATGTTTTAGCATTAGAAATAAAAGTACAGAATAGTCTTTACTTATATAAGACAGATCTGTATTATTTATTCAAATCAGTTGTTTGACATCCACTACAGAAAGGAATCAGCGATGAACCAGATCACACAGACTAGTCCTGATGTTGCCACGGTGCACAATTTTTCGTCCACTGACGATGCTCAATGGGCCGGAACAATGACGCTTGATCCTAAAGGTTTATTGCCGTTGAAGCAGCACGCACGCAACGACATCTATGTCATCGAAGGGAGCCTGATCAATGCTCATCGACGCTATCTGAAGGACACATTTATCGGTGTCGGAGAACAAAGTGCTTCCGAACCTCTATGGGCAGGGCCCGATGGCGCACGCTTGTTCATCTATTGCGACCAATTTGCAGTTGCGGGTGAAAATGACATCGTCGCGCCACATGAACGCATGTGGCGGCAAGGTGGTGCCGAAGGAATTCAGGTTGCACAATTACCGTCACACACCCATTCGTTGATGCTGGTGCATTGGCAAGCGGGAGCGCGTATGGGGTTTCATCGTCATCCACATGGGGAAGAAATCTTTGTGTTGACAGGTGAGCTAAAGGATCAGCGGGGTCATTATCCGGCGGGAACCTGGCAGCGCCTGTATGCCGATACCGGCCACGCACCATACGTCGAGCAAGAGACCATGATCTTGCTGCGTAATGGACATTTGCGGGATCAATAATCTTCCATCACCCACAGCAGTCTCATCAACTTAAAGGAAACATCATGAAATTAAAATCACTTTACTTACTCGCTCTTCCTGCAACCCTGGCCTTCATAGGTGCCACGGCATCGGCACATACGCATGGTCCTGAGTTGCATCTGACACCCGGACTGAACGCCAACAAGATCGCGCAGACTGACGCCGCCATGCGTGACCTGTGGGTCGAACATGCATTCTTGGTCCGCAATGTGGTGATTGCCATGGCGGCTGGCAACAATACTGCCACTACCGCAGTCGAAGCAGAGGCAGTGCGCAATGCGCAGCAAATTGCGAAGGCAATGGAAGGTTTTTACGGCAAAGCTGGGGCTGAACAGTTATTTGAACTGCTGGCGGGCCACTATGGCGCAGTAAAACAATTTGCGACCGCAAATCTGGCAAACGACACTGCCCTGCAGGACACAGCACGAGAGGCGATGCTCAGCAACGCCGGTAAACTGGCGGTGTTCTTGAGTGCCGCCAACCCCTATTTGCCAATCGATGCAGTTCGTGGCATGTTGCTGGCGCATGGTGGTCATCACATCACTCAGATCATGCAATTATCCAGCAAGAATTATGCAGGGGAAATGCAGACCTGGGGTGAGATGAAGAACCATATGTATGCCATTGCAGATGCGGTGACCAGCGCACTGGCGATGCAATTTCCTGAGAAGTTCAAGTAAGCGAATACGGGTCAGCCGTCTGAGGTGACGGCTGATCTCGCTGCACATTACAATACGACATTGAAACGGCCTCAAATTCTGGATCCATATTCCAGACATCTGAATTCACCACGTCAGTTTTAAGTTGGATCCAGCATCTTCCAATGCAGTTCAGTTAATCCTGAACTGCATTTTAATTTGGAGCTGCAATCTTGGACTGGGCCTGTTAATCTCGGCTTCATGCGAAGTGAAACAATACAGTTTCTTGTCGAAACACAAGCCAGGTGTGAATGCACGAACTGAATCGCCTCATTCACATCTCTGTCTCGCATATTGAAAAAATAGTCGGATCAGATACCGACAAAAGCTGGTAGCGCCTCGAAAGTCGATGCCGTTGCGTCAGGCGTGACCCCTAATTGTTCTGCAGGCACTGCCATGCGATTAATCCAGATTGTTGGAAAACCATAGGTTTTTGCACCTACCGCGTCCCAACTACCAAACGCCACAAAAGCAATCTCGTCTCGAGCCAGGCCAAATGCATCCGTTGCCATCTGATAGGATCGTGGGTCCGGTTTATATACTTTGACTCTGTCAGTTGATAGTAAATGATCAAATACACCCTCAAGACCAGAGTTCTTGATTCCAGCTTCCAACATTGGCACCGAGAAGTTGGTCAGCGGTGCGAGAGCCAAATCCTGTTTTTTCAAATTCTTCAGGACTGGCACCACGTCGGGCCAGGATTTCATGTTCAGGAATCCGCTGAGTAGTTGTGCACGTTTTTCATTGGTAAGTTCGAGCTTTTCTGCCGCTGCGGCAAAAACCAATGCGTCCTCAGTCACAGTCAGGAAATCCACATAACTGTTGGTCATTGTGCGCAACCAGGTATATTCAAACTGTCGTGAACGCCATACAGACACCAATTGCGCGCCCCTGCCAGGGAAAAGAGTTTCCGCGAGCGAAAAGATGGGGCGCGGATCGAATAGAGCGAGCCCGTCGAATGCCACCGCCTTGATGCGGCGGCTACTCGCCCATGCTGGATTGACGCTGGTTGCCGCGCCCGCAATCGTCATACCTACAAATGTACGTCGGTTCATCACTACCTCCCTTAAACGACATAGTGTAGATTATTCACATTTGTTATACTATTTACTGAATTTTAGATTCACTATTCATGTTTTTGGAATTATGGACAAACTTGATGAGCTTGCGTTGTTGATCGCGATTCTGGACGAAGGGACTATGGCTGCTGCTGCGCGTCATACAGGACGGTCGCCTGCCGCAGTGACCTATATTCTGAATGAGATGGAAAAGCGCCTTGGTGTGCGCTTGATTGAACGTACTACGCGCAGCTTAACGGCTACTGAAGCTGGCCGCCGGTTCGCAGACAATGGTCGTCGTTTGCTTGTTGATTACAACGAATCACTCCACGAAGTGATGAGTGATGCCGTCAGACCAACTGGCTTGCTGCGCATATCTGCTCCAATGATGTTTGGACGCCGCCATATCGCGCCTATTGTTACACGCTATCTCGCCATGTATCCGCTAGTAGACATCGAATTGGAATTGTCGAACAAACAAATTGATATGGTTGATAGCAAGATTGATATCGCATTGCGTATCGGTACACTTAATGACTCAAGCTTAACCGCGCGCCGCGTAGGAGAAGTTCGTCGTGTCATCGTTGCCAGCCCTGACTACCTGAAACATTATGGATTACCGACCAGCCCGGCATCGCTCTCCGAACATGCACTCATCATGTTATCAATTAACGGGGACGTGCAAGCCTGGAATCTGAAAGAAACGAAAGCCAATATGCATAGCCGTTTCATTGTCAACCAGGCGGAGACGATGATTGATGCGGCCATTGCAGGTATCGGGCTAGCGAGGCCACTTTCCTATCAAGTCATCGATGAAATCAAAACAGGTAAACTCGTTCGCGTTCTCCAGGAGTTCGAATCTAATCCCCATCCAGTGAGCTTGGTATATACCAGTCGCAAGCACATGCCTAAGCGAACACGGGCTTTTCTTGACGTCGCAACTGAAGCACTTAACAAGTTAGATTGTTTGAAGATGTAATTGATCTTGTGCTGTTTCCATGAAATGCTGTCACTCTAGCTACATGAAGAGTGAAAGTGGGAAGGTGAATCTACAAATACAGAGCAACATCTCGTCGCTTAACTACTAATCCATATATCAGCACTCTTGCAGTGTTGCTCCCAAAAAGTACAAATCCTTCCGAATTTTTACATCTTGTTTACGCCCCCCGTTTAAGTCTTTACGAATTTTTTACATGCTTCTGACTATGCTTCTCAGTGTCAATATGAGGAGCGAAGCATGGAATATCTGATGGAATTTGTATATCTCGCAGGCATGGGAATTTTCTTCCTGCTGGTCTGGGCCCTGGTGCTGGCCTGCGACAAATTGGGAGCAAAAGCATGAATCCCTTCTACATCCTGGGCACGGTGGTGGCTGCCGCCTTGTTCGTCTATCTGATCGCAGCTTTGTTGAATGCCGAGGAGCTGTGATGACTACGCAAGCAATTGTTTTATTGGTACTTTTCCTTGGTGTGCTACTGCTCTTGTCTTATCCTTTGGGTCGCCACATCGCCAGGATCGCCGATGACAAGGCTACAGTACCTGGCATGGGCTGGTTACGCTGGCTGGAAAAAGGTCTGTACCGTGTCGCGGGCGTTAAAGCAGAAGCGGGCATGGGCTGGAAGCAATATGCCATTGCCTTGTTGATTTTTAACACCCTGGGCGCGCTGGCTGTGTATGCCGTGCAACGTCTGCAAGCCTGGCTGCCTTTGAATCCACAAGCTTTTGCCAATGTCAGTACTGATTCTTCCTTCAATACTGCAGTGAGCTTCGTCAGCAATACCAACTGGCAAGGCTATACCGGTGAAACTACCATGAGTTACCTGACCCAGATGCTGGTGCTGGCCGGGCAAAACTTCTTTTCTGCAGCGACCGGCATTGCCGTGGTGTTTGCGCTGATACGCGGTTTTAGCCGTCATTCCGCCACATCCATAGGCAATTTCTGGACAGATATCACGCGTTCTACCCTGTATCTTCTGTTACCGCTGTCTGTCATCTTTGCCGTCTTCCTCATGGGCCAGGGCGTGATCCAGAACTTCTCTGGCTATAAAGATGTGCAGTTGATTGATCCGGTGACCTATAGCCAACCCAAGCTGGGTCCTGACGCGCAACCTTTGAAAGATGACAAGGGCGCACCCGTCATGGAAACCCTGACGGCGACTACCCAGACCCTGGCCATGGGTCCGGTGGCTTCGCAAGAAGCGATCAAGATGATTGGTACGAATGGTGGTGGCTTTTTCAATGCTAATTCGTCACATCCGTATGAAAACCCCAGCTACCTGAGCAATTTCATGCAGATGATCGCCATCTTCCTCATCCCTGCTGCGCTGTGCTTTGCCTTTGGTCACATGGTCGGTGATATGCGCCAGGGCTGGGCGGTGCTGACAGCAATGACAGTCTTGTTCGTGGCCATGACGTTGACCGTTATGTTGTCTGAACAGCAGACCCATCCCGTGCTGGCCAGCATGAATATCGACCAGGCCACTTCGGCCCTGCAATCCGGTGGCAATATGGAAGGTAAGGAAACCCGCTTCGGCATCAGTGCCTCCAGCCTGTTTGTCGCCGTGACTACCGCAGCTTCCTGCGGTGCTGTGAACGCCATGCATGATTCGCTGATGCCTATCGGCGGCCTGGTCCCTATCGTGCTCATGCAGTTTGGTGAAGTGGTGTTTGGCGGTGTAGGCAGTGGTCTGTATGGCATGTTGATTTTCGCCATACTGGCGGTGTTTATCGCCGGTCTGATGATAGGCCGCACACCAGAATATCTGGGCAAGAAAATCCAGGCATTTGAAATGAAGATGACGTCCATTGCCATTCTTGTAACACCAGTATTGGTGCTGGCTGGCACGGCTATCGCGGTGATGTCAGAGGCAGGCAAGGCTGGTATTTTGAACCCTGGTGCCCATGGATTTTCTGAGGTGCTGTATGCCTTTACTTCAGCCGCCAACAACAATGGCAGCGCCTTTGCCGGTCTGAGTGCGAATACACCCTTCTACAACATCATGCTGGCTATCGCCATGTGGTTTGGCCGCTTTGCCATGATCGTGCCTGTGCTGGCGATTGCCGGTTCACTGGCGAGCAAGAAACGTCTGGAAGCCAATGCCGGCACCATGCCCACCCATGGCCCCATGTTCATTGCCTTGCTGGTTGGTACGGTGGTGCTCATCAGTGTGCTCAATTATGTGCCTGCTCTTGCACTGGGCCCGGTCGTTGAACATCTGCAGCTCATCGCGAAATAATTTGGGAAAGTCTGAATGACAGGAGCAGCTTACAGGTGCGCTTTCATTCAGATCCAACAGTAGTTTAAGGGGATTTTCATGTCTAGTACCAGTGTACAAAAATCGATCGATAGCAAAGTCAATGCAGCCGCTAAACAAGGCGCTGGACAAGCTGGCGACACCATATCCGGCGGCAAGCCACGCTTGTCGTTATTTGATAGCAGCCTGATCATGCCAGCCGTCATAGACTCATTCAAAAAACTCAGCCCGCGCACGCAATTGCGCAGCCCGGTGATGTTTGTCGTGTATGTAGGCAGCATCATCACGACCATGTTGTTCGTGCAATCCCTGACGGGGCCGGGCGAAGCCAGTCCTGGTTTCATTCTGGCGATTTCTATCTGGTTATGGTTCACCGTCCTGTTCGCCAATTTTGCCGAAGCACTGGCGGAAGGCCGCAGCAAGGCCCAGGCGGCGTCGCTCCGTGCATTGAAGCAAACTGTCGTGGCCAAGAAACTGGCGATACCAAAACACGGCGCCACCTGGCTGCCTGCCCAGGCCAATGATTTGCGCAAGGGCGATGTGGTACTGGTCGAAGCCAATGACGTCATCCCTATCGATGGTGAAGTCATAGAAGGTGTGGCCACGGTTGATGAAAGCGCCATCACCGGTGAATCTGCACCGGTGATACGTGAATCTGGCGGTGACTTTTCCGCTGTCACAGGTGGCACCCGCGTCTTGTCTGACTGGCTGGTGATGCGCGTGACATCCAACCCGGGCGAAGCCTTCATAGACCGCATGATCGCCATGGTCGAAGGTGCCAAACGCCAGAAGACCCCGAATGAAGTTGCCCTGACCATTTTGCTGGTGGCGCTGACCATCATCTTCCTGGTGGTGACAGTGACGTTGTTGCCATTCTCGCTGTTCAGCGTCGATGCCTCCAAAGCAGCAGGGATTGCTTCAAGTCCTATTTCCATCACCGTTCTGATCGCCTTGCTGGTTTGCCTGATCCCCACCACCATAGGTGGCTTGCTGTCTGCGATTGGTGTGGCTGGCATGAGCCGTATGATGCAAGCCAATGTCATCGCCACTTCGGGCCGTGCGGTTGAGGCTGCCGGTGACGTTGACGTGTTGATGCTCGATAAAACCGGCACTATCACTCTGGGTAACCGCCAGGCATCTGACTTTTTCCCTGCGCCTGGTGTGACATTGCCACAATTGGCAGACTCTGCCCAACTGGCTTCACTGGCAGATGAAACGCCAGAAGGCCGCAGCATCGTTATCTTCGCCAAACAACGCTATAACCTGCGTGAACGCGAAATGGCCAGCCTGAACGCGAGCTTCGTGCAATTCACTGCACAAACCCGTATGAGCGGTGTGGATATCGGTAACCGCCAGATACGCAAGGGCGCAGCAGATTCAGTCAAGAAATTTGTCGAATCAATGGGTCGCCCTTTCCCTGCCGAACTCAGCAAAACCGTGGATGACATTTCACGCCGTGGCAGTACCCCATTGGTGGTGGTGGATGATGGCAAGGTCATGGGTGCGATAGAACTCAAAGATATCGTCAAGGGTGGCATCAAGGAAAGGTTTGCCGAGCTGCGCCGTATGGGTATCAAGACCATCATGATTACCGGTGACAACAAGCTGACTGCAGCGGCGATTGCTGCAGAGGCTGGAGTAGATGACTTTTTGGCAGAAGCCACGCCAGAAGACAAACTCAAGCTGATACGCAGTTACCAGGCTGAAGGCCGCCTGGTCGCCATGACTGGTGATGGCACCAATGATGCACCGGCACTGGCGCAGGCTGACGTGGCAGTAGCCATGGCATCCGGCACACAGGCAGCAAAAGAGGCTGGCAATATGGTGGACCTGGATTCCAATCCTACCAAGTTGCTGGAAATCGTCGAGATAGGCAAACAGATGCTGATGACACGCGGTTCGCTGACGACGTTCTCGATTGCGAATGATATTGCCAAGTATTTTGCGATTATCCCGGCTGCCTTTGTCGCCACTTATCCACAGCTCAAGGCGCTGGACATCATGCATTTGACCAGCCCTTCATCGGCCATCATGTCTGCGGTGATCTTCAATGCCCTGATCATTGTCTTCCTGATCCCGCTGGCTTTGAAGGGTGTGAAATACCGCGCCATCGGTGCATCGCTGCTGTTACGCCGCAATCTGCTGATCTACGGCCTGGGTGGCATCATCCTGCCTTTTGTTGGCATCAAGCTCATTGATGTCATCCTGGCTTTGTTGCACCTCGCTTGATTTTACATTGCTCAATAAGGAATCATCATGAGTACTAATGCACACGCTGATACAAATACTGACACCGGCAATTCGATTTTCCGTCCCGCCATCGTCTTGTTCGCCGGGTTGACGCTGGTGGTCGGTGTCATCTACCCCTATGCCATGACTGGCCTGGGTAAAGTGATGTTTAGCGATCAGGCGGAAGGCAGCCTGGTCGTGCAAGATGGCAAGATCGTCGGTTCTTCGCTGATAGGCCAGTCTTTTTCTTCTCCAAAATACTTCTGGGGCAGGCCATCTGCGACTGGCCCCATGCCAAATAACGCTGGTGCATCCAGTGGTTCCAACTTCGGCCCTACCAATGTAGCGCAAATGGATGCCATCAAAGGCAGGATGGAAGCATTGAAAGCGGCCGACCCGGGCAATACGGCAAAAATCCCTGTCGATCTGGTGACGGCATCGGCCAGTGGCCTTGATCCTGAAATCAGCCTGGCTGCCGCCAATTACCAGCTTGCCAGGGTGGCGCGTGAACGCAAGCTGCAAGAGTCGCAAGTCAAGGCTATCATGGATCAACTGGCGCAACATCCCGCCCTGGGTTTGCTGGGTGAGGCCAGGATCAATGTACTGGCTTTGAATCTGGCATTGGACAAGCTTAGCAAGTAATTCAAAATAATAAGTACAATAAAAACCGATATGGCTACCAATAGCGAACAACGCCCTGACCCAGATGTCTTGCTTGCCCATGTGCAGGAGCAGGAGCGTCGCGCTACGCGTGGCAAGCTGCGTATCTATTTCGGCGCATCCGCTGGCGTAGGCAAGACCTACGCCATGCTGACTGCCGCGCGCAAGCTGATAGCTGAAGGTCAGCAAGTGTTGGTCGGCGTCATAGAAACCCATGGCCGTGATGAAACTGCAGCCCTGGTCGATGGACTGGAAGTCTTGCCACCCAGGGCCATTCCTTACCGCGATAAGATACTCAGTGAATTTGACATAGACACAGCACTGGAACGTCATCCACCGCTGATTTTGATGGATGAACTGGCACATTCCAATGCCGCGGGGTCACGTCACCCCAAGCGCTGGCAAGACGTGGATGAATTGCTGAGCGCCGGTATCGATGTCTACACCACCGTCAATGTCCAGCATCTCGAAAGCCTGAATGATGTGGTTGGTGGCATCACTGGCATACGCGTCAATGAAACCCTGCCCGACAAGGTTTTTGATGAGGCTGATGAAGTCGTGCTGGTGGATATCCCGGCGGATGAATTATTGGCCAGGCTGAAGTCAGGCCGTGTCTATAAAGTGCAACAGGCAGAACGCGCTGCCAAGAATTTTTTCCGCAAAGGTAATCTGATCGCTTTGCGCGAGCTGGCACTGCGCCGCACCGCCGACAGGGTGGAAGATGATGTACAAGCCTATCGCATAGAAAAGTCCATAGGCACAATCTGGAAGACTGATGCCGCCTTGCTGGCCTGCATAGGGCCGCACGGTGATGCGAACCACCTGGTGCGCAGTGCCGCACGTCTGGCCAGCCAGATGAGTGCAGAATGGCATGCCATCTATGTTGAAACCCCGCAATTGCAGCGCCTGCCTTCAGCACAGCGTGAACGCATATTGAAAACCCTGAAACTGGCGCAAGATCTTGGGGCGACAACAGCTGTGTTAACTGGAAAAGATGTTGCGCTCGCCATAGTTGATTATGCGCACAGTCATAATTTTTCACGTGTGGTTCTAGGACGCAACAGAAGCAGCAAATGGCACTTTGCGTGGCAGCAAACTTCAAATCTGAGAAATATAGCTGCTTATGCACCCGATCTGGATTTGATCGAAGTTGGAAAGGCCAATGTAGATGTTGCAGAGGCTGATGATGAAAAAAGCGCCGTACGGAGCAGCGTCAGCCAGTTTGCCAGTCCTCGCGTACCGTCAAGGCATTGGCGCTATGTCTATGCGATGCTGGCAAGCATAGGCACCGGACTGATTGCCACACCTTTGTTTGAAGTGTTCAATCTGGTCAATATAGCCATGATGTTCTTGCTGACCGTCGTGCTGGTTGCCGTGAAATTTGGACGCGGTCCTTCTGTCGTCTCAACGATAATTGGTATTGCTGTATTTGATTTCTTTTTTGTGCCGCCGCGCTTTTCCTTTGCTGTCAGCGACTTGCAGTATTTGCTGACCTTTGCTGTCATGCTACTGGTGGGACTGATCACTGGCCATCTGACTGCAGATCTGCGTTATCAGGCCAGGGTAGCAGCACACAGAGAATCGCGGGCAAGGGCTCTGTATGAATTCGCCCGCGATCTTTCTGGTGTATTGCTGGCTGAACAAATTTCAGAAACTACGCAAGCAATCATACAAAGAGCTTTTCGAGCCCAGGCAACCTTGCTCCTGCCTGACGATGCCGGTCGCCTGCAGACACCGGCCAATTTGGTGGCTGGCCTGGACATGGGAATAGCGCAATGGGCGTTTGACAAGGTAGAAGCAGCAGGCATAGGTACGGATACACTGCCCGCCAGCAATTTCTTTTACCTGCCGCTGGTGGCACCTATGCGTACTCGTGGCTTGCTGGCGATACAGCCAGAGAGTAAACGCTGGATCATGATACCCGAGCAAAGGCAGCAACTTGATACCTTTGCCGCCCTGGCTGCGATAGCGCTGGAGCGCGTGCACTATATCGAGGTGGCGCAAGATGCCCTGATCCACATGGAATCCGAACGTCTGCGCAACTCCTTGCTGGCCGCCTTGTCGCATGACTTGCGTACACCATTAACTTCGCTGGTAGGTATCTCTGAATCCCTGGCCATGTCCAAACCCGCGCTGGCAGATGCACAACTGCAAATGGCGCAAGCCCTGCGCGACGAGACTCTGCGATTGTCAGCACTGGTGACTAATTTGTTGGATATGGCGAGGATAGAAAGCGGCGAAGTCAAACTGAATTTGCAGTGGCAGACCTTTGAAGAAGTGGTCGGTACATCCTTGCGTATCTGTAGTGCGCAATTGCAGAATCACAAAGTGGAAACCCGCTTGTCGCCGACCTTGCCACTCATCAATTTTGATGCCGTGCTGATAGAGCGTGTCTTGTGTAATTTGCTGGAGAACGCTGCAAAATATACGCCCGCAGGCACGGTCATCAGCATCGCAGCCGAGCTCAATGGCAGCATGCTGGAAGCCATGGTCTATGATAATGGGCCGGGGCTGCCAGCCGGGCGTGAGGAAGCTGTATTTGAAAAATTCACCCGTGGTGAACGCGAATCTGCCTTACCAGGCGTTGGCCTGGGACTGGCGATTTGCCGCGCCATCATACAGGCACACAAGGGTACCATGCATGCTGGCCACTCTCCTGGAGGCGGGGCCTGCATCGTCTTTGATCTGCCTTTGGGAATACCGCCTGCCATGCCAGAATCAGAAGAAGAAAACAAATGACTAGCCATACATTGAATGGAGCCACGGTTGCCATGCCAGTTGCATTGCTGGTGGAAGATGAACCGCAAATACGTCGCTTTGTGCGCAATGCGCTGGAAGAAGAGGAGTGGCAGGTATTTGAATCTGCAAACCTGCAGCGCGGCTTGGTAGATGCGGGTACACGCCAGCCTGACCTTATCGTGCTTGATCTGGGTTTGCCTGATGGGGACGGAATCGACTTTATCAAAGATGTACGAAAATGGTCGAGCATACCTATTATTGTTTTGTCTGCGCGCGTCAGTGAGCAAGAAAAGATCAAGGCACTCGATGCCGGTGCTGACGATTACCTGACCAAACCGTTTGGTGTTGGTGAATTGCTGGCACGTGTACGAGCCACTTTCAGGCGCCAGCGCCAGCCTGGTGTCAGCCTTGACGGCATCGTCCAGTTTGGTGATGTCAAGGTAGACATGAAAGCCCGCCTGGTCACCAAGGCGGGTAATATGGTGAAGCTGACTCCGACAGAATTCAGGCTGCTGATGGTATTGGTCACCAACGTGGGGCGGGTAGTCACCAATCCACAATTGTTGCGCGAAGTCTGGGGGCCCAGCCATTCCGAGAGTGGTCATTACTTGCGCATTTACATGGGTCATTTGCGCCAAAAACTTGAAGATGACCCGGCACAGCCGCGCTATCTTTTGACGGAAACAGCCATAGGCTATCGATTGCTGTTACCCACTTAAATTCAGATTTTTATGTTTATCAACTGGCAGCTTGCAAAGCTCGCCAGTGGGATGTTTGCATCCCTGAATTATTACATTAACGATTTTCATGTGCCTATTTTGATCTGTAGTGAAGTAAATTCTGCAACAAAATCCGCATCAACCAGAACGACATCGTCGTTATTTTTGTAAGGAAGTAGTATGAAAAAATTAGTTATGGCAGCAGCGATCAGCACAGTTTTTTTTACGGGCTATGCCAGCGCAGAAGATGCCAAGCCTGAGCATGAAGTCAGCTTCAATGCGGCAGTCACTTCTGACTATCGCTATCGCGGTATTTCACAAACTCGCTTGCAAGCTGCTCTCCAGGGTGGTGCCGACTATACCCATAACCCTAGCGGCTTTTATGCAGGTACATGGGCTTCAACCATCAAATGGACCAAGGATGCCGGTGGTGGTGGGGATGTAGAAATTGATCTGTATGCAGGCAAGCGCGGTGAAATCAGCAAGGACATAGGCTATGACGTTGGCGTACTCAGCTACGTCTATCCATCAAATGGCCTGGCTGTGAGCGCCAACACCACAGAAATTTATGGTCAACTGTCTTATGGCCCGGCTTATGCCAAGTATTCACATTCCGTCACCAATCTGTTCGGTTTTACCGATAGTAAAAACAGTGGCTATCTGGACCTGGGCGCGAATGTGGAGCTTGCCACTGGCCTGACGCTGAACCTGCATGCCGGTCACCAGCAAGTCAAGAACAATGGCGCCTATAGTTATACAGACTGGAAGCTGGGTCTGACCAAGGATTTTGGCATAGTCACAGGTGCTGTAGCGGTGATCGGCACGAATGCCGGTGAAGTTGCTTATGCATCGCCAGCCAATGGCAAGTTCCTCGGCAAGACAGCGCTGGTAGTTTCGGTTAGCAAGACTTTCTGAGTTGGAGCATGGTGAGTCAGAGGCAATTCTGGCTCACTCGATGGCCATCAGGTATAGCCTGAGTAAATCTGTAGGGTGCGCAGTGCGCACTGTCTTCATTGTCAGAAATTTTGAAGAGACGATTTCTTCATGAACATCTGCATGTGCATAAAAAAGGTGCGCATGGCGCATACATGGACGCCCCCCATTTGCAAGAGCATTTTCAAATTAAACCTGACATAGTCGATTGCAGCCATACATTCGGTCTTTATTGCAGCCGCTTGATGACTGCTGACGCATGATGAAATACGCTGATGGTCGCTCAA
>JACQDX010000009.1 GCA_016200895.1 Burkholderiales bacterium
CTCACCATGTTTGAAACAACGCTAATAAATCAACTACTTACGCAGTCATCGGGAAATCTCAATGACGGAAATCAACCAAAACAGATGTCTCTCCTATGAGAAACGTTGGGACACTAGTGGTGCGGTATATTCTTTTTCGAATTCAGCCAGGCGCGGTGCATAACGTTGCGATACCGGGCATTCTGCATCACGCATGACGATGATGGCACCGCGCTTGCCAGCCAGTTGCGCCAGACTGCCTGCGCGGCCATCGACATCCTTGAATTTGACATCGACCAGACGTTCGCCCACATGATGGCCAAAGCTATATACAACTGCAGTGTTTGCCTGGGTGTTTGACTGGGCGTTTACAGCTACGGCCGCATTGCTGACGGCAGCATTAGAAAGCATTTGAAAAAACAGGAATGAGAACGACAGTTTTAATCCAGGCTTCATCATGTAAGTGACGCTTTCAATGAGAGTGTGCAGCGTGCAATGGCACTGCGGCCTGCTAATTTACTGCAGTTCTCAAGTTTTGTCAGCAATGCAAAAAATTCATTTCATTGTATAGTCTGGCTGTACCAGATGTGCCGCAATAAAGTCCGCGATAGGCACGGGTTTGCCAAAGTGATAGCCCTGGTAGGCAAAGCAACCCTGGCTGGCCAGGTAATCTCTCTGCTCTGCATTTTCCACTCCTTCAGCAATGACGGACAAGCCCATGCTCTGGCTGAGGGCGACAATGGTTCTCGCGATGGCGGCATCGTTTGGGTCAGTCAATACATCGCGCACAAAGGACTGGTCTATCTTCAGTTGATCCAGCGGCAGGCGCTTCAGATAAGTCAGGGAAGAATAGCCGGTACCAAAATCATCCAGAGAAAAACACAGACCAGCGGCCTTCAATTGTTCCATCTTGATGATGGTGTCTTCTACATCATCAACCAGCAGGCTTTCTGTCAATTCCAGTTTCAGCAATTCTGGATTGGCCCCGGTTTCTTGCAAAATACCCAGTATCTGTTCGACGATGTCCATTTGCCTGAACTGGCGGGCGCTGACATTCACCGCGATGGTCAACTGCGCGCTGACTGCATCGCCAGCCCAGCTCAGCAATTGCTGGCAGGCGGTACGCAAGACCCATTGGCCCAATGGCAGGATCAGGCCGGTGGCCTCTGCCAGTGGGATGAATTCAGCCGGTGAGATCATGCCGCGTTGCGGATGCAACCAACGCACCAGCGCTTCGGCACCCAGCAATTCACCGTCGCGGCCAACCTGGGGTTGGTAAAACAGGCGCAATTGCTGTTCACGCAAAGCGTCGCGCAATTCTTTTTCCATCTGCGCGCGTGAGCTGACTACCGCTTGCATGGCCGGGTCAAAAAAGCGCAGGGTATTGCGGCCGGCGGTCTTGGCTGCGTACATGGCCAGATCAGCCTGCTTCATCAACTCTTCATAACCATTGTCATGGCCAGCGATTAACGTCGCGCCTATGCTGGGGGTGCTATGACATTCATAACCTTCCAGGTCATAAGGCTGGTTCAGTGCCACGAGGATTTTCTTGCCCACCATTTCTATCTGGCTGGCCGCCTCATGAGAAGATTCATTGAGGTTTTCCAGCAAGAGCACAAATTCATCACCCCCTATGCGTGCTACGGTGTCACCTTCACGTACACAATGCGTCAGGCGTTCTGATACTTGCTGCAACAGCAGGTCACCGGTGTAATGGCCCTGGGTATCGTTGAGTGTTTTGAAATTGTCGAGGTCGATATACATCAGCGCACCCTTGCGGCCACTGCGGGCACAAGCCAGCAGGGCTTGCTGCAGACGGTCGGTCAGCAGGCGGCGGTTGGGTAAATGGGTCAATGGATCAAAAAAAGCCAGGGTCTTGATTTCATCTTCTGCCGCCTTGCGCATGGAGATGTCAACCAGGGTGCCGACATAATGCAGCAGCTCCTTATTGCGACCATATACTGCGGTGATGGCCAGCCATTGCGGGCTGATATGGCCATCCTTGTGGCGATTCCAGATTTCACCCTGCCATGAACCACTCATGCCCAGATGCACATCCATATCGGCAAAAAAATCCTGATCATGACGGCCAGAATTCAGGATCTTGGGGCTTAGGCCTATTGCATCTTCGCGGCTATAGCCGGTGATTTCGGTAAAGGCGCGATTGACTTGCTGGATGATCTTGTTTGCATTTGTGACGAACATGCCTTCATGCGATTCAAACACGGTGGCCGCCAGATGCAGGCTTTGCTCGGCCTGTTTACGCGTCGTGATATCGCGCACAAAGGCGGGAAACAATTCCTGGCCGGGCAAGTAACGTACCGAGACTTCGACATCAATGATACGCCCATCCTTACGCTTGTGCCTGGCTTCAAACTGCTGGGCACCGGCCTGCCGCACGCTGTCCAGTCTTTCTTGTACCTGCTTGCCGTCATACTCGTCCAGTACATCGACATCATCGATATTGAGCCTCAGCATTTCTTCACGGCTATACCCGATCATGCTGCAGGCAGTTTCATTGACAGCGCGCAGATTGCCAGTTTTGTCCACCAGCCAGAAGGCATCCATGGCAGTTTGCAGGATCAGTTCATCCAGATCGGTCATGCGCTTGCGTTCAGTGATATCCACTGCCAGGCCGCCAAGCTGGCGCTTGCCATCCGAACCGGTAAATACAAACTTGTTGACCAGCCACCAGTTCACGCTTTTATCTGGATTATCCGACGGCCAGATGGCTTCGTCTTGTATGCCGCTTGCCAGCAAGGCCAGGTCACTGTTGCGATAGCTATCGGCAATCCCTGCCGGTAAAATATCATGGTCGGTTTTACCTATGACCTGACTGCTCTGAAAAGAAAAACGCCGCAAGAAATTATCGCTGACAAACTGGTAGCGGCCTTCTTCATCCTTGATCCAGGCGACGATGGCGCTATTGTCGAGAAAGGCGCGGAACAGTTCATCACTATGCTGTTGTGCAGCCAGCATGCGGTTGAATTCATTGGCCACTGCTTGCAATTCACCTGGCCCTTCCATCCTTGCCCTGGCACCCAGATCCCCTTTCTGTACTGAGCGGGCGACGCTTTCCAGTGCTGTCATGGGTCTGGTGATACGCAATCCAAATGCGCGCGCAACTATCCACAACATGCTGATCATCAGCAATGCCAGTGCGATGGCCTCGGCAGCGCGTGTCCTGGCCTGGGCAAAGATAGTGTCCACCGGGACACCGACAAAGGCCACCATGCCATATTCAGGCATAGGCATGACAGAGAAGAAGCGGGTTACACCATCTACTGCCAGGCTTTCGAATTCCCCTTTTCTGGTGGCGACGATACGCCTGGCAGCGTTGGCATTTGGACGTGTGCCTATCACATGATCAGGGTCAAGATTGCGCCATACCATGATGCCATCGTCGCGAAAATACCCAAAGCGGCTGGATTCAGGCAAAAACTCGGAAGGAATGGCAGGATCATAGAAATTTACGTCCAGTGACAAAACCACCACGGCAATGATCGTATTCTCTTCGTTGCGCGCTGGCAGGCTCATGATCGTGCTCCAGGGAGCGGAAGCTTGTGTGCGGCGCGGTGGCGAGATTGTCAAATGACCGGTCTTCACGGTTTCTGCAATCTCGCTGATGTCGATCATGTCCTTGACCGCTGCAGTTGAACCATTGCGGGCACTGCACAGGATATTGCCTTGCAAGTCAGCAATTGCCAGGCGCGCATAGGCCGGGTCAAGGCTGGCCAGGTTAGTCATCTTTTCAGGGCAATCCTGTAACTGTAATCGCCTGACCAGTGGCAGGCTGGCAATCCCGGCCATGATCTTGTATGCCTGATCCAGCTTGCTATGGGTGTTTTTGATCATGACGCTGGTCATGACCTTGAGGGTGGCCTTGGTATTGTTGGTGGATTGCTGGAAGTCGTAATAAATACCAAATGCCACAGCCGCTACCAGTGGCAGCGATACTGCCAGAACCAGTATCGCCAAATAACTGCGTATAGACCTCGCTCGTGCTGGCTGCGCTGGTGTCGATAAGTCTTCACGCGTTTCTGTCATTTTACTTTCCCACAGTGCAGGGTCGGAATGAAAAACCGTTTGAGATCAATAATTTAACATGTTCCTGGAAGAATATTCTTTTCAAAAGGTGACTTGCAGCAAGATCTAACTTTATGGAATGTTGTTATTATTTGGTTAATTTTAATCGTCATTGCCTGATTTGACCAGTTGCTTGAGTCCAGGCTGCAAACGCGACGCAGAAGGAAGGATGGTTATTAGCATATGGCCTCTGTGACGCATACTCATAGGTGGCCTCACTCACCTCAAGCCACAGACTGCAAACAAGCTTGCTAAGCAAGCCTGTGCTGTGCTTGCGGTGCCGTAATGGGATCAACCTGCGGCGGGCGCAAAGCCTGTAGTGCAGCGTCCGTTGTAGATGGGTAGTTTTCGGCGAACAGTCTCTTCACCAGATGAGCGACGCGGTTTTTTTGAAAATCTTCAAACACAGCCAAAATTCGCTGCACTGTCGGTGTCTGGGATAGTAGTTCTGCTTCCACCATGGGTGAAATCCAGTCAATGCGCCACACCATGTTGCTGTCATCATTGAGTGGCAGGTGAGCAATAACACCTGCACCGTCAGCATTGCTGACCAGTGGGCAGGCCAGCGCGGGTTTGAAGTCGGCGGCATAATGTTTTTTGAGTGTGCCAAGGCCAAAATCGATGAGATATTTGTCTTCTACCAGACAAACCACATGACCTTCTTTTTGCCCTTGATGGGCAAAGCCTTGATAGCCTACATAGAAAACCTCGTTGCCTTGCCTGATCTCAGCGTAACAGCCTTGTACCCTGGCTTTATAACCCTTGGCCGTCAGTATCTGCGCCAGCAAGGCCGACATGGCAAAACAAGAACTGCCAAAATGATGGAAAAATCCGAGTATGTCAAAATCATCCGCAATCCGGCTCAAATCTCTGGCCAGTTCTGCGTCTTTTACTACTTGTAGAAATGCTGTGTTCATTTGCTAAGAATGGATACCACACCAGCAGGTGCGCCACCATCTGTGAATCTATTAACCAACGGCAATATTACCAAGTTCACATTTTTTAACAATATTAATCAAGTAATAAAACAAGATCATTTGTAAGCAAATATTTCGGAACTAGACCACTTATAAGTTTGCGTACTGATATTCAGTTCCACTCTCTGAACACTATAAATTAATTGCCATTTAAATAATTTTTTGAGGAGTCGGAAGCGTGCTATGTATCAATTTTTCTCTATGACAATTTTCGGGAAATTTTGTAAAAATGCTATCAATGTGAGTTGTCGTACATATTTTCAGCCTGAACAGGTGTATCTCTATTCATCGTGAACTCTTTTGTAGTCTGGTTAAGGAGAGATAGATGAAACCTGATCTAATTGAAACCATAGTCCACCTTGCCGAATTGCATAGCTTGGACCCAGGCACATTACCAGCCGCCGGCACTCTTTATTTCGTTATGGAGGAGCCAGCAAAATGAAAACAAACAAATACATCAGCTACGGCAGCATGATTTTATGTTTACAAGCCTGCATGCTGGCACCTGCGCAGTCAGACGTACCGACAAATCCACCCACAGGTGCACCCTCTGACACACCTGGCTTTGGTAGACAGCCAGCTTTGCCTGAGCCAGAAAAAAAACTATTGCCGACCGTGAATATCGCCAAAGCCATAGGCTGGGCCGAAGGAGAAAAACCAGTCGCCGCCAATGGCCTGGCCGTTTCTGTCTATGCTCAAGGTTTGGATCATCCGCGCATGTTGCATGTCTTGCCAAATGGCGATGTACTGGTGGCAGAAAGCAATGCGCCAGCGGTGCATGACACCGTCAGTGGCCTCAAACGCGTCAAGAAATGGGTGGAGTCCATGGTCAAGGGATCTGCCGGTGCCCAGGTGAAAAGTGCTGACCGCATCACGCTTTTGCGTGGGATGGACAGCCAGGGAAAGGCGACAACGCGTACGATATTCTTGCAGGGTTTGCATTCACCTTTTGGCATGGCCCTGGTGGGCGATTATCTGTACGTCGCCAATACCGATGCCATCATGCGTTACCCATACCAGCGTGGGCAAACCCAGATCACTGACCCCGGTATCAAACTGGTAGACCTGCCTGCCGGTAAAATCAATCATCACTGGACCAAGGACCTGGTCGCCAGTCCCGACGGTCTGCGTCTGTACGTCTCGGTCGGCTCTAACAGCAATGTCGGTGAAAATGGCATGGATAAAGAAGCAGGGCGTGCCGCTATCCATGAAATAGATATCGCCACTGGCCGCATGCGTGTATTTGCGAGCGGCTTGCGCAATGCCAATGGCCTGGCCTGGCAGCCACAAAGCGGTGCCTTATGGGCCGCGGTCAATGAAAGGGACGAGCTTGGCAATGACCTGGTCCCTGACTACATGACTTCAGTAGTGGATGGTGCATTTTATGGCTGGCCTTACAGTTATTTCGGCCAGCATGTGGATGTGCGCGTCAAACCACAAAGGCCTGATCTGGTCGCCAAAGCCATTGCCCCTGACTATGCATTAGGCGCGCACACGGCATCGCTGGGCCTGACATTTTATAGTGCAAAACTACTGCCAGAACGCTATGTTGGTGGCGCATTTATCGGACAACATGGTTCCTGGAACCGGCAACCGCATAGCGGCTATAAAGTCATCTTTGTACCATTTGCCAATGGTATGCCCAGCGGTGCACCGCAAGATGTATTAACAGGATTTTTAACTGCAGACGGTAAAGCCAAAGGACGTCCCGTGGGTGTCGCCGTCGATGCTGCCGGGGCACTGATGGTGGCTGACGATGTTGGCAACATCATCTGGCGTGTGAGCGCACAATAAGATGATCTATGCGCGCGATATTACAGGTGGTTGGCTTTGCGTGTGCAAACTACCAAGGGAATAGGCGTATTGGCGGGTAAATTCTGCTCCCAGCAAGAAGATCTGTGCCGAATAATAGACCCATAACAGGATAGCGATCATGGAGCCCGCCGCACCAAAACTGCTGGCCACACCGCTATTGCCTATATATAAGCCAATGGCAAGTTTACCGGCATGGAACAGGCCTGCCGTACCCAGCGCGCCCACCCAGACATCATTCCACGACAGCCTCACTGTCGGCAGCATCTTGAAGATGACGGCAAACAGGCAGGTAATCACAGCAAAGCCGACCATGGCAGACAAAGGCAGAAATACCAGGGAAACAGCAAGCTGACTGCCGCTCCAATAATGTTCCAGGGCCGCCAGCACAGCGTTGATCACCAGTGACACCAGCATTAAAAACGCCAGCACCAGGATCAGGCCAAAGGATAAAAGGCGGGTACGCAGCAAATGCCAGATGCTGCTATCGGAATGATGCGGCACTTGCCAGATTTCGTCCAGGCTTTCCTTGAGTTCGGCAAAAACGCTGGTGGCACCAACGAGCAACAGTACGCTGGCAATAATGGTGGCAAGGCGGCCTTCATCTTCATTACGTGCGCCTGCCAGCATGGCCTGTATGGCTGTGGCACTGGTGTGTCCGACCAGGCTTTGCAATTGATGGAATAACTGTCCTTGAGCGGCTTGCTTACCATAAAAAAAACCGGCAATGGCTAACACCAGTACCAGGATGGGTGCCATGGAAAACAGCGTGTAAAAGGCTAGTGCCGCACCCTTGCTGGCTGCACGGTGGCGTAGCCATTCACTCAGGGTGCGCTGCAAAATGCGGATGATTTCTGGCAGCAGCAAAGGCAAGGCGATGCCGCGTTTCAGCAGCGCCCTGAGTGTGGACAACAAAGGCTTCAGAGTCGTTCGCCGCGTATCACGCGGACCAGTATCATGACGATAGCGATCACCAAAAGGATATGAATAAAGCCACCAATGGTGTAAGCCGACACCATACCCAGCAGCCACATGACAAGTAAAATTACAGCGATGGTATAGAGCATGATTTTTCTTTCTTTAAAAATGCGCAATCATCAGGGTTACGCTCAGGGTTTAAGAGATGCTGACAAGCAGATAAGCTGCGACATAAGTTGTAATTCGCTTTGAGAGCCTTGATTTATATCTTGGTCAATAAGTTGCATCAACAAATATTGCTTTATCTGAAGCACATTTGTATCCTGATGCAAGGCCAGATACACGTCTGTTCGCCAGCGCACGGAAGTTGTGCAGGAAAGCGATGAAAATAGAGTCGAATCTGAGGTCCGATAAGTTCTTTGTGCCGCAGATATCAGAAGGAGTTGTCGCATGTACAGAGCATTTACGCAAAATCACTCCAGCACAATACGGTGGCCCAAGCAAGGTACTCGCATGAAAATGCTGTACCGGGTCGCTGGAGTGATTTTGCGCAAGTTGTTTTATGCAGTTTCAGTCATAACGACATTCATGGTGTGTCCATGAGCAAGCCAGACACACCATCTGAAAATACGTCAGAAAATACACCTGGAAAAACTCCAGAAACAAATCCAGATACAAATCCAGATACAAGCAATGCCGCCTTGTTGATGGCAGACACAACGGTTGCCAGTGTCGCAACGGGTGATGCCTTGGCGAGCGCTGATGCTGCCGCAACTTCTGCAAAAAATGATGCCCTCACTGCAGCTGACAGCAAACAAAAACAGCCTTCGCCTTTGCCGAACAGCACACCATCCATCAAACCGCATAGCCGCTGGACCCGTCCGCACGTTATCGTTACCGTTATTATCGCGATCATCCTGTTTTTCCTTGGTGGTATGCGCGTATTCTGATCTTGGGTAGTGCCGATGACCAGGATAAGCTGCTGACGGCCCTGGTGCAAAAAGCTGATATTGAAGATGCCATTACCGCAACTGGCAGTCTGCAACCCAAGGACTTTGTTGATGTTGGCACTCAGATATCGGGACAACTGAAGCAGTTGCATGTCGAAGTCGGTGCCGTCGTCAAGGCCAAGGACTTGCTGGCTGAAATAGTCCCCGCTATGTATTTTTCCAAGGCCGGTGCCGACCGCGTCCAATTGCGCAACCAGACTGCCCAACTGAGTGATAAACAAGCGCAATTGCAACTGGCCGAGCTGCAAAGACGCAGCAAAAAAAAACATGCAGGAACAGACGACGATGGAAGAGTCGCTGCAAACAGCACAGACAAGCAGCCGCAATACCGTGACCGAGGTCAGCCATTTTGAAACCGAGGCAAGCGCAAACGGTGTATTTACCCGCAAAGGCCGTTGCTCTTCAATATTGGCTATCCCGAATGCGCGCGCATAAGTCACTTTACCCCGCCTGCCCAGCATGACTACGCAATGGAAGCGCTGGCTTTTGACAAAGGCATTGAGCACTGCATTGAGCACTGCATTGTCTGCACCTGTTAAACCAGTGTCATTACTGGCAAAAGCATGCTGACCCAATAACGCAGCCGCGCTACCTAACATGAAGTGTCGTCTGTTCCAGTGTTTCATCGCTAGTCCTGTGGTGTAGGTGATGTGGCTATGGCTAGTGACTGCGATTTTGGGGATAGGTTCAATGCTTGACTACAATGCTGATGCGCCAGACAGTGCAATTACAACTTAGTACGCCAGCGTACAGATCAAGCCTCAATAAAGCGGCAAGCTAGCAAACATGTGCATCCAATAATAAATCATCATGCCCGCCGTCCCCACCAATCCCATTAAACCTGTCGCTAAGGTAACCAGCAAAGTTGCCAGCCCCAAGGCTGCCAATGACCCTGCACCCATGCCTGCCAGCATCAAACAGACTACGCCAGGTGTACTGCAGTTTTCCGGTACATGGACAGTCTGCCAGCTAGGTAATGTCATGCGCCAGCTGGATTCCTTGCTCATGCGGCATGCGGCGACTGTGGAGCTGGACGGTCAGCAAATACAAAAAATCGACAGCATCACGGCCTGGGTCTTGCAGTCGCGCCTGAAGAAATTACGTGACAGTGGCGTACAGTTGACCATGCAAGGCTGGCCTGCGCAATATCAGAAAATGCTGGATGGACTTGGTGAATTACCACATGATGCGGCCCCGGTCATTAAAACCCCAGGCATGCTGGAAAAAATTGGCAAGGCCAGTGTAGACGTAGTCAAAGACAATCTGGCGCTGCTGAGCTTCATAGGTGAAACCGCCGTCAGTTTGCTGGGTCTGTTTACACATCCACGCCGCTGGCGTGGCCGCACTATTTTGCACAATATCCAAATCGCCGGTTTTGAAGCCCTGCCCATCGTTGGCGTCACTTCGTTCTTGCTGGGTATCGTGATCGCTTATCAGGGTGCTGACCAGCTCAAGCATTATGGCGCGAATATCTTTGTCGTCGAACTGGTCGGCTATGCCATGCTGCGTGAGTTCGCGCCGTTGATCACTGCCATCATCATCGCTGGTCGCTCTGGTTCCGCGTATGCAGCGCAGATAGGTACCATGGTCGTAACAGAAGAAATCGATGCACTGCAAACCATAGGTATCAAGCCCATAGAATTGCTGGTATTGCCAAAACTGGTGGCACTGATGCTGGCCTTGCCGCTGCTGACCTTGTTTGCCGATTTGATCGGTGTCATTGGCGGTATGCTCATGGCGAGTAACCAGCTGGATGTGGGAACGCATGAATTCCTGACCCGGTTTGCGACAGAAATTCCGCTCAAGACCTTGCTTATTGGTATAGGGAAATCGCTGGTATTCTCGATAGTAATTGTCATTACCGGGTGCTATCAGGGTTTTCGTACCAAGGGCAATGCTGATAGTGTAGGCCGCCAGACTACGCGCAGTGTGGTGCAGGCGATTTTTATCGTGATCGTGCTGGATGCCCTGTTCTCCGTCATTTTTAATCTGTTGGGACTTTGATGAATGCGGCACAACCCACATCAGAGTCCAAGGGCGATGACTATGCCATTGAAATGCATCAAGTCTTCACCCGCTTTGGCGACAAGGTCGTGCATGAAGGCCTGGACTTGCAGATACGCAGGGGTGAGATTTTTGCGATAGTCGGTGGTAGCGGCTCTGGCAAATCAACCTTGTTGCGTGAAATGATTTTGTTGCATACGCCAGATTCAGGCACCGTCAAGGTACTCGGTTGCGACCTGGATGGCATCAGTGATGAACAGGCCGCTTCCTTGCGCCAGCGCTGTGGTGTGATGTTTCAAAAAGGTGGTTTGTTCGGCACGCTGACGGTCAGTGAAAATATAGGTTTGCCCTTGCGCGAACACAGCGACCTGGATGACCGCAGCATCAATGACATCGCTGCCTTGAAACTTTCGCTGAGTGGACTTGAACCGGAGTCGGCGGGCTTGTATCCGGCAGAGTTAAGCGGCGGCATGTTAAAACGCGCGGCACTGGCAAGGGCACTGGCGCTGGACCCGGAACTCTTGTTCCTCGATGAGCCCACAGCAGGGCTGGATCCGGCCAGTGCCAGCGGGCTGGATGCGCTGCTGCGGCATTTGCACGAGTTATACCAGCCCACCATCGTGATGATCACGCACGACCTGGATTTGCTGTGGCAAGTCACTCACCGAGTGGCTGTATTGGGCGAGGGCAAGGTGCTGGCAGTCGGGACGATGGAAGAATTATCGCAGTTGGAGCATCCCGTCATCCGCGATTATTTCGATGGCGCACGTGGTAGGGCAGCGCAGCAGCAGTCAGAAAAAAATGAAGGAAATGAAGGAAATGAACATCAGGGCACACAGGAAAACCCATGGAAACCAAAGTAAATTATGCCGCCGTCGGTGTTTTTGTGCTGGCATTGGGGGCGCTCCTGGTGGCCGCCGTGCTGTGGCTGTCAGTGGGACTTGGTAAGCGCCAGCAAACGGTCTTGTATCAATCCCTGGTCAATGAGTCAGTGGGTGGCTTGAATCTGGATGCACCAGTTAAATACCAGGGCGTGAATGTCGGCAAGGTACGTAGTATCAGTCTCGACCCGGCCAATCCGCAACAGGTGCAATTGGTGTTTGCGATTGCTGCTGGCACGCCCATCAAGACAGATACCCTGGCTGTACTGAAAACCCAGGGCCTGACCGGTATTGCCTATGTAGAGTTAAGCGGTGGCTCGCCTGCCGCCCCACTTTTGCAGGCAAGGGAAGGTCAAACCTATCCACAGATACCAACCAAGCCGTCTTTAAGTGCCAGGCTGGAAAATGTCCTGAGCGCAGTGCTGGCCAACCTCGACCGCACCGCCGCCAACGTCAATGCTGTCCTGAATGATGAAAACCGCGCTGCCTTCAGCAAGATTCTGCAAAATACGTCCAGCGTGATGGAAACACTGGCATCACAAAAAGATGCCATGCGTACGACGATCAGCAATGCTGCCATCACCACTACTAACACCGCCCAGGCCAGTGCCAAAATCGATGCCTTGTTCCAGCGCATAGGCAAGAGTGCAGATGCAGTGGCAAGCATGGCAGACAAGGCAGGCAAGGCCAGTGACAGCACCAGGAAAACTGCTGATGAACTGGGCGGCGGCGTGCGGCAGTTAAGCACCGATACCCTGCCAGAACTGCAAAGACTGATGGCAGAACTGACGACCTTGTCAGCTTCCATGACCCGTCTCATCGAACAGACGGAGCACAATCCCAGCAGCCTGATCAGAGGGCGACAAACCCCACCGGCAGGTCCGGGCGAAACTAAAGGAGTCAAACCATGAAGCAATTATCGACGCAACTACGAACGCAAATACGAACGCAAATGTGGACGCAACTAAGCGCAGCCAGTTTGATATCCACCCTGGTCATAGTACTCACCGGCTGTTCAGCCCTGCAGCCTGCGAATGTGCCACCGATGGCAGTTTACCGGCTGGATGCAGTCGCGCCCGGTAGTTCACCGGCGCCTGCCACTGCCACGGCCAGTATCCTGGTTGGCAATATACGCGCTGCTGCCGGGTTTGACACCAGTCGTATGCTCTTCATGCGCCAGCCATACCAGATTGAAGAATTCCAGCAAAGCCAGTGGCAAAAACCACCCGCTGCCATGCTCATGCCCCTGGTTGCCACCACACTGGAATCAAGTGGCATCTTCAAGGTGGTTCTGCAGGCTCCCAGCGCCGTGCTGACAACTTACCGGCTGGACCTGGAAATACTCAGCCTGCAACAAGACTTCAGCAGCACACCCAGCCGTATACATTTCAAACTGCGCGCCCATTTGTCAGACCGGCAAAGCCAGCAAATCATCGGCTGGCGCGAATTCAGCATCAGCATTCCTGCTGCAAGTGAAGATGCCTATGGCGGTGTCCTCGCTAGTAACCAGGCCGTGGCTCAGGTCTTGCAGCAATTGCGGGTATTTTGTGTAGAACAGATTACTCAGGCTGCGCAGGCAAGAAAAAAGCAGCCCTGATACTGGATACAGGGCTGCTTCTGTTTTCTTGACCTTCATGTTGCAGCAAGCCTTCATGGCTTGTTACGACAGCCTGCTATTTACGGCAACAAAGCAAGCCCACCAGCAAACCCACGGTGGCTGCTGCGCCCAGGGTGCTCCAGGGATGATCCTTGACATAGGCATCGGTAGATTCAGCCACCTGCTTGCCGGTGGCGAGCACGGATGCCTGAGCGTCATGCGTCATCTGCATGGCTGAGTCTATCATTTTCATCCCGCGTGCACGCATCTCATCGGCCTTTTCGCCGGTGAGAGCCGTCGCCGCATTCAGCAATGCCTGCGCATCCTTGAGTAATACTTTGATGTCTTTGTTGACAGATTTAAAATCAGATTCGAGCATGATGCTTACCTTTCAGTGTAGGGTTGGGTACTGCAATTGTTGAAACTGTTTTTGAAGCTGCTTTTGAAGCTGACTACTGTTTTGGTGTTGCCTGTATTCTTAAGCCAGCAAATCCCTCATATCATCTGCATGTTCTTCTTCCTTCGCCATGATCCCCACCAGCATATGCCGGGTGGTCGGATCGCTGTCACCTATTTTTGCCAGCATCTGACGGTATGATTCGATGGCGACCCGTTCAGCAATTAAATTAGCTTTCAGCATGGCACCGACATCTTCGGCGTCATCATATTCAGCATGACTGCGTTCAGTCAGCGAAGCTGGGTTGAAGTCAGGTTTGCCATTGAGTTGGACTATGCGCTCCGCCAGCAGGTCGGCATGTGCCTGCTCTTCTATGGCATGTTGTAAAAATTCAGCCTTGACAGGACCATTGTGTATACCAGAAACAGTGTAATAATGACGCTTGTAACGCAAGACGCACACCAGTTCTGTGGCCAATGCGCCATTGAGCATGTCGATCACTTCTTTGCGGTTGGCTTGATAACCTGCAGTGACAGCACCGTCATCAAGATTTTTGGCTGCTTCGCGGATGGCAGCAGTGTCCATGCCATTGCGGAGATTGCTATTGACTTCATGCATGATGATATTCCGGTTAAATTAATATTGAGAGAATTCTGAGGGGCTATTTTCTTCTTCAGACTCCTCAGGCCTCCTTTATATGCCTCGCCAAAAATGACGTCAGTACGCTGGCGTACATAGAGCAATCTCGTTTTACAGTAGGCTACAGGTTGGCAATAATAAGCAAATAAATATTCATGAAACCCAACAATAGAATATTGCGTATCAGTCTCTGGCTGGTGCTTGGCATCATCAGCCTGACGGCCATTTGTGTGGCGATCTTGCTTAACATGGACTGGAACCGCGCTAAGCCTTGGCTCAACGAACGCACCAGTGAAGCCTTGGGACGGCCATTCAGCATACGTGGCAATCTGGCCCTGAGCTGGGAAAAGCAGCTCAGCGGGCCAGAAACGGCAACTGGCTGGCGCGGCAAGATTCCCTGGCCACATTTGCTGGCGCAGGATATTCACATCGGCCAGCCAGAGGACATACCAGAAAAAAAACCTGCATCTGTACCTGGCCCTGGCCCGGCATCTGCGCCAGCCCAGGCAATGACTCCACCAGAAGACATGGCACATATCAATGAAGTGTCTTTTTCGCTGAACCCGCTGGCCTTGCTGGAAAAAAGGCTGGATATACCCTTGCTGCGTTTTCAGGACAGCAGCCTGTCTTTGCAGCGCTTTGCTGATGGCTCAAATAACTGGACTTTCAAGAAAAGCACTTCGTCCTCACCCTGGCGACTGGAATTGCGTCGGCTGGTACTCAGTCAGGGCAAGGTGCATTATATTGACGCCATCCGGCATGCCGACATTACGGCAGATATAGAAAGCCTGACTACAGAAGCCGACTACGGCATCAGTTGGAAGCTCAAGGGCAAATTGTATGGTGAGGATATTACAGGCAGCGGCAAGGCCGGGGCTATCCTGAGTCTGCAAAATCAGACCCAGCCTTTTCCCATCATGGCGCAACTGCAAATGGGGCAAACCAAAGTGAGTGTTAAGGGCAGCGTCACCAAACCCAGCGAACTGGCTGCAGTAGATATGCATCTGCAAATCGCTGGCAACAGCATGGCGCGCCTGTATCCATTAACTGGCATAGTCTTGCCTGAAACGCCTGCATACAGCACCGCCGGTCATCTGAGTGCGACCCTGGGCAAGATTGACAATCACTGGAAGTATGAAAAATTTACCGGCAAGGTCGGTTCCAGCGATCTGTCTGGCAGCCTGAATTACCAAACCAGAAAAGCAAGCAAGTTGCGCCCCTTGTTGCAGGGCAATATGAGCTCTGAACTCTTGCAGTCTGCCGACCTGGCCCCACTGATCGGGGCTGATTCCAATGCCAGCAAGCTTAAACGTGGTACGCCTGCGGTACAACCAAGTGACAAACTCTTGCCAGTAGAAACCTTTCGTACCGAACGCTGGCGCGCGATTGACGCAGATGTGAATCTGAGCGCAAGCAAACTGATACGTAAAAAAGAACTGCCCATACACAAGCTGCAGACCAGGTTGGTCATGAAAGATGGCGTGATCTCCATGTTGCCACTGAGTTTTGAATTGTCTGGCGGACAAATGCAGGCGCATATCACGCTGGATGGCAATGGCGGCGGCAGTAACAAAGACACTGACAGCGAAAGTGTCCATGCGCATGCCATAAAGGCAAAAATGCGTGTTACAGCAAGACATGTACAGTTGCAAAAATTCATACCTACACTGGCGACATCAAAGCTGACTGTGGGCGAGGTCAATGCCGATGCCAATTTGGCAGCCACCGGCAATTCTGTGGCAGGTTTGCTGGCAACATCCAATGGTGAATTGAGCAGTATGATAGACCATGGCTCAGTCAGCAAGCTTTTGCTGGAAGAAATTGGACTGAATATCGGCAATATTATCTTGACGCGTCTGTCGGGTGACAAACAGGTCAAACTGAATTGTATGCTGGCAGATTTTACCGTTACCAATGGGCAAATGAATACACGCAGTTTCTTGATTGATACTGACGAAGCGCTGATCGACATCACAGGCAGTATCAATATGCAGAAGGAAGATTTGAATCTGACCATCAAGCCCATTAGCAAAGGCTTGCGCGTGTTGTCCTTGCGTGCGCCACTATATGTGCGGGGTACATTTTTACATCCACAGATATCTGTCGACAAAGGCGTATTGGCCATGCGTGCTGGCGGTGCCATAGGGCTGGCCCTGCTGAGTCCATTTGCAGCGCTGCTGCCATTGGTCAATGCCGGGCCAGATCAGGCCAGTGGCTGCGGCAGTTTGTTGAAAACAGGAAAAAAATAGCAGCTTGAAAAATAGCAGCTTGAAAAATAGCAGCTTAAAAAAAATAGCAGCTTTTTATAGGCTGCTATTTTTGATACAGCTGATATTCCTGATGGAAATTATTGCCATCAATATGGACTGGTCCTGATCATTGTTGCTACTTCACGTGTCTCCGCCAGCACTTCATTGACTGCCATTTGCAAGGTGTACTTTTCTTCTTCCGCTTCACGTACTGGCTCTGGTGTGCGGAACAAATGACGGCTGCGTTTGTTGAGGGCTTTTTCATATACCTTAAAGGCAAATTGCATTTCTGTGTAGTCCATATTGTTCTCCTGTTTTCCTGTTGTCCTGATCATCGCGTCATGTTTTTGTGCCGTAATGGGCATTTACCGAATCTACCCAAATCTCATCTGCCATGTCTGGCCATTGGTCAGGATCAAAGCCAGGGGCATTTTCAAAATGGCTTTTCTCTATATTCAGGATGAAGCGTTTGTTGACAGTATCCAGCGTCAGGGCAGACCAGGGTATGGCAAATAATTTTTCGCCGATACCCAGCAAACCACCGTGAGCGACGACAGCATAGGCTATCTTGCCTGTACGCATGTCGAGCATGATTTCCTTGACTTCACCCAAGTGTTCATCCACATGGTTGACGACATTGTCACCTGTCAGAGTGCGTGCGCCCATCACCCCAGGGCCGGGTCCTTTATGATCATTGTTGCCGGGGCCCTTATCATAAATGTTGGAATTAATATCAATCATCATCTTTTCCTTCAATAGAATTGGAGATTCCAGTATGCGCGCCGCAATCAAGCTGATCAGTTCGATAGCGTACACATGAAGTAAATTTTTTGCACTTCTTGGAATAGGGCTGAGAAAAGAAGCCGGGGGGCTGTAGGGAATCGGAAGGACTCTGAGGAAAGGTATTTACTCCTTGTGTTATCTCTTGTGTTATCCCTTGTGATGAATGAATGCAGTCCTTACTTTTTCAAGAAAATGGCGCTGCAAAAGACTCAGCTTGCAACGCCAATTTATTCTATTCATCATCTACAAAAACGAAATGCTGCTGCTCGTAGATCAAGGTTGTCATTCTGGCGCCGGTGATCTGCTGGTGCAGCGCTTCGTCATGCATTCATACTGTCATGCCGTAGTAGCTGTGTATAGAATCTGCCCAGGCCTGGTTTGCCATATCTGGCCAATGGTCAGAGTCAAAGCCGGGGGCGTTTTCAAAACGGCTTTTTTCTATGTTCAACACAAAGCGTTTGTTAATTGTATCCAGCGTCAGTGCTGACCATGGTACTGCAAACAGTTTTTCGCCTATGGACAGGATGCCACCAAAAGCCACGACTGCATAGGCAACACGACCTGTGCGCATGTCCAGCATGATCTCTTTGATGTCACCCAGATTTTCATCAGCCTGGTTGACAACACTGTCACCTGTGAGGGTGTTGGCACCCATCAGTTCAGGGCCTGGGCCTTTGTGACCATTGCCGGGTTCAATAGGAATATAAGTAGTATCAATCATCATCTTGTCCTTTTGGGTGAGTAGAGCCCCTAGCATGCACGCCATGCAAGATCTGAACAGTTCGATAACACACATAACAAGGAATTATTTTTGCTATATGCAAAGCCAATAAAACAAGCTTAACTACATTCTTTGGCACAATTTTCAGTATTCATTCCATGCGTTTGGATTGGATACGGGCGAAAAACGAAATGCCGGTGTTTCTGGTCTATGGACTTTGTTGCAGTCATTTTTTCCGAGCACTCATAGCACTCATAGCGCTCTTAGCATTCATAGCGCTCACAGGTTTTTTGTGTAATAACTATGGACCGAGTCTCTCCATGCTTGATCTGCCATATCCGGCCAATTCTCGTTGTCAAAACCTGGTGCATTTTCAAAATATGATTTTGCTATGCTTAAAACAAAGCATTTGTGAACTGTGTCCAGACTCAATAACGACCACGGTACAGCAAACAGTTTTTCGCCTATACCGAGAATGCCGCCACGTGCGACAACGACATAGGCAATACTGCCAGTACGCGTGTCCAGCATGATTTCCTTGACGTCACCCAGATGCTCATTGGCATGGTTGACTACCTTGTCGCCGGTGAGTGTGCTCGCGCCCATCAAGTCAGGACCAGGACCCTGGTGGAGATTCTTGGAAGGATCGGGGACGTAAGTGTCGTAAGTATTATCAATCATGATGCCTCCTTAGAGAGAATGGAGCTTATAGCATGCGCGTTCAACTTGGCCTGGACAGTTAGATAACGCACATAGCAAGAAATTTTTAAAAATAGCACGCATACAAAAACAGTTTGCCAGTCCAGAAAGATTACGCCCACTATTTGTGCCGCGAGAGCAAGCCAGTGTCATTTCAATATGAATGTGAATTCATATTACTGACCGTCAAACATTGCTAAATTTGGTTTTCCATCCGGCAATTATCCTATACCTTCATATCTATCAATGCGGAAGAAGCGCGGTGGATATTAAGTCATGATGCGTTTTTGCTATTTTATTTATTTGTAAAGACTAACGATCGGGGCAGTGTGATGAAAACGACGCTGAAAACCAAATACATGTTCGTGATGGGCATCATGAGCGCATTCATGATACTGGCCAGCCTGACAGGGCTGTATGCGATGAGAGTCTCTCACCAGAGTTTAAAAAGCAGTTATGAAGAGCACACGCCGGGTCTGGAAAAAATCGCCCGCATCGACAAATTAATGTCGGGCAATCGCTACGCTATTCTGGCCGCATTAGCTGATCCCACGCCAGAAAAATTACAAATAAACGCAGACGAGATAGAGCGTGACAAGCGTGCGATAGATCAATTGTGGGCAGAATTTATGCGCATTCCAATGGCTACAGAAACAAGAAAAAAAGCAGATGAATTGACACGTATGCGTGTCGGCTTTGATCATGCTGTCACCCTGCCTGTCATCAAGGCTCTGCTCGAAGCTGACACAAGAAAAACCAAAGAAATCAGCCTGCTTGCAGAGCAGCTCAAAGACCCTATCATCAGCGCCATGAATAGCTTACGTGCCATGCAATGGGAAGCGGCAAAAAAAGAGTATGAAAATGCTGACGCCGGATATGCTGCATTGCGCAATCTGATGCTGGCGGCCATCGCTCTGGGCCTTGTGCTGGCAGCGGCGCTGGCTTACTTTCTTATCCATATCATGTATCGTCAACTGGGTGGTGATCCAGCTTATGCTGCACAGATAGCCTGCCAGATTGCTGATGGTGATCTCAATGTCAGCATCACGCCAGAGGTGCATGAAGAGGCAAGTTTGTTAGCCTCCCTGCAGCAACTGCAAACCGGACTGACAAAAGCCGTCAAGGGCATGCGTCTGAACGCTGGCAACATCGCCAGGACATCTGGCCAGATACTGAGTAACAATATAGTTTTGTCTTCACGCATACAGCAACAGACTGGCCTGCACAAACAAATCACGCTAGCCACCAAAGAGCTGACATCAGAGATGCGCCACAATGGCGAGCAAGCACGCCAGGCCATGCAGCATGCAGATGAAGCTGGCGAGCTTGCCATCAAAAGAGGACAGGCAATCAGCGAGGCGTTCACGGTCATGACACAGATCGGGCATGCATCGGATAAGATTTTCGATCACATCCATGTGATTGATGAGCTGGTCTTCCAGATCGATACCCTGACCCTGAAGGCCACGTTAGAAGATGCGGGTGCATCTGATGCAGAGCAGCGCTTTACCGCAATCGCACCAGAAGTGCGCGACCTGGCACTAGGTGTTGCCTGTGCAGTCAGGGAAGTAAAAAAACTGCTCAACGAATCGCGGGAAAAACTCGATGACGGCGGCAGACTGATTAGCCAGAGCAACACTGGTACGGAGCAAATGTACTCTGCCATGCAACACGTCAACAGCGTGGCGGCAGAAATGTATGCCTCCACCAAAAAACAGGAAGCCAGCGTCAGGCAAATCAGACATGCTGTCAGTGATATGGACTATGCAAACCGCAAAGATGCAATCCTGCTGGGGGTAGCAACCACTGCTGCCAAGTTACTGGAGCAACAGGCAGTTCATCTGGCGCAAATTGGTAGTGGTTTCAGACTTGCTACTTCTCACAGGCAGCAGGCGCAGTTGCAAGTCGTCGGCACAGTTGCGCCTGAGGATGCGTTACCCAAACGCCCTGACTTGCGCCTTGTACGTCCGTAGGAGCATTTGCAGGCGCATCCTACGGGCCATTTAATTGTGGTTTTGAAAGAGGCCAAGGATCTCACTACAGAGGCGCAGAGGAAGGAAGACTGTTTGCAAGCAGTCCTCGTTACGCAGGCGAACGGCATGCCGCCCTACGTGGGCCGCCCTACGCGGGCCGTCGAATTCCCTGCTGCAGCACAGAGCAGGCATAAAGGGAAAATCCCGAGAAAACGCGTATGCCAATGGACGGTAGGGCCACGCGTCATGCGCTCCATTAAAGCCTCAGTGCCAACTCTATGTCTCTATGTCTCTGCGTGTCTGTGTCGAGTGGTCTTGAAGTTTTTAGACCGGCAAGGTGTGCACGGAGCACTCTGCTTTGTGGAAAAATAATTTTAAAAATAGCTTGCAAATAAATAGCGCGCTATTTAAAATGCAAAGCATGAAGACCGCATCCAATAAAACAGCACCAACACCGCAACTGGGTGACCAGCTTTGTTTTGCCCTGTATTCGACTTCACTGGCAATGAACAAACTGTACCGCAAGTTGCTCAAGCGAATGGGGATTACCTATTCGCAGTATCTGGTGCTGATGGTCTTGTGGGAGCAGGATGAACAAACCGTCAACGACATAGGCGAGCGCCTGATACTCGACTCGGCCACACTGACGCCTTTGCTCAAACGCATGGAGGCACAGGAGTTGGTCACCAGGGTCAGGTCGGCAGCAGATGAGCGCCAGGTGATTATTTCGCTGGCCAAAGCTGGTAGTGATTTACGCAAGCAGGCAGCGACTTTGCCAACTTCGGTATTGTGTGCGACAGAATGTTCTGCCGCCGAAGCACGCGATCTGAAGCAAGAGATTTTGGCCTTGCGTGCAGCGCTGATGAAGAATGTTTGACGAATTCTTGAATGACTGGTTTTGATTAATGATTTTGACCAACAGATTTTGACCCGCAGATTTTGACCAACGCCTGCGTGATCTTGGGAATGTGAATTGCATGAGTTTATCCGTGCAAAGGAGTAGTTCTCGTAATTCGAGCTTTGCATTATAAATAGTGCGCTATTTAATAGCGTATTTATGAGTGAGTAATTGAAGCCGCAAGTAGATGTAAATGCGACCTGCGTAGGTGGACAGCATCCGGTTATCCAGGGCATCGCTCTACCCTCTATATTTCCTTGAAATATATAGTGTGCTATTTATTAGTGAATTATTTAAATGCAATAAATCGCCGGAAGAAAACCATCCGGCGATCAGAAACAAAGCCAGTTTTGTAGCACCCCCAACGGCAGCAATAATGCTGCCATCACATGAAAAGGAAATGACCATGACACACTTGAAATTGCTACTCTCTGCAACTGCCATCAGCCTGTCCGTCAGCAATGCTTTTGCGGCAGGCAGCCCCGGCGTCGAACCTACGACGCAAGCCTTCTTGCAGGCGCTGGAAGCAGGTGGTGGCAAACCGCTGGAACAATTATCAGTGGCCGATGCACGTGGCGTGCTGGTGGGCGCACAAGCTGGTGTCAAGCTCACATTGCCTGCGGCTGATGTGTCTGAGAAAACCATCAAGGTCGATGGGGGCGATATCAAGCTGACTATCGTACGCCCTGCTGGTGTAAAAAAAACTTTGCCGGGTTTTATGTTCTTCCACGGTGGCGGCTGGGTATTGGGTGACTATCCTACTCATGAAAGACTGGTGCGTGATCTGGTGGCAGAATCCGGCGCTGTCGCCATCTTCGTCAACTACACACCCTCACCAGAAGCTGGCTACGGCGTTGCCATCAAGCAGGCCTACGCTGCGACCAAATGGGTGGCAGAACATGGCAAAGAAATACAGGTCGATGGCAACCGCCTGGCAGTTGCAGGAAATAGCGTAGGTGGCAATATGGCCGCAGTAGTCAGCCTCATGGCCAAGGACAAGGGTGGCCCCAAACTTCGTTCACAAATCCTGCTGTGGCCAGTGACGGATGCTGACTTCAATAATGACTCCTACCAGCAATTTGCCGAAGGCCATTTCCTGACCCGCAATATGATGAAATGGTTCTGGGACAATTACACCACCGATGCTGCCAAACGCCAGGAAATTTACGCATCCCCTTTACGCGCAACGACTGAGCAACTGACAGGCTTGCCAGCAACCCTGATACAAACCGCAGAATTCGATGTTCTGCGTGATGAAGGCGAAGCCTATGGCCGCAAACTCAATGCCGCAGGCGTCAAGGTCACGACCGTACGCTACAAAGGCATGATCCATGATTTTGGTTTATTGAATGTGCTGGCGAAGGTGCCAGCAGTGCGCTCGGCGATGCTGCAGGCGGGTGGGGAGTTGAAGGCGAGTTTGAAGTAAGGGAAGAAGGCAGATTGAAGTTATAGATCCGGCATTTAAATAGATGAACTTTTATGTAAAAGTGCAGTCAATAAGAGATGGAAAAAATAGACAGCAGAAAATTAAAGCCGGAAGCGCTCTATGAAAGACGCAAGCAAGTAATACGTCTTTTGAAGTTGGGG
>JACQDX010000086.1 GCA_016200895.1 Burkholderiales bacterium
CTGCGCCTTCGGCCAGCTCGACGGAGGGGATTATCCCCGCTCCGACTATAACGAAGTCGGACTCTATCTCGGCGCCGCTGTCGGTCTTTGTGACGAAGCGGCGCCCTTTTTTCGTAAACGAAGCGGGCTTCACGCCTGAGAGTATCCTGATGCCGCGTTCGACGTAATGGCTCTGAAGCGCTCTGCCGAGCCCTTCGGGGAAGACCCTGTCGACAAGATAAGGCGAGGGGTAGACCATCGTGACGGCTACCTTGTTCCTGTTGAGAGCGGCGGCCAGCCCCGAACCGATGAAGCCGCCGCCTATGATGACGGCTCTCATGCCCTCTGCCGCCGATGCCCTGACCTTCAGGTAGTCATCGAGGTAGCGGTAGTAGGAGATGCCGTCTAAATCCCCGCCGGGGACCTTTAGCCTCCTGGGGGCGCCGCCCGTTGCCAGAAGGAGCCTGCCGTACCCGTAAGTCTCCGTCCCGGCGGTCACGGTCCTGTTTTTGGGGTCTATTGAAGAGGCCCTGGTGGAAAGGGCGAGAGTCACCGAGTGGTTCTTGTAGTAGTCGGGGTCGTGGAGGAAAATTTCCTCGATTTTTTTTTGGCCGAACCAGAGCTTTTTGGAAAGAGGAGGGCGGTCGTACGGGAGGTGCTTCTCGTTCCCGATCAAGAGGATGGAGCCTTTTGTGTCTAGCTCTCTTATCCCCTGCACGGCCGAGGCCCCCGCGAGCCCTCCTCCGACGATCACATAATCGTAACGATTAGCCATGGATGACCTCCGGGATTTTTTAAAAGTCTGAAAACCCCCGTGTTTTTGAAGCCTCCGGAGGGCTTATTCTCTCATAGGGTAAATACCCTGCGGCTTGCCCCGCGCAATACATTAGGCCTTCTTGCGCGCTGCCGCGCGCTTCGGGGCGATTGCTCCTCGCTTGCAAGCCCGCTCGCAACGAATACAGAGGCTTGCTCGCTTGCTTTCCTTTATGCTCGCTTCGCAATGGACCTGGTGTTTTGTTAAAAAATACAAAAGACCTTCTGAAACAGGACATTGGCTGTTTTCAGATACCCCGGAGCTTCTTGCGGGGAGGTTCATTTGAAAAAAAACATCACGAGCCACCCTTTAATTAAAAACAGGTAAACCCCCGGCTCTGCCGGGGGACTCACAGAGTTTGACATTTGCGGGAAAATACGAAAACCTCCTTAGCTGTGAACCGCTCAAAGTTTACAGGAAAAGGAGGTTTTCGGTGGACGACGAGAAAAGTTTAAACCATACAGTATGGGAATGCAAGTACCATGTTGTATGGATACCGAAGTGCAGGCGGAAGCTACTGTACGGGAAGCTACGACAATACCTTGTGGAGATATTGAAGGAACTTGCGTCCCAGAAGGAGTGCAAGATACATGAAGGTCATCTTCAGGAGGATCATGTGCATATGATGATATCAATCCCTCCGAAGTATTCGGTATCCCAGGTTGTAGGGTTTATCAAGGGTAAAAGTGCCATATACATAGCAAGGACATATGTGGGTCAAAGGAAGAATTTTGCTGGTCAGAATTTTTGGGCCAGAGGTTACTTTGTGTCCACTGTGGGTAAGGATGAGGTAATGATACGCGAATATATAAAGAAGCAGGAGATAGCAGATAAGCGTATTGATCAATTGAGCATATTTGAGTAGGCGCCACCTTCAGGTGGCGAAAGTTTCACCAACCGCTTTGAGCGGTTCACAATCTTTTCAAGCCCCCGGCTTTGCCGGGGGTACATGACTGCTCGTCAAAGGCATCGTCTTTTGGGTTACAGGCTCGAAGACCCGGATCTCGTAGTCTTTGCCCTCCCAG
>JACQDX010000083.1 GCA_016200895.1 Burkholderiales bacterium
CATTATTCCAGGGCTATGAAGCGCAGCCTACCCCTGAGGGTGTAGCGCGTGCCACCACCAGAACGGTGGTCATATCCTCTTTGCTGGTACTGTGGCTGGATTTCCTGTTGACGGCGTGGATGTTTCAATAGGTCAGACTTGACCCGTACTTTGAGCTGTGTGAGTTGACAGTACAAGTTGGCAATACAAACTGAATTATTTGTTAAGACCTGCAACGAGGCAGAGTGTTTGGCAAAAATCGCAAGAAATCGTAAGAATTGGTGGAAAAGAAAAATGCAAAAAAAATCTCTCGACTTTTGGGTAGGTCTGTTTGTGTTGCTGGGTGCGGCTGCACTGTTGTTTCTGGCACTCAAGGCGGGCAATTTAAGTTCTCTGTCCTTTGAGCAGACGTATACTGTCACTGGGCGCTTCGACAATATAGGCGGCCTCAAGCCAAGAGCCGCAGTGAAAAGCGCCGGTGTGGTGGTAGGGCGCATCAGTGAAATCAAATTTGACGATAAAACCTACCAGGCGACTGTCGTCATGGAGTTGGAAAAGCGTTACAAATTCCCAAAAAATTCATCCATCAAGATCCTGACTGCAGGTTTGCTTGGTGAGCAATATATAGGTTTGACAGCAGGCAGCGATGAAAAATTGTTGGTTGCTGGCGACAGAATTACATTTACCCAGGATGCCATCGTGCTGGAAAGCCTGATCAGTCAGTTCCTGTTCAGCAAAGCAGCAGACGGTAATACGGAAGAGAAAAAATGACAAGAACAAATAAGTTTCCTGCGAGCAGCAGGATGTTAGGGATATTCCTTCTGCTGGCCAGCGTTTTGCTGACCGGCTGCAGTACTGTAACTGTAGAAAAAATCAAGGACAAGGCCGATCAGACTCTTGATGTATTAAGCACCAAGACCAATATAGGCAAAAACCCCCGTGATCCACTGGAGGGTTTTAACCGCGCCATGTTCAGCTTTAACGACACGGTAGACACGGCGGTAGTCAAGCCGGTGGCACAGGCTTACCGTGCTGCTACGCCCAGCTTTGTACAAACTGGTATAGGCAACTTTTTTAGCAATATTGGTGATGTCTGGAATGCAGTCAACAATCTGCTGCAGGGCCGTGTCAATGACAGTGCCACTGACGTCATGCGTTTTGCAGTCAATACCACCATAGGTATAGGTGGTTTGATCGACATAGGCTCGGCTGCTGGTATGCCAAAGCATAATGAAGATTTTGGGCAGACACTGGGGCGTTGGGGTGTCAAGTCCGGCCCTTATCTGGTCTTGCCGGTATTGGGGCCATCGACAGTGCGTGATGCCTTGGCTACACCTGTCGATATGCGTGGTGATTTGTGGTACTACAAGCGTCCTATGTATATCAAGAACATAGGCTCGGCAGTGCGTCTGGTTGACAAGCGTGCATCTGTACTGGATGCAGGTAGCCTGCTGGAAGAAGCGGCGCTTGATAAATATGTCTTCTTCCGCGATGCCTATCTGCAACGCCGTGCGGGGCAAGTTAACCCCGATGATGCAGACTGATTATTGTCTATAAATCATAGTCTGCAATTGTAAGAATTGGTGAAGGTGTGGTGAGCTGGGTCAACCGCTGAGGCTGCTGACAAGTTAACTGCTCATGTGCGGCATTTGCCGCAAAACAGGAACAGGAATAATAAAATGAAACGAACTCTGACAAAATTTTTTAACTTGGTATTTGCCAGCTTGCTCATCACCGGCCTGGCTAGCGGTGCTGCGCAAGCACAGGAAGCACCAGATGTCCTGATCAAACGCCTGAGCCAGGAAATCCTGGAAACAGCTAAAAATGACAAGGATATCCAGGCTGGAAATCAAAAGAAAGTGTATGACATGGTGGAAGGTAAAATCCTGCCATACATCGATTTTCCACGCATGACTTCCCTGGCTGCAGGTAAAAGCTGGAAAGAGGCCACGCCAGACCAGCAAAAACAATTGACTAATGAGTTCCGTACTTTGCTGGTATTCACATACTCTGGCGCGATTTCCCAAATCAAGGATCAACGTGTGGAATTCAAGCCTATGCGTGCAGAAGCTTCTGATACTGAAGTGGAAGTGCGTACCCAGATCATACAAACACGTGGTGAGCCAGTTGTTTTGAACTATCGCCTGGAAAAATTGACAGGTGGCTGGAAGATTTTTGACATCAATGTATTGGGTGCCTGGTTGGTGGAAACTTATAAAGGCAGCTTTTCTGCTGAAATCAGCAAATCTGGTATTGATGGTCTGATCAAGACTTTGGCTGAGAAGAATAAAAAGCTGGCTGCCTCCAGTGCAGCAAAGAGTGCAGCAAAATAAAGTGTAAAATAAGTCCGGGAACGTATTGTGTATACTGTAACAGGTGAGCTTTGTCATGATAATGCCAACGCAGTGGTAACTGCGGGTTTGTCTGCCATTGCTGCAGGACAGTCAGAGTTCGACTTGTCGGCTCTGACTAAAATTGACTCCAGTGCAGTGGCAGTCATGATAGCCTGGCAACGTCAGGCTATCGAGCGTGGCTTGCCATTGAGCTTTCAGGGTCTGCCTGCCAGCTTGTTGAGCATACTGGCGCTATACGGCCTCAGCGAGCAATTCCAGCTTTATCCTTCAGAGCGACATTGAGCGTCTCCTGAATTTCCTTCCCTGAAAGGCATGCCTGGTCGTGAAACCGGTGTGCCATTTCAGATCAAATCCCGAAAATCCCCTATAATCAAAGGTTTCGTCGCTTTAGCGACCAGAAACCGGGTTTCCGGTTCTTAATTCCCTGATGAGCACTTAGTGCAAACACGCCAGATGGCAGCCATACAAATTAGCAACATACAAAAACGCTACCAGTCGCTACAAGCTCTGGGTGGTGTCTCACTCACGATAGAAGAGGGGGAGTTTTTCGGTTTGCTGGGGCCAAATGGTGCAGGCAAGACCACACTTATTTCCATTTTGGCAGGCTTGAACCGCGCCGATGCCGGTAATATCACCGTGCAAGGTCATGATGTGGTCACGGATTACCGCAATGCCCGCAAGAAGCTGGGCGTGGTGCCTCAAGAACTGGTGTTTGATCCCTTCTTCACCGTGCGTGAAACCCTGCGCATGCAATCCGGCTATTTCGGCCTGAAGAATAACGACAAGTGGATAGACGAGGTCATGGAAAACCTCGACCTGACCAATAAGGCTGATGTCAATATGCGTGCCCTTTCAGGCGGCATGAAGCGCCGTGTGCTCGTTGCGCAAGCGCTGGTGCATAAACCGCCCGTCATCGTGCTGGATGAGCCAACTGCAGGTGTAGACGTTGAATTACGCCAGACCCTGTGGCAATTCATCGCCCGCCTGAACCGTGAAGGCCATACTGTCGTTTTGACCACGCATTATCTGGAAGAAGCACAGGCCTTGTGTAACCGCATCGCCATGCTGAAACTGGGCAAGGTTGTGGCCCTGGACAGTACGGCTAATCTGATCAAGCGCATCTCCGGTTCGCAATTACGCGTGACTTTGGCTGCCAGTGGTGTAGTGACCTTGCCTGCCAGCTTGCGCGACAAAGTCATCAGCCATGAAATACAGGCTGACCCGCGCCAGTTTGCCCTGCGCGTGACTGATTACAATCAGGTGGAAGGCATGCTGGCAGCCTTCCGCGCAGATGGTTGTGTCATTGAAGATATGCATTTACTGCAAGCTGATCTGGAAGATGTCTTCCTGCAAATTATGGAGGGCTCCAAATGAGCAGCATGACGGGTTTTAATACCCTGTTCTACAAAGAGGTCTTGCGCTTCTGGAAAGTGGCGACGCAAACGATTACCGCACCCATCATGACAGCCATCCTGTATTTGCTGATTTTTGGCCATGTGCTGGAAGATCATGTACAGGTTTATCCCGGTGTCAAATACACGGCCTTCCTGGTGCCGGGTCTGGTGATGATGAGTGTCTTGCAAAATGCCTTTGCGAATTCATCCTCTTCACTGATCCAATCCAAGATCACCGGGAATCTGGTATTCATCCTGTTGCCGCCACTGTCGCATTGGGAAATTTTCAGTGCCTATGTACTGGCAGCCATCTTGCGCGGCGTTGCTGTTGGCGCTGGTGTCTTCATCGTGACAGCCTGGTTTGCTGACCTGCATTTTGTTGCGCCCTGGTGGATAGCGATTTTTGCTTTTCTCGGTGCTGCCATGCTGGGCACCATGGGTTTGATTGCCGGTATCTGGGCAGAAAAATTTGACCAGCTTGCGGCATTCCAGAACTTTTTGATCATGCCTGCCACCTTCTTGTCGGGCGTGTTTTATTCCATCCATTCCTTGCCTGGCGTCTGGCAAAGTATTTCGCGCTTCAACCCGTTTTTCTACATGATAGATGGCTTCCGTTATGGTTTCTTCGGTAAGTCCGATGTTGATCCCTTGCATAGCCTGTTGATCGTTTGTGTATTCTCCTTATTGCTGGCAGGTTTGGCTATCAATATGCTGAAGCGTGGATATAAGTTGAGACACTAAGTACGCCACTGAGTAAGACGCCAAGTACGACACAGAGTCAGCGTCAAGTAAAAAACAATACGCAGTACAACAATTGCTTCACCATTTTGATCAAGAGAGTTAGCCGTGTTTCCTACGCCCGAACAAATTAAAAATTACATTGCAGCCGGACTGGAATGTACGCACCTGGAAGTCGAAGGCGACGGCCAGCATTTCACTGCAGTGATCGTGTCTGCTGCCTTTGCTGGCAAGCGTCCGATACAGCGTCACCAGATTGTCTACTCCGTGCTGGGTGACCGCATGCGTGAAGAAATACATGCCCTTTCCATGAAAACCCTGACACCGGAAGAGTACGCAGCATAATGGATAAATTATTGATTACAGGCGGCAACCGCCTGAATGGTGACATCACGATTTCCGGCGCAAAAAATGCGGCCCTGCCTATCTTGTGTGCGGGTTTGCTGACTTCCGGTAACGTTGAATTGTATAACGTACCTTCGCTGCAAGACGTCAGCACCATGCTGAAATTGCTGCGCCAGATGGGTTTGCAAGTCACGCAGGAAAATGGTGTGACCGTACTTAACGGCGCCGCCATAGACAAGCTGGAAGCACCATATGACCTGGTAAAAACCATGCGCGCATCGATACTCGTGCTCGGCCCCTTGCTGGCGCGTTTTGGTGAAGCCAAGGTATCCCTGCCTGGCGGTTGCGCGATTGGTTCCCGCCCTGTTGACCAGCATATCAAAGGCTTGCAAGCCATGGGTGCCGAGATCAATATTGAAGCTGGTTACATCCACGCCAAGGCAAAGAAACTCAAAGGCGCACGCATCGTCACTGATATGATTACCGTGACAGGGACAGAGAATTTACTGATGGCAGCGACACTCGCCGAAGGTGAAACCGTGCTGGAAAATGCCGCCCGCGAGCCTGAAGTTACCGACCTGGCCAACCTGCTGGTGGCCATGGGTGCCAAGATAGAAGGCATAGGCACAGATCGCCTCGTCATCCAGGGTGTAGACAGCCTGCATGGCGCTACTCATACCGTCATCGCTGACCGCATAGAAACCGCAACCTTCCTGTGTGCAGTAGCTGCCACAGGTGGTGACATCACCTTGAAAAATACACGTAGCGATATCCTCGATGTCGCACTCGATAAATTGCGTGAAGCAGGCGCGATACTGACGACAGGCCCGGACTGGATACGTGCACAAATGAGTGGCCGCCCCAAGGCTGTTGGTTTCCGCACCACCGAATATCCTGGCTTCCCGACCGACATGCAGGCGCAATTCATGGCACTGGACTGTATCGCCCAAGGCACCAGCATCGTCACTGAAACGATATTTGAAAATCGCTTCATGCACGTGCAGGAAATGAACCGCCTGGGTGCGAAGATAGAAATTGATGGCCACACTGCGATTGTGAACGGTGTTGATAAATTGGTCGGTGCGCCGGTCATGGCAACTGATTTGCGCGCATCTGCATCGCTGGTAATCGCCGCCATGGTGGCCGAGGGTGAAACCCTGATCGATCGTATTTACCATCTGGACCGCGGCTATGATCGTATGGAAGTCAAACTCTCCGCAGTTGGTGCACAAATACAGCGAGTCAAATAATGTCTTCACCTATCTCTTCGCAATTGACACTGGCCTTGTCCAAAGGTCGCATCTTTGAAGAAACCCTGCCTTTGCTGGAAGCAGCAGGCATACGCGTGACAGAAGATCCAGAGAAATCGCGCAAGCTGATTTTGGCGACCAATGATCCTGATGTGCGCGTCATCATCGTACGTGCTTCTGACGTGCCTACCTATGTGCAATATGGTGCGGCTGATTTTGGCGTGGCAGGCAAGGATGTCTTGCATGAACATGGTGGTGCTGGCCTGTACCAGCCTATCGATTTGAACATTGCCAAATGCCGCATGTCAGTTGCTGTATCGGTGGGTTTTGATTATGAAAACGCCGTGCGCCAGGGTGCGCGCTTGCGGGTTGCGACCAAGTACACTGAAACTGCGCGCCAGCATTTTGCCGCCAAGGGTGTGCACGTCGACCTGATCAAGTTGTATGGCTCGATGGAGTTGGCACCGCTGGTTGGTTTGTCAGATGCGATTGTCGATCTGGTCAGCACCGGCAGTACTCTGCGTGCGAATAATCTGGTTGAAGTTGAACACATCATGGAAATTTCTTCGCGCCTGGTGGTTAACCAGGCGGCACTGAAATTGAAACGTGAACGCCTGCAACCGATACTGGAAGCATTTGATCGCGCCTCCAAGGCCGACGCATTGGCCAACGCATAATTAATGAAGAGAAAAGCATGGCATCCCTGATTACCCGGCTTGATACTACCGATGCAGATTTTTCCAGAAAACTGACTTCCCTGCTGGCTTTTGAAGCCAGTGAAGATGAAGCTATAGACCGTGCTGCTGCGCAGATTTTGGCCAGCGTCAAAGGCAGTGGTGACACTGCGGTGCTGGAAGCGACCAATCGTTTCGATCGACTGAGTGCCAGCAGCGTCGCCGCGCTGGAGTTGACGCAGGAAGAAATGCAGGCTGCATTGGCGTCCTTGAATGCAGAGCGCCGCACTGCGCTGGAAACAGCAGCAGCGCGTGTACGCGCCTATCACGAAATTCAAAAAGCAGAATGCGGCTCTGCCGGTTTCAGCTATACCGAAGCTGATGGCACAGTACTCGGCCAAAAAGTCACGCCACTGGACCGCGTTGGTATTTATGTACCTGGCGGCAAGGCCGCTTATCCATCTTCTGTATTGATGAATGCGATACCCGCCAAGGTAGCAGGCGTCAAAGAAATCATTATGGTCGTGCCTACCCCTGACGGCATAAAAAATCCTCTGGTATTGGCGGCTGCCGCAATTGCCGGTGTTGACCGCGTGTTCACCATCGGCGGTGCCCAGGCAGTTGGTGCCTTGGCCTATGGTACGGCGACAATACCTGCCGTCGATAAAATCGTTGGCCCAGGCAATGCCTATGTGGCCGCTGCCAAGCGCCGTGTGTTTGGCGTGGTCGGCATAGACATGATTGCTGGCCCCTCCGAGATTTTGGTCTTGTGCGATGGCACGACTGACCCGGACTGGGTTGCCATGGATTTGTTTTCGCAAGCTGAACATGATGAATTGGCGCAATCCATTTTGTTGTGCCCGGATCAAGCTTATATCGAAGCTGTGCAAGCCAGCATAGTTAAACTGTTGCCTGCCATGCCCAGGCATGAAGTGATACGCACTTCACTGGCCAATCGCGGTGCCCTCATCAAGGTGCGCGATATGGATGAAGCCTGCGAAATCGCCAATAGCATCGCAGCTGAACATCTGGAAATTTCTGCAGAAAACCCACAGCAGTGGGCAGACAAGATACGTCATGCCGGTGCCATGTTTCTTGGTCGCTATTCGTCGGAATCCCTGGGTGATTATTGCGCTGGCCCCAACCATGTATTGCCAACCTCACGCACTGCACGTTTCTCTTCGCCGCTGGGCGTCTACGATTTCCAGAAACGTTCATCAATGATTTTCGTCAGTGAGCAGGGTGCGCAAACACTGGGCAAGGTAGCCGCTGAACTGGCGTATGGCGAAGGCTTGCAAGCCCACGCACGCAGTGCAGAATTGCGGCTCAAGTCATGAAAGCGACACTGCTGGCTGCTATGAATATCCACATATGATGGTCGAATGGCGTAACCAGGTTTTTTGTGAAGACGCGCTGCAAGGTCTGGCGCGTTTGCCTGATGCCAGCATCGATTTATTGCTGGCGGACCCGCCGTATGGCCTGGGCAAGGATTATGGCAATGAATCAGACAAGATGGAGTCAGCGGCCTATCTGGAATGGATGGCGCAGTGGATAGACCTGGCCCTGCCCAAGCTGAAGGCAAATGGCAGCCTGTATATCTTTCTGACCTGGCGTTATTCGCCAGAAGTGTTTGTCATGCTCAAGCAGCGCATGAGCATGATGAATGAAATTATCTGGGACAGACGGGTGCCCTCTATGGGTGGTACCGTACGGAAGTATTCATCGGTGCATGACACGATAGGGTTTTTTGTCAAAGCCAAAGATTATTATTTTGACCTGGATGCGATACGCATCCCGTATGATGCAGCCACCAAGAAAGCCCGCAGCCGGAAGATTTTTGAGGGCGCGAAGTGGCTGGAAATGGGATTCAATCCCAAGGATGTCTGGAGTGTTTCACGTCTGCACAGAGAACATGCCGAACGCGAAGAACATCCTACCCAAAAACCGCTCGAAATCATCGAGCGCATGATCAAGGCTTCCTGCCCACCCGGCGGTGTTGTACTCGATCCCTTCATGGGCAGCGGCACCACCGCCGTAGCTGCCAAACGTTGCGGGCGTAATTTTGTCGGATTTGAATTAAATCCCGACTATTGCGCAATGATAGAAAGTCGCCTGGCCTCAATCGACACGGAAGTAATTCCTGCCTGATTTGTGTTGAGACTTGGTCTGCGTGATTTTCAATGTACTAGCTGAACATGGAGCAAGAATTGAGCATCACCAAACTGATACGCCCTGAAATCGCCAGCCTGTCCGCCTATCATGTGCCGGACGCAAGCGGTTTCCTGAAACTGGATGCAATGGAAAATCCTTATCTGCTGCCGCCTGATATGCAGCAGGAACTGGCCAGTCATCTGGCAGGTGTGGCATTGAATCGTTATCCGCAACCCGCCTATGCCAGTCTCAAGCAATTGATTGCCGACAAACTCGGTGTACCTGCTGGCCATGACATCGTCCTCGGCAATGGCTCGGATGAGCTCATCAGCATGGTTTCTATCGCCTGCGCCAAACCCGGTGCCAAGGTGCTCGCGCCCGTCCCCGGCTTTGTCATGTATGCCATGTCTGCCCTGTTTGCCGGGCTGGAATTTGTCGGCGTAGACTTGAACCCTGATTTCACGCTGAATAAGGCAGCCATGCTGACTGCCATAGTCGAGCATCAACCAGCCATCACTTACCTGGCTTATCCCAATAACCCCACCGGCACGCTTTATGATGCTGACGACATGGTCGCCATCCTGCAGGCGATTGGTGATAATGGCATCGTCATAGTCGATGAAGCCTATCAACCCTTTGCCCAGGCCAGCTTCATGTCACGCCTGGCAGAGTTTGATAATCTGGTCGTCATGCGCACAGTATCCAAGCTGGGTCTGGCAGGCATACGTCTGGGTTATATGGCTGGCAATAATGCACTGATGCATGAGTTTGAAAAAGTGCGCCCGCCATACAACATCAATGTCTTGACGCAGGCTGCAGCAGAATTTGTCCTAGCAAGAGTAGAAGTACTGGATGCCCAGGCAGCAGAATTGCGCCAGCAACGCACGGAATTGATGGCAGCGATGGCAAGCTTGCCAGAGGTGCAAGTCTTTCCTTCTGCTGCCAATTTTGTGCTGATTCGTGTTGCGAATGCCGAACAAGTCTTTGTGAAATTACGCGAACAAAAAATTTTAGTCAAAAATGTAGGTAAAATGCATAATCTGCTGGGTAACTGTCTGCGTATTACAGTCAGTACCCGGGAAGAGAATGCTCTTTTTCTTGCTGCCCTGGCAGCATCTTTATCATCAAAATGAATAAGCCCATAGAACGCATTGCGGCGGTTACCCGCAATACCAATGAAACACAAATCCGTGTTGCCATCAATCTTGACGGCACAGGCCAGCAAAAACTCAATACTGGCGTTCCTTTCCTGGATCATATGCTGGATCAGATCGCCCGTCATGGCCTGATCGATCTGGACATTGAAGCCGTCGGTGACCTGCATATTGATGCCCACCACACGGTAGAAGATGTTGGTATTACCCTGGGCCAGGCATTTGCCAAGGCGATTGGTGATAAAAAAGGCATACGCCGTTATGGTCACGCCTATGTACCTCTGGACGAGGCATTGTCACGCGTGGTCATCGATTTTTCTGGCCGTCCCGGTCTGGAATACCATATCCCCTTTACCCGCGCCATGATAGGCAACTTTGATGTCGATCTCACCCGTGAATTTTTCCAGGGTTTCGTCAATCATGCTTTGGTCAGCTTGCATATCGACAACTTGCGCGGCGACAACTCTCATCATCAATGTGAAACTGTGTTCAAAGCTTTTGGCCGTGCCCTGCGCATGGCAACTGAGCTGGATGCGCGTGCGGCAGGAACCATACCCTCGACCAAAGGCAGCCTTTGATCGTAATGCAAATACAGATAGCAGACACGAGAGTCCAGCTTGCTGGTGATTCATTATGAATAAAATTGTAGTAGTAGATTACGGCATGGGTAATTTGCGCTCGGTAGCGCAAGCCCTGCGTGCCGTCGCACCTGAAGCAAATGTGCTTATTTCTGGCGAAGTTGCCGATATCCGCAGCGCAGATCGTATCGTTTTGCCAGGGCAGGGAGCCATGCCGGATTGTATGAGTTGTCTGCGAGAATCAGGCCTGCAAGATGCCGTGCTGGAAGCCGCCCGCAACAAACCTCTGTTTGGTGTTTGTGTAGGTGAACAAATGTTGTTTGATGTCAGTGAAGAGGGTAATACGCCTGGCCTGGGTCTCTTGCCCGGTAAAGTGGTACGCTTTGAACTGGACGGTCAATTGCAGGCAGATGGTTCGCGTTACAAAGTGCCACAAATGGGCTGGAACCGTGTGCAGCAATCGCAGTCTCATGCCTTGTGGCAAGACATTGCAGACGATGCCTATTTTTATTTTGTGCATAGTTATTATGCCCAGCCTGCGGATGCGCAACATGCGGTGGGCATGACGGATTACGGTAGCCTGTTTGCCTGCGCAGTAGCGCGTGACAATATTTTCGCCACCCAGTTTCACCCTGAAAAGAGCGCGACGGCTGGCTTGCAACTGTATAAGAATTTTGTACACTGGAAACCATAAGTGGCTATGTAGTGTCTGAATAATGTCTGATTAGTGTCTGATTAGTGTCTGATTAGTGTCTGATGTAAATTGTTTATCCTGATTTTTAACTGGTATTGTCTTTTTTTATTGTCTCATTGACGTTCCTACTTTTTCTCATATCATGCTGCTCATCCCTGCTATAGACCTGAAAGATGGCCACTGCGTACGCCTTAAACAAGGTGACATGGACCAGGCCACTGTATTTTCTGAAGACCCTGCCGAAATGGCGCGCCATTGGCTGCGTCAGGGCGCGCGTCGTCTGCATCTGGTGGATTTGAACGGCGCTTTTGCCGGCAAGCCCAAGAACGAGGCGGCTGTCAAAGCCATCATACAAGCGGTGCGTGATTACGCCGAAGAAACCGATACCGAAGAAATCCCGGTGCAACTCGGTGGCGGCATCCGTGATCTTGATACGATAGAACGCTATCTTGACGATGGCCTGTCCTACATTATCATCGGTACCGCTGCTGTCAAGAACCCAGGTTTCCTGGCAGATGCCTGCAGTGCTTTCCCTGGCCAGATCATCGTTGGCATTGATGCCAAGGATGGCAAGGTAGCCACCGATGGCTGGAGCAAATTGTCTGGACATGAAGTCATCGACCTTGCCAAGAAATTTGAAGGCTATGGCGTTGAAGCCATTGTCTACACCGACATAGGCCGTGACGGCATGATGGGTGGCGTGAATATTGAAGCCACCGTCAAACTGGCGCAAGCTGTCAGCATCCCCGTTATCGCTTCTGGTGGCGTGCATGTGCTGGCTGACGTCGAAGCTCTGTGTGCTGTGCAAGATGAGGGCATAGAAGGTGTGATTTGTGGCCGTTCGATTTACGAAGGCACGCTGGATTTGTCGTCAGCACAAGATCGTGCCGATGAACTCAGCGGTGAATTCGATGATGAAGAAGAAACTGAATGAGCTTAGCCAAACGTATTATCCCTTGTCTGGATGTGACCGCTGGTCGCGTTGTCAAGGGCATTAATTTTCAGGAACTGCGCGATGCCGGTGACCCGGTAGAAATCGCCCGTCGTTATGACGGGCAGGGCGCAGATGAAATTACTTTTCTCGATATCACGGCTTCTTCTGATGGCCGCGACCTGATCTTGCCGATTATTGAAGCCGTAGCTTCGCAAGTGTTCATCCCGCTCACTGTTGGTGGTGGTGTACGTACAGTGGCTGATGTACGTCGTTTGCTCAATGCCGGAGCTGACAAGGTAGGCATCAATACTTCTGCCGTGACCAATCCGCAACTGGTGGCAGATGCTGCACATAAATATGGTTCGCAATGCATAGTCGTTGCCATTGATGCCAAGAATGTGGGGCCAGGCAAGTGGGAAGTGTTTACCCATGGTGGCCGTAATGCCACCGGTCTGGATGCGGTTGAATGGGCCATGCATATGGCAAAACTGGGCGCAGGAGAAATCTTGCTGACCAGCATGGACAAGGATGGCACACGTTCCGGTTTTGACCTGGGCCTGACGCGCGCGGTATCGGACGCCGTATCCATACCCGTCATCGCCTCTGGTGGTGTGGGTGGCTTGCAAGACTTGGCTGACGGTATCAAAGTGGGTGGGGCCGATGCGGTGCTGGCTGCCAGCATCTTCCATTACGGACAACACACAGTAGGTGAAGCAAAACAATTTATGGCTGCACAACATATACCGATGAGGTTGTCATGAGCGCGGCAAAATGGTTGAACAAGGTCAAGTGGGATGAAAACGGCTTGGTGCCTGTCATTGCACAAGAAGCCAGCAGCAACGATATATTGATGTTTGCCTGGATGAACCGCGATGCGCTGACTAAGACCGTGGAACTGGGTGAAGCTGTCTACTGGAGCCGCTCGCGCAAGAAACTCTGGCATAAAGGTGAAGAATCAGGTCACATCCAGAAGGTCAAGGAAATCCGCATCGATTGCGATGAAGACGTGGTCTTGCTGAAGATAGAACAGACCGACAGCATCGCCTGCCATACTGGCCGTCATTCCTGCTTCTTCCAGAAGTTTGAAGGCAGCCTCAATGATGGTGACTGGCTGGCAGTTGATCCGGTCTTGAAAGATCCGGAAAGTATCTACAAATGAAGATCTACAAATAAGCATCTACAAATGAGTATTGTGCAATGAGTAATACACAAGAACAGACTTTGCAACGTCTGGCAGAAATTATTGAGAGCCGCAAACTGGTGAATGGCGGTGATCCGGATAAATCCTATGTTGCCCGCCTGTTTTCCAAGGGTGACGACGCCATCTTGAAAAAGATAGGCGAAGAAGCAACAGAAACCGTGATGGCCGCCAAAGATGCGCGAGTCTCTGGTGATGCGACCAAGCTTTTATATGAATGTGCCGACCTCTGGTTTCATTCGCTTGTCATGTTGGCCCAGTATGATCTCAGCCCTCAGCAGGTGCTGGATGAGCTGGCAAGGCGCGAAGGTATTTCTGGTATTGAAGAAAAAGCGGCGCGCAAGGATGCGTGAGCATAAGTATACGTCTTGTTGAGGAACGGATAAAACGTGGATAACTGCATTTTTTGTAAGATCGCTGCAAAACAAATCCCTTCGGCCAGTGTCTATGAAGATGAAGAATTGCTGGCTTTTAAAGATATCAACCCTGCTGCCCCTGTGCACCTGTTGATCATTCCTAAACTGCACATCGACACTTTGTCTTCAATACAGCCGGAACATACTGCCTTGTTGGGGAAAATGCTGGCTTTGGTCCCGAAGTTGGCACAGGAGCAAGGATGCGCGCCGGTGCAAGAGGCTGATGGCAGCTTAACGGGTGGTTACAAAACCCTGATCAACACCGGACCTGATGGTGGACAGGAGGTGTATCATTTGCACATACATGTAATAGGCGGTCCCAAGCCCTGGCGCGGACAGCGCTGATGGTGTTTTTTTATTGGCACCGGCACTGGCTTTCGCTGGCGGTGACAACGGCAGGTTTTGATCATATTTTTCGAGAGCAAGACTCTCACGGGAGTAAGCAATGGGTTCATTAAGTATTTGGCACTGGCTGATCGTTCTGGTTGTCATCGTGTTGGTGTTTGGCACCAAGAAGCTGGGCAATGTCGGTTCTGACCTGGGCAAGGCCGTCAAGGGTTTCAAGGATGGCGTCAAGGGTGAAGAGGAAAAACCGGGATCGTCACAGCAGGTTGCTGACAAAAGCACCATAGACATAGAAGTAAAAGACAAATCCAAGCTGTGATGCATTTTTCTTGCACTGATGTACAGCCCTTGCCGGGGTTGCCAGCATGATAGACCTTGGTATCAGCAAGCTTGCATTGATAGGTGTGGTTGCACTGATTGTTATCGGTCCTGAAAAATTGCCCAAGGTGGCAAGGATGGCTGGCACCCTGCTGGGTCGCGCGCAGCGTTATATCAATGAAGTCAAGTCTGAAGTCAGCCGTGAAATCGAGCTGGAAGAATTGCGCAAGATGCAAAAAGATGTACAGGATGCCGCTCACGATGTACAGCAATCCATACATCAGACCTGGTCAGAAACTGAACAGGAATTGCGCAATCTGGGTCAGGAAACCGATACGGCCTTGTTGCATACTGCCACGCCAGAGCAATTGGCAGTCAAGGCAAAAAGCTTCCGTCGTAAAAAACTTGCCCGCACTTCAGCATTGCCAGCCTGGTATAAAAACCGCCATGGCCAGCGTCAGCATATTATCTCTGGATCGGCAAGAATGGCGCGTCACCGTGCCTATCCCCGTTCTGGCAGCAGTTTCTTTTAATTTTCGCTTATGTATTTGCGTTTTCATAATTTGGCGGTATTCGCATGAGCGATCAAACGGAACACAGTCCTGAAGAGAGCTTCATCTCGCATCTGGTGGAATTGCGTGACAGGCTGGTCAAGATACTTGGCGGCGTGCTTTTCGCCTGTGCAGTCTTGATGATATGGCCGGGGCCGTCGGCCATTTATGATTTTCTGGCGCAACCCATGCTGGCGTCCTTGCCAGTCGGATCGAAAATGATCGCGACGGGTGTTATCTCACCATTTCTGGTGCCCATGAAAGTGACCTTGCTGGCGGCTTTCATGGTGGCCTTGCCATGGGTTTTGTACCAGGTTTGGGCCTTCGTTGCACCTGGTCTGTACACGCATGAAAAACGCCTGGTGGCCCCGCTGGTGATTTCTTCATCCGTGTTGTTTCTGAGTGGCGTGGCGTTTTGTTATTTCCTGGTGTTTGGCCGTGTCTTCAAATTCATTAATGAATTTGCACCCACTTCCATCAGTGTTGCGCCGGATATAGAGAATTACCTAGATTTTATTATTTCCATGTGCCTTGCTTTTGGCGTGACATTTGAGGTACCTGTCGTAGTCGTGGTACTAGTGCGCATGGGTTTGGTGCCATTGGAAAAATTGAAGGCTATCCGACCTTACATCATCGTCGGTGCCTTTGTGATTGCAGCCATCGTGACGCCGCCCGATATTGTCAGCCAGTTTTCACTGGCGGTACCGATGATTTTATTGTTTGAATTGGGTTTGCTGATTGCCCCGCTGTTCGTCAGGGCAACCCAGGCTCCTGCAGAGCCTGAGTCCAATGAATCAAACGGGAGCTGACCTCAACCAGCTTACCAGTGGCATCGCGCTTCGGTAGGCTGTCAGCAGGGTAGTTTTCAACTCTTCTGTATCCATGCCCTTAAGTGGGCATTCTGTCCACACCATGAAGTTCTTCAGCTTGATCTGCTCTATATGCGGCAGGTCAGCGTCAAAGCCTTTGGGCGGACGTTGCAGCTTGCCTTCTTCCTGCAGAGTACCAAACTGCGCTTTCAGTTTTTTGTCTTTCAACACTTTGGCAAAGCCATCCGGATCAGCCACGATATGATTGCGTATCGCCTTCAGACGGTCTGACGGTGGCATATATTCACCGACAGCATAAAACAGACGGCCAGTGCCATCCATCTGGAAATAATAGGCAGGCCCGCCACCTTCACTGGGCTTTTTGCGTCCGCTGGGTAAAATGGATGACGAGAATGTCGTCTTGTACGGCGATTTGTCATGCGCAAAACGCACATCACGGTTAATGCGGAATAAGGCTTTCTTGGGTTCGAGCCCGGCGATGGCAGGGTCAAATTTACTGATGTCTGCAATCAATTCAGTCACCAGTTGCAAAAATTCTGCCCGCAAAATGTCATAGCGTGGCTTGTTCATAACGAACCAGGCGCGGTTATTGTTGTCGCCCAGTTCGGACAAATAAGCTTGCAAGTCAATCAAATGCATGGGTTTCTATTCCTTGGATTCTTCTTTACGCGCTGACGGACGCTTACCTATCAGGATTTCCAACGTAGGCTCTTTGGTATCACGTAAAACCGTGATTTTGGCTTTGTTACCAGGTTTCAGTTGTGCCACCAGGTTCAGCATCTGGGTGGTGTCACCTACTGGCTTGCCCTCAATGGCGATCAGGATGTCGCCTGGCTTCATACCTCCCTTGTCGGCAGGGCCGCCACGGATAACGCCAGCAATGATGGCGCCTGATTTTTGCTTCAGGCCAAAGCTGTCTGCCAGTTCTGGCGTGATGTCTTGCGGCTCCACGCCTATCCAGCCACGCACCACATGGCCATTGGTGATGATGGATTCCATCACTTGTTTGATCGTGGTTGCCGGGATGGCAAAGCCTATGCCAACTGAGCCACCAGTCTGTGAATAAATCGCGGTGTTGACACCCAGCAGATTGCCATTCACATCCACCAGAGCACCACCAGAGTTGCCGGGGTTGACGGCAGCATCTGTCTGGATAAAGTTTTCAAAGGCATTGTCCGTGAGATTGTTGCGTCCCAAGGCAGAGATAATACCCATGGTGACAGTCTGGCCTACGCCAAAGGGATTGCCGATAGCGAGCACGACATCGCCGACACTGGCCGTGTCCGAGCGCCCCAGGGTGATCGCAGGCAAATCCGGCAAATTGATTTTGATGACGGCTAGATCGGTTTCGGGGTCAGTGCCCACTATCTTGGCGCTGGCCTTGCGGCCATCTGTCAGGGCAACTTCGATATCATCAGCAGCTTCAACGACATGGTTGTTGGTGAGAATATAACCTTCTGAACTAACGATCACGCCTGAGCCCAGGCTGGATAAACGCTCAGCCTGCGGGTTTTGCTGGTCACCAAAAAAACGCCTGAGGAAGGGATCATTCAAGAGCGGGTTGCGACGCTGGCGCACTTCTTTTGACGTGAAAATATTCACCACTGAAGGCATGGCGCGCTTTGCCGCCGCACCATACGAGCTTTGCGCGGGTATGCTATTGGCAGGCGCTTCTTTGACGATGGCACCAGCATTCAAAATCTGGGTTTGCCTGGCGCTATAAGCACCTTTTACCCAGTCGGGTTTCAAGGTGGTTACAATAAACCAGATGGCCAGACCGACAGTGACAGTTTGGGCAAACAATAACCAAAGACGACGCATAGTGAGAATCAGTATGAAATCAGTGAATCGGGACGAATTAGCGCAATTCCTGGCAAAAGAATTACAGGTAAATAACTTCCGTGATTATTGCCCAAACGGCGTGCAGGTGGAAGGGCGCAGCACGATTAAACATATAGTCAGCGGCGTGACTGCCAGTTTAGCATTATTGGAAAAAGCTGTGGAAATGCAGGCCGATGCCATTCTCGTGCATCACGGTTACTTCTGGCGCGGTGAAGATATGCGCGTTATCGGGCAAAAACAGCGTCGCCTGAAACTCTTGCTGGAAAATGATATTTCCCTGTTTGCCTACCATCTGCCGCTGGATAATCACGCAGAACTGGGCAATAACATAGGCCTGGCCCGCCGCCTGGGCCTGACGGTAGACGGGCGCTTTGGCGAAAATGATCTGGCCTGGCTGGGCACGGTGGATGACAAAGCCATCGCTACCCTGGCCGATCTGGCCCTGCACATAGAGTTAAGACTAGGTCGCAAACCCTTGCTGATTGGCGATCCGGCTGCTGCTGTTGGCCGGGTTGCCTGGTGCACTGGCGCTGCCCAGAATATGCTGGACCAGGCGATTGCTGCCGGGGCCTCGGTTTATCTGAGTGGTGAAATTTCCGAGCCCACGGTGCACCTGGCACGTGAATCAGGTGTGGCATACATCGCCTGCGGCCATCATGCGACCGAGCGTTTTGGGGTGCAGAGTTTGGGGCAGTTTATTGCTGACACGTTTGGGGTGCAGCATACTTTTGTGGATATTGATAATCCGGTGTGATGTGAGAATCCCCCCTCCCTTTCAAGGGGAGGGTTGGGGAGGGTATGGGTTTCGGTCGATTAACGATCAATGAATTTACGTGAGAAACCTATCTCCATCGAATTATTACTGTCTTTTTGAATCTGACCGGAACATCCGGTTTTTTGGGCAATGCTCACTAACAATCACTTCCTCAAAGCATCCCTGATCTCACGCAACAGCAAAATATCTTCTGCGGTTACTTCAGGCGCTGGTTCCGGTGCAGGTTCTGCTTTTTTCAAGGTATTCACCAACTTCACCATCTGGAAAATCACAAAAGCCAGGATAACAAAACCCACGCTGACCGTAATGAAATTACCATAAGCGATAACACCCCCTGCTTTTTTTGCTTCTGCCAGCACCAGATGCGTACCCTGACCATTCAGCGGGATGTAGTAATTGGAAAAATCCAAGCCACCGACAATGCGCCCGATGACAGGCATGACGATATCGCCCACCAGGGAATCGACGATCTTGCCAAAAGCAGCACCAATGATGACGCCGACAGCCAGGTCAACCACGTTGCCGCGGCTGATAAATGTTTTAAATTCTTGCAACATACTCATAGAAAATCTCCGGTTGAGAGGCTGATAAAGAGGTGGTAAAAAAATTGAGGATCGGGTTCTGGTGCAAATTGGATGTGAAATAAGCTACAAAATGCATGTCCAAAATGTAAGTAGCAAGATTTTAATGCGCAAAGCAGGCGAAAAGCCCGCAGTTTTTTGTCAATTTTCTTTTCTCTGGACGCCTAAATACTTATTATTGCCTGCGATTTTGTGCTCAAAGTACAAATCCAGCCAGCCTGAACATGCAATTCAGGCTTGAATTGTTGAAAAATGCCAGCAAGTTGGCGTTTCGGATATCTTTTTCTTTAAAACCATATCCGGGTCATTTATAATTTAAGGTTGCTAGAAGCTGGGTTTTGCTTCATCAAGTTTTGATTATTGACAGATTGGGGTTGGTATGAGTATCGAAAAGCAGGTCGATTCCGGCCGTCGCGGTTTGCTCGTCGCCACATGCGCGGCAGGCGGTGTGGCAGGCTTGGCAACTGCAGGGGCGCTGGTAAGCACGTTCCAGCCATCCGAACGTGCTAAGGCAGCAGGTGCGCCGGTGGAAGTAGACATTTCGTCCTTGAAGCCAGGCGAAATGCAAACGACAGAGTGGCGCGGTAAGCCAGTGTGGATTTTGAAACGCACACAAGAAATGATGGACAGTCTGAAAAAGACTGAAGACAAGGTTGCCGATCCAAAATCGGAAAAACCTTACACCATGGATATGCCAGATTATTGCGAGAAGCAAAGCCGTGCCCGTAAAGAGCATAGCGACATCCTGATTGCCGTAGGTATTTGCTCACATCTGGGTTGTTCCCCAAGTTCCAAATTCCAGGAGGGCGCACAGCCGTCCCTGCCGGATGACTGGAAAGGCGGCTTTCTCTGCCCATGCCACGGTTCGACTTTCGATCTGGCTGGCCGTGTATATAAAAACAAACCAGCGCCACAAAATCTGGATGTGCCTCGTCACATGTTTTTATCTGACACCAAAATCATCATCGGTAAAGATGAGAAAGGCGAGGCTTAATCATGGCATTTGTTGAGAAAAAACTCCCGGCAGACGCACCTGTCGTGGACAAGGCCTTGAACTGGGTTGATTCCCGTTTTCCGCTGACCAAGCTGTGGAATGATCAATGGGGCAAGTACTACGCACCAAAGAACTTCAACTTCTGGTACATCTTTGGTTCCCTGGCGATGCTGGTACTGGTTATCCAGATCGTTACCGGTATTTTCCTGGTTATGCATTACAAACCAGATGCAACGCTGGCGTTTGCTTCGGTTGAATACATCATGCGTGATGTGCCCTGGGGCTGGCTGGTGCGCTACATGCACTCGACAGGCGCTTCGGCATTCTTCATCGTCGTGTACCTGCATATGACCCGTGCTTTCCTGTACGGTTCTTACCGCAAGCCACGTGAACTGATCTGGTTGTTCGGTTTCGCGATTTTCCTGTGCCTGATGGCCGAAGCCTTCTTCGGTTACCTGCTGCCATGGGGACAAATGTCTTACTGGGGTGCTCAGGTTATTGTTAACCTGTTTGGTGCCATTCCTTTCATCGGCCCTGATCTGTCCCTGTGGATCCGTGGTGACTATGTAGTGTCTGATGCGACATTGAATCGCTTCTTCTCTTTCCACGTCATCGCCATTCCTCTGGTCTTGCTGGGTCTGGTAGTTGCTCACCTGATCGCCTTGCATGAAGTGGGTTCCAACAACCCTGACGGTATTGAAATCAAAGAAAACCTGGGCCCAGATGGTCACCCTGTTGATGGCGTGCCTTCTCACCCTTACTACACTTTCCACGATCTCTTTGGCGTGACTGTGTTCCTGACTATCTTCAGTGCAGTCGTGTTCTTTGCACCGGAAATGGGTGGTTACTTCCTTGAGTACAATAACTTTATCCCGGCTGATTCACTGAAAACGCCTTCACATATTGCGCCAACCTGGTATTTCACGCCTTTCTATTCGATTCTGCGTGCGACTACTTCAGAGTTCCTGTTCGTGGTGCAAGCCGGTGCTGCTGCTTATGTCGCACTGATCTGGCTGACCACCAAGTTGCCACAATTGCTGAAGATTGCAATTGCAGTAATCACACTGGTCGCTATTGCTGGCATGATGCCTGGTGCTCTCGATGCGAAATTCTGGGGTGTGGTATTGTTCGGCGGTTCTGTCGTGATCCTGGCTTTCCTGCCATGGCTGGATGTTTCTCCAGTTAAATCAATACGTTATCGTCCAGACTGGCACAAATATGTGTATATCGTCTTCGGTATTGTTTTCGTTACCCTGGGTTACCTCGGTGTGGAGCCACCTTCACCAGTTCGTGAACGTATCTCCCAAGTTTGCGCGCTCATCTACTTCGGCTTCTTCATGCTGATGCCATGGTGGAGTGCAATGGGCACATTTAAGCCCGTGCCAAAGCGCGTTACATTTGCAGCGCACTGAGAAAAAGCGAGGAAGAATAAGCATGAAATTACTTAAAAAACTGATCGCTGTGCTGGCATTTGCACCTGCAATGGTACTGGCAAATAGCGGCACTTTCCCTCTGGACAGTGCCCCTGACCGTTCCACGGACATGGCTGCTTTGCAAAATGGTGCCAAACTGTTCGTCAATTACTGCCTGAATTGCCACTCTGCTTCAGCCATGCGTTATAACCGTTTGAAAGATATCGGTTTGACAGATGAGCAGATCAAGCAAAACCTGTTGTTCACTGGTGAAAAAGTCGGCGACCTGATGAAAACCACCATGTCAGCCAAGGATGCCAAGGACTGGTTTGGCGCGGTGCCACCTGATTTGTCCGTGATTGCCCGTGCCAAAGCATCTGGTGCTGGTACTGGCGCTGACTGGATTTACACCTATCTGCGTACTTACTACAAAGATGATACCCGCCCGAGCGGCTGGAACAATCTGGTGTTTCCTAACGTAGGCATGCCTCACGTACTGTGGGAATTGCAAGGTGTACGTACCATCAAGATGGTGGAAGAAAGCGATCCGCATGATGAATCCAAAAAGATTCACAAGGTCGCTGGCTTTGACACCGTCAAACCTGGCACGATGAGCAAGATAGAATATGACAATGCTGTCGGCGACCTGGTTGCTTACTTGCAGTGGATGGGCGAACCAGCCCAAAGCACACGCAAGCGTCTGGGCGTTTGGGTCTTGCTGTTCCTGGCTACGCTGGCAACTCTGGCATGGCGTTTGAACGCATCCTACTGGAAAGAAGTAAAATAAATGTAAGGTTTCTGGCTTGTGTTGATAGCAGCATGAGTCAGGAATTTTTTGAGATCGTCCGTTTTTCTCCGTCGTAGACGGACGTGTAATCCCTGGGGTGAGGTGCGCAAAACTGGCTCCTCGCCCTGATCGTTTCTAAGGAACTATAAAAATGATGGTTCTCTACTCGGGTACAACCTGCCCATTTTCTCAACGTTGCCGCCTGGTTCTGTTCGAAAAAGGCATGGATTTTGAAATCCGCGATGTTGATCTGTTTAACAAGCCTGAAGATATCTCGACCATGAATCCTTATGGTCAGGTGCCTATCCTGGTTGAACGAGAATTGATATTGTATGAATCCAATATCATCAACGAATACATTGACGAACGCTTCCCGCATCCGCAACTGATGCCAGCAGACCCGCTGCAACGCGCACGCGCCCGTCTGATGTTGTTCAATTTTGAAAAAGAATTGTTCATCCACGTCCACACTCTGGAAAACGACAAGAATACTGCGTCGGCCAAAGTACAGGACAAGGCACGTGCAGAAATCCGCGACCGCCTGACCCAGCTCGCACCTTTGTTCGTCAAGAACAAATACATGCTTGGTGATGAATTCTCAATGCTGGACGTGGCCGTTGCCCCATTGCTGTGGCGCCTCGATCACTACGGTATAGAATTGTCGAAGACGGCAGCACCTTTGATGAAATATGCAGAACGTATTTTCTCCCGCCCTGCCTACATCGAAGCACTGACACCTTCTGAAAAAGTCATGCGCAGATAAGCAAGACCTGTTTCAAGATAAGATAACAAGGCTGATGCAAACGTCAGCCTTGTTGTTTTTGGGCTGTCCGCCTAAAGTACCCTTAAGCACCTCTTAACGTACATTTTCACCGATTGTATAAACATGCAAGAAATATCTACCAAGCCTTATTTTATGCGTGCCATCTATGAGTGGTGCACCGACAATGGCTATACGCCTTACATGGCGGTCAAGGTCAACCATGCTGCCCGCGTGCCTATGGAATTCGTCAGGAACGGTGAAATTGTACTCAACATCAGTTTCGGCGCGACCAGTGGCCTGAAGATGGATAATGATGCTGTCGCCTTCAAGGCCCGCTTCGGTGGTGTATCCCGCGAAATTTATGTACCAGTAGAAAACGTGCTGGCAGTCTACGCCAGTGAAAACGGCCAGGGCATGGCGTTTGAAGTTGATCTAAGCGAAGCAGACGAAGAAAGCGCAGATACCGCCACTGAAGTTGAAGAAAATACCAAGCCCGTGCTTGGTCTGGCAGCCGTCAGCAGCAAGCCAACCCCAGTAGAAAACCAGGTTTCTGCAGAAGAACCTAAAAAATCTGAAAAAAAATCAGAAAAGCCCTCGCTAAAAATAATAAAGTAGCCTATAATCTTGGTCTTCGGGAATGCAACGGCAACGTGGCAAAAACGAAAAAAGTTTCGCCGACTTAGCTCATTTGGTAGAGCAGTTGACTTGTAATCATCAGGTGGCCAGTTCGATTCCGGCAGTCGGCACCAAATTAAAAACCCATCGTTAGCAATAACGGTGGGTTTTTCTTTATCATTCAAGAATCTTGCTTATTTCATGAGGAATTTTTCTTGAACTGCACAAGCCTGCCACGGTCATAATCCGTGTTTGTTAAATTTCAGGACATGGACTTTGACATACTTTTTCTTCAACTTGTGGCTTAGAGGTTTTATGCGAATTCGTATCGCGTCTTTTTTGTTGGCGATCAGTCCTGTTCTTGCTAGCAGTTCTGTACAAGCGCAGGATGGCATGCTCAGTCTTGAAATGATTTATCATCCGACAAAAAAAGAGAAATTTGATGTCAAACCCCTGACTCGCCTGGCTTGGGATGCACAAAACCGGCTCATAGAGACCCAGAATACGGCTGGAGTGGTGCAGCAGTTTGTAGTTACTCCAGCGACCTGGGAAAAGCAGGCCCTGCTGGCCGATGGCAATATCCTGGCCATGATGACAGCTGCGGGCATACCTGAAAAAGAAGCTAAGGTCCAGATAGATAAGCTGACACCGCAAATCAAGCCTGACTTGAAGTCTTATCTGTTCACTTATAAAAATGATTTGTGGTTGCTGGATCTGCAATTGAACAAGGTCAGGGAACTGACACATACGCCAGATCTGCTTGAGGATGAAGCAATCTTGTCGCCCGATTTGCAATCGGTCGCCTATCTGAAGGGGAATGATATTTACCTCACAGATATCGCCACTGCCACAGAAAAACGCCTGACTATAGGCGGCAATGAAACCACGTTCAATGGCCGCCACGATTGGGTGTACATGGAAGAGATTTATGGCCGTGGCAAATTGCGTGCATTCTGGTGGGCACCGGATTCCAAAAAAATCGCTTACCTGAGTTTTGATGAAAGCAAGGTACCTGTCTACACTCTCAGTGGTGACCACGTGCAGCCTATCAAGAGCGAACGTACACGCTACCCCAAGGCTGGTGACCCTAATCCTGAGGTCAAGCTGGGAGTTGTCGATATGACGGGCAAAACCAGCTGGACTGAAGACCCTTACGCGGGCAGGGAAACCCTGATCGTACAGGTAGGCTGGACGCCGGATGGCAAGTTGCTGGCATCCTGGCAAGACCGAGTACAAACCTGGCTGGACTTGCGCTTGTATGATACCCAATATCACAGCAAGCAATTGCTACGTGAGAGCAGCCCGGCCTGGGTGGAGCGCCTACCGTTGCCACAGTTCTTGAAAGATGGCAGCTTTGTCTGGGAATCTGATCGCACTGGCCACCATCATCTGTATCGCTATGACCAGCAATACCAGTTCAGAGGAGCGATCACCAAAGGCGACTGGGATATCCGCAGCGTCTATGGCGTGGATGAAGCAAAAGGCAAAGTTTTTTTTGCGGCCAATGAACGCAACCCCATAGGCAATGATGTGTATGCAGTCAATCTGGATGGCAGCAAGCTGCAAAGACTGACGACAGACTCAGGCACCCACTATGCACGCTGGAATAGTGCATATACGCATTTCATCGATAGCTGGAGCAGTCTCAAGCAAGCACCAAAGCAGGCAGTGTTCAATGCCGAAGGTGCAGCGCTGAAGTTGGTTGATGATGTCGGCGTGCCAGAAAAAATGCAGAGCCTGAAGCTGGCCAAAGTCACGCAACAGCAAATCAAATCGCGTGATGGCTTCCAGATGGAGAGCCTGCTGTTCCTGCCACCGGATTTTGATCCTAAAAAGAAATACCCGGTCTACCAGCATCTGTATTCTGGCCCCATGGCACCGCAGGTGGTTGACCGCTGGAACAACAATCTCTGGCATCATTTCCTGGCACAGCAAGGTTATGTCGTCTGGATACTGGATAACCGCAGTGCCAGCAACAAGGGCCTGGCCAGCGCCTGGCCCATACACAAAAAACTCGGCCAGCTTGAATTACAGGACCAGCTCGACGGACTAGCCTGGTTGCGCATGCAGGGTTGGGCCGACATGGACAGGGTAGCCCTGAATGGCTGGAGTTATGGTGGCTATATGACTTCGTATGCAATGACGCATAGCAATGCATGGAAAATAGGTTTCGTCGGTGCGCCAGTCACGGACTACCGTCTGTACGACAGTGTTTATACAGAGCGTTATATGGGCTTGCCGCAAGACAATGCAGAAGGCTATGACAAGGGCAGTGTGCTGAAAGCCACCAAGGATTTGAGCGGCAAGATAATGATCATGCATGGCACCATGGATGATAATGTCCATCCGCAAAACACGGTGATGTTCATTGATGAACTGATCAAGAATGGCAAGGACTATAGCCTGCAATTGTATCCGGGCGCTGGTCATGGCCCGCGTGGGGACTGGACCATGTGGTCACTGCAAAAAGCCAAATGGGAGTTTTTGAAAAACAATCTTTGATTTTTTTGCTTATTTGAAATGGGACAATGAAAGCGGTGCAGAAAAATCTGCACCGCTTTTTTTTATTGCATCAAAGCTGATAGAGCAGAGTGGCGCGCGCGCAAGAAAGCGCTTAATAAAGCAGGGTAATCTTCACTGACCGCAGTCTGCACAGAAGCCTGTGCTTGCAAGGCTTGTCGCCATGCCTGGATTTTGGGTAGGCCAGTAAAAAATCCAAAATCTGCTATCTGTTCAAACACATCAAAATAGCGGAAAACTGGTGCAAATGCGGCATCCACCAAGCTGAAATTTTTACCTGAAAAATAAGGCCCGTCGATTAGCTGCTTTTCCAGTTGCGTAAACTTGGTTTTCAATTCAGCGGCTTTGGCATTCAATATCAGCTCATCTGCGGCATTGTAAAAGCCGCCTATGCTATTCAGGGTTGCCGAGGCAAATTCTATCCAGGCGCGGTGTTGCGCTCTTTCCAGTGCTGCTTCCGGATGCAGGTGCGATGATGTGGTTTCATCCAGGTATTCGCAAATCACAGCCGATTCGAAGATGGCTTGTCCATCCACCAGCAGCACTGGTGTCTTGGCCAGTGGCGACACTTGCAGGAACCAGTCAGGCTTGTTCGCCAGGTCTATGTCCACGCGCTCGAAACCAAGACCTTTCTCGGTAAGAGTAATAGCTGCACGTTGCACATATGGGCAAAGCTTGTGGCTGATCAGGATGTATTTGTTGTTCATGTCTTTCCTCCCTTATGCCAAAGCAAAGCGGGAACTGCGGCGCAAGGCAAAGGCGCCATCGCCTAGCAACCAGACGGCGATGGAAGTCATGATCAGAAACACCGGATATTCCCAGCCGCCGTTAGGACTGGTATGCACCCAGCCATTGCCAACGTGCACAGTTGCAGCCACCGCCATGATGGGTACCAGTGCCAGTGCCACCTGGCGGCTATAGATACCGAGCACCAACGCTATACCACCGAGTAATTCCAGCGCAAAGACGGGATAAGCGAGAAAGCCTGGATACCCTATGCTGGTAAAAAACTGCGCCGTGCCGGGCAGGGTAAACACCAACAGCTTCAGCAAGGCATGAGCTATCCACATGGTGCCCAGGCTGATGCGTAACAGGGTGATGCCGTAGGCATTGCTGCTTTGGTATGTAGAAGAGTTTGAGTGATTCATTTTATTCTCCAAAAGATGAGTGATGGAGCTACTATATGATTTCGTATTTGCAATGAAAATAGGCAATGGAGCAAACTATGAATGCAAAAACGCAATATAGACTAAGTGCTGTTGATCTTGAAGTGGTGCTGGCTCTGGCTCGTACTGGCAAGCTGGCTGAGGCGGGTGAACGCCTGTCACTGGATGCATCCACCGTATTCCGCAGTATACAAAAACTGGAAAAAGGTCTGGGGCAACGTCTGTTTGAGCGTTCACGCACAGGTTATCAAGCCAATGAGCTGGCGCAGGCACTGGCAGTACATGCAGAACAGATGGAGGTACAGCTAGAAGCTGCCCGTTCAGCCATGCAAATGCAGCCAGACCAAGTGGCGGGTTCAGTGCGCATCACGACCACAGACACGATACTGCATGGCTTGCTGGCTCCAGTGTTGAGACCCTTGCAATTGCTACATCCCTTACTATGCCTGGACCTGCATGCAGGCAATGAACTGGCCAGCCTGACCAGACGCGATGCAGACATTGCCATCCGTGCCAGCAAGCGGCCACCGCAGCATTTGATAGGCAAGCACCTGGGGCCGATACGGGTGGCTTTGTATGTAGGCAAGAGCAGCAAGATCAGGCACTTTGATGCTGACGTCGCCCAGCGTCATCAGTGGGTAGCACCTGACGATGCCTTGCCAGAACATCCTTCTGTGGTATGGCGCAAGAAGCATTTCCCCAAGCTGCAAGCAACTTACAAGGTCAATAGCATACTTACAGTGGCAGAGCTGGTGGGGCAGGGTTTGGGACTGGGTATCTTGCCGCTATTCCTCGCCCGGGGCCGCAAGGATTTGCTGCAACTGACCGATGTGCTGGACGAATGTCAGACCGAGCTATGGCTGCTCACGCATACAGAGGCCAGGCATTTGCGCAGAGTCTCTGCGGTGTATTCCTATCTGTCGCAAGAGATGGTATTGAATTAAAAAAAGCCGCTGTGAGTTCTATGACTCACAGCGGCTTTCTATCGGCAAGACAATATCAGGAAGGGATATTGAAATCCGCCAGTTTCTTGCTGAACTTGAACAACCAGATACGGTTAGGGCGCTCAGTATCCGCACCACGGGCTACGCGCATGGTATTGCCTGCGGTACAGCCCAGAGCACCTGCCGTGGTCGTCATCGCACCATTGGCGTCCACCGTGCACTTGGTAACGTCTGCGCCGACTACAACTGCGCCGCTAGGATCAAGGATCACGGTCTTCATGCCAAAGTCATCATCATTCGTCAGCGCCAGGGTGTTTTCATCGACCAGTGCCAGGCCTTCCGCTTTTTCTGCCAGCCAGCCTGCACTGTTCAGATCAAACAATTGAGTCTTCTTGAGCAAGACCACATCGGCATAATTGACACCATTGACTGCTGCACCTGTCATGCTGCTCTTTTCCAGGTCTGTGCCCATGCTGGCAATATCAGTTGCATTGCTTGGCACCTGTACCAGCATCAGTTTGTTGAAAGCCTTGCCGTCCGGGCCTGTGCCTTGTTCTATGACGATGAACTTGCCATTACCCAGCGATACCATGTCGCCCAGTTTGGCGTTGCCGGTTTTGCCTGCGGAATATTGCGTGCTGTCGATGGGGTAGGCATACAATTTAGTTTTTTCTGTCGTTGGATCAAACTCTACCCAGCGGTTGAACCTGGCATAATCCTTGATACTTTCGCTGGTGGCCGCCGTCGCACCGGGCAAGATGTAATTGGCCTTACCATCATCCAGTGGGCTTTGGACAAAACCATTCAATTTGCCGGTAGCGACTTCCAGTGACAGACCTTCCATACCGCGATTGGCGCGACGTTTCAGCAAGACAGCTGGCAGGTCGCCAGCACCTGTGCCTGGCTGGTATTTTTTCAGGATGATGCCGGTGGCAACATCGATCTTCAAAATGAACGGGCCGTATTCATCCGACACCCAGACCACGCCGCGTGCCGCATCATAGACGATGGATTCAGTATCCAGGCCATAGTCGCTGAAGCTAGTCTTGCTGCTGGCATCAAATTTGGCTGCATCATTCAAAGGCACTTCGGCAGAAGAACCCACTTTGCCAGCCGCGATAGACAGGCCGGATGCATTGATGCTGCTGCTGAACTTGATTGGCGTGCTGGATTTCAGGATAGCGCCATCCTTGCCTATGCTGATCAAGCCAAATGAAGGCGTGAAGCTGGGGGATGGAAAAAACTTGGCATCGCTGGTGCCAGTAGCACTGGTAGTTACGACAGAGTTAGGCACTTTAGGGCCATCGCCATTTGGGCCGCGATCGGTAATTCCATAAAATTCCAGTGAGCCATCAGCGGCCTTGCCCTTGAAGGTCAGGCCAGAACCGTAGGATGGCAAAAAGCCTTTGGGGAAATCTGCCTTGACTGCGGCATTCGTACCCTCATACGGCACAAAGAAATTATCCGCAGCCTGCACCTGATAACGTGTGACGCTGGCGCTGACCGCGCCTAGGGCATTGGTTTGCGTGACAGTATCAACGACAGGTGTGCCCAGCTTGGATGCCATGGTATCTTCAAAATGCTCGCGCACGAGGGTGCGACGGTCTGCATCCACGGTGAGCTTTTGGTAATTCGCCGGCAGTTTTGCCAGAGTTGCAGTCAGTGCCGTATTGAAGTTGGCAGCAGTGGCTGTGAAATCCAGCGTCTGACCAGCGAGCGCAGTCTTTACTGCAGCAGGAATTTTGATGCCGGTAGCAACATCATTATCTTCATCCAGCAATTGCAGGAATAGCAGGCGGTTAACCACGCTGTCATCCTTGACGTTGCTGGAATTGGCCAGCGTCAATGGCGTTGCAGTTGCCGCGCAAGGCGCATTACCCAGGGCGATGCCGCCGACTGAAAACGCAACTGTGTCGCCAGCGTTGCAGCTAAAACCACCGGCAGCAGATGTACTGAGCTTGCTGCCGCCTGCGATGGAATAATCCAGACCTTCGACTGCGGCGTCCAGGAATACACCATTCACAGGAGTAGGCGTGGCTGGGGTGGTGACCGTATTGTTATTGCTGCCACCGCAGGCAGTAAGCAACATGGCTGCAGCCAGGCAACTGATGACTAGCATCAGGTTTTTGCTACTTTGCTTCATTTGATATGACCTCGTGAGTAGGTAAAATTGCGTGAAAATTCTTGCCCGCGAATTTACTACTGGCATGTGACGCAGCAATGACACCATCGACAGTATTGTCGTAATGCGAGGGTCACAATTGGCTTTTATAGTGTGCTCACCAAAACCCCAGGAGTGCATGTCATGATGAAATCTACGATACGTCGCGCAATATCCAGTCTGGCTTTGACATTGCTGCTGCCGCTAGGCCAGGCAGTTGCCGCCAGCAATATGGTGCCTGACTATGAAGTGAAATTGCTGATGAACCCGAATGTGGTTCTGGATGCCGATCACAAACTCAAGAGCACGGTACTCAATACCTTCAACATGCCAACATCTGTGACCAAGATGAATGTCTTGTTCATGGATACCAATGCCAAAGATATCTACAGCAATACCTGGATAGCGCGGATACGCAAGACAGAAGGTGAAAGTGATTTTGAGCTGACCTACAAGAAGCGCTATGCCATAGACAATGGCAATATCACTGAAGCCCTGTATAAAGCCAATACAGAGGGTTTCGATTCTACAGAAAAGAATTACGAAGCCCAGGTTGAATGGGGTTACCAAAAGAAAACCCTAAGCATTTCCAACAGCAAGACAGACAGCAAATCCGGTTACAGCGGTATGGACTTGCCATCGGCCAGTGACTCTCGCAGCCTGCTCAAAAAGAATATTCCCGGCAAGCTGAACAACTGGCTGTATAGCGGCTGGGGCGCGTCCATGCTGGATAGCTCGCGCAAGTATGGCCCCATATTGGCCAAGCGCTCAGTCGGCACCTGGAGCGGCCTCAAGCTGTACATAGAAGTCTGGCCTATACTGAGCCAGGCTGGTACAGGTACTGACTATATTGTTGAAGCCTCTTTCAAGACTACGAGTGAAACAACAGCATCTGCCAAGCATGATGAACTGCAGGCTTATCTGATTTCGCGTGGATGGTTTGTGGCAGAAGATTCGCTGAAGACCCAGCTCATCATGGATCGCTATTAAGAGTCCCTAATGCCTTGCCAGCGTGGCGTTAATGCATGTGGCAAGGCAAACATGTCGAGTACGCGACCAAGGGTATGATCGACCATCTCCTCTATGCTTTGCGGACGATGGTAAAAACCGGGCAAGGGCGGGAAGATGATGCCACCCATTTCAGTGACTGCTGTCATATTGCGCAAGTGCGCCAGGTTGAAAGGTGTTTCGCGTACCATCAGGACCAGGCGGCGGCGTTCTTTCAAGACTACATCGGCAGCACGGGTGATGAGGTTGTCGGACAAACCATGCGCCACGGCAGCCAGGGTCTTCATAGAGCAGGGTGCGATGATCATGCCATCTGATAAAAACGAACCGCTGGCGATGCTGGCTCCGACATCACGCACATTATGGACAACATCGGCCAGGGCTTCGACATCCTTGCGCTTCAAGTCCATTTCCTGATGCAGATTCAGCACACCTGCTTCTGAAATCAGCAAATGGCTTTCTACACCAGAAATATTACGCAAGATTTGCAGCAGCCGCACACCATAGATGGCACCCGTTGCACCGGTAATGGCAACAATCAGGCGCTTGGGGGCGGCAACTACAGTCATGCCTTGCTTAGTCTTTCAGCAATGTCTGCAATTCACCGTTGTCGAACATTTCATTCATGATGTCAGAACCGCCAACGAATTCACCTTTGACATACAACTGCGGTACGGTTGGCCAGTTGGAAAAATCCTTGATGCCCTGACGCACTTCCGGGTCTTCCAGTACATTTATGGTAACCATGTTTTGCACGCCACAAGCTTTCAGCAATTGAATCGCACGGCCAGAAAAGCCGCATTGCGGGAATTGGGCAGTACCCTTCATGAATAAAACTACAGGGTTTGCAGTAACAGTTTCTTTAATCCAGCTTTGTACGTCGCTCATGGCTATCTTCCAGTAATTATTACGATACCGTCATTATAGTAGAAAGCTCCGTACAGTGTCGTTGTACCTGATCTGACTGCAGGAAAGTTAATGTAAATCAATTTGCAGTTTCCTGCACCATCGGCTATTAGTGTTACATTAAGTGCTTAACATCCTACCTAGAGCCGAAAAAAAACGGCCATGTTGCTGGAGACCCGTATGCAAATGCGTGACACTGGAATTTCCTCTGGGCAAATGCCGCTTGCCGGCCTTGGCATAAGTCCTGCTTCATCTGTTCACATGATGATAGAACAGGCACATGAACGCTCCGCCGCCTATGGCTTGCCGCGCACGGCTACGCCTGACTATGGCCCCTTGGGCAAGACGGATCTCAAGACCTTGCTGGAGCAAAACCGGGTCTTGCACCAGCATGCCTTGCCCGTTATGGAAAACCTGTATGAGCAAATAATTAATACTCACAATATGGTCATCCTGACCGATGTGAATGGGCTCATCATTCACACTCTGGGGGATGCAGATTTCCTGGAAAAAGCTGACAGGGTGGCACTCAGCCCCGGCGCCGCCTGGTCTGAACGCAGCAAGGGTACGAATGCCATAGGTACAGCGATTGCCGAAAAAACACCAACGATCGTTCATGCAGACCAGCATTATCTCGAAGCCAATAATTTTCTGACTTGCTCAGCTGCGCCTATCTTTGATGTCATGGGCAATGTCATCGGCGTGCTGGATGTCACTGGTGACCAGCATAATTTCCACAAGCACACCATGGCCCTGGTGCGCATGTCGGCGCAGATGATAGAAAACCAGTTATTTGCCTCTTCTTTTCAGGATGCCATCAAACTCAGTTTTCATAGCCGCCCGGAATTCCTGGGCACCCTGATGGAAGGCATCGCCTGTTTCGACAGTGATGGCCGATTTTTATCGGCCAGCCGCAGCGGTTTGTTCCAGTTGGGTTTGCCGCTATCCGCTTTACAGACGCATACTTTCAGTTCTTTGTTTGGCTTGCCGGTGTCGGCCCTGCATGAGCATTACCGCACCGCGACACCGGGTTTGCTGACGCTGTGTCTGCATAATGGCGTGCGCGTGTATGCCAGGAGCCAGAGCCTCAAGCGTCCTTCAGCCGCCGCCAGACATGTACTGGACAATGCGCGTGAGCCGCAGACGGCAGAAGTCAAACCTAAACTCTCCAGTCTGCATTATCTGGATACTGGGGACGAACAACTTGCCCGCGCCATCGATAAACTCAAACGTGTCATAGGGCGTGATATCTCGATACTGGTGACGGGTGAGACGGGCACTGGCAAGGAATTGCTGGCCCAGGCCGTACACAATGATTCACCGCGCAAATCGGGCCCCTTTGTTGCTGTGAATTGCGCGTCGATACCAGAAACACTGATTGAATCAGAATTATTTGGTTATGAAGATGGCGCATTCACCGGTGCACGCAAGAAGGGCAATATAGGCAAGATCTTGCAGGCCAATGGCGGCACACTATTCCTCGATGAAATCGGTGACATGCCACTCAATCTGCAAGCCCGTTTGCTGCGGGTATTGCAAGAACGCATGGTGACACCGCTGGGCAGCAGCAAATCCATCCCGGTCAACCTGGCCCTGATCTGCGCCACCAACCGCAACCTTCGCGACATGATCGCCAAGGGAGAATTCCGCGACGACCTGTATTACCGTTTGAATGGACTGGTAGTACGCCTGCCGCCCTTGCGCGAGCGCTCAGACCTGGATGTAGTAATAGAAAAAGTATTGGCGGCAGAAAGCGAAGGCAGGCAATACAAGATAGCGCCTGCAGTCACGCAGTTATTTCATGCTCACGGCTGGCCAGGTAACTTCCGTCAACTGACGAATCTATTGCGCACCGCCATCGTCATGACAGATGCCGATATGGAAATCCGTCTCGAACATCTGCCTGAAGATTTTCTGGAAGACATGGAAGTAGCACCAGTGTTAAAGACCATGGCTTTAACTCAATCATCATCCAGCCTGGATGCGCTGGAAATGGATGCCATACAACAGGCCCTGCAACAGTATCAGGGCAATGTCTCTGCTGCCGCCAAGGCACTGGGTGTGTCGCGTAATACGATATACCGCAAGCTGGCGGCTTTGAAAAGTGAATAGCTAAGATTGTGGGCCATGTAGCACAGCAGTGCCCAGCAAATCATTTTCTTCATCCGTGAACAGGCGCGAGCGTGTGAGGAAACGTTTTCCCGTGCCATTGTCTAGCGAAAACATGCCACCCATGCCCGCCACTACATCGATGATCAATTGCGTGTGCCGCCAGTATTCAAACTGATCGCTGCCCATATAAAACGGCGTGTCATCCAGATCACCCAGATACACATCAGCATCGCCTATCCCATATTCGTTCCTGGCGTAACACAGCGGCGAACTGCCATCACAGCAACCGCCGGACTGGAAGAACAGCAGCGGGCCGTATTTGGTTTTCAGCGCACTGATAAATTCCAGCGCAGCGGGCGTGGCGGTGACGCGTGCGGGTGTGTTGATCATTTTGTTTGTTTCGGTTGTTTTACATAAAGACCAAAAGGCTCACCACAGAGACACGGAGGAAGGAAAGGCGGCTTGCATGCCCCCTTCGTTCCGCAGGCAAGTAGCATGCTACTTGAATTCCCTGCTGCACCACATTGAAAAAACAGGAGGAGATCAAAATCTGTTTTGTAAATTCTCTGTGGCTCAGTAGATGAATGAATCATAAAGAGAAGAATAAAGTCTTGGTATTTCAATTTCTCTCTTGCTCTTCTCTGTGTCTCTGTGTTGAGAGGTCTTGAACCTAATGATTACTAAAAGAATCCCATCGCATTCGGGTTATAGCTCACCAGCAGGTTTTTAGTCTGCTGATAGTGATCCAGCATCATCTTGTGATTCTCACGTCCTATGCCGGATTGTTTGTAGCCGCCAAATGCCGCATGCGCTGGATACAGGTGGTAGCAATTGGTCCAGACACGGCCAGCTTCGATTGCGCGGCCAACGCGGAAGGCGCGGGAGCCGTCGCGTGTCCACAGGCCAGCGCCCAGGCCGTACAAGGTATCGTTTGCCATAGAGATCGCATCCTCCTCGTCCTTGAAGGTAGTGACAGAAACTACCGGGCCAAAGATTTCTTCCTGGAAGATGCGCATCTTGTTGTGGCCCTGGAAGATGGTAGGCTTGACGTAATAACCCTTGGCCAGATCGCCATCCAGCATATTTCTTTCACCGCCGATCAAGAGTTGCGCGCCTTCCTGTTTGCCTATGTCCAGGTAGGACAGGATTTTTTCCAGTTGTTCCTGCGAAGCCTGCGCACCTATCATGGTGGCGCTGTCGAGAGGGTTGCCCTGTTTGATGGCGGCAACGCGTTTGATGGCTCTGGCCATGAACTGGTCATAGATGGATTCCTGTATCAGCACGCGCGAAGGGCAAGTGCAGACTTCACCCTGGTTCAACGCAAACATGGCAAAACCTTCCAGGCATTTATCGAAGAAGGCATCGTCCTGTTCCATGACATCGGCAAAGAAAATATTTGGCGATTTGCCACCCAGTTCCAAAGTAACGGGAATAATGTTTTGCGAAGCATATTGCATGATCAGGCGGCCAGTGCCTGTTTCACCAGTGAAGGCAATCTTGGCGATGCGCTTGCTCGATGCCAGTGGCTTGCCAGCTTCCAGCCCAAAGCCATTGACGATATTCAATACGCCGGGTGGTAGCAGGTCTTTGATCAGATCGATCAAGACCATGATGGATGCCGGCGTTTGCTCTGCCGGTTTCAGGACTATGCAATTGCCTGCGGCCAGTGCCGGTGCCATCTTCCAGACTGCCATCAGGATAGGGAAATTCCATGGAATGATCTGGCCAACCACGCCAAGTGGTTCATGGAAATGATAGGCATAAGTCTGGTCATCAATTTGCGCGACTGTGCCTTCCTGCGCCCGTATGCAGCCAGCGAAATAGCGGAAATGATCAATGGCCAGCGGGATATCTGCCGCCATGGTTTCGCGTATGGGTTTGCCATTGTCTATGGTTTCTGCCGTTGCCAACAGACTCAGATTGGCTTCCATGCGGTCAGCGATTTTATTGAGGATGTTTGATCGTTCGGCCAGCGAGGTTTTGCCCCAGGCTTTCTTGGCGGCATGGGCGGCATCGAGTGCCAGTTCCACATCTTCTGCCGTCGAGCGTGCCACTTCGCAAAAAGCCTGGCCGATGACCGGGCTGATGTTCTCGAAATATTCACCCTTGACCGGGGCCACAAATTTGCCGCCGATAAAATTGTCGTAGCGTTTGGCGAAAGGATTGCTGATACCGAGTTTGCTGATGTCTGCCATGTTCATGATGGTGGTCTCCGTTGTTGATTAGATGGTGCGCATGTGATGCGACACGAGGATAACAACGCAAACGGCGTGCCATGCTGGAAATGTTTTCTTGGTGGAAAAGTGCTGCAGGTGCAGACTAGAGATGGCGAGTGTACAGAGGGAGATTTACAACTGATGCTGGTGATGGATTGGCTGAGAAGTTAGATATGACAAGTCCAGATGTCACATTATTTCGCAACACTGATCAGACTGTCACAATTTGGGACAGTCTGATCATGTGAAAAAATTACTTATTTACGTAACTATCCGCGCAATTTGGCAAACGCCGCCGCCATCGCATTACCAGCAGGTGCTGGTGCCTGAGCTTGTGAGCGATGTTGATTGAGGCGCTTGGCATCATTACGGTCACCACGCTGTTCAGGCTTGCTGCCTGCTACAGGTGCCGCATCGGTCAAACGCATGGTCAGGGCGATACGCTGGCGTTTGACATCGACCTCCAGCACTTTTACCTTGACGACCTGGCCAGCCTTGACGACTGTATGCGGGTCCTTGACGAAGGTATTCGACAGTGCAGAGATGTGTACCAGGCCATCCTGATGCACACCAATATCAACGAAAGCGCCAAAGGCAGCAACGTTGGTGACTACGCCTTCCAAAATCATGTCAGGGCGCAGATCCTTGATTTCTTCTACGCCATCCTTGAAGGTGGCGGTGGTGAATTCGGGGCGCGGATCGCGGCCCGGTTTTTCCAGCTCGCCTATGATGTCGGTGATGGTTGGTACACCAAATTTTTCATCAGCATATTTGGCTGGGTTCAGGGACTTCAGCAAGCCAGCATCGCCAATGACACCCTTTATATCCTTCTTGATATCAGCCAGGATTTTTTCTACCAGCGGATAAGATTCAGGATGGACTGCGGAGGCATCCAGCGGGTTGCTGCCATTCATGATGCGCAAGAAGCCAGCTGCCTGCTCGAAAGTCTTGTCACCCAGACGCGGTACCGCACGCAAGTCTGAACGTGAGTTGAACATGCCCTTGGCATCGCGGAAATTGACGATGCTTTGTGCCACGCTGGACGACAGGCCAGAGACACGTGCCAGCAAAGGTGCAGAAGCTGTATTCACGTCGACACCAACCGCATTCACGCAATCCTCAACCACTGCATCCAGTGAGCGCGCCAATTGTGACTGGCTGACATCATGCTGGTACTGGCCTACACCGATGGACTTAGGATCAATCTTCACCAGCTCAGCCAAAGGGTCTTGCAGGCGGCGAGCAATTGATACTGCACCACGGATGGACACATCCAGATCAGGCAATTCCTTGGATGCAAATTCAGAGGCAGAATACACGGACGCACCCGCTTCAGAGACAACGATCTTGGTCAGTTTGAGTTCAGGCTTGAGCTTGATCAGGTCACCTGCCAGCTTGTCGGTTTCACGCGAAGCTGTGCCATTGCCGATAGAGATCAGCGAGACATTATGCTTGGCAGCCAGTTGCGCCAATACATGCAGCGAACCATCCCAGTCATTGCGTGGCTGATGCGGGTAGATCGTTGCATATTCAACGACCTTGCCTGTGGCATCAACTATCGCCACCTTGACGCCGGTACGCAGACCAGGATCAAGACCCATGGTGGCGCGCGGGCCGGCAGGGGCTGCCAGCAACAGAGCTTTCAGGTTACGGGCAAATACATTGATAGCTTCAATTTCTGCGGTTTCGCGCAGCTTGCCCATCAGCTCAGTATCGAGATGCATGAAGACTTTGACACGCCAGGCCCAGCGCACGGTATCGACCAGCCATTTGTCGGCAGGGCGGTCTTTCTGGCTCACGCCAAAGCGTGCGGCGATGCGGCTTTCGCATGGGTTCAGCGGTGCATCCCATTTTGGTTTTTCTTCTTCGCTGTCCAGACGCAGGGTCACGGTCAGCATTTCTTCACGGCGGCCACGGAACAGGGCCAGGGCGCGATGGGAAGGGATAGTGCCCAGGGTTTCGGAATAATCGAAATAATCGGCGAATTTTTCTCCGGCTTCTTCTTTGCCCGCAACAACCTTGGATTCCACGATGCCGTGGTCATTCAGGTATTCACGCAGGGCTTGCAACAGGGTCGCATCTTCGGCAAAGCGTTCCATCAGGATCTGGCGTGCGCCATCAAGAGCTGCTTTTACGTCCGCAACGCCTGGGTTGTCGCCATTGTCGGTGGTGAAGGCCGGTTTCAGGTAACTGGCTGCTTCTGTATCCGGGTTCAGCATGGGGTCTGCCAGCAAGGCATCGGCCAGTGGCAGCAAACCTGCTTCAACAGCGATCTGGGCTTTGGTGCGGCGTTTGAGTTTGTATGGCAGGTACAAATCTTCGAGACGGGTTTTGTCTTCTGCATGGATGATGGCGTCCAGCAATACCGGCGTCATCTTGCCCTGTTCTTCTATGGAAGCGATGATGGCAGCGCGGCGGTCTTCCAGTTCGCGCAGATAGCGCAGGCGCTCTTCCAGCAGGCGCAACTGGATATCATCCAGGCCACCGGTGACTTCTTTACGGTAACGGGCGATAAACGGGACGGTTGCACCTTCGTCCAGCAAGGCAACAGCAGCGGCAACCTGAACCGGCTTGGCAGCCAGCTCTACGGCGAGTCTTTGTTCAATCGAAGGCAACATAAATCCAGAATCCAGACATAAAAAAAGCAATCAAGGCGCAGATGATACGCAATTTGTGACTTTGCGCCAGTCTTGACAGCGGGTGCAGACTAGGCTTAGTTCTGACCAATTTGCATTTCTGCCGAGCGCAAATCGCAATCACGGGCAGGAAAATAACAAAACTGCCCAGAATCAAGGGCAGTTTACTTGGTTCTTGACGACTAAGCTTATTGTTTCAACAAGCCATGGACCAGATATCGGCACTTGCAGTATGTGGAGCAGGTGCGGCTGTTGCGATTACCTGTGCTGCTTCCATCCCTGTCAAGCCCGTAATGCCATCGGCTGTCAGCACAAAGGCATGCGATTCATAGGTTCTGGTATTCATGGCAGCACCAACTATCCAGCCCTTGTCATTGATATCTGTGGCATTCGCCAGTGTCCATCCGGCGTCTCGCTGGGACTGGTCCAGGAACTGATTCAAATCAATGGGAGCTGTGTCGGGTGTATTCCAGAGCAGGGCATGGAATTGACCGTTGGCGCTGATTTCTGAACCGACTACCTGGTTTTTATTGTTGATGGCACTTGCATAACAAAAAGATCCCGCAGCACTTTGCATGACGGTTTCTTTTTGATTGTTCCAAAGCACAGGGTGAGCATACATCTCGTCGTCAAGGATATATCCCACGACCAGGCCGTTGTCATTGATGCTGTCGGCGGCACCGTGATGTGTTGGCGACAAATTGATTATCTGGCCATCTTTCCAGATGACAGGATGTGTATAGTCGCCGGGTTCTGCACCAGAAGCCCAGCCAACGACCACGCCATCATTATTGATGGCTAATGCATTACTGTCTGTGCCACCCAAGGTGCCCAGATCAATAACTCCTTTGTCATTCCATAGCGTGGCGTGGTGTGCATCCCATGAATTGCCTGTAAAGCTGTTGCCAACGACCACGCCTTTGTCATTGATGGCTTTGGCACTACTCTGATACTGACCATCGCTCAATGATGCCAGGTAGTTTGTCTTGCCGTTTTGCCAGATGGTGGCTGTTACCTGGAAACTGCCATTCACTTCTTTCAGTGAAGAGCCGACGACGGCGGACAAGTTGTTGATCCCGTAGGCGTGGCTATCAACATCTGCCAGCAAGCTGGTTTTGGGGACGTAATATGAATTGTCCCAAAGTACTGCATAGGTAGTCTGGGCGCCATATCTATGCGAGCTGCCAGATTCATTTTTTGTATCGCTGCCTATCATCTGGCCAGCATCGTTGATGGCGTTGGCAAAACTATACTGACCGCCAAAAGTGCTCAGGTCTGCATAGGTATATATGGGTTTTTGAAAACTGACTTCGTTTAAGGACATGCAACAGGCTCCAATATTGTTGTAATCAACGTAGATTTTTTCAGGGTGACGCACGAAAACTTGAAGACGCAATACGTATCAAGGTAGCAGTTTTCGCAGGCCTTGTTAATTAATTGGTATGATGGGAGAAAAGTTAGCCCAATCCGCAAATAATTAATTGCTTTGACAATGCTGCCATTATATTAGTTCTTGCTTTTCAACATTATTTTTATTTCAAGATGACTATATCTGCCAAATCCATTTTGCGGAACCTCGCCCCCATTCTTGCAGTTACCGCGCTGGGCATGTCGAATGCGATGGCTGTTGAAGATTGCGAACTGAACAAAGAACATGTCAATCCTGCCAACGGCAGCACCACGGCTGGCAAGACTGGCATCATGAAATGTGTGGAAAGAGATACCGGCAAACTGGTGCGCGAGCAGGAATTGCGTGCTGGGGTCTACATAGGCCTGGTGCGTTATTACAAGGATGGCGTATTGACCAAGGAATATAACGTCAATGAGCGTGGCAATACCCATGGCCGCTCGCGTGAATTTGCCCCGAATGGACAGGTGCTGCGTGAAGAAAATAATGAGAATGGCAGCGCCCGTGGCCTGGTGCGTGAATGGTATCCGACTGGCGCGGTCAAGCGGATTGCTTTTATTGGTGATAACCCCAAAGAAAAAGCTGCCGTCAAATACACACAGGACAAGCAATTAAGTGAAATTGAATGTGCTGAAAAACCTTTGCTGGCACCCCATGCCAATGATGCAGTCTTGTGCGGCTTCAATGGCAAGCCATCGCAGGTGCAACTGTATTCAGACAGTGGCCGTTTGCGCAGTCAGTTCACACTGCTGGCGGGTGCCATTCAGCAAGCCAGTTATTTTCACGACAATGGCAAGCCTGAGACTGTAGAAGAAGTCGGCAGCAAACAGAAAACGCGCAAACAATATTCCGACAAGGGTGTCTTGCGTAAAGAAACGGTGTGGAACGTCACAGAAAAACCTGCAGCTCTTGAGCGTGAAGTTGAGTATCACGAGAGCGGCTCAAAAGTACGCGAGCAGCTTTATGCTCTTGCTGAAAAAGAGGGGCGTCGTCAAAATCGTTTGATATCTGATGCCAGTTTTTACCTGAACGGGCAGGCCAAACGCAGCGAAAAATTCTCTATCGATGGCAAGGATGAGATCAAGGAAGTGCGCAATTATTTTGACAGCGGAAAAATGTCCAGCCTTGAGCGCTATGCCTATGAAGGCCGCTACCGTGAGCGCCCTGTCGGCATCCACCAGAGTTTTGCGCAAAATGGCACATTGCTGCGTGAATCCCATTACGATGAACGTGGCCGCATACAGCGTGAACGCAGCTGGGATGATAGCGGCAAGCTATTGGCAGATGATCAGGTTTATGAAGATGGTTCACGCAAGGCATTTTCAAAGTGAGAATGGTTGCCAGTATTGCCGGTATTTTGTTGTTACTGGTTGCCCTGTTTCAGTTATGCCTGGCATGTGGTGCGCCCTGGGGTAGTTTGGCCATGGGTGGCAAGTATCCGGGTAAATTGCCATTTCGCCTGCGTATCGCTGCGTTAGTCCAATTGGTCTTATTGGCATTCATCGCGCTGATTATTTTTATCCGCGTCGGCATGATATTGCCAGATTATCTGGATAGCTCGCATATGGCGATCTGGGGAGTCGTCGTTTTCATGTCAATCAGCAGTATGTTGAATCTCATCACCTCCAGCAAATGGGAGCGCAGAATCTGGGCACCCGTGGTCCTGCTTTTACTGGCATGCAGTGTTATCGTCGCTGGTTCAGCATGAAGTGTAATTTCAGATTTTTTATCAGCTTCATCGGTCTGGCATTGTGCCACCTGCTATCTGCATGCAGCGTGAACGAGCTGCAGCGTGACAGTGTAGCTGTGCATGGAAATCAATTTCAGTTTAGTGACGGTGGTAAAGCGATTTATTTTGAGTTGGATAGAAAACCCTGGCAGCAACAAGATGCAGATGCGCCAGTGGTCAACGTGATCTTTGTGATTTCTGGTTCAGACTGTGTCAACATGGGGCCGTTTTTGCCACAGTATTTTTCTGGCCTGGAAGGGGAGTCTGGCCGCACGCGAATTTTCATCATGCACAAGCGCCATATCTTGCACGGGTCAAATGGAGCAAGCTGTGGTGAAGCCTATACGCGTGCTGATCATCCTTCACGCTGGCAAGCGGATCAACTCGAATTCATACGTGCGCAATTGGCTGCCTTGCAAACGCTAGGGAAAACGCCGCAACGCCTGATCATTATGGGCATTTCTGAAGGGGCAGAACTGGCACCGATACTGGCGCAGCAACTATATGCAACTCATCTGGTTTTATTGTCACATGCGGGTATGAATGCGCTGGATGTGTATGCTGCGCTTGCCAGGCAAAATCCTGAAATGCTACCCGCCTGGCAGCAATTACAGACTGGCTTAAGTGTCACGCCAAATGATACTGATACAGTTCGCATCCATAGTCGCAGCTGGAGGTACTGGTCGGAGATTGCTGCCATTCCCCAAACGGCCAATCTGCTGGCGCTGGACATACCGATACTGTTGGCGGTAGGAGATGCTGATCCGGTTATTCCTGTTGATGCGATTGCCCAATTGCAGCAGCATTTTCAAGCTGCAGGAAAGCTCATTACCATACGGCGTTTCCCGGACGCTGGCCACAGTCTCAGCGCAAAGGACAAAAACTATTTGCCTGATTTCATGCATCAGATTGATCTCTGGTTGTTGGAAAATAAGTAGTGAATAAGCCGGAAAATAAGCAGTGTGATGAATTGTTGTTGATGTACGGCAATTCATATCGAAACAGTATTCTATTTCCCTTATTTCATTACAACTAGTTACAAGAACTTCGTGTTTGTAGCAGTTAATGCTATGACAAAAATACAAAGCATTACTATACTTACCGTCTATGCGTACGTGTGGATATTTCCATGCGTGCGTTTTGCATTTCACCCTACAATTGCTCCCCGATAATGATAACTATGCGCCTATCCACCTTTACCCTGACCCCTATTGTTGCTGCACTTGTGCTGACGGGTTGCGTGACTACGCCTACCCATGACAGCAAGGTTGCTGCTTCACTTTCAGTTGCAAAATCTGGTCAGATTGATGAAGCGATCAGACAGGTAGAAGCGCAAACACAAGGCGCCAATAAAGCTGATTTATTGTTGAATCTGGAAAAAGGCGAATTGATGCGCGTAGGCAAGCGCTACAAGGACAGTCTGGACGCCTTTGACGTGGCCGATACAAAAGTAAAAATCTGGGAAGAAACTGCAAAGTCATCCCCACAAAAACTGATGGGCCAGATCGGTGCCACCATCATGGGCGATGCCAGCCGTGACTATGAAGGTCAGGACTATGAAAAAGTCATGCTGACCACGCGCATGGCGATGGACCGTTTGAACCTGGGTGATCTGGATACCGCCCGCGTAGATATCAAACGTACGCACGAACGTGAAGCTGTCATCGCAGAATTCCGCTCCAAGGAAACTGCAGAAGCAGAAAAAGAAGCCAAGGACAAGGGCGTGAGTTCTACCGGTAAGGAATTAAACGGCTACCCGGTTGAAACCCTGAATGATCCTGAAGTACTGAAGCTAAAAAACGGCTATCAAAATGCCCTCAGCCATTATCTGGCAGGCTTTGTCTACGAAGCCCTGAATGAACCTGGGCTGGCTGCTCCTGGCTACCGCAAGGCAATTGAATTGCGCCCTGATTTGCCGGTGCTGGAAGATGGCTTGAAAGGTCTGGACCAACGTACCAGTTTCCGCCGTAAAAAAGGCGTGACCGATGTGCTGTTCATTATCGAGGCTGGTAATTCACCAGCGCGCCAATCCAAGAAAATCGCCTTCCCTGTGCCTACTGGCCGTGGTCTGGTGACCATCTCGTTCGCGTTCCCAGTAATTTATCCTGATCCGAATGCACCTATGATCAGTAATATCCGTGTTGGCAATCAAGTCTTGCCAACAGCGCTGGTCACCGACTTTAACGTGATGGCACGTAAAGCCCTGAAAGATGAACTGCCTGGTATTTATACTCGCGCTGCAGTACGTGCTGTAACTAAAGGCGTGGTACAGGATCAGGTCAATAAAAACTTTGGCGCACTCGCTGGCCTGGCAGCTAACCTGGCTGTTGTCGCGACTGAAAGCCCGGCGGATGACCGCATGTGGCGCAGCCTGCCAGAGCGCGTGTTTGTAGCCCGTGCATTTTTGCCGCCAGGCGACTATGATTTGAATTTCGGCAATCGCGGTGATGCGGGCAAGATCACCGTGGATGGCCGTTACATGGTGGTGCCTGTGCGTATTTATCAGGACAAGACTTATCTGGGTGACCTGGCAAAATTCGGCAGCGTGACACCCGTGGCACAATTGCAGGCTGAGCCAGAACCCAAGGCTACTGAAGCACCTAAACCACCGGTGAAAGGCAAACAGCCAGTCAAGACAAAATCTGTAGTAAAAACAAATGCAGCGACAGCAACGACGGACACAACAAGTACCACCAGCACTAAATCCAACTGATATTAGAGGATAGAAGAGGATATATGAAACTGATTTCCAAACAATTTGCCGCATGCACTGTTTTGCTTGCCGCCTGCTTTACCACTCCCGTCTTTGCTCAGGATATTCCTAACGCATCTTCTCCTGGTATTGCTGCCAAATTGATGGTGCGTGGCACGCTTGAAGGTGTGCAAGTGACTGACCTGCGTTCACAGCGCAAGAATGATGTCCTGGTGGTGCAGGCCGAGATGGTCAACCTGACCAACCGTGATGTGCGCGTGTACTACCGTTTCCGCTGGACTGATGCGGCAGGCATGCAGGTCGGTGACGGTGAAGTCTGGAAACCATTGATGATTTTGGGCCAGCAAAGCCAGTTCATCAAGAGCACCGCCTATGGCCCACAAGCGACGGATTTCAGAATCGAATTGAGTGCAGAGCCACGTTAATCATCATTCGCAACAAGCAAAAAGAAGCAACAAGATTATATTTAAGGAGTACATATGAAACGCATTTCCTCACTGTCCAAAAGTTGTGCCCTGGTGGTTTTGCTTGGCCTCACACTAACTGCCTGCCAGACCAGATTGTCACAGCCTACAGTCAGCCTGGCACGCCAGACTACTTATGGAGACACCAAGGCAGTTGAAACTGTCACCAATGAATTTGGTTCTACCGATTTGCAAATGATCGCAGAAAAAATGGTCGGTTCCCTGCTCGAAGACCCGGTACTGGCAAATCGCCCGACCATGACTTTGACTGGTGTACGTAACAAGACCAGTGAATACATCGATACCAAGTCCATCATGAATACTATTCAGACCGCACTGGTGAAAAGCCGCAAGGTGAAATTCACCCGCAGTGCTGACGAGATGCAAACAGGCGTCGATGAATTGCAGCGTCAAAATCAAAGTGGTTTGTACAAGGCGCAGGGCAAGGCAAAAGTCGGTAATATGAGCGCCGCCAAATATTCCCTGGAAGGTGAGATCGTTTCCATCGTCAAGCAAAGTGCCAACACCAAGGACGTGTTCTACAAAATGACTTTGAAGCTGTACGACATTGAGGATGGTTCCATCGAATGGCAAGACGAAAAAGAAATTCGTAAAACTTCCAAGCGTTAATTTCGGGCGTCATTCTGAAGCGCTAATCTCTTAAAGAGGCAATACGATGTTGAATCTGAAAAAATTGATGGCAGGCTTGTTCTGCTCTGTAGCGGCATTTTCTGCCAGTGCAGCTGAACAAAAAATTACCATCCCAAAAATTGCGGTGACTGACCTGACTTATGAAGAAAAAGTCAGCGAGTATTTCCGCGTAGTGTCTGCTTCCAGCAAGAGCAGTGTCAAGGGTAGCTATAGTGAGCGCGAAACTGATCGCAGCTATTCGCAGCGTGGCAATATCAACGCCAAGAGCGAAAGCAATTACTACGAAGCTGAGGGTTTCTATACCTATATCGACCGCGGTGAATTGAAGACTTACACGGCTGACTTGAAAGGCGCGCTGATCAAGGGTGGTGGTGTGTCTCTGGTGCAGGCACGCCCTTATGTTGGCAAGCCTATGGAAAAAATTTACGACATCATAGGTCGTATCAAACAGGGTATGTATCCTGGTGCTGACTATGTCTTGTTTGGCACTGTGAGTAATATCCAGTTCCGCCAGGAAAGCAACCAGCTGCAATACGGTAACTCCATGACAGCAAGCCTGTCGCTGGACCTGGTGGCCGATTTCAGCCTGATCAATACCAAGACTTATGAAGTCAAGGCGGCATTCAGCGCCAGCGGTTCTGGTGTAGATACCAAGATCATCAGCCGTGCCGGTGACCGTGTCGTGTTCAGTCGTGGCAAAGTCATGCAAGAGACTTCCCGCAGCCTTGCTGACGCAGCTTATGATGAGCTCTTGGTCCAGTTCGGCGCTCCGCGTGGTGCCAACCGTGGTCAGTATGGTCGAGTACAGAGCGGTCAACCTGTCGTGCCTGTACAAAACACTGAACCGGTGACTGTGTACAAGTAATCGACTGGCAGTAATTTACAGTAAAAAGCCTGGTGTTTTCACCAGGCTTTTTGCATTTCAAAATACCAGATGAGCAGCGTTAAGCTTTTCAGGCTTCAGGCTGGATAACAACTTTATGTAAATTCTTGCTGTCGATATCATGAATGGATACTGTCATTGCCCTGGTCTTCGCATCGATTTTTGCAATGCCAAAGAATTGCAGCAATTCTGCCGGTGAACGGTTTTGTTTCATGCCCTGCGGCACGCTGACATATTTCACATCGGAAACGCACGCGGTAAAAAGTACGTTTGTCCTGCGGGCAACCCGCTAAGGTCTATGCGGGCAGTGTAATCCGTACTGGGCAATGCCAGCGGGCCGCTGATATTGCTGGCATTCTTGAAATCCTCGTTATTGGAATATTCAAGCAGCATGCGCACAGGTCTGTCAGTGCGGTTCCAGATGATGGCTTTGTCGCGGGTGATGTCGCCACTCATGACACCGCAAGACAGTTGCGGGCGTAACTTGTCCGAGGTGACGAGGGCGGGAGCAGCAGTTGCAGCAGCTTGTGCGCGTGCTATTTGGGGCAGGCTGGTCGCTGCGATGATGGCAGCAGCACCGGCGCTGGCATTGCACAGGAACTGGCGGCGTTGCAGTTCGCTCTTGCCTGGCTTGTGATCCTTGGACATGGCTTTTCCTTACCAGATCTTTAGATAGCCTTTATTCTAAAGTGTCAGTGTGACCAAAGCATGTCAATAATGTAGGACCTACCCAAAACCGCCCCAGCTGCGTTGCAGCTCCTAGCCATACTGTCTTCGTCGCGACGGTGTAGTCGGGGTTTCAGACAATATATTGTCTGCCGACGTAACGAACCTCTCTTGCAAGAGAGGTTTTCTAAAGCGATAGGTGTAGTTGGGATTTCGGACAACATGTTGTCCGCCAACGTAACGAACCTCTCTTGCAAGAGAGGTTTTCTAAAGCGATAGCCTTGCTGGGACAATTTTGCGTAAGTCCTATAATGGATGCCGTGATGATTTAACTGGCTGCCAGCGCCGCGACAAATAATTCATCATCTTGCCTGCGTTTGCGAAAGTCAAAGACAGTAGTGACTGTCACCACCAGCATGCCCGTTGGCAGCAGCCAGGCGCACATCAGGATAATCCAGCCCAGGTAGGGTGAGCGGTCAATCGCACCATGATAGGGTGTAAACGCAGGGACACTTGTCGCAGTCATGGTGACTGCATGATGTTGAATATCGACCATGAGTACAGGTAAATTCTCATCGCTTTTCCCCTCTATAGGCAAAGTGGCGTTTGCGTAAGAAACCAGCAGCATGCTGATAAAAACGAAGAGGGCGCGAAGATAGCTGGCGTGACTATACTTGATATGCATGGGCTGCTCTTGATTTAGTGATATGTAGGTAGTTCAGGCTGTTTTAAAAAAACTGCCATGCCAGTCGCGGTGCGAAAGGCAGGCAGCAAAACGGGAAAGACATGCCTTGTTATTTCCCTTCCTGATTAATCGATCTTCCAGACATACTGAACCTTGGTCCAGCTTTGCTGTGCTACGCCATCTATCGTGCCTGGTGTAAAACGGCACAGTGAGAGGGCTTGGCTGGCGGCTTTGTCGAGATTGCGGTAGCCGCTGCTGCCTTCGGTCTTGGTTTCAAGTACGCGGCCGTCGGCACCGATCAGCATGGCCAGGGTGACTGTCCCGGTTTCCGTATTACGTATAGAGCTGGCTGGATAGACGGGTTTTTCGCATCGACTCATATCAACTACGGCTGCGATATGCACTGGCGCTTTTGTTGGGCCTGTTGCTATAAGCAAAGGACCATCGCCGTTTCCACCAGGATCACTTATTTTTTCTCCCTTGTCTGGAACTGGATTTACTTTTGAAATCGGTGAGTCATTAACTGGATTTTTAACTGCAACCTCAACCTCGGGGATATATGGTGGAGGGTCTTTCGGCAGAGGCAAGTCAGGTTTGAATTTAGGCTCAGGTTCAAGCGGCTTTGCTTTAGGTTGGTCAAATTCGACAATGACTGGATCACTATGAGGGGGACTGATTTTGATCTTCATGCTGTTCAGCAAGGCAGCCAGTAAAGCCACATGCAGCAAGGCGACGATACCCAAACGTGACATGCGCTTGAAGGGATGTTGTTGGTTTTCTGTAAATTCCATTTTGTTCTCCAGGTTTGGGGTCAGGCCAGGCATGGCGAACAGCGCATGCCGGGGACTAGCTTGGAGATGCATCAGCTAATGCCATTCATTACTTGTAAAAGCAAGTGAAGTGGTATTTATGTGCAATCCATGTGCTTTAAGATAGCAATAAAAATGTCACTTGAAAAGCATTTTTACTGATTAATTTAGGATATTTAATTTCTTCGATGATGAAATGGCAGAGATTCTTTGTACTTCGATTGTCGAAAAGGAAAAAATTACTTTATCTACTCATAGCTTTTATCGATGCTGTAATAGGAAAAAAGCCTTAAATGTTGGCCTTCACCTCATAGAGAACGCATTTCATTGCCTTTGATGATGCAATTGCTAGTGAAAAGCATTACTATTGCGCTTAATAAGTAAAAACTCTGCTAAATAATAAGGTGTTGTAATTATGCAAAATGGCATACGGGTGTTATTGGCTGATGATCATCCCATCGTGATGACAGGTTTTGCGATGTCGCTAGGCAGCCTGGGAATTACCGTGCTGGGCCAAGCCAGGACACCGCAAGAAGCGGTCGAGCAATATGCGGCCTTGAAGCCGGATGTGGTGATACTGGACATACGCTTTGGTGCGGACTTGACCGGTCTGGACGCGGCGCGCGATATTCTGGCGCAATTTGCGGATGCAAAGATTGTCTTCCTCAGCCAGTTTGATCAGGATGCTTTGATCAAGGAAGCTTATCGCCTCGGTGCCAAGGCCTTTGTCACCAAGGACTGTGATCCGGCTGACCTGGCAACGGCAGTGCAGCGTGCACATCAGGGGGAATTGTATTTCCTGCCGCAGATCGCAGAGCGTCTGGCGAATTTGTCGGTGCGTGGGGATGAGTCGCCACAATCGCTATTGAATGAGCGTGACCTGGAAATCTTCAAGTTCATGGCAGAAGGGCTGACCAATGCCGAGATTGCCGAGAGACTGGATCTGTCGCTAAAAACCATCAGCAATGTCAGCCAGGCGATCAAGGAAAAACTGGGGGTACACAGACCTGCCTACATCACCAAACTGGCGGTCAAGCATGGGCTGATCGCACCGTGATGCTGTCGCATTTACAAATGCAAACGCAAACATTAGTAACCGCATTGGTATCTACGTTGATCAAGGCAGCGTCGCAATGAATTTTTCCGCTTTTCTCTGGCGTAACTGGGATTTGCGTTCGCGCCTGTTCCTCATCATCATGCTGCCAGTGATCTACATGTTTTGCTCTGTGGTCTGGTATTCCTATCAGTCCCGCTTGCAGGAAGGCAAGGCAGAGTTGCTGGAGCGTGCCTATGTGGTCGCCACTGCCCTGGCAGAAAGTGTTGAATACAATCTGCTGACCAAGAACCTGCCCGGCCTGAAAAGCACCATGACCGATGTCATGCTGTCAGACCGTAGCATCGCCAGGATAGATGTGCTTGATGCGAACAAGAAAGACATCCTGCACATTATTTCCTCTGAAAAAATTCAGCAGGCGGAACATTCAGTTGAAGTGCCAGTCAGACGTCAACTGGTGTGGGTGAATTTGTTGAGAGAATCCAAAAACACCAAATCCGGTGTTTTGCCTTTGACGACTGCCAGCACAGAAAGCAAAGACGCAGATATGCTGGGTTATGTCAGGGTTACCATGTCAGCCACGCGCATGTTAAACAAACATAGCCAGCGTTTCATGTTCGAACTTGCCATGAGCGCGCTGGCTCTGTTTGTCAGTGCGGTGCTGGCGGTGTACCTGGCATTGAGCCTGACCCGGCCCTTGCAAAAATCCATAGAAACCCTGCGTGAAATACGCGAAGGTGATTATTCGAATACGCTGGAGGTGACAACGGGTGGCGAGATAGGTGACTTGCAGATTTCCATCAATGCCATGTCGATCAGCCTGCAACAAGCTAAACAGGATCTGGAAAACAAGGTACAGGAAAGAACCCGTGATTTGATGGAATCGCGTAATGAGGCTTTAAAAGCCAATGCAGAAAAACGCAAGCTGATACAAAAAGTCCATAGCATCGTTGAAGATGAACGCAAGAGTATTGCCATAGAAATTCATGATGAATTGAATGCTTCATTAATTGCCGCCAGACTGGAAGCGCAGCGCATTCAACATTTGGCTACGCAGATAGAAGCCAGCGAAGTGGCCGGTGTCGTGGCTGGAGAAATTCAGGAGCGTGCCAAAGCGATTACCAAACTGACCCTGGATTTATATGCCAATGGCCGCAATCTGGTGCGCCGTCTGCGGCCTGAAGTATTGGACATGCTGGGTTTGCAAGGTGCAGTTGAAGACATGCTCAGACATTACAACAGCAATGTGCCAGGCTGCCAGTTTCATTTTGACAGCGATGGGGACTTTTCCAGGCTCGATAGCGGGCTGGCGATTTCTGTCTACAGAATCATACAAGAGGCTTTGTCGAATGTCCTGAAACACGCTCATGCCACGCAGGTGGAAGTAGCATTGAGTATTCTGGAAGAGCAAAAGTGTTTGCAGATAGAAGTCAGTGACAATGGCAGAGGTTTTGATATTCATCGTAGCTCAGCAGGCATAGGCATCACCGGCATGCGTGAGCGTGTGGCAGCCTTTAATGGCGAAATTGAATTACATTCTTCAGTCGAAGATGGGACGCAAATCACGATAAGCTTGCCTCTGCTAAAAATTGCTACTGCACTTACATAGAAGTGCCGAAATTTATTCCAGATGCCACCGTGATTTGAAGTAGTTTTGTAAAAATATTTGTTGTAGTCAGTTTTGTAATTAATATTTTTCATCCACCAGGAAAATCGCATGACGCAAGTAACCGGACTGTCAGGAAATGAGATATTTTGCCTCGCTAAAAAGAATATGCGACCGGGTGAAATTGTGATTGGCAATAGTGTCAACTCCATAGGCTTTCTGGGCAGTATCGGTGCTGGTGTGGGTAATATCCTTGGTGGTGAGATCGCGCAGGTTACATCAGTGATACATGATGGAAGGGCAAATGCATTTTCCAGAATGGTGCGCGAAGCTGTCCAGCATGGGGCCGATGGTGTAGCAGGGGTCACGAGCGAATTGCGCTCCTTGAGTGGCAAGACAGAATTTCTCTTTGTCGGTTCTGCAGTCCATGTGCCTGGCCACAACAAGGAAATATTTACCAGTGCTGGCGATGCACAGGAATTGTACTGCCATATCGACGCAGGTTATCAGCCTTTGCAGCATGTGTTTGGCAATGTCGCTTATTCCATGGGCATTGGTGGCAGTATCCTGGGATCCCTGAAAACCCTGGTGCGCGGTGAAGTCAGGGAGTTCAGCGACATTTTCAATGTAACGCGGCATGTGGCACTTGCACGCCTTATTAAACAAGCCAAGGAAAATGGTGCCAATTCTGTCGTAGGTATTCGCACTACCATAGAAAAATGGATGGGCGTGCATGAAATGCTAATGACGGGAACAGCCGCATTTAATAGTGAGCTGCCACAGTGGGCAAGTCAGAATCCCGTTACCAGTGATATGACCGGTGAGGAATTGTGGGCCATGACCAGCCTGGGCTTTGCGCCGGTCAAATTACTGATGTCAACTTCGATTTATTCTCTGGGCTTGATTGGTGGTTTCCTGGCAACCATCAAATCAATCAAGAAGGGAGAAATCAGTGACCTGACGACACTCATCCATGACGCTAGGGTCAACGCTGTAGACAGATTGAAACGTGAAGCGACAGAGATAGGCGCAGACGAAGTGATAGGTGTAAAAACTTATATTGCAGAGATAGGTAATGGTCTGGTTGAGTTCATGGCAATCGGCACGGCAGTCAAAAAAATCAGTGGCATGTCGGTCAAAACTGCGACATTGCCAGTACAAGCCATTATCCGTGACCGCGATACCTGGATAGATGGGGAATTTGGCATTTCACTTGATCGACAAAGTGCGTGACGCCTATTCCATGAATAAAAAGATTTTAAAAAAAATTGCAGCGAAAAGACGGGTGGAAAAATATCCCACCTTCCCGTCGTCGCGTACTGTAGCAGCCCATGTTTTGATGGCTGAGTTTTAAAGGATATAAACTATATGAAGCTCTCGCTCAGAACTGTACTTGTCATCGTCATGCTATCTGTACTTGCCGGGTTTGTGATAGTACAGGACGGGTATTCTGGTTCTGCCAGAGCTTACTTTGTTTTCTTTATAGCATTCATTCCCCTTGCTATCTGGATATTTACCAGTGTATTTTCCAAGAACCTGCGCCAGGATGAAAAATTAATTGCCTGCCCTAAATGCAGGATGCGTACGGACAGTCTGAGGAATGAATGCATGTGGTGCGACCAGGGATTGCCAGAGAGTTAAAAAATCGGAGCGCAACACCGGTTTTGCCCGGTGTTGCGCTTTGATGAATTAAAAAAATGGCCGGAAGTGAGTTGTAATACTTATTACAGACCCAACAAGCGATTCAAACTGTCCATCTCTTTACGCCAGTTGGCTTGCTGTTGCGCTTTTTGATGTCTGGGCTTGCGTGCCAGATCAGCTTGCAGTAAAGCTTCCACTTCGCAGAGTCTTTGCAATGCCAGTTCCATGTCATTGAATACAATGTCGGTAGTTTTGAATGGAATTGCCGCTTGCCCTGAGTGCCTTTCTTGTTGGTCCTGTGACAGGGATGGCTTGTTCTGCAAACACTGATAGGCGCTTTCTGCATCCAGCCATCTTTCCAGGCGGCCATCCTGCACCACCCAGAATTCCTGACAGCTTTGCTCTATCAAATCCCTGTCATGGGATACCAGCAAAAAACCACCGGTAAAGCCTGCCAGCGCTTCTGTCAATTCCTGCTTGCCCTGCATGTCCAGATGATTGGTCGGTTCATCGAGGAACAGCAAGTGATAGCTGGCCAGTGAGAGTGCCAAAAATAGCAGACGCGCTCTTTCACCACCGCTCAGCGATGCCACTTTTTGCTGATGACGGTGATAAGGGAAGCCTGCCGAAATCAGCGCCTGCTTGCGCGCCAACTCTGTCCTGCCAGTGTCAGAGCCAGCGACAAAGGGATACAGCGCATCAGGCAGGCTGGCATCGCTGCTCAGTTGTTGCAAAGATTGGTCGTAATAACCTATCTGTGCTGCCGTATGCCAGCGTATGTGTTCAGAACTTTGTCCTGATAATATCGCTTGCCAGCATTGCCTGAGCAGGGAAGATTTGCCCGTGCCATTTGCGCCCAGCAAAGCGATCTTGTCACCTGGACGTACACCGAATTGCTCCAGCTTGAACAGACCTGGCAAATCAGGGGTGGCCCTGACGGTCAAGGCGTCCAGTTGCAGCAAATGGTTGGCAGCCGATTCCTTGCCATGCAATTGCAAAGTCCATGGCTGGCCTTCGGTGACTGTGGTTTGTTCTTCCTTCAGATGGTCCACCCGTTTTTGCATGGTCTTGGCTTTACGTGCCAGTTTTTCATTGTCATAGACGCTGCCCCAGATAGCCAGACGCTTGCTGCTGGCTGCCAGCCTGTCAATTTCGCATTGCTCTGCATCACGCCTGGCTTGCGCGGCGTCATCCGCCAGAGCCAGGGATTGCAGGGCCTCGGAGCAGGGCTGGTCAAAGCAAGTGATTTGCCTGTCACGCAAGATCCAGCTTTGCCGTGTCACACGATTCAGCAGACGCTGGTCATGCGATACCAATACGAATGCGCCTTTCCAGTTCAGCAAAAATTCTTCCAGCCATAACAGCGATGGCAAGTCGAGATGATTGCTGGGCTCGTCCAGCAGCAAGAGATTGGGGTCGCGTAATAAGGCACGCCCCAATAGCAGGCGGGTATGCTGGCCACCGGATAAGGATTGCACCGGTACCTCAGCAGTGGCAGCGTCTATCCCAAGTTCGTGCAAGAGGCTGTCGACACGCCAGTGCAATTCCGGCACGTCGTTGATTGCATCCAGCATGGCATCGTAGAGACTCAGTGCATGCAGGGTGTGTGGCAGGTGTTGTTCTACATGTTGCAGGCGACACAGGCGTGCCATCTGTATGCTGCCGCTATTGACACTGCGTTGTCCTGCCAGCAGGGAGAGTAATGTGGATTTGCCGCTGCCATTATGGCCTATCAAGCCTATGCGCTGGCCGACTTGCAGGGTGAAGTTAAGGTTCTGGAATAAAACGCCGTGGCTGGTGTCCAGTTGTAGTGCTTGTGCAGATAATAAGGTAGTCATGCTCTTGTCTTTGATTTGGGATGCAAGCATCCACGTCAACAGGAGCGCTAACGATAATGAGCCGAGAACAGGCCCGGAGGGGGAGTAAGTGAATTTGCTCTCGTCTGGTTATCGCAGCGCGATGGAACTAGGACAAGAGCTGGCAAATATACCAAAGTTAGATACGCACCAGACGGCGTATTTAATTAAATCCATGTTTCCTCCTTTCATAAAAAGAGTTGAAGAGTTGGTCAGAAGCCCGATTCTATTGAAATACCGGGAGCAAGGCAAGATGCCTTGCTCCTCTCATAGTCAAACTATACAGATATACCCACGGTCAAAGTCACGACATAACCCAGCGTCGCACGGCCTGTCACAGTCACCATTTGCAGGCTGGTGCCATCGCTAAAGACATTGTCAGTTGCATATGTGATCTGCGCGAGGTTGCGTACGCTGGCGGTGTAGCCGGTGGCTTGATAGGCTTCATTCAGGGTTGCCATGGGGAAGGTGAATTGCGAAGTCTTGACCTTGTTATTGGCACTGCTGATCTTGGCCAGGCTGGGGTAGACCTCAAAATGCACATGCGGGATACGACCTGAATAACAGCCAGGAAATATCGTGGTGAAGCTGACACTGCCATTGCTGTCCGTCTCTTGCACGCCACGCAGGTAATTTTCAGCGGTGATGCCGGATGAATACATGGAATAGTTGCCATCCCTGTCACAATGCCAGAGGTAGATTGCATAACTGGCCAGCGAGGCACAGCTGGTTTTGGTATTCACCAATTGCAATTTGATGGTCAAAGGCACACCTGCTGCCACGCCGCTGGCCCCAGCTATACTGGAGCGTATGTCACTGCGTACGATGCCAGACAAAGCAAGTGCATTGGCAATACTTGCGCCATTACTATTGCTGCCATCACCAGGGTAGGGTCCGGCTGTTTCTTCCGGGATGATGCTGCAGCTTGCGGTACTTGTACCGGTTGTAGTGCCAGTTGTTGTACCTGTAGTTGTACCAGTCGTAGTGGTCGTGCCAGTGCTGGTAGATGAGGTCGTGGTGGCATCACTACCGCCACCGCAGCCCAGCAAAGTTGCAGCGCTGCCAACTGAAATCCAGCGCAGCATTTGTCTGCGTGAGGCTGCTGCCTGCATCAGCGTATGAAGATCGGTTTCCAGTTGATTTGTATGCTTGTCCATGATGTCTCTCCTTACAGTTGATGTTGCTGCATTGTGTCGTGGCGACTTGTTAAGTGCAGTAAAGCAAAGGTAAAGTTAGGTAAGGATTTTGTGTCATCACAGAAATGCGACTGTAAAAGCAGGTAAATTTATACTAGTGCATTGATGGCTTTGCTATCATCAATTCTATAAATTCTTTTCTCTTTTTCGATATGACCAAGGTATTGCTCGCTGACGATGACGTGGAACTGGTAGGCATGCTCAAGGAATATCTTGAGCGTGAGGGCTTTGTCATTACCACAGTACATGATGGTGAGCAGGCCGTAGTGGAAGCGCTATCCGGCCAGCATGCGATAGCCGTGCTGGATGTCATGATGCCACGCATGAATGGTATCGATGCCTTGCGCCGCATACGCGAACATAGCCGCATGCCTGTGCTGATGCTGACTGCGCGTGGTGATGACGTGGACCGTATTATCGGTCTTGAACTGGGGGCGGATGACTATGTACCCAAGCCTTGTACTCCACGCGAATTGCTGGCCAGGCTCAGGGCCATCTTGCGTCGTACTGAGAGTGGCATGAATGCAGACCAGGACAGGCAATGCCTGGTCGTTGGTGCCTTGCAATTATGGCCAGGGCAGCGGCGCGCAGAATGGAATAATAAAATGCTGGACCTGACCAGCACCGAATTCACCTTGCTGGAATTGCTGGTAAAAAATGCCGGGCAAACCGTCAGCAAGAATGAATTGTCCGAACAGGGGCTCGGTCGGCCACTCGCCAGATTCGACAGGAATATAGATGTCCACCTGAGCAGCATACGCCAGAAAATCAGCGCCTTTGCCGATGGCCGCACTGTCATACAGACCGTGTACCGCCAGGGCTATATGCTGACACGCGAGTGACTATGCTGAAACTGGGGCGATTGTTCTGGAAGTTCTTTTTCTTCATCTGGTTGGCACAATTGACGGCGATCGCTGGCATCAGCATCACCCTCTGGATTAAGCACAGCAATGAAGATATGGCTAAATCGCTTGCAGGAGAACCGGCTGCTGGCAAACCACCGCATGAAGACTGGCGCGGGGCTGGCCCTGGACCCGGACCCGGCACAAGGCCGGATTTTCCTGATGGTGCAAGGCCAGACCGCCCGTCAGGTGAACCCGGGCAAGCGCCTATGGGCATGCGCAAGCCACCACGTGAAGGTGCCGATTCACGCGCCTTTATCCCTATGGTAGGTGCTTTGTTCGCCAGTCTTTTGTTTGCTGCTCTGATGGCCTGGTATATGTCCAAACCCATACGCAGACTGAGTGAGGCCTTTCATGAACTGGCCGGCGGCAAGCTGCAAACGCGCATAGGGGATAGCATGGGAAAGCGCAAGGACGAATTGACCGAGCTGGGGCATGATTTTGACCGCATGGCCGAACAATTGACAGGCTCCTTGCAAAACCAGCGCCGCCTTTTGCATGATGTCTCGCATGAATTGCGTTCACCACTGGCACGCCTGCAGGCTGCCATAGGCCTGGCACGCCAGCAGCCGGACAAGGCAGAAGAATACATGGTGCGCATGGACAGGGAAGCCGTACGCATGGACAAACTGGTGGGCGAAATTCTGACTTTATCGCGCCTCGAAGCCGGTGCCAATGCAGGGCAAGACCTGATACACATGGATGAATTATTTGCCGACCTGACCGACAATGCGCACTTTGAAGCGAAGACCGCAGGCAAGGCTTTCAAGACGGAATTTTCTGCCGATGAAATCAGCAAGGTATGTGTAGTGGGCCGTTATGAATTACTGCATCGCGCCATGGAAAATGTTTTGCGCAATGCCATCCGGCACACCCGCCCCGACACCGCCGTGACCCTGCAAGCCGGGGTGAAGGACAATCAACTGCATATTTCCATACTGGATGAAGGTCAGGGTGTGCCGGAAGCTGAATTGCAGAGCATTTTCCAGCCTTTTTACCGTAGTGTGCTGGCCGAACAAAGCAGTGAGGGCTATGGTCTGGGCTTGGCGATTACCCAGCGCGTTATGCAGGCGCATGGTGGCAGCATCATCGCCAGCAATCGCCGCGCTGCGGGTTTGTGCATGCTGATGATACTGCCAATTGCATTCGCCTAAGAGCCTGTTTACGATCTGTAGCGAGCGTGCGTCAGCGGGGTCAGGGCAACATAAAGCGCAGCGCAAAAAGCGGAATGTACTTAAGTACATGAGCATTTTGAGCAGCACATGAGCCCTGCGTGGACTCCGATTGCGCACGCGCAGTAAGATCGGACACAGGTTCTAAGATGGTATAGGCAGGAACAGACTAACAGTCAAGCCGCCGCCTTCGCGGTTTTGCAAGCTGATCCTGCCGCCATGCGCCTCTATGATTTCCCGCACCAATGCCAGGCCCAGGCCGGTACCACTGCGTTTGGTGGAGTAAAAGGGAATCAGGGCATTCGACATTACCGTATCTGTCATGCCGCTACCTCTGTCCATGACCTCTATGCGTATGACGCCTTGCAAGTTGCGTATGCCAAGGCCGACTTCATCTTCCCTTGAACCAGATTCGTGGGCATTCTTCAATAGATTCAGCAAGGCATGTTCCATTTGCGCACGGTCCAGGTTGATGGCTTCTTCTGGCAAATTGTCGATGACGGTGAAGATGACTTGTGACTTCAGACCTGCAATAAAACTATCCCAGTGCGTACTCTCCAGCCGGGGTGTCGGTAACTTGGCGAAGCGCGCATAACCATCTATAAAACTTTCCAGATGGCGGGTGCGCTCTTCAATCGTGAGCAAAATACCGGGCAGGCGTTCGGTCTGGCCACGTCCTACCAGCACCGCAGCAGAATTTGCCAGTGAAGCAATCGGGGCCAGGGAATTATTCAATTCATGGCTGATAACGCGTATGACTTTTTTCCAGGTCTGCACTTCCTGGCGACGCAATTCCACCGTCAGGTGGCGCAATAAAAATAATTCATGATGACGGCCATTCAGACTGAAGTGACGGCGTGCCAGATGGTAGACTTCTTCCTCTTCTTCTGAATCTTTGGCGGCCACGGTGAACAGGCCATCGCCACCGCGCAGTATGGCTTCGCGCAAGGAGGCCGAGACTTGTATCATCACTTCATTAAAGCTGAAACCTTCCAGCTTGCGTCCCTGGTTCAGTAATTGCCTGGCAGCGATATTGGCAAACACGATGGGCCCTCGGTCGGCCACCAGCATCATTGCTACCGGCGTATTCTGCACCATGGTATCAAGCAGTAGTTCGCGCTGCACCAGATTCAATCTCTGCTTGCGCAATACATCACCCAGCGCATTGTGGGCTTCCACCAGTTCACCCAGTTCATCTTCCAAGGGCCAGTGCACACCGATGGAAAAATCATTGTCCTGATAACTGATGACCGTACCCGCCAGGGTGTGGAACAAACGTATCATGGCATGCAACTGGCTGCGCAACAGACCCACGCCTATCGGCAAGATGATCAACAGGCTGAGGCCGACAGCCAGCCAGACTTGATCTGGCAGCAAATACAGCATGAACATGCTGATGACTACTGCCAGCACCAGTATTGCCACCATCAACAGACTAAGGCGGGTGAGCATGGAAAACAGCGGGCGCTGATTGAGCTCTTTACCTGGCCCGCTGTCTGGTGGAGGTACTTGATCTGTCATGCGCTGCGGCTGATACCCAGCCTGTCCATGCGGCGATACAGGGCCTGGCGGCTCAAGCCCAGTTCGGCTGCGGCTTGCGCCACCACACCATGGGCTTTTTGCAGGGCGCGTTCTATCGCATCCTTGTCTGGCTCTTGTTCATTGACCCAGCTATTCGCTAATGGCAAGCCAAGGTCAGTCGGCATGATCTCGGACTTGGCAGCCAGCAGACAGGCGCGTTGCATGACATTTTTAAGTTCCCTGACATTACCCGGCCAGGCATATTGCACCAGTGCCGACGCTGTACTTGGATGCAGGGTTTTGCCATTGCTGAGAAAGTATTCCGCCAGCGGCAAGATGTCGCCCGTGCGTTCTGCCAGTGTTGGTAAATGCAATTCTATGACGTTCAGGCGGTACAGCAAATCCTGGCGGAAGCTGCCAGCCCTGATCATGGCTGGCAAGTCAGCATTGGTGGCGCTTAAGACACGTACCTTGACCTGTCTTTCCTTGTTCGAACCCAGTCTTTCAAAGCGCCCGGTTTCCAGCACGCGCAATAATTTCATTTGTCCTGCCAGCGGCAGGTTACCAATTTCATCGAGGAACAGGGTGCCGCCATCTGCTGCTTCAAACTTGCCTTCGCGCGCCTTGCTGGCCCCGGTATAGGCACCCGCTTCGGCACCAAACAATTCTGCTTCTATCAGTTCTGCTGGCAGGGCACCACAATTCAATACGACAAAAGGACCGTCCTTGACGCTGGAATTGGCCTGTATGATTTCTGCGATTCTTTCCTTGCCTGCGCCATTCGGCCCGGTGATCAACACTGGCACATCGGCGCGAGCCACCTGGCAAGCCATGCCCAGTACCCGTTCGGTGGCAGCATCATTCCATATCAGATTGCAGAGATTGAATTTTTGCTCCAGCTCGCGCTTTTGCTTACGCTCACGTTGCAGCCTTTGTTGCAGGGCGCGGTTGCTTTGCCCGAGTTCGATCAGGTTCCTGACCGTGGTCAGCAATTTCTGGTCATTCCAGGGTTTGCCTAGATAATCAGCAGCACCTGACCTGATCAATTCCACCGCCGCATCCAGATGCGTCCAGGCAGTCAGCAAGATCACAGGAAGATCAGGGTAGCGTTTGCGTATTTCAGTGAACAGGGCACGGCCTTCATCGCCAGAGGTGGTGTCTGCCGTGAAGTTCATATCCTGTATCACCAGGTCTATTGCCTGATGCTCCAGCATCGCCAGACCCTGTTCCGGCGATGTGGCGCATACCGCATCAATATCATGCAGGGAAAACAGCACTTCCAGTGCCACCGCGACGGTGGCGTTGTCATCAATAATTAATACGGTAGGCATTGTCAGTGTTTGAGTTTTCAGGGCTTCAGGTTTTCAGCACTTCAGGTACTGCGGGTAGCAGTGGCGGGCGAAATCGACGCAGCACGTGCCGCCGGTCCCACCACCGCGATAATACCAAGTATCCAGAAAATTACACTGCCTCCCAGCAAATAAGGCACAGGCAATTTCGTCAATTCCAGCTTGCTGACCAATAATTGGTTCAAGGCTACCGCCAGTGCGAGGCCGCAAGCAATACCAAAGCTGGTGATCATCAGGTTTTCTGTGACGAAGTAACGCAAAATATCCGCTCTGCGTGCTCCCAGAGCGCGGCGTACTCCTATATGTTTGCGGCGTTGGGTAACCCACAGACTGGAAATGCCGACGATGCCACTGGCAGTCACCAACAAAAGCAAGACGCAGACTGCGATCAGCATCCAGGCCAGGCCGCTGTCAGCACGATAACGCCTGCTGCGGTCTTCTTCCATGCTGCGTGTTTTGGTAATGATAGGGTCGGCTGAAGCTGCGCGCAATGCCGCTTCGACATCTTTCATGACGCGGTCACGCTGACCTGGCTGGGCGCGCACTGAGAACATGGAGTAAGGGTCATTCGACATACGTACTGGAAACAGCGCAGAGTCTTCACTGCTAGCACCTGTTTGTGCGCCATGAGTCTGCAAGTGCTCTACCACGCCAACAATACGTGTTGCATTGGCATCGTCACCCACACCGAAGTAAAGGGTTTTACCAACTGCGCTGGCGTCACCGGGATACAATTTCTGCGCCAACGATTTTGTTATGATGATGGAATCAACAAAATCCTTGCTGGTACTGGGATCAATTTCACGATAATCATCTGCATTGAAGTCTCGTCCTTCCAACAGCTTCAGACCCCAGTGCTTGATCAAAGAATCAGCCGAGATATACATGGAGACACTGGCATTGGTGTTGGTTTGCTTTTTGTCCAGCGCAACACCAGTCGTGCTGCCTGAGCGTGACATTGGAACCTGGCTGACGCGAAGTACTGATGTGACACCAGAAACCGCACGTATGGTCGCTTCATCCCGTCTTTGCTGGGCGATTTGTGCTGCATGGTCACCCGTTTTCTGATTATTGATGGAGACGGCGAATAATTCACTCTCCGCATTTACGCCGCTGGGCCTGTCTATTACAGCCAGACGCAAATTGACGATATACACTGCATTGGCCAGGATGGCCAGGCTGATGGCTATCTGAAGCGCCACCAGGATGGCACCAGTCTTGCTGCGCATCAGGGCAGACAAAATGGGGCGGATTTCCAGATTCATTTTCATCTTGTTCTCACTGTGATTTAAGTTGTATGGCCGGTGTTACCTGGCATGCGCGCCAGGTAGGGAATAAGCCCGCCAGCAAGGCAGCGCAGACCGACATGACAAAGGTGAGTGACAACATTTGCCAATCCATATGGGCAACAACAGTCAATTGTTTTGATTGCAGGGAAATCAGGGCAAGTGCACCAAATGCCAGCAGCAAGCCAAGGACGCCACCAACCAGGCCGATGACACTGCTTTCAATCAGGAATTGCGTGAAGATTTCACGACGTGAAGCACCCAGCGCACGGCGTACACCGACTTCAGAAGCGCGCACAGAGAATTTGGCGAGTAACAGACCTACAGTATTCACCAGACATAACAGCAAGAAACCAAAGGCCAGCCATGCCGACAGACGATTATCGTTACCGACTACCTTGGTTTCTTCAAGCCATTCCATGACATTGTAGACTTTGTTTTCAGCCTGTCTCTGGAAGCGGCCAAGCTTGTATTGTTCTTTCGTATAATTACCGAGATAGTCTTTCAGCGCCTCTTTTTGCGATGCGGATTTCAGCTCGAACCAGAAATGCATCCATGTACATTCTGATTCCAGGCGGCCCTGCCAGCCTGGTTTTATGTCGCCCGAACAGCTCATGCCTCCATCGTGGGTGATTTCATGGCGTATGGCTGTGCTGAACGGAATCACAAATTCATCAAAGACGCCAAAAGCTGATGAGCGTCCTGAAAAGCGATAATAACGTGGGCTTGGTTCCCAGGTGTCCAGTACGCCAACGATATTGAATTCATGACCTATCATGATCATGTGTTGACCTACCGGATTGCTACTGCCAAACAATTTTTCGGACAGACCACGGCTCAGTACCACGACATCTTCAGCCTTGGCATCACTATCTTCCTGCCATGCTTGCCCGAACAGAAACGGCGTGTCGAACATGGCAAAGAAATCATGGGTCGCAGCAGCCCCCGCCGCAGTCATGGCCCCGAGGTCTTTGCGTGCAGGCTCTATCGCCATCTCCACGCCATATAAAGCAGTTCGTCTTTCACCTTGTTTACTGGCCAAAAAATTGATGGAATCGATATAACTCAACTGATGGTCATTTGGTTTTTCACCCTTCACATAACCCTTTGCAGGGCCATTGTCTACCATAGGCATGATCAACCGGCTGCTTTTCTGCGGGATAGGGTCGCCCGACATGACATGCAGAATGGTCAGTGTGGAGATACTGGCAGCGACACCGATCGCCAGCGTCAAAACCATCAAGGCAGTCAGGGCGGGGTTGCGGCGCAGGCTGCGCAAGCCCAATAAGAAATAATACTTCAACATATTCTTGCTCCTCAGGCCACAGCCGAACGATCGACTTCATTGGCAGAATCAGCATCTGTATGCCCATCTGCCTTGGCGTCATACAACGAAGGTATCTTACGCACCAGATCACTGACCTGGCCGTCGATAATATGCACGTTGCGCTGGGCACGTACGGCCAGTTCCGGGTCATGCGTGACCATCAAAATGGTCGTGCCCTTGGCATTGATTTCTTCCAGTAATTCCATGACACTTCGTGCCATCTGGGTATCCAGATTACCGGTAGGTTCATCGGCTAGTAACAGCTTTGGCGAGCCAGCCAGGGCGCGGGCAATTGCCACACGCTGTTGCTGGCCACCTGATAGTTCAGCCGGATAGTGTTTCATGCGTGAAGCCAGGCCAACCTGTGCCAGTGCTGCCTCTATGCGTTCCTTGCGTTCTGCCGTATTAAAGCCGCGATAACGCAGGGGGACATCGACATTGTCGAACAGGTTCAGGTCGGGGATCAGGTTGAAACCCTGGAAAATGAAACCCAGTTTTTCATTACGCAGACGGGTGCGGGCATTGTCATTCATGCCTTTTACATTGATGCCATCGAGCAGGTAATCACCATCATTGAATTCTTCCAGCAAACCGGCAATGTTCAGGAACGTGGTTTTGCCAGAACCGGATGGTCCGGTGACGGTGACGAACTCACCTTGCTTGACATGGATGTCAAAGCCGCGCAGGGCATGGGTTTCGATCAGATGCGTACGATAAACTTTGCTGAGATTTTTCATGCGTAACATGGGATATTCCTTCTTAAATTAATTAGTTATTAATCAGTTGTTAATGGAAACGCTGTTCGCGCTTTCAAAAGTATCGGTACCGGATATCACGACTTTGTCGCCGTCCTTCAAACCACTGAGAATTTCTACTGCAGAGATACTGGTTGCACCCATTTTGATAGGTCGGCGCTGGGCGACACCGTTTTCCACGACATAGGCAAAGCGTCCGCCGTCTGCCTCGACGAAGGGGCCGCGTGGCAAAATCATGACGTTGGTTTTTTCTTCCATCAACAATCTGGCCGAAACGCGCTGGCTTTGACGCAGGCCTTCAGGCTGTTTGTCACTGAAACGTACTCTGGCGAGTATCTGGTTCTTCACCACTTCAGGTGAGATGGCAGTCAAAGTACCCATGATCTTGTTATTGTTGATCATGATTTCTGCTTTCATGCCCAAGCCCAGGTCTGTCATATACGATTCAGGGATTTCCACTTCCACTTCAAGCTGCGACAGATCAACCAGGGTCATCAGTGCTGTATTGGCGGCCACGACACTGCGGTTGGAAATGGCCAGGCTGCCGATGATGCCGTCTACTGGCGCACGCAGTTTCAACTCATCGACACGGCGTTTGGCAAAGTCCAGGCTCAGGCGCTGGCGTTGCAACTGGCTCATCTTGGTTTTTAATTCCAGAGTCACATCTTCGTTTTCCAGATCGGCAGCCTGTGCTGCATGCTTGGAGCGGATCTCTGTCGAATGCATAGCATCCTGGGCCTTCAGGAAATCATTCTTGGCGACCACACCAACGGCACCAGCTGTTTCTATGCGTTGGAAGGCGCGCTGCGCTGCAATGCGTTCTATCTCAGCCTGGTCGGCATCGCGTCTGGCGATCAGTTTTTGTTTCTTGGCGAGGATTTGCTGACGTGCGACTTCTGCTTCAAGTTGCTCGGTATTCGATTGTTCGCGTTTGAGCTGGTCATTCAGGTCGGGAGATTCAATCTCGGCGACGATATCGCCTTTCTTGACGGTGTCGCCAGCATTGGCTTTCAAGGTCACGGTACCACCGGCACTGGAATATAAGGTTGGGCTGATGGCGGCGACGATACGACCATTGACTGAAGCATCCCTGACCAGGGTGCCGTGACTGACTGTAGCAATGCGCAAGCGTGATGCATTCACCGACTGGCTGCTGCCACGCCATGCCGACATCAGCAATACCAGACCAGCGATACCGACCAGCGTGGCGACGCCAGCAATGATGACGCGCTTGCGTTTTTGTCCCTTATCGGCGGCCAACACCGTATCCTGGCCTGAAGTGTCTCTTATCATGATGTTTCCATTAAACAGTTTGCATACTGTTTAGCAGAAACTGTGCCAGTTTTAAGTCATTGATTTATATGGTAATTTTATTGATGACTGATTGTCCACACTGTTCGCACCCTTGTCCGTAAAGTCTGCCGTACACTATATAAAAAAATCCCGCCTACACAGACGGGATTTTCAGGGGCGTAAAAACCGGAATTTACTGTAGGGCCTGTTGATGGCGCATGACCTGGTGCCTGTGCCAGTAATGGCCAGAGACATTCTTGAATTCTTCCCGCACTTTTTTGATACCAGCGAGTTTCACCTTGGTCGATTTGGCACCCAGCATGCCTTTTTCAGGATGCTTGATAGTCAGAGTATCTGACAGCATGCCATCTTCATATGCATAGGTGTCTACCCTGTCCCAGGCTAGAGGCTCGGTTTCATCCGGCAAGATCCAGCCGGCATAAGTCACTTGTATGGCTTTGCCTTCGCTCAGGGAAAATTCCACCGGCGGGAAGTAACGCAGCACTAGCGCTGCTTCTTCTTCATTGGCCGGTTCATAACGGTAGGCCAGGCTATGTTCATGCGCTTGAGAAAAATCTTCTTCATAGCTGGTCCACAAACGCGCTTCAATTTCGTCGGCAACCTGTATATCCGTGGCCCAGGTTTGTGTTGGCACGCTAGTGACGATGGCACCGTAGTCAGCTTCTGAGATCACATGACCGACATTTTCCATGCGCTCAGTCATTTTGGGATGGCTGTCGTACGGATGCGGTACGCTGGCATGCTTCATGGTGTCAATAAAGGCAGAAGAACGTGCATAGGGATGCAGGCCGGAAGCCACAAATTGCGCGATTCCCACGCTGGCACCATGTCTTTCATTACGTGAAAATAACTGGTTTTCAATTTCGTTTCTATAATTGGCGTAAGCGGCAATTTTGATCAATGAATAGGTGACTGCGGTTGGGGCAATCACTTTGGCAGCGATGCGGTCAGCGAGAAATTCACGGTCACGGCTATTGCGCGCAGAGGCAATTTCAAAAATCATGCGGTACAGGCACATGAGATAAAACACGGTAGGCACATGGGCGCTACGCATCTCAAAACAATATTGATCATATTGTGCCAGCTTGGGCCCGAGCGCCGCGCTATTTGCCGTATCACCTCCACGGAAGTGGGCCAGTTCATGCGCCAGCACGGCATCCGCCTCAGACTGACTCAGCAAGCGCAGCAGAGGGATGCTGATGAACAGACTGCGTCCGCGCAAGCTTCTGCCGCTGACATTCAAGGGCGATTCGGTGACAAAGAAATTGGCATCAATACCGGCGACGATATTATCTGGCGCTGCGGTTTTCAAGCGTGTCGCCAAATCACGTATGCGTTGCCACAGGCCGGGCGCTGCCTGTTCAGAAATCAGCTCGCCCTGAATCTGATGATTGTTATTAACACGTTTGAAGATACTGACGATCACATAGAAAACCGCAATCGCCACAAAGATGACTGCGACGGCAATCAGCTTGACGGAATAACGATTCATGAAATAGGCCGTGACCCAGAACGACAGCCACATCAGCATCGCACCCTGGGCAATTGTTCCGGCCGTACAACTTAAAGTCAGAACACGCCAGCCCGTGACAAAACTCAGGTACTGGGCTTTTTCATTGAGGAAGGCAAGGGCACCCAGCAACAACACGCTGATCAGCAAGACCACACCACCGGCCATGGTCCAGGCTGAGACTTTTCTGGCCATGACGAATTGCCAGTTATCTGAATAGCCGGCGCATACACGCTCTCTGTAACTGGCAGCTTCGACTATATTGCTGTCACAGATTTTAGAGGGTGGATACTGACGGAAAAATTCTTGCTGCTGAAATTTTTCGTCAGTAGTCAGCTTGCTGTCAGTATCAATTTGCTGAGATACAAAACTCAGGAATTTCTCATCCTGTTTGTTTTCCACATGCTGGGAAAACCAGTAAGTAAATGCAGGTATCAGGAACAGCGATAGCAATGAATACACTAGTATTTTTGCTAAATCTTTTTTTATGGAGAGTCCGGCGGACATAAGCGTAATTTTTCCTGTTCATCAACATGCGGAGGGAACGATGCTGATGAACAGCCGAGATGTAACGGTGGCAAATAGTTCAGCAGACAGGATTCCAAGGGATCTGGAAACATAGTCGTCATCAGATCAACAAAAGTATAGGGACATAAATTTGCTAAAACAATCAAACTAAAGTCTGCTTACAATTAATACAATTTGTGCTTTGCTGAAAAGAAATAAAACTTGTTTTTCATCTATCCACAGCTTATGTACAGTTTCTCCACAGGCAAAGGCGGGTTTGTCTACAGCTTGTCCACCGACTTATCAACAGCGCCCTGTTTTACGCTGCAGCGCGGCGGTTGTAAGCATAACCAATACTCAGCATCACCATACCCAGCATGACTTGCCATGCAATGGATTGGCTGTTTGCCACACCATTGAAACCAAATACATCGATCATCGGTGCTTTAGTTGCATTGACTGCGACATAAATGCCAAACAGAAACAGCGACAAAAAAGTACGTGGCGTCTTCGACAAGCGCCCCAGCAGGCAGGCCACCGCGCTCATACTGAAAATGCCAGTCAGCAATGCCAGTGACCACATAGGTTCATGCATGGTCCAACGCAAGACGATGACCCCCATCAGCATTAAGCCCAGCAAGGCAGTCGCCGCAAACTGGCGCAAATAACGCTGGGCAATGCCCCCGGATAAAGCGCCGGTCATTTCATCAGTCGCAGTCTGATAATCACGGCTACTCAGGTCACTGATGAGTATGCCCCAGATGGCGACGCTGATTGTTAACAAGCCAGGCAGGCCACCTGTGCGAAAAAATAGGGCCAGCAAGGGAATGAGCAATAATGCCAGGCCAGCGACAGGTGTGCTTGCCACTGTCAGGGCAATATCTGCACATATTTGTCCACCCAGCCCTGGCAAGGTTCGCGCCAGGCGAAACAAGGGCTGGGCCATGCCAGCGAAAGGGCGCAGCAATTGATTTAAGAAACTCAAAGGAGAACGGCGTCTGCGGGTCTGGCTGACTTTCAAACGATCAGGTGAAAACCTGTGGAACAAGGCTATCGCTGGTAGCAGCGGCAGTAAAGCCAGCATGGCAGTGGCACCGCGCAAGGCCAGTAACTTGCCCGACCACATGACGGCAGGCAAAAGCATGGGAGTGAGCTTTGCATCAAAAGTGGCCGTCCCCAAAGACATGTACCTGGTACTCATATACAGCTTCAGATGCGCTATCGATGTTGCTGAGCCTATGAAATCGATATACATATAGGGATTGATTTCACCGGCAATAGTGCCATCCACTTTTTCCATCAGGGCGATTTCTGCGACCCAGATAAAAAAGAAAATGACGTCCCCCAGCTTGCCCATCAAGGGCGAAAAACTGTCAAACAAAATGGCGCAACTGACAGCGAAAAATACCATGGGCAAGAGCAGCGCCAGATAGGTTTGCAGATAGATAAACGGTTCTATCGGGCCTTCGCCGCGGACCAGGTGGCAGACCAGCATCGCCCCCATAAAAGCACTGGTCAGGGCCAGTAAATACACCACCCCGCCCATCCAGCGTCCCAGCAGGAAGAGACCATTGCCTATAGGTGTAGCGGCGATAACACCGCCACAACCACTGCGCATATCTTCCGCGATACGACCACGCACCAGATAGAAACCAGCCAGCCCAAACAACAGGCTGGCCAAGGCTGCACTTCCGTAAGCCAGAGCAGAGCTGGTATACAAGACCCGGGTTTTTTTAATCACCATCAAAGCCGTACCTGTTTGCGGATCAGGGATCATGACCCAGGCCAATGCGATGACTGCCAAGACGGCGACCACACTGCTCGAGCGGCGTAGCCGCAGGCGGGCTTCATTCAATACCAGGATAGTCAGCGTATTCAGCGTATTCAGCAGGGAAGAGATCATGCTGCCAGCTCCTGTATTGCATAGCGTTGCGCCATCAAGGCTTCTTCCAGACTGGGGGCTGCGTGCCGGGCACCGTCACAAGGCTGATGCGGATGGGCAATGCGCAAGCTCATGTGATTGCCTTGCTTCTGTGTTTGCAATACGTGTACCTTGTTGCGCAAAGCATCATATTCATGACTGGCGATTTCAGCAGTCCAGATTTGTCCATGCGCCTGCGCCAGGATTTCATCCGGGGTTGCATAGGCAATCAGTTTGCCCTGACGCATGATCGCCAATTGACTGGCGATTGTTTCTACGTCAGAGACTATATGGGTGGACATGATTACCAGTTTTTTGAACCCCAACTCGCTCAATAAATGACGGAAGCGCAAACGCTCTTCCGGGTCCAGCCCGGCGGTAGGTTCATCAACGATGAGTATGTCAGGATCATTCAGCAAAGCCTGTGCAATACCCAGCCGTCGCCGCATGCCGCCAGAGAAAGTCGATGCCTGACGTTTGGCCTGGTCATGCAGGTTCACCATTTCCAGCAAATGTCTGATCCGAGCCGGATCGCATACACCCTTCAGAGCGGCAAAATACTGCATGAATTCCAGTGCTGTCAGATTCGGATAAATTCCAAAATCTTGCGGCAAAAATCCCAGTCGCTGACGTATGGCTTGCGGTTTTTTAACGATGTCCTGGCCCTGGAAGAGTATGCTGCCGCTGCTGGGGCGTGTGAGTGTGGCCACCATTTGCATCAGCGTGGTTTTGCCCGCGCCGTTATGCCCTATCAGGCCGACCACACCATGACCCAGATTGAGTGACAAGTCATGTACTGCTGTCAGTTTCTTGCCAAAGTTTTTTGTGACATTCCGGATTTCCAGCATCTTGCCTCCCGCATTATTATTTTGTTTGAGTAGGGTGACTGTAGAGAAAAGCGGCATGCTTTGCCCCGGCATTGAGACAGATTGCCTGAATCGCGGTATGAAATGGCTTTAAAATGACTTTTAAATGACTTTTAAACGACTTTTAAATGCGAGGACTATATTTTTTATAAAACGGTTAATACGATAATTGAAGCTTATACTGGCTTATCACCAAGGCCTTGGTGTTCCCGGGAGTAAAATCATGAGTAAAGTTCAGCAAAGTAATAAAGAAACCAAGAAGCAGGCGGCCAGTACGCCTAAAGAAAAGAAAGCCGCCAAGCAAGCCAAGAAGGAAGCTGGAACGGCAATTCCATGGACACAGCGCACAGGCGCATAGATTTGATCAGCACCAGACAGGATTTTCAGCCTGGTTGTGAATGGATATGAGTCAAAGATAGTCTATGTCCGGAGTTCCTTTTGAAATGAACTCCGGACATCAATAATGCACATCAGCAACGCACCTCAGTAAATCAGACAGGCATAAACCGCGCCAGATACTCAGGCGAATTAATAAACTGCCCTATCAGTGTCACCATATCCGTACCTGACTGTGCCAACAGCGTATCAAACGTCGCCTGATCCGGCGCATGACCCAGCAGGCCTATGTAATCCAGCGTCAGCGATACTTTGGATTGCGAATTCGCCTTGAACTCGGTTGACTCCGTAAATCCCGCCAGCATATCGCCACGAGAGAGACCATTCCCCAGTTGTCCCAGCCAGTAAGCCTTGCCTGCCGCATCTGAACTACGGTGCAAGACATTCTGATAAACACGGTCCACAAATGCCGTGTTATCCAATGCCCCATAGGTTTTCTGGAACTCTGCACTCGATACAAAGGACGCACTGATCTTGGAGAGGTTCATGCCATCCTTTTGCGCCTGCATCCAGTAAGCCAGGCCATCACGGTCAGGCAAACGGTCAAAGGCCCCAAAGTACAGACGCGTGATACCGCCTATGCCATTCTGGAATTCAGCTGATTCCATGAAGGACGCTGCCACCTGGGCACGGCTCATCTTGCCACTGTCTATCTGCCCCTGCCAGTATTGTGCCCCTGCTGTATCGGCTTCACGGAACAAGACATCACGGTAGAGCTGCATGGCAAACAGGTCTGCACGGTGCAAGACATCATTATCTTTCACATCGAGTTTGGTGCCGACTCTGGCTTCGATTGCATCCGGGATGCCATCGCCATCCTTGTCGCCGGGCAAGGACGTATTCGGGTTAGTCGGGACCGTAGTTTTAAAGCCCAGGCCACCAACGAGGCTGATATTGCCATCCACCTTACCGTCCGTATCATACAAGCCACCGTCCGTGATCTTGAAGTCCACTTTCAGTTTGCCGTTCACTGTCGCAATATTCGTGGCGATGTTGATCCAGGTACCGGTCTTGTCTTGTACCCAATAGCCATTCACCGGGCCCACCGCATCGGTATACAGCGACATGGTGGTTTCCTGACCCGCTGCCAGGCCGGTGAGCTGGGTGGTGATCATGCCATATTGCATGTTCAGTTCTGCGGGCAGTGTTGCTGGCGCTACCGTGGTCGCCACATTGGTTTGCGACAGGAAATTATTGTTGGCCAGTGTCACGTAATGATTATTGGCGGAGGTATTGCTGTTCCATAACAGGGAACTGACATTTTTTTGCGACTGATCTGGTATGCCGTCGCCATTACCATCACCATTGCCTGACCCCAGCAAATTGGGCACTTCTGCTTCTACCCGCTGAAGGATGCCATCACCGTCCGCATCCGAGCCGCCAGTGCCAGGGTTGTCATTGTTAGGATTAATGCTGAAGGTCTGGGACAGTGTTGCGCCGCTATTACCAGCCAGATCAGCTACCCTGACTTTTAAGGTATTGTTGCCAGTCAGGAGTTGATTTGGCAAACTCCAGGCCGTGCCGCCTATCGTCGCCAGAGCATTGATCCAGTTGGCACCATTGTCGAGCGAGACTTGCACTGTTTCGCCAGCGACCAGCCCAGCACTGAGATTGCCCGAAATCGTTTGATCGCTGATGGTAGTAATGAAGTCAGTGTTGCTGGCACCATCATCATTAGAGAAACGCACTGAACCTATGCCAGTAGTCGGCGCCGTATGATCCACCTGATACAACTGCCCGGTAAAGCCGCCATTTAAGGCCAGGCTGGCCGTATCCACAATC
>JACQDX010000085.1 GCA_016200895.1 Burkholderiales bacterium
CACACCGCGAACGGTAGGACGAACACCACGCCAACGCATTGCACCAGCTTTACCGATTTTGCGCAGGTTATGCTCACCATTGCCTACTTCACCGATAGTCGCGCGGCATTCGATATGAATACGACGAACTTCACCGGAGCGCAGACGAACCTGAGCGTAAGTACCTTCGCGTGCCATCAGCACAACGCCAGCACCAGCTGTACGTGCAATCTGAGCACCTTTACCTGGCAGCATTTCTACGCAATGCATAGTTGTACCGACCGGAATATTACGGATAGGCAAACAGTTACCAGATTTGATCGGCGCTTGCGAGCCGTTCATGACCTGATCACCAGCTGCCATACCTTTAGGAGCAATGATGTATGCACGTTCACCATCCGCATAGCACAACAAAGCAATGTGTGCTGTACGGTTAGGATCGTATTCAATACGTTCTACTTTTGCAGGGATACCATCTTTGTTGCGTTTGAAGTCAACCAGACGATAATGCTGCTTGTGACCACCACCGATATGACGAGTAGTGATGTGACCGTTGTTATTACGGCCAGCAGTTTTTGATTTCTTTTCCAACAAAGCAGCGAACGGACGACCTTTGTACAGGCCTTCTGTCACTACCTTCACCATACCACGACGACCTGGTGAGGTTGGCTTCATCTTAACGAGTGCCATGCTTATGCCCCCTCAGTAAAGTTAATTTCCTGACCAGGCTTCAAGCATACAAAAGCGCGTTTTGTATGATTGCGGCGGCCATTAAATTTACCGGTACGTTTTTGTTTACCTTGGCGATTTGCTACTTGTACGGATTCAACTTGTACTTTGAACAGCAATTCGACGGCAGCTTTGATTTCTGGCTTGGTTGCATCTGGCATAACCAGGAAAACCACTTGCTCATTCTTTTCAGCAACCATAGTTGCTTTTTCAGAAATCACAGGAGCCAGCAACACCTTCATCAGGCGTTCTTCGCTATGTTTGACTGGTGCGCTCATGCCAGCATCTCCTCAATCTTTGCCAGTGCTGGCTTGGTGATCAACACTTTCTTGTAGAACACCAAAGAAACTGGATCAGCATAACGTGGTTCAACAACCAATACGTTTACCAGATTACGCGCTGCCAACATCAGGTTTTCATTGAATTCGTCAGTGATGATCAGGACGGAATCCAGGCAACCCATTGCCTTCAGCTTGTCGGACAACAGTTTTGTTTTAGGTGCGTCAACAGTTACATCGTCAACCACATTCAAACGACCTTCACGAGCCAACTGGGACAGAATCGAGCAGATACCTGCGCGATACATCTTTTTGTTAACTTTGTGAGAGAAATTCTCATCAGGCGAGTTCGGGAATATACGACCACCGCCACGCCACAATGGAGAAGAAGACATACCAGCACGTGCACGACCAGTACCTTTTTGACGCCAAGGCTTCTTGGTTGTGTGATGGACTTCTTCACGATCTTTTTGTTTGCGATTACCGCTACGAGCATTGGCTTGGAATGCAACGACGACTTGATGAATCAAGGCTTCATTGTAGTCACGACCAAAGATAGTATCAGGAGCGGCTACGTTCGACGCTGCTTGACCTTGTTCGTTTAGGAGCTTCAGTTCCATGGATTAGGCTCCCTTCTTGGCTTTAACTTTAACAGCAGGAGATACAATCACCTGACCATTTTTTGCACCCGGCACGGCACCCTTCACCAGCAACAACTGACGCTCTGCATCTACGCGAGCGATTTCCAGATTTTGCACAGTGCGAGTTGCATCACCCAGATGACCAGTCATGCGCTTACCAGGAAATACACGACCTGGATCCTGCGCCATACCGATAGAACCAGGTACATTATGCGAACGGGAGTTACCGTGAGATGCACGACCAGAAGAGAAATGGTGACGTTTGATCGTACCGGCATAGCCTTTACCAATCGTTACGCCTTGCACATCCACTTTTTGACCAGCTTCGAACATGCCAACAGGCACGACATCGCCTGCTTTCATTTCAGCGGCTTTAGCAGCATCAATACGGAATTCTTTTAATACAGTACCAGCTTCAACACCTGCTTTTGCGAGGTGACCGGCAGCCGCTTTTGTTACACGGGATGCACGGCGCTGACCGAAAGTTACCTGAACAGCGGAGTAACCGTCTGTTTCAGGAGTTTTGACTTGCGTCACGCGGTTGTTGGACACATCCAAAACAGTAACAGGAATCGAATCCCCATCATCTGTAAAGATGCGCATCATACCAACCTTGCGACCAACTAGGCCCAAGCTCATTTGTTTTCTCCATTCTCACCTACGATTGGGTGAGGCTGATGTTTAAAAAACTTAAACGAATAGGCCAGCCGAAGCTGACCTACATCTAAGCCTTCGATTATAGCCCGCAAATTTTTTATTTACAAGACTATTTATTTGAATTTTCGAAAAATTGTGGTATGTCGAATTTTCAGTATTTTTCTGAAAATACTAATTTGCATCAGTACTCTCAAATCAATAAGAATTATTGCAATTTGATTTCTACGTCAACGCCAGCTGGCAGATCGAGCTTCATCAACGCATCAACTGTTTTGTCAGTTGGGTCAACGATGTCCATCAAACGCTGGTGAGTACGGATTTCGAATTGATCACGGGAAGTTTTGTTCACGTGTGGGGAACGCAATACGTCGAAACGCTGGATACGTGTAGGCAAAGGAACCGGGCCTTTAACAACAGCGCCAGTGCGCTTGGCTGTTTCTACGATTTCCAGAGCAGACTGATCGATCAGCTTGTAATCGAAAGCCTTCAGACGGATACGGATTTTTTGATTTTGTGTGGACATGTTCATTCCTATAAAGAGCGAGCCAGGTACGGCAAAGCCGCCGGCATATTTAATAAAGAGCGAAAACTAAATTGGCTGCCGCATTAAATTCAATACGACAACCAACTAGTATACTACAAATTACGGCAGGTATTACTCGATGATTTTAGCAACAACGCCAGCACCGACTGTACGGCCACCTTCACGGATAGCGAAGCGCAAGCCTTCTTCCATCGCGATCGGGTTGATCAGTTTGACAGTGATAGAGACGTTATCACCTGGCATGACCATTTCTTTGTCTTTCGGCAACTCGATCGAACCAGTGACGTCCGTTGTACGGAAGTAGAACTGTGGACGGTAGTTGTTGAAGAATGGTGTATGACGGCCACCTTCATCTTTGGACAGTACATAGATCTCGCCTGTGAAATGCGCATGTGGCTTGATCGAACCTGGTTTTGCCAACACTTGACCACGTTGGATGTCTTCACGCTTGGTACCACGCAGCAATACGCCGACGTTGTCACCAGCTTGACCCTGGTCGAGCAGTTTGCGGAACATTTCAACGCCAGTACATGTCGTCTTGACTGTGTCTTTGATACCGACGATTTCGATCTCTTCGCCAACTTTGACGATACCGCGTTCGATACGGCCAGTTACTACTGTACCGCGACCGGAGATGGAGAATACGTCTTCTACTGGCAACAGGAAGGCGCCGTCAACAGCACGTTCTGGTGTTGGGATGTAGGTGTCCAGTGCTTCAGCCAGTTTCATGATGGCTTCTTCGCCCAGAGGACCCTGGTCGCCTTCGAGGGCCAGTTTAGCGGAACCTTGAATGATCGGCAGGTCGTCGCCTGGGAATTCGTATTTGGATAATAATTCACGAACTTCCATTTCAACCAGTTCGAGCAATTCTGCGTCATCCACCATGTCGCATTTGTTCAGGAACACGATGATGTATGGAACGCCAACTTGGCGGGCCAACAGGATGTGTTCGCGCGTTTGTGGCATTGGGCCGTCTGCTGCGGAGCAAACCAGGATCGCGCCGTCCATTTGAGCCGCGCCTGTAATCATGTTTTTAACATAATCAGCATGGCCTGGGCAATCAACGTGGGCGTAGTGGCGAGCCGCTGTTTCGTACTCAACGTGGGCTGTATTGATTGTAATACCGCGCGCTTTTTCTTCTGGTGCTGCATCGATCTGGTCGTATGCTTTAGCTTCGCCGCCGAATTTTTTCGACAGGACTGTTGCAATCGCTGCTGTCAGTGTAGTTTTACCGTGATCAACGTGGCCAATTGTACCGACGTTGACGTGCGGCTTGGTGCGCTCGAACTTACCTTTTGCCATTTTGGACTCCTAACGATTTTGATGAGAATGCTCAGGCACGCGCCCGACAAATCAGACTTGAAAACACCAGATAACCTTGGTGCCCTTGACGTGGATTGAACACGTGGCCTCTCCCTTACCAAGGGAGTGCTCTACCACTGAGCTACAAGGGCAGCTTGTTGCGCAAAACCCCGCGCAAGTAAAACTGGAGCGGGTGAAGGGAATCGAACCCTCGTCATAAGCTTGGAAGGCTTCAGCTCTACCATTGAGCTACACCCGCAAAGGCCACCACTTCAGCCGCTAATTTCTAAATTCAATTCTTTACCTGTGGTGGAGAGGGCTGGATTCGAACCAGCGTACTCGTAAGAGAACAGATTTACAGTCTGTCGCCTTTAACCACTCGGCCACCTCTCCGCAGGGAACCCCGAATTATGGAGATACTCGCCCCAACTGTCAACACCCTTTTGAGAATTTCTTACTCAAACAAAAGTGCAATTTATCAAAAAATTCTCTAAATAATTGATTTTATTCATTATTTATAAAATGATATGCATCAAATAAAAACTATAAAAATCCGCACCAGATGAGACAGACTGGTTCTCTCGCCATGCCTTTGTTGCAAGCTACCTACAATCACCATTGCTGGCAAGCTCAAGGTATGATGTTGACACACTATCAAACACCTTAGCCATGGCCCGCACCCTCGCATCCGATTATCAATTGCAACGCGACGATATCCTGGAAAAGGCGGCGACTGCCTTTGCCAACTATAGCTACCCAGGTACTTCCATGAGCGTACTGGCGCAGACTTGCGGCACCTCGAAGGCCAGGCTTTACCATTACTACCCCAGTAAAGAAGCTATATTGTTTGATTTGCTGAACCGTTATACGCAAGTATTAATACACCTGGCCGAGAGCCATCTTGACTTGCCGACACTGATTGCTGCCTTCCTGGCGGAATACGAGCATTCCCAGACCCGCCATATCGCCTTGCTGAATGATGTGAAATTCCTGGAAGAGCCACAGCGCAAGCTGATACTTGATGCGCAAAGAAAAATCGTCGACTTGTTTGCTGGCGCAATACAGCGCAGCTTTCCAGAGCGCACCACAGCACAAAACCGCAGCGCCATCACCATGCTCTTGTTTGGCATGATCAACTGGACATTCACATGGTTGAAACCACATCAGGATGCCGACAAAATATCATATGCCGACTTTGCCGTGCTGGTGACGCAGATTTTCATGCAGGGCATGCTGGGAGTACCTGTTGCCTCAGCAGAGAAGTAAGGTGGCAGCAGCTTACCCTGGCAATTGCGGCTAGTTGCAACTAGTTGCGAGCGTGGGCAATTTGATAAAACTCCATCCCTTCAAACGCCGCCAGTTCCAATGAAAGTTCGCTGATGCGTGTCGCCAGTTTGCGACTCAGGCCCACTGCTACAAAACGCCATTCGGCACGCCCATCCCTGCAACTGATATTCAGGGTGCCCGTGGCAATTTCATAGCCGCGTGCGAAGGCCATTTTGCGCAAGGCATCTTCTCTGGGTATGAAACCCTGGCGAAACTGCATGGTGATCGCCACCGCTGGCCTGGAAGGCAACCAGGCCTCAATTCTGGATACCCAGATCATGCAGGCTGCCGATAAAAAAGCCAGCAAAATTGCTGCTGCATAAAAGCCGACACCGACCATGACACCGATGGCTGACGAAGCCCACAAAGACGCAGCGGTTGTCAAACCACTGATGGTGAAGCCTTCACGCATGATGACGCCAGCACCGAGAAAACCTATACCCGTGACTATGCCCTGTATGGTACGGGAGGGGTCAAGATTGACAGGATAAGGGGCGCGCGCTCCGAACCAGAAATCCGGGTAGCCAGCAATTACCACCAGAGCTGCGGATGCCATGCAAACCAGGCCATAAGTACGCATACCAGCAGCACGACCATGGTAAGAACGTTCATACCCAACCACAAAACCCAATAACATGGCACCAGCCAGATTCAGGAAGATAATTGCATTCGCATGCAACTCAGACTGCGACCAGAAACTCATGAAGTAGCTTGAGAAAGATTGTGTCATCGCGTCGCCCCAAATTGACTAAATTATATCTGTGCAGTGTAGCAAGCTGACGGGTACTGGACCAGTAAAACATAGTCAAATGCATCATCAAATTTCAGTATCAAACCAGCATCGAACATATGCAAGCTCACTTACTGAGCGGTATGCGTTATAATTTCGCCTCTCTTTCATTGGGGAGTAGCCTGCTCCGGTTAAGTCCGGGGGAAACGCATCAACATACTTGACCAGCCGGTCATGGTGCGTTTGGTTCAGTCAGCAGCAAGTACATAAGTGTGCTGATTGTATTGGGCAAGACCTTTGATAGTTATGTTTCCGCTGACCAGGGATGGGACGGGATATAGCTGTCATCGGACAAATCGCCCCATCCCGCCTATTCTCATGGAAGCTTTCCTCGTCTCTGCCCTTGCTGTCACCGTTGGAGAAATTGGTGATAAAACCCAATTGCTCGCCCTTTTGCTGGCCGCCCGTTACAAGAAGCCTGGTCCTATCATACTTGGTATTCTGGTTGCGACGCTGGCCAACCATACTCTGGCTGGCTTGCTGGGGCAACTGGTGGCAGCGCACATTGATGGCAAGGTCATGCGTTACCTGCTGGGTCTGTCTTTTTTGGCAATTGCTGCCTGGACGCTGAAGCCGGATGAAATGAATGATGGCGGCATCAATGAAAGCCGCTATGGCGTTTTCATGCTGACTTGGGTGACCTTCTTCCTGGCAGAAATTGGTGACAAGACCCAGTTGGCGACAGTAGCACTGGCAGCCAAATATTCTGACCTGACGATGGTTATTGCTGGCACCACACTGGGCATGTTGATTGCTGATGTGCCAGCAGTATTCCTGGGCAAGATAGCTGCACCGAATTTCCCTTTCAAATACGTGCGCTGGTGTGCTGCGGCAGTTTTTGCGGTTCTGGGCGTGCTAGTGTTGTTTGGTATGGAACTCCAATTTGGAACTCCAATTTAAATAAGCCATGTTGACATGGCAGCACCATAGAATGATGATACAGACATGATTACGATTTACCACAATCCACGTTGTTCAAAATCCCGTGAAACCCTGGCACTGGTGCAGGCACATGCGGATGAGCGTCAATTAACCCTGCAAGTGATTGATTATCAAAAAGCGCCTTTGAATTTTGATGAGCTGCAAAAACTGCTAATAGCATTGGGCGATGGTGACGTGCAAGCCATGCTGCGCAATAATGAACCTGAATATGCCAGCCTGAAACTGGTCAGTGCTGATACGGCAACGGCCTTGTCAGCCATCGCAGCTCACCCGCATTTATTGCAAAGGCCGATAGTGACTTATCAAAATATAGCGGCAATAGGACGTCCGCCGGAACACGTCCTCACCCTGTTCAAGAAAGCCTGAGCCGCCATGTCAGAATTTAAACTTGCCGCTGGCAGCCACGTCAAATTTGGTTGTATCTCCACCCAGTTGTATCCCATCCTGCGCCAGGGCCTGGCGGCAGACATCCCACGCCAGGGTTTTCAAGAAGAAAACCTGCCCGCACGCGGCATCATGGTGGGCGAACTGATGGCTTATTTTGCAGCCTGCGCCGCTTTTTGCAAAGCTACCAGCAGCCTGCATCATGAACATCAGCAAGTGCTGGGAGAATTCGTGAATGCACTGCAAAACCAGCATGGTGAAAAACCACAAATGCCAGAACTGGAAAACATTTCCCTTGCTGCAGGCTTGCCAGCGATACTGGAAATAGAGCTGGGTGAAGATTGCGTACTCACAGCAGACACGCACTTTGTATCCGACAGCGAAGCAGAAAAAAGCTGGAAGCTGTGGCGTAGTGGTGCGCTCTTGCATGAAGGCGGCATACCTGCAGCATGGATCAAGAAGTTTTACTTCCCCCGCCTGCTGGATTATCGCGATGTCAGCAGTTCACGTAGCCCGCGCTCACTGGAGCAGACTACTGATACTGCCTTGATGGTGGGTGGTCTCATGCAATCCTGGCATAAGGATACGCCAGCCGATTTATTGCATGCATTCCGCAAGCAGTATGGGCGTATCAATTTTTCCCAGCACAGCAGTTTTGATGAAACTGCCCTGGAACGCTTCTTCAACCTGAATCCCATGCTTGATCCAGCCACTCGCCTGTTGAACCAAATGACTATCTGGCAAGACATCGATGCACTGGCGAAGAAGCAGCAAATTCCTATTGCTTGAGTTGTTACCTAAGTTGTTGCCCAAGTTGTTGCTTAAGGCAACGCTGATTAAGTAAACGGATTCTATTCTCAAGCGTTAAAGACTGACAACCGAACAAGACGTTAGACTTCCATGAAACAACAGACACTGG